>NZ_CP119391.1:1290826-1936239 GCF_031886125.1 Halomonas piscis
CGCCGGTGCTGATTCTCACCGCCCGGGACGCCGTGCGCGACCGGGTGGACGGGCTCTCCGGCGGCGCCGATGACTATCTGGTCAAGCCGTTCGACCTGGACGAGCTGGTGGCCAGGCTGTACGCGCTTTTGCGCCGGGCGGCCGGGCGTGCCAGCGGCGTGCTGTACCACGGCGAGCTGAGCCTGGACCCCGCGGCCCGCCGGGTGTGCGTGGGCGGCGAGCCGGTAGCGCTTTCCCGCCGGGAGCTGGTGCTGCTGGAGGCGTTTTTGTACGCTCCGCGCAGCGTGCTCTCGGCCGGGCAGCTCAAGGATAGCCTCTACGGGCTGAACGACGACGTCGAGAGCAACGCCCTCAACGTTCATATTCACCACCTGCGCCGCAAGCTGGGCGCCGGCGTGATTGAAACCGTGCGCGGCCTGGGGTATCGCCTGGGCCGGGCCGACGCCGTGGCGCTACCGGACGCCGGAAGAAAGGGGCCGTCGCCTTGAGCCTGCGCGCGCGTCTGCTGCTGACGCTGGGCCTTGCGCTTGCGCTGTTCTGGGCCAGCGCGGCGGCCTGGCTGGCGAAGGATTTGGAGGACAAGCTGGTGGAGACGCTGGACCAGCGTCTGGCGCAGTCGGCGCGGATGGTCGCGGGGCTGATGCTGCAGCTGCCGCCGGAAGCGTGGCAGCAGGCCGATCGGCGCTCGCTGTCGATCCCTCCCATCGAGGGGCTGGCCTGCCAGGTGCATTCTCCCAGGGGCGAAATCATGGCGCGCACCCACAGCGACCTGGAGGGCGTGCTCGACCCCCGGGAGCCGGGCCACGCCTATCGCCGCGAGGATGGCGTGACCTGGCGGGTGTTCACCTATCGGCGCGGCGGGCTGACGATCACCACCGCCGATCGCATGGACGAGCGCGACACTGTGATGAGCGGCGTGCTGTGGGTGGCGGTGGTGCCGTTCATTGTGGCGCTGGTGGGCAGCCTGGTGGCGCTGTGGGTGGCGGTGTGGCGCGGGCTGGCGCCGCTTTCCCGGCTGCGCGAATCGCTGGCCCGGCGTGACCCGGACACGCTCGCGCCGGTGGCGCTGAAGGGGCTGCCGGCGGAGCTGCGCCCGCTGGTGGCAACGCTCAACTCACTGCTCGTGCGGGTGGACGAGGCGTTTGCCCGGGAGCAGCGCTTCACCAACGACGCCGCCCACGAGCTGCGCACCCCGCTGACCGCGATCAAGACCCACGTCCAGGTGGCGAAAAGGGTCAAGGGGCAGGCCGCGATCGACGCGCTGGACTACGCCGAGCAGGGGATCGTGCGGCTCAATCGCACCCTGGACCAGCTGCTGCTGCTGGCCCGGGTCGAGGGGCGCAAGCCCTGGCAGGAGCCATCCTGCGACGCCGCTTCTGTCGCCCAGTGCGCGGTAGAGGATACCGGCCACCCCGAGCGCGTCAGGCTGCCCGCCGAGTGGCCCGGCGCGAAGCTGCTGATGCCCCACGAGCTGGCGGTGACGGCGCTGCGCAACGTGCTCGACAACGCCCTGCGCCACGGCCCGCCGGAAACCCCGGTCCGGCTGGAGGCGCGCTGGATAGACAACAACGCTCCGGAGGGCGGCGCGGCCTCCGGGCATACCGCTGAGCTGGCGTTTTGCGTGCGCGACGAGGGCGCGGGGCTTTCGCCCCAGGGGCTTTCGCAGCTGACCCGGCGCTTCTGGCGCGACAGCCGCGCCGGAGGCAGCGGGCTGGGGCTTGCCATTGTCGCCGCCATCGTCGAGCGCTTCGGCGGCCGGCTGGCGTTTCACAGTCCCCCCGGCGAAGGCCTCAGCGTCGAACTGTTTGTGCCGGCCGTGGCCCCTGATCACGGCGACAGGGCACCGTAGTATCCCGGCAAAGCACTGCCGGGAAAACAATAATGCAAGGGAGATCGTGATGAACAAAAAGATGCTTGGCGGGCTTGGCCTGCTATTGGGCGCCGGCGTCTATGCCGGCGCCGCCACGGCGCTGGAAGGCGATCCGGAGAAAGGGGAGGAGGTGGCGCGCGTCTGCGTCGCCTGCCACCAGGAAGACGGCATGGGCAAGAACAACCCCGACACAGAGTCCTGGCCGCGGCTTGCCGGCCTGCCGGAAGCCTATATGGTCAAGCAGCTGCACGACATGAAGGCCGACAAGCGCCACAACGCCAGTATGGCGCCGATTCTCGGTACGCTCGATGACCAGGACATGGCCGACGTGGCGGCCTATTACGCCGAGCTTGAGCCCTGGCCCGAGCTGCCCACCGCCTACCACGCCGCCGACCCGGACAACGCCGCCGAGTGGCTGGCCGAGCGCGGCGACTGGGAAGACGGCAACTTTATTCCCGCCTGCAGCCAGTGCCACGGCCCCAACGGCCAGGGCGTGGGCGACAGCTTCCCGCCGCTGGCCGGCCAGCACGCAGCCTACCTCAAGACGCAGCTTGAGCACTGGCGCGAAGGCCAGCGCCACAACGACCCCAACGAGCTGATGGCAGGCGTCGCCAATCGCCTGGATGACAGCCAGATCGACATGATCGCGGAATACTACGCCACGCTTCCCGAGCGCCTGGAAGCGCGCGGTAACGAGCAAGAGGAGAGCGCCCAATGAACCTGCATATATCCCATTGGCTCATCACCGGTGGCGTCGTTTCTGCTCTGAGCGCCTCGGCGCTGGGGTTCTCGCTGGTGGCACTGGCGCAAAGCGGCGAGGTGGAGCGCGACTACCAGATCCAGCTGCCCGACCCGCCCGAGGGCGAAGTCACGTTCACGCCGCCGGCGGAGGCCGAGCTGGGCGACAGCCAGTATGACGACATGGTGCGCCGGGGGCGCGATCTCTTCATCAACACCCAGTCGCTGCGCGGCGAAAACGTGTTCAACGAGCAGAACTGCGCCAACTGCCACCTGGACGCCGGCCGGCTGGCGCACTCTGCGCCCATGTGGGCAGCCTTCGGCGTCTATCCCGCCTATCGCGGCAAAAACGACATGGTCAACACCCTGTCCGACCGCATCCAGGGCTGTATCACCTACTCGATGAACGGCAAGGCGCCGGAAAAGGGCAGCGACGTGCTGGTCGCCCTGCAGACCTATCTGCACTGGATGGCCACCGACGCGCCCAACAATACCTCGATGCCCGGGCGCAGCTACCCCACTCTTGACGATCCCGAGAAAGAACCCGACCGCAAGCGCGGCGCCGAGGTTTACGCCAACCAGTGCGCGGTGTGCCACGGCGACAACGGCGAAGGGCAGAAAGTCGGCGAACGCCAGGTGTTTCCGCCGCTGTGGGGCGACGGCGCCTACAACTGGGGGGCGGGCATGCACCGGGTCAATACCGCCGCCAACTTCATCCACGCCAATATGCCGCTGAGCAAGTCGTACTCGCTGAGCGAGCAGCAGGCCTGGGACGTGGCGGCCTTCGTCAACAGCCACGAACGCCCCCAGGACCCGCGCCGCCGCACGGTGGACTCGCTTGACGAAACCCAGGAACTGTTCCACCAGCACCAGGGCTTTTACGGCAAGGAAGTCGACGGCAAGCGTCTGGGGGACCACGAAAACTTCGGCGAGCATCCGGACGGCATCGACGACTAAGCCGCTTTGCTTGCCGGCACGATCAACCCCGCTGCCATTGGTAGCGGGGTTTTTTGTGGATACGCGTTTCGGCAGGCCTTCGGCGAACCTGTGAGAGGCTACTGAACTTGAGGAAGAGAGGCTGTTGAGCCTGTGTGAGAGCACTGAACTTGTAGGAGGGCGGCTTCGCCGCGCGACGGGCGCCGACAGGTGCCCTGGGGTTGCCAGGCTGCAGGGCCAGCATCCGGCAGGCCTTCGGCCTGCATCGCCCGGTAAACCGGCCTCCCACAAACCCCGGTAGAGCCACTGAGCTGATGGGAGGTTGGCTGCTGAACCTGTGAGAAGCTGCTGAACTTGTGGGAGGGCGGCTTCGCCGCGCGACGGGCGCCGCCAGGCGCCCTGGGGTTGCCAGTCTGTAGAGCCAATATCCGGCAGGCCGTCGGCCTGCATCGCCCGGTAAACCGGCCTCCCACAAACCCCGGTAGAGCCACTGAGCTGATGGGAGGTTGGCTGCTGAACCTGTGAGAAGCTGCTGAACTTGTGGGAGGGCGGCTTCGCCGCGCGACGGGCGCCGCCAGGCGCCCTGGGGTTGCCAGTCTGTAGAGCCAATATCCGGCAGGCCGTCGGCCTGCATCGCCCGGTAAACCGGCCTCCCACAAAACCCGGTAGAGCCACTGAGCCGGTGGGAGCTTGGCTGCTGAACCTGTGAGAAGCTGCTGAACTTGTGGGAGGGCGGCTTCGCCGCGCGACGGCGCCGTCAGGCGCCCTGGGGTTGCCAGGCTACATAGCCAGCACCCGGCAGGCCTTCGGCCTGCATCGCCCGGTAAACCGGCCTCCCACAAAACCCGGTAGAACCGCTGAGCCGGTGGGAGCTTGGCTGCTGAATCTGTGAGAGGCTGCTGAACCTGTAGACATGATGGATGGACCTGCCCCGCTTCAACGTCGTGGGTTATGTTGAAGTAGGGACCACAACACAGTGCCAATATTGAAGGAGGCAGGTCATGAAACAGTCTAACGCAACAAATCCCGTTCTTGTAGAAAGTGAAGCCGCAAAGCGGCTCAACGCCGTCGGCAGCGGCCATGCCGCCTACATCGGGCTGGACGTCCACAAGGTCAGCATCTCTGTCGCCGTTGCAGAAGAAGGTCGACAAGCGCCTGAATTCCTGGGGGAAATACCCAACGAGCCCAAGGCCATCGATCAGCTGATTCGGCAAATGAGCGAACGCTTTGCCGGGCAGCCGCTGCTGTTCTGCTACGAGGCGGGGCCATGCGGCTACGGCATTTATCATCAGATCCAGGCTAGCGGGCATGATAGTGAGGTGGTGGCGCCGTCGCTGATTCCCCAGCGGCCGGGGGACAGGGTGAAAACCGATCGACGAGACGCCGTGTTGCTGGCTCGCCTGTCACGTGCCGGGGAACTGACGGCCGTATGGGTGCCAACGGCTGAACAGGAGGCCATACGCGACTTAACACGGGCGCGAGAAGACATGAAGGCCGCCGAGCTCCGAGCACGGCAACGTCTCAATGCGTTCCTGTTGCGCCACAACAAGCCCTATCCCGGCAAGAGCCGTTGGACAGCAGCACACTACCGCTGGCTGGAAACCGTCCGATTCGACTCGCCCATTCAACAGCTTGTGTTGCAGGAGTACATCGAAAACGTCAGGGAAGCCGAGCGTCGTGTGGCCGGCCTGGAAAAGCAGATGCGAGCCGCGTTGACCGAGTGGTCACTGGCTCCCGTGGTGGAGGCGCTCATGGCGCTGCGCGGCGTCAGCTTGATCACCGCCATGACCGTGCTGTCCGAGCTGGGCGATATCAGCCGCTTCGACTCGCCCCGTCAGCTCATGGCCTACCTGGGCCTGGTGCCCAGCGAGCACTCCAGCGGCGGCAGTCGTCGACAAGGCGGGATCACCAAGACGGGCAACGGTCACGTCAGGCGTGTGCTGGTGGAGTCGGCCTGGAGCTATCGCTACCCGGCGCGCAAAACTCGTATTATCCAGCAGCGTGCCGAGCGAACGTCCCCGATGGTACAAGCCATCGCCTGGGAGGCGCAGAAACGCCTGTGCGGCCGTTATCGCCGGCTAGCCGCTACGGGGAAGGCCAAACAGCAAGTGACCACGGCGGTCGCTCGCGAGTTGGCGGGCTTCTTGTGGGCCATCGCCTGTGAAGCCATGGGCAAGCCCCACGGCAGTCGGGCCACGGCATAACCGTGCGGTTCCCGTGTTCATGGCTCAGGGGGCGTCGGGCCGACAGGAGAACCCCAGCTCCTCCTATGAGGCCCTGCCCTCCGGGGTAAGGTGACCCTCGATTGTAGACCCGGGAAGCTCCGCGACGAAGTGATGACAGGTCGGTAACCAACCCACAAATACCAGAGAGATCCACCGTCGCTAACAGCCCTTCGCTTCCTGAGCCATGAGCATGGAGAGCATCGCATGTAGTTAGCCTCAGCCAGTCGTTGACAGGTCAATCCATACCAGGAGGGCGGCTTCGCTGCGCGATGGCGCCGTCAGGCGCCCTGGGGTTGCCAGTCTGTAGAGCCAATATCCGGCAGGCCTTCGGCCTGCATCGCCCGGTAAACCGGCCTCCCACAAAACCCGGTAGAACCGCTGAGCCGGTGGGAGCTTGGCTACTGAACTTGTAGGAGGGCGGCTTCGCTGCGCGATAGGCTGAACTTGTAGGAGGGCGGCTTCGCCGCGCGACGGCGCCGTCAGGCGCCCTGGGGTTGCCAGTCTGCATAGCCAGCACCCGGCAGGCCTTCGGCCTGCATCGCCCGGTAAACCGGCCTCCCACAAAACCTCGCAATAGCGACTACCCTGCAGGATATTGCCTGGTGGAGGAGTTTGCCATGTCGACTCCCGGTTACGTCTCTCTTCGCAAGGGGCGGCTATCGCTCCCCGGTTACTGCTATCACATCACCATGTGCACTCGAAATCGACAGCCTGTATTTCTGGACTACCTTCACGCAAGGTCTGCATGCCGCACATTCGGGGAAAAAGCCATTGGTCGATACGGCGCCACTCAGGCTTTTGTGGTCATGCCGGATCACGTTCACTGGCTTTTGCAGCTTGAGGGCGATTTGTCCGGTGCGGTAAGGGTGTATAAATCCAAGGTGTCGATCGCCGTAGGGCAACCGGTATGGGAGGACGGCTTTCATGATCGCGCGCTGCGTCATGAGGATAATATTCGGCAGGTGGCGCGCTATGTTGTGGCCAATCCCCTGCGAGCTGGCCTGGTCGATGAGATAGGCCAGTATCCCTACTGGGATGCTATCTGGCTATAACCTGCAAGCCGGAGAATGCTATATGGCCTGTGGGAGGGCGGCTTCGCCGCGCGACGGGCGCCGCCAGGCGCCCTGGGGTTGCGTTTCGGGTTACTGGGGTTTTTCACTGCCCATCATCTTGACCAGGGCGTCGTCGGCGGGCATGCCCTGTACTCGCTTGATGCGGGTGCTGCCGCCGTCGGTTTCGCGCTGGTAGGCGCTGGTCGGGGTGGCGTAAAGCCCCAGGCCTTCAAACAGCTGGTTGTTGGCGTAGACCTGTTCTTCAAACTTCTGGGGCTGGGCGCTGGGCGTCACGGCTTCGCCCTGTTTCTGGTTGCGCAGGGTGGCCGAGGGGTCGTCCGAGGCGAGGATGGTGGCGGCCTTGGCCGGGCTGTCGGCGGCGAGAATGCCCACCATGATGTGGCGCATCTGCACCTTGCCGGCTTCTACCCAGGGACGCGAGGCGTCCCACAGCTGCTGGCAGTAGGGGCAGTTGGGGTCGGTAAAGGTATAGATGATGCGCGGGGCGTCTTTATCGCCGTCCTGAATCCAGTGGCTGTCTTCCAGCAGGCTCCAGGTCTTGGCCTCCAGCGGGGCGCGAACGTGCTCGTCGAGCTCGGGCTCGGTGAGGTCGTTGCCCTCGGCGTCCATCAGCGTCCCCACGACGACGTGGTCGCCGTCCGGGGTGAGATAGGCGGCCATCTCTTCGCCCTGGGGAGAGCTGGCACCGAAGCCGGTCAGCCCGCTGGGGGCGTCAAAGCGCTCGTGGATCTCGATGCCCTGCTTGGCAAGGGCCTGCACCGGGGCAGGCAGGTTTTCATCGGCGAGCGCCGGAGGGGCCATGGCCAGCGCCATGCCGATAGCGCTCAGCCTGCCCAGCGGACCTCGCAGGCGCGCTGCCAGCCCGGTGCGCAGAGGGGTATCGCCGAGTATATGCATAAATCGTAGTGTCATGGTGATGACCTTTAGCGGTGGATGCCGTGGCAATATGGCGTCATGAAGAAGGCGTCAGTCGCTGCCAGTATGGCAGCGCCGGATTAGGTCCGAATTAGGCGATTGGGGAGCAAAGTGCAAGAAATACTGCAGATTATGTGCCGAATCGTTACACTGGCCGACCCATGTTCCACCGGTAAGATATCTTGCTGAATCAGGGTAGCCTTTAATGCATTGCCCCTTTTGTGGTGATCACGACACCCGCGTTTCCGACTCGCGCCTGGTGGCCGACGGCGATCAGGTGCGCCGCCGCCGCCAGTGTGCCCGCTGCCAGGAGCGCTTTACCACTTATGAGACCGCCGAGCTGATGATGCCGCGGGTGGTGAAGTCCGACGGCTCCCGGGCGAGCTTCGACGAGCACAAGCTGCGCGCGGGGATGCTGCGCGCGCTGGAGAAACGTCCGGTCAGCGCCGAGGCCATCGAGGTGGCGGTGGAGCGCATCCGCCAGACCCTGCGCTCCCGGGGGGAGCGCGAGGTCGACGCCCGGGATATCGGCGAGCTGGTGATGCAGGCGCTGGACGATCTCGATCCGGTGGCCTATATCCGCTTTGCCTCGGTGTATCGCAAGTTCCAGGATCTGAACGAGTTCCGCGCCGAAATCGACCGCCTGGCCGGCGCGTCGGGGCGTGACGAGGCCGACCGCGGCGATGCGGATGGGGAGCGCTAGCCCCATGGCGACCTTTTCTGCCGCAGACCACCGCTATATGGCCCGGGCGCTGCGCCTGGCCGAGCGCGGGCGCTATACCGCCGACCCCAACCCTCGGGTGGGCTGCGTCATCGTCCGCGAAGACGGCGCGGCGCCGGCTATCGTCGGCGAAGGCTTTCACCGCCGGGCCGGCGAGGCCCACGCCGAAGTCAACGCCCTGGCGGCGGCCGGCGAGCGCGCCCGCGGGGCAGTTGCCTACGTCACTCTGGAACCGTGCTCGCACACCGGGCGCACCGGGCCCTGCGCCAAGGCGCTGGTGGAGGCCGGCATCGCCCGGGTGGTCGTTGCGATGGAGGACCCCAACCCCCGGGTCAGCGGCCGCGGCGTGGCGCTTTTGCAAAGCGCCGGCGTCAAGGTGGAGACGGGGCTGCTGGCCGACGACGCCCGGCGGCTGAACCCGGGCTTCATCGCGCGGATGGAGACCGGCCGGCCGCTGGTACGGCTGAAGATGGCCATGAGCCTGGACGGACGCACCGCCATGGCGTCGGGGGAATCCCAGTGGATCACCGGCCCCGAGGCCCGCGCCGAGGTGCAGCGCCTGCGCGCGCGTTCCAGCGCGGTGCTCAGCGGGGTGGAGTCGGTGCGCACGGATGATTCGCGGCTGACGGTACGCGCCGCCCAGCTGGGGCTGGAGAACGCCGACGAAGCGGCTCGCCGCCAGCCGCTGCGGGTGATTGTCGATTCGCGCCTGCGCCTGCCCGAGACGGCGGCCTGCCTGGCCGAGCCCGGCCGCACCCTGATCGCCACGGTGCCCGGCCACGACGCCGAAAAGCGCAGCGCCCTCGAGGCCGCCGGCGCGGAAATACTGATCCTTGAGGCCGGCGCCGACGGCCGAGTGAGCCTGGCCGCGCTGGTGGCCTACCTGGCCGCGGCCGAGGCGGTCAACGAGCTGCTGGTGGAAACCGGCGCTACACTTGCCGGGGCCATGCTGGACGCCGGGCTGGTCGACTCGCTGTGGCTGTTCATGGCGCCGACGCTGTTGGGCGCCGGGGCCCGGGGCGCGTTTGCGCTGCCGGGACTTGAGCGCATGGCGGACCAGCGCCGGCTTTCGATTGACGACGTTCGCGCCGTGGGGCCGGACTGGCGCATTATTGCCTCGCCGCTGCCGGCTGGCGCACCGGGCGATACCAAGGTACCCTGACGCGCGGCTGTCGGCGCTGGCCGTTCGGCAGCGTCGCGTTTCGGCACTGCGCAAGTTCGGCACTGCGAAAGACACTACTGGGAGACTTCATGGCGCAATCCTCCGCCGGGGGGCTGGCCCCCATCGCCGATCTGGTTGACGATATTCGCCAGGGGAAAATGGTGATCCTCATGGACGATGAGGATCGCGAGAACGAAGGCGATATCATCATGGCCGCCGAGAAGGTCGAGGCCGAGCACATCAACTTCATGGCGCGCTTTGCCCGGGGGCTGATCTGCCTGCCCATGACCCGTGAGCGCTGCGAGCAGCTGAGCCTGCCGCTGATGGTGCATAACAACGCCTCGGGCTTCGGCACCAAGTTCACGCTCTCCATCGAGGCGACCGAGGGCGTGACCACGGGGATTTCCGCCGCCGACCGCGCGCGTACGGTGCAGGCCGCCGTGGCCCCCGGCGCGGGGCCTGCCGATATCGTCCAGCCCGGGCATATCTTCCCGCTGATGGCCGAGCCCGGCGGGGTGCTGCGCCGCGCCGGCCACACCGAAGCCGCCTGCGATCTGGCCGCGCTGGCCGGCTGCGACCCCAGCGGGGTGATCTGCGAAGTCATGAACGACGACGGCAGCATGGCTCGGCGCCCGGAGCTCGAGGCGTTTGCCGAAGCTCACGGCATCAAGATGGGCACCATCGCCGATCTGATCCACTATCGCATCGTCAACGAGCAGACGGTGGAGCTGCTGGAATCGCGCCCCCAGCAGACGATTCACGGCGAGATGACCCTGCACGTGTTTCGCGACCGCATTCAGGGGGCGCACCACCTGGCGCTGGTCAACGGCCGGCCCGAACCGGAGACGCCGACCACGGTGCGCGTGCACCTGGCCGACACCCTGCGCGACGTGCTGGGGATGCTGCAGGACGACAAAAACCGCTGGGACGCCGGCAGCGCGCTGGCCGAGATCGCCGGCAGCGAGCCGGGGGTGTTTGTCCTGATCGATGAAAATCTGCCGCCGCCGGATCTGAAAGACCAGCTGGACGTGTTCCTCGAGCGCCGGCGAACGCCGCGCACCAGCGACTCCGACGGCGCCGGCAACTACCTGACCATTGGCACCGGCTCGCAGATTCTGCGCCATCTGGGCGTGGGCAGGATGCGCCTGCTCAGCTCGCCGTGGAAATTTTCTGCGCTTTCCGGCTTCGATCTCGAAGTCGTGGAGCGTCTTGGACCGAACGACAAGGCCTGAGGGCCTTGCAAGCAGGAAGACATGATGGAACCGCTCGCCCAAATTGAAGGCAACTTTTTCGACGTCAACGGCCGCTACGCCATCGTGGTCGGGCGCTTTAACCACCACGTGGTCGACAGCCTGGTGGAGGGCGCCGTGGACAGCCTGGTGCGCCACGGCGTGGACCCGGAAAACATTCAGCTGATACATGCGCCGGGCGCCTGGGAGCTGCCGCTGGCGATCAAGCGCGTGCTGGGCGTGGTCAAGCCCGACGCGGTGATCGCGCTGGGCGCGGTGATCCGCGGCGGCACGCCGCACTTCGAGTACGTGGCCGGCGGCTGCAACTCGGCGATGAACAGCCTGCAGCTGGAGTTCGATACCCCGGTGGCCAACGGCGTTCTGACCGTGGAGTCCATCGAGCAGGCCATCGAGCGCGCCGGCACCAAGGCCGGCAACAAGGGCACCGAAGCCGCCATGGCAGCCATGGAGATGGTTTCGCTGCTGCGCACGGTGGGAACGACAGGAGCGGCGCAATGAGTCGGCAACGCAAGCCCTCGGCCGCCGGACAAAGCCGCCACGCCGCCCGGGAGCTCGCCGTCCAGGGGCTTTATCAGTGGCAGATGAACAGCAAGTCGATGACCGCCATCGAGGCCGAGTTTCGCGCCCAGAGCCCGGATGACGACCTCGAGCCCCACGAGAACTGGGCGACGGTGATGGGCATTGCCGACCAGGCGCTGTTTTCCGAGCTTCTGCACAATATTGCCCGGCTCAAAGGCGAGATCGACCGCGATATTTCGCCGGTGCTCGACCGCCGGCTGGAAGATCTCGACGGCGTGGAGCTTGCCATTCTGCGCCTGGGCGCCTATGAATTACGCTATCGCCTGGAGGTGCCGTACCGCGTGGTGATCAACGAGGGCGTGGAGCTGGCCCGCTCCTTCGGCGCGACCGACGGGCACAAATACGTCAACGGCATTCTGGACAAGCTGGCCAACCGGTTGCGCAGTGCTGAAGTCAGCGCGCGGCGACGCTGATGCCTGCCGCCGCGTTCGAGGTGCCACTTCCTGTTTAAGAGGCCGTTGTGCTTGCCGAATTCGACCTGATCCGACGCTATTTCACGCCCGGCGGTACTGCCGGGGCAGAAAGCCGCGGCATGACGCTGGGGGTGGGCGACGATGCCAGCCTGCTCTTGCCCCGGTCGGGCCATGAACTGGCCGTCAGCGTCGATACTTCGGTGGTGGACGTTCACTTTCCCGGGGACGCCCCGGCGCGCGCCTTGGGCCACCGGGCGCTGGCGGTGGCGGTGAGCGACCTGGCGGCCATGGGCGCGCGGGGGCGCTTTTGCTGGATGGCGCTGACCCTGGACGCCCAGCGCCTGGCCGACGAACATGCCGCCGAGGCGTGGCTTGCCGGCTATGCCCGCGGCTTCATGGACGGCTGCGCGCGCTGGGAAACGGCGCTTGCCGGGGGCGACGTGACCTCGGGGCGGCTTGCCATCAGCGTCACGGTGATGGGGGAGGTTCCGGCCGGCCAGGCGCTCAGGCGCAGCGGGGCGCGGGTGGGCGATGTCGTCGCCGTGACCGGGGCGCTGGGCGGCGGTGCCGGCGGGCTTGAGCTGTGGCAGCGCGGCGAGCGCGACCTTGATCACCCTCTGCTGCGCCGCTACCTGCTGCCCGAGCCGGCGCTTGAGGCCGGTATGGCGCTGCGCGGGCTGGCCTCCAGCGCCATGGACATTTCCGACGGCCTGCTGGCGGATCTGGGCCATATCCGCTGCGCTTCCGGCGTCGACGCGGTGCTGAAAGTTGACGCGCTGCCGCTCGCCGACGGCCTGGGCGCCGCGCTGGGCGCCGATGAGGCCCGCCGGGCGGCGCTTTCCGGCGGCGACGACTACGAGCTTCTGGTCACGCTGCCGCCGGCGAATCTCGCCCGGGCGCAGCAGGCGCTTGAGGCCGCGGGCATCGCCCTGACGGCCATCGGCCGCTGCGTGGCGCCGGGAGAGGGGCAAAACGCCGCCGAGATTCTCGAGACCGCCACCGGCGGCCGGCGCGGCTGGCAGCACTTTACCTCACCGGACCCGGCGCCGACGGAGCCACCCCGATGAATCGCGCCCCGGCCAGCGTCTGGCGGCGCCCGACCCACTTTTTCGCCTTCGGGCTGGGTAGCGGCACCATGCCCTGGGCGCCGGGCACTTTCGGCACCCTGGCGGCCATTCCCTTTTATTGGCTGATGGCCGATCTCAGCCAGGGCTGGTATCTGGGCATCGTGCTGGTGGCCTTCGCCATCGGCGTCTGGCTGTGCGACAAAACCTCCCACGACCTGGGGGTGCACGACCATTCGGGGATCGTCTGGGACGAGTTTGTCGGCTACTGGATCACCATGACGGCGGTGCCGTTTTCCTGGGAAGCCGCGCTCTGGGGCTTTGTGGTATTTCGCGTTTTCGATGTCTTCAAACCCTGGCCGATCCGCTGGGCGGACCGCCGGGTCGCCGGGGGCTTTGGCATCATGATCGATGACGTCATGGCCGGGCTCTATGCCTGGAGCTCCATGCACCTGTGGTTCTGGCTGCATTAGCGGCCCCGGGTGGCAAGCGGTTTAGGCCTGAGGAAGCGTGATGCGTAAAGAGCGCCTGATAGTGCCCGTGCTGGCGGTGCTGGCGATTGCCTGGCTGGTGGCCCAGCTGGTTTCCAGCGTGCTGTTCGAGCGCAGCCTGAGCCAGGCGCTTTCCGACCTCCAGGCCCGCGGGGAGTGGCGAGTCAAGCGGGTGGAAAACGACGCCGGCTGGCTGAGTTCCGAGGGGCGTATCCTGCTGTCGCCGCTGCTGGGCCGCCCCTGGCGGCTGGAGCTTGACTATGACGTGCGTCACGGCATTTTATCCAGCGAGATCACCGGCACCCTGCGCCCGCGGCTGGACGGCACGCTGCAAAAGGCCGTGGGCGAAGTCGGTGCTACCGCCGCCCCGCGCCTGAACGGGCGCTATCACACCTACAGCGGGCGCTATGAAATGCGCGTGGCGCTGGCTCCGCTGACCATCACCCAGCACGGGCGCGAGCTTGCCGTGCGCGGTGCCCGGGTCAAGCTGCGCGGCGTTTACGGCGACTGGCGCCTGGCGGCCGAGCTCGACGAGCTTTCCCTGACGGATCACGGCGCCCGCCTTGCCCTGGGGCCGGCCACCCTGGAAAGCCGCTATACCTATATCGACGAAGCCTACCACTTCAACCAGCACGATAAATTGCGCATCGAGGCGCTGAGCCTTGACCACCCCGACCTGGCGCTTGAGTCCGCGCCGCTGGTGCTGCATACCGACATGGCGCTCGACGAGCGCGAGCTGCGCATTGACGGCGAGCTCATCCTCGACAACGTCTGGCTGGCGGAGGAGGCGCCGGATACGCCGGCGCTCCACGGCCGAATCGCGGGGACGCTGTCGCGCCTGGATGCCGACGCCGTGCGGCGCATCTTTGCCCGGCTGCGCCAGGATGCCGCCCGGGGCGACGCCGACATGCCCGTGGCCGACGACGCGCTCGAGCGCCTTTCGCCGCTGCTGCGCCAGGTACTGAGCGAGGCGCCGCGGCTGGACATCGAGGAAATTGCGCTGACCAGTCCCCTGCTGGATATCGCCATGGAGGCCGACGGCGCGCTGTTCTTTGATGCCCGCAAGATCGACGACCTGGATCTGGCCCGGCTCGACGAACCCGAGATGCAGGCGCGCTTTTTACGGCGGCTGAACGGCGACATTACCTGGCGCGACGCGCCGGCCGTCGCCGCGCTGTGGCTGGGCCTGCCGCTTGGCGAACGCGAGCTGACGTTTGACCTGATCCGGGGCGACTGGCGGGTCAACGGCCGCCCGCTGCCGGACTGGTAACGCAGGGGAAGGCTTGAAGTTTGGCTCCGGCGCCCGCATTCCCTTAGCAACCGCCCGGCAGCTACATCGCCGGCTTTTGTTAACGGAGGGTGCATGAGCGACCAGGACTATAGCGACCAGGGCTTTGACCGCGACGACCAGGCTCCCCAGTGGGAAGCGCACGACGAGACCACGGCGTACGAAGATGCCGGCGATGAGCTTGACAGCGAGCACCGCTCCGACGGCGAGCGTGCCCATAACCTTGTGCCGGCCGGCGAAGCGCTGCCCGAGCGCATCTATCTGCTGCCCATCAACAACCGGCCGTTTTTCCCCGCCCAGGTACAGCCGTTGCTGATCAACCGCGAGCGCTGGGAAGAAACCATGCAGCGGGTGGCCAACACGCCGCACCACACCATCGGCGTCGCCTTTGTCGGCGACGGCGATGACGGCGACGAGGCGCCCGGGGAAGAGGACTTTCCCGAGATCGGCACCGCCGTCAGGGTGCACAAGCTCAAGGCCGAAGATCACCAGATCCAGTTTATCGCCCAGGGCATGCAGCGCTTTCGTATCCGGCGCTGGCTGTCGAAGAAGCCGCCGTACCTGGTCGAGGTGAGCTATCCCAGGGAGCCGGTGGACAGTGAAGACGAGGAAACCCGCGCCTGGGCCATGGCGATCATCAACGGCATCAAGGAGCTGTTGCCGATCAATCCGCTCTACGGCGAGGAGCTCAAGCACTATCTCAACCGCTTCAGCCCCAACCAGCCCGGGCCGCTGACCGACTTTGCCGCGGCGATCACCTCGGCCAAGGGGCCCGAGCTGCAGGATGTGCTGGCGACGCTGTCGGTGATCGAGCGCATGCAGAAGGTGCTGCCGCTGCTGCGCAAGGAAATTGACGTGGCTCAGCTGCAAAACGAGATCAGCGAGCAGGTCAACGCCAAGATGCAGGAGCATCAGCGCGAGTTCTTCCTTCGCGAGCAGCTCAAGGTCATTCAGCGCGAGCTGGGGATTTCCAAGGACGACCGTGAAAACGACGTCGATACCTTCCGCGCCCGCCTTGAAGGGCTCACCGTGCCCGAGCGCGTCCAGGAGCGCATCGACGAGGAAATGGGCAAGCTCAGCGTGCTGGAAACCGGCTCGCCGGAATACGGCACCACGCGCAACTACCTGGACTGGCTGACCAGCCTGCCCTGGGGGATCACCAGCGACGACAGGCTGGATCTGGACCACGCCAGGAAGGTGCTCAACCGCGACCACGACGGGCTTGAAGAGGTCAAGGAGCGCATCGTCGAGTTTCTCGCCGAAGGCACCTTCAAGGGCGACGTCGGCGGCTCGATTCTGCTGCTGGTGGGGCCGCCGGGGGTGGGCAAGACCTCGGTGGGCCGTTCCATCGCCGACGCGCTGGGCCGCAAGTTCTACCGCTTCTCGGTCGGCGGCATGCGCGACGAGGCTGAAATCAAGGGCCACCGGCGCACCTACATCGGCGCCATGCCGGGCAAGTTTGTCCAGGCATTCAAGGAAGTCGAGGTGGAAAACCCGGTGATCATGCTCGACGAGATCGACAAGCTCGGGCAGTCGTTCCAGGGGGACCCGGCCTCGGCGCTGCTGGAAGTGCTCGACCCCGAGCAGAACGTGGACTTCCTCGATCACTACCTCGACGTGCGCATGGACCTGTCCAAGGTGCTGTTCGTGTGCACCGCCAACACCGTGGATTCCATTCCCCGGGCGCTGTTGGACCGCACGGAGCAGATTCGGCTCTCCGGCTATATCGCCGAGGAGAAGGTCGCCATTGCCAAGCATCATCTCTGGCCCAAGCTGCTCAAGCGCAACAATCTGCCCAAAAAGCGCATCAACCTGACCGACGCGGCGCTCAAGCAGGTGATCGAAGGCTACGCCCGGGAAGCCGGCGTGCGCCAGCTGGAAAAGCAGCTCCACCGTATCGTGCGCAAGGCGTCGGTAAAGCTGCTGGAAAGCGACCAGGAAGAGGGCGAGAGCACGGTCAAGGTCTCGGTGAAAAACCTTGAGGACTTTCTCGGGGCGCCACTGTTCCGCAAGGAGAAGGTGCTCAAGGGGGAAGGCGTGGTCACCGGGCTTGCCTGGACCTCCATGGGCGGGGCCACGCTACCGGTGGAGGCCACCCGGGTGCACGGGCTGGAGCGCGGCTTCAAGCTCACCGGCAAGCTGGGCGAGGTGATGCAGGAGTCTGCCAATATCGCCTACAGCTATACGCTGGGACACCTGAAGGAAAACGGCGCGCCGGAGGGCTTTTTCGACGCCTCCTTTGTCCACCTGCACGTGCCCGAAGGCGCCACGCCCAAGGACGGCCCCTCTGCCGGGGTGACCATGACCACAGCGCTTCTGTCCATGGCCAGGCGTCAGCCCATCGGCCGGCCGCTGGCGATGACCGGCGAGCTGACGCTGACCGGCCAGGTGCTGCCGGTGGGCGGTATCCGCGAAAAAATCATCGCCGCGCGCCGCAGCAGCATTTACGAAGTCGTGCTGCCGGCGGCCAACCGCCAGGACTATAACGAGCTGCCCGAGTTTCTCCGCGAGGGCATGACGGTCCACTTTGCCGACCGCTACCGCGACGTGGCCAAGGCCGTGTTTCAGTAGCGCCCGGGCTTTCGTGACGGGCGGTCAACGCCGGGGGCTGCCGGCCAGGCGGCCCCTTTTTCTGGCGGTTCGGCAAGCGCTGACGCAGGCCGTTACGGCACCAGCCCTTGGCGCTCGGCGCGCACCCGGTCCCGGGCAATGTAGAGCGCGGCGATGGCGCGGGCTTCGTGGAAGTCGTCCCGGGCGAGCAGGGTGTCGATGTCGTCGAGCGGCTGGCTTTCTACCACCAGCGGTTCGGGCTCGTCGCCGGGCAGGCGCTTGTCATAGAGATCGGTGGCCAGCAGCACGTTCATCCGGTGGCGCATGTAGTTGGGCGCCAGCGACAGCTCGCACAGCGGCTCGATGTGGCGAGCGCCCACGCCGCACTCTTCCATCAGCTCGCGGTTGGCAGCGGTCTCGGCGTCTTCGCCGGGGTCGATGAGCCCCTTGGGCAGCGTGAGCACGTAGTCTTCAAACCCGGCGGCGTATTCCCGGATCAGCAGCACGCTTTCCGGGTCGGGCATGGCGACGATCATCACCGCGCCGCTGCCCTTGCCGCCCAGGCGCTCGAACTGGCGCTCTTCGCCGTTGGAAAAACGCAGGTCAAGGGCCTCGACCCGAAACAAACGGCTTTGGGCAACGGGCGTGCAGGAGAGTATCTGCGGCCTTTGCCCGTGGGGTGGGGCGAGATAATGGTTCGCTGACATGCTGTCTCCGTGGCAGAGCAGGGGTGCGTCCCCCTGGCTGAATGGGTTGCGACCGGTGAACGCGGATCGGCACTCGTGGGCCAGCGGTCGTTGAGGCATCATCGATAGTCTACAATAGCACGCCTGGCCGGGCCGGCGCAGGCAAGCCCTGACCCGTTGCCCAGAGCCGCGGGCCCCGGCGCGGGAAGCGTCAGAGAACAGCACGCAAGAGGAGCGGCGATGATACCTTGGCAGACCATTGATACCGTACTGCTGGACATGGACGGCACGCTGCTGGATTTGCACTTTGACAGTCATTTCTGGCTTGAGCATCTGCCGCGCCGCTATGTGGAGCTGCACCAGCTCGACGAAGCGTCCCAGCGCGAACTTGAAGCCCGCATTGTCGGCGAACAGGGCACGCTCGACTGGTATAGCCTGGCCTACTGGCGCCGGGAGCTTGACGTGGATATCGTCGCGCTCAAGCGTGAGGTGCAGCACCTGATTGGCCTGCGCGGCGATGCCCTGGATTTTCTCCGCTGGCTGAAGATCGCCCACCCCAGGGTGGTATTGGCGACCAACGCCGACCGCGAAAGTCTCGAGCTCAAACTGCCGCTGACCGGCCTTGAGCCCTACCTGGATGCGATTGTGTCGTCTCAGGATCTGGGCGCGGCCAAGGAAGAGCAGGCTTTCTGGCACGCGCTCAGGGCCCGCGAGCCGTTCGACCCGGCGCGGACGCTGTTCATCGACGACAATCCGCGGGTGCTGGAAAGCGCCAAAACGTTCGGCATCTGCCATCTGCTGGGTATCAAGCAGCCGGACAGCCGGCGCCCGGAGCGGGAGCTGCAGACCTTTACCGCGCTTGGCCGCTTTGCCGAGATCTATCCCGCCGAGGTGCCGGAAACCGCAATGAAGGAGGGTTTTCATGGCTGATAGCGTACGTCTGGACAAGTGGCTGTGGGCGGCGCGCTTTTTCAAAACCCGCCAGCTGGCGAAAAAAGCCATCGAGGGCGGCAAGGTGCACTACGACGGCGGCCGGGCCAAAACCAGCAAGCCGGTGGAGCTGGACGCGCTGATTCGCATTCCCCAAGGGTATGATATCTACGAGGTCCGCGTGACCGGGCTTTCCGACCAGCGCCGGGGAGCGCCGGAAGCCAGAAAGCTCTACGAAGAGACCGCGGAAAGCGCCGAGCGCCGGGCGCGCGAGCTGGAAGCCCGGCGGCTGGGCCAGCAGGTCATGCAGCATCCGCACCGGCGGCCGGATAAAAAGCAGCGCCGCGAAATCAAGCAGTTCCAGCGTAACCAGGGCGGCTAATCCTCGCGCCGGCCGCGATTTCTTCTTTGCAGGTGACCGCACAACATGAATGACCAGATACAACGCTTTTTGTTTGACAACACCAACGTGCGCGGCGAAATCGTCACGCTGGAGAAAGCCTACGGCGACGTACTCAGCCGCCACGCCTACCCCCCGGCGGTGAACGCGCTGCTGGGCGAGCTGCTGGCCGCGGTGGCGCTATTGACCGATACCGTCAAGCTCGACGGCGTGATGAGCCTTGAGGTGCGCGGCGAGGGGGCGCTTTCGCTGCTGATGGCCGAATCCAACCCCGGCGGCGAGCTGCGCGCCATTGCCCGGGTTGCCGAAGACGCCGCGCTGCCCGAAGCCGATACTGAGTTTCGCGAGCTGGTGGGTGAAGGTCAGATCGTGATTACCCTGGACCCGCGCGAAGGCAACCGCTATCAGGGCGTGGTCGCGCTGGATCACCCGACCCTGGCCGAGTGCCTGGAGGCCTACTTCAGCCAGTCCGAACAGCTGCCCACCCGGCTGTGGCTTGCGGCCGACGGCAAGCGCGCCGGCGGGCTTTTGCTTCAGCGCCTGCCCCACGAAGCGCAAAATCAGGACGTGGACGCCTGGGAGCGCAGCGCCAAGCTGGCCGAGACAATCAAGCCTGACGAGCTTTTAGGCCTTGAGCAACGCCAGGTGCTCTACCGGCTCTACCACGAAGAAACCGTGCGCGTTTTCGAGCCCAAGGCGCTGTACTTTGGCTGCACCTGCTCCCGGGAGCGCATGGCCGACGGGCTTTTGACCCTGGGCGCCGAGGAGCTGCGCGATATCGTCAAGGAGCAGGGCGCCATCGATACCCAGTGCCACTTCTGCCATTCGAGCTACCGCTATACCGCCGCCGACGTGGAAGCGCTGCTCTCGGGTGACCCGGATGCCCCATCGCCCACGGTGCACTAGCGGCAGGCCTGCAGCCTGCGTCGCCCGGTAAACCGGCCTCCCACAAAATCAGCCGACCACGGAGCCTGTGGGAGGGCGGCTGTGCCGCGCGACGGTGGTGGCTGGATATTAAAAAGACCAATGGTTGTACGTTGGCTTTTTTTATTGGATTTTCTGTACAAGGGTGGTGTTACTATGCTGGCAGATGGACTCGAAAACCCTGAGGAGGTCTGCCGTCAGCTACCTCTCCCTGAAGGGAGAGGCTTGTGAAAGCAAGCCCGGCTGACCAGGGAAAGCGGTAGTCAACCCGCTACGCTGGTAACAGGTCGCCAAGACCCACCCCGCCGTGCTTCCTCAGCGGCGGGCTCTGGAAGGTCAGGATCATGCTGGCGCAAGGTAAAACGCCGAAGGTCTTGATCGCTGCCGTCAGGCAGGAGCCGGTTATCGACATTCCCGAGGGGAGACGGATCGAACGATCCGCGACACCAGGCCCGTAAGGGCATTAACACAGGAGAAAATCGCATGGCGGTTTTCGTATTGGACAAACAGAAACGGCCCCTGATGCCGTGCAGCGAGAAGCGCGCCCGGTTGTTGCTGGAACGCGGTCGCGCTGTGGTGCATAAGCGCTATCCGTTCACGATCCGGCTCAAGGATCGGGTGGATGGTGACACCCAGCCGCTGCGACTCGGCATCGACCCCGGCAGCAAGACCACCGGGCTGGCGTTAGTGCGCGAGGATGCCGAGGATCGTCACGTGCTGTGCCTGTTCGATCTTGTCCATCGTGGCTTTCAGATTCGCAAGGCGCTGGAGCAGCGCCGAGCCTTTCGTCGCCGTCGTCGCCGTCAGAACCTGCGCTACCGGGCGCCACGCTTCAACAACCGCACCCGACCCAAGGGCTGGCTGGCTCCCAGCCTGCGGCACCGTGTCGATACCATCACGGCTTGGGTGAACCGGCTGACTCGTCTGGCGCCGGTCACTGCCATCAGTCAGGAGTTGGTGCGCTTCGATACGCAGAAGCTGGACAACCCGGAGATCAGCGGTGTCGAGTACCAGCAGGGCTCGCTGCTCGGCTACGAGGTGCGCGAATACCTGCTGGAAAAGTGGGGGCGCGAGTGCGCCTACTGTGGTGATACCGACACCCCACTGGAAGTCGAGCATGTGGTACCTCGTGCTCACGGTGGCTCGCACCGCGTCAGTAACCTGACGCTGGCCTGCCACGCCTGCAACCAGGGCAAGGGCAACGGCACGCTGGACACTTTCTTCACCACCGACAAGGGGCTCAAGAAGCGACTCAAGGCTAACAACCTGTCGGCGGATGCTCGACAGGAGCGCGTGCAATGTGAGCTCAAGCGCCCGCTGCGGGATGCCAGCGCCGTCAACGCGACCCGTTGGGTGCTGTTCGGTGCTCTCAAGGCCACCGGTCTGCCGGTGACAGCAGGTAGCGGCGGGCGCACCAAGTACAACCGCCAGCGCCTCGGCATTCCCAAGACCCACGCCCTGGACGCCGCCTGTGTCGGCCCAATGGACGCCCTGCACCATTGGCAGGTGCCGACGCTGACGATCAAGGCCACCGGACGCGGCAGCTATCAACGCACCCGATTGAACCGGCACGGTTTCCCGCGTGGCTATCTGATGCGGCAGAAGCAGGTGCACGGTTTTCAGACCGGCGACATGGTGAAAGCCATCGTGCCCACCGGCAAGAAGGCCGGCATCCATACGGGCCGTGTCGCTGTGCGTAAAACAGGCAGCTTCAACATTCAGACCGAGCAGGGGGCGGTGCAAGGCATCTCGCACAAGCACTGCTTGCTGATCCAACGCGGTGATGGCTACGGCTACCGCCTCACCTCATCCATTCAACCAAAGGGAGGAGCGGGGCAGACGGTGGCGTAACAGGTCGCTCTGCGGGCGACGCGCTATCCCTCCCGGCACTGAAAGTACCGGGTATCCCGCGCAAAATCTGATGAAACGCCGCCATTTTCTCGGTCTTGCCGGCCTGACCGGCGTCGCCGGCGCGCTGCCCGGTGTGTCGTTCGGCTACCCAAGCGTTGATCTGAGCGCGTCCGGCGATATCGAGCCGCTCGAGCTGACCCAGGACGAGTGGCGCGAGCGCCTCTCGCCCAAGGCCTACAAGGTGCTTCGGGAAAACGACACCGAACCGGCCTTTTCCAGCCCGCTGGACGACGAAACCCGGGAGGGCGAGTTCCGCTGCGCCGGGTGCGATCTGGTGCTGTTTGAAAGCGCCATGAAGTACGATTCCGGCACCGGCTGGCCGAGCTTTTTCAGACACGTCGAAGGGCACCTGCTCAGCAAGCTGGACTTCAGCATGATCTGGCCACGCACCGAATACCACTGCGCGCGCTGCGGCGGCCACCAGGGGCACGTGTTTGAAGACGGCCCCGAGCCCACCGGCCTGCGCTGGTGCAACAACGGCCTGGCGCTGCGCTTCGAGCCTGCCTAGGCACCGTTTGTTGCGCGGCTGCCGGAAGCGGGGCGCGGACGAGTGTGGTACCTTGTGGCCCTCTTCATTGCTGCATGAGTTA
The DNA here is from genome assembly GCF_031886125.1 of Halomonas piscis. Lineage (NCBI taxonomy): Bacteria > Pseudomonadati > Pseudomonadota > Gammaproteobacteria > Oceanospirillales > Halomonadaceae > Halomonas > Halomonas piscis. Next base: position 1,313,543 of record NZ_CP119391.1, read on the forward strand.
GTTGCGATATATGAATGTCAATCAGCGTATTATGGAACGCTTGGCCGATGAGCTGGGCGTTCGCACGGCTCAGGTAGCCGCCACGGTAGGCCTGCTGGACGAGGGCGCCACGGTGCCCTTTATCGCCCGCTACCGTAAGGAAGTTACCGGGGCGCTGGACGATACTCAGCTGCGGCGCCTTGATGAGCGCCTGCGCTACCTGCGCGAGCTGGAAGAGCGTCGCGAGGCGGTGATCGCCACGATTGACGAACAGGGCAAGCTCACCTCGGCGCTTGCCGCTGACCTGAACGCCGCCGATACGAAGCAGCGTCTGGAAGACCTGTACCGCCCGTACCGGAAAAAGCGTCGCACCAAGGCTCAGATGGCCCGGGAGGCCGGCCTGGAGCCGCTGGCCGACGCGCTGCTGGCTGACCCCAGGCTCGATCCCGAGCGCGAAGCCGCTGCCTACCTGCGCCCGGCCGAGGGCGAAACCCCGGCGGTGGAGGACGCCAGGGCGGCGCTCGACGGCGCCAAGCAGATCCTGATGGAGCGCTTTGCCGAAGACGCCGAGCTCATCGGCCGGCTGCGCGAGCGGCTGTGGCGGGACGGCGAGCTCTCCGCTCGGGTGCTCGAGGGCCAGGAGCGCGAGGGCGCCAAGTTTGCCGACTATTTCGAGCACGACGAGGCGCTTGCCAAGGTGCCGTCCCACCGGGCGCTGGCGATGTTTCGCGGGCGCAACGAAGGCGTGCTGAGCCTGGCGATCCGCCTGCCCGGCGAAGACGAGGCGCCGATTCATCCGGCCCAGCTGGCCATTGCCAGGCAGGCAGGCATCAAGCTTGTACCGGCGGATAAGGCAGGCCCCGAAGGCCAAAGCCCTGGAGAAAGGTGGCTCGCCGAAGTCGTGCGCTGGACCTGGCGGGTGAAGCTCTACACCTCGCTGGAAACCGAGCTTCTGGGGCAGCTGCGCGAGCAGGCCGAGCTCACCGCTATCGAGGTGTTCGCCGCCAATCTGAAAGACCTTTTGCTGGCCGCGCCGGCGGGCCCCAAGGTAACGCTTGCCATTGACCCGGGCCTGCGTACCGGCTGCAAGGTGGCGGTGGTGGACGCCACCGGGCAGTTTCTGGCCCACACCACGATCTATCCCCACGCGCCGCAGAACCGCTGGCGCGAGTCCCTGGACGAGCTGGCTCGCCTGGTCAGGGAGCACGGCGTGGCGCTGATCGCCGTGGGCAACGGCACCGCCAGCCGCGAGACCGACAGGCTCGCCGGCGAGCTGGTCAAGGCGATGGCGGCCTCGCAGCCGCTGAGCAAGGTGATGGTGTCCGAAGCCGGGGCCTCGGTGTATTCGGCCTCGGAGTACGCCTCCCGGGAGCTTCCCGACCTCGACGTCACCGTGCGCGGCGCGGTGTCCATCGCCCGCCGCCTGCAGGACCCGCTGGCGGAGCTGGTCAAGATCGAGCCCAAGTCCATCGGCGTGGGGCAGTACCAGCACGACGTCTCCCAGCTGCAGCTGTCCAAAAGTCTCGAGGCGGTGATCGAGGACTGCGTGAACGCCGTGGGCGTGGACTTGAACACCGCCTCGAGCGCCTTGCTTTCCCGGGTGGCGGGGCTGTCCGCCACGCTCGCCGACAATATCGTCGCCGAGCGCAACCGCCGCGGCGCCTTCAATAGCCGCCAGGCGCTGCTGGAAGTCAACCGCCTGGGGCCGAAGACGTTCGAGCAGTGCGCCGGGTTTTTGCGCGTCACCGGCGGCGACAACCCGCTGGACGCCAGCGCCGTGCACCCCGAGGCCTATCCGTTGGCGGAGCGTATTGCCGGCCAGACCGGACGCGAGCTGAAAGGGCTGATCGGCGACAGCGCCACTCTCAAGGCGCTCGACCCTGCCGACTTCGCCGACGAGCGCTTTGGCGTGCCCACGGTCAGCGACATTCTCGCCGAGCTGGACAAGCCCGGCCGCGATCCGCGCCCGGAGTTCAAGGCCGCGGCGTTCCGCGAGGGCGTGGAAAGCCTGAACGACCTTGAGCCGGGCATGGTGCTGGAGGGCAGCGTGACCAACGTGACTCACTTCGGCGCCTTTGTGGATATCGGCGTGCATCAGGACGGGCTGGTGCATATCTCGGCGCTTTCCCACCGCTTTGTGGAAGACCCGCGCAGCGTGGTCAAGGCCGGCGATATCGTCCAGGTGAAAGTCATGAACGTGGACATACCGCGCAAGCGCATCGGGCTGTCCATGCGCCTGGACGACCAGCCCGAGGCGGACAGGGCCGCCGGTGCCAGTAGCGGCGCCCCGGGCACGGCCGACGGCAAGGCAGGGGCAAACAAGACCCGGCGCCGCAAGCGCGGCGGCAAGGCCGAGAGCCACGACGCCGACGTGGGGGCGCTGGGCGCTGCGCTGTTAAAGGCTCGCGGCGATAAATAGGCCCGCTTGAATATCGTTAGCCGGGCATCATATCTTACGCGTAAACGTTTTGGGCTGTGCCCCGGTGGCACAGCCTGATGCTTTTATGCAGGCTCGCGACGGCGAGCCGGTTAACCAGGCATTCAGGCCCGCGACGGTGGGCCGCCTAACTGGGAGTGCACTCCTTGTCTGAACCACTCACCGTGCCGACCACGCTTGGCCAGCGCATCGCAAAACTGCTGCCGGCCGCACGCGACGGACGCCTGGGCCGCCTGCGCCGAGGTATCGAGAAAGAAGGGCTGCGCGTGGATGCGAGTGGCCATGTCGCTCAGACCCCCCATCCGGAAGCGCTGGGCTCGAAGTTGACTCACCCGCATATCACCACCGATTACTCCGAAGCGCTGCTGGAATACGTCACGCCGGTGCTCAGCGAGCCCCGAGAGGCGCTGGCGTTTCTCTCTGATCTGCACGCCTACAGCTATCGTCATCTGGACGGCGAGTGGATCTGGCCGGCGAGCATGCCGTCAAGGCTTTCGGGGAACGCAAGCGTGCCCATCGCCGATTACGGCACCTCCAACTCGGGGATAATGAAGCACGTCTATCGCAAGGGGCTGGACGTGCGCTACGGGCGCATCATGCAGGCCATCGCCGGGGTGCACTACAACGTCTCGCTGCCCGATGAGATGTGGCAGGCGCTGCGCGAGGTGGAAGGCCAGAGCGATACCGCGTTCAAGGATTACCGCTCGACGCGCTACTTCAGCCTGATCCGCAATTTTCGTCGCCACAGCTGGCTGCTGCTTTATCTGTTCGGCGCCTCCCCGGCCATCGACAAGAGCTTTCTCGACGGCAAGCCGGTGCCGTCCAAGCTCGAGCCGCTGGGCGACGATACCTATATGGCGCCCTACGCCACGACGCTGCGCATGTCCGATCTGGGCTACCAGAACTCGGTGCAGGAGCAGCTCAAGATCTGTTTCAACTCGCTGTCGAACTACGTCAATACGCTGCGCAACGCCATTTCCACGCCCTGGCCGGACTATCAGGCCAAGGGGGTGAAGGTGGACGGCGACTGGCGCCAGCTCAACGCCAACATCCTGCAGATCGAAAACGAGTACTACAGCGACATCCGGCCCAAGCGCGTGGCCCGGTCGGGAGAAACGCCGAGCCAGGCGCTCGAGGCCCAGGGCGTGGAGTACATCGAGGTGCGCTGTCTGGATCTCGATCCCTTCGAGCCATTGGGCGTCAGCGAACCCCAGATGCGCTTTCTGGACACCTTCCTCATGTGGTGTTTGCTCAGCGAAAGCCCGTGGATTTCCGATGAGGAGTGCGACCATCTGGACGACAACCGCCGGCTGGTGGTGGAGCGCGGCCGGGACCCGGCGCTGCGCCTGAACAAGGACGGCGGCGCCATCAGCCTGCGCCAGTGGGGCGAGCAGATTGTCGCCGAGATGCAGCCAGTGGCGGAGCTTCTGGACGCCGACGAAGACGGCACGCCGCACCTAGATGCTATCGCTGCGCTGGCCCCGCGGCTGCAGGATGCCTCGCTGACGCCTTCCGCCCGGCTGCTCGAGCGGCTGCGCGAGGAGAACGGCTCCTTTGCCGACGTGGTGATGTCGCTGGCTCGGGAGCAGGCCGACATGCTGCGCCGTCAGCCGGCCACCACGACGCGAGAATCCCTGATGGAACAGCAGGCGGTAACCTCGCGCCAGCAGCAGCGCGACATGGACGCCGCCGACGAGCCGTGCTTTGACCGCTTTCTGGAAGACTATTTTGCCCAGGCCCGGGAATCCCACGCGGTAACGCCGCTGAGCATGGGAGCCGCCCGGTGAGGCCGGCGTGGCGGTGGCTGCCCCTGGCCGGGGTGGCGTTCTGCGCGCTGATGATGGCGGTAGCCCTGGGGCTTGAGCATGTCGGCGGGCTCGAGCCCTGCCCGCTGTGCGTTTTCCAGCGCGTGGGCGTGATCGCGACCGGGGTTGTGCTGGCCGTGGCGGCAGGGCATAACCCCGACGGCCGCCTGGGGCGCGGGGTTTACGCCGTGCTGGCGCTTGCCGGTGTGGCCGGCGGCGCCTTCGTTGCCGGACGCCACGTCTGGCTGCAGTCGCTGCCCGCCGACCAGGTGCCGAGCTGCGGCCCGGGGCTTGACTACATGATCGACGTGCTGCCCCTGCAGGAAGTCATCGCCACGGTGCTTTCCGGCTCCGGCGAGTGCGCCGCCGTCGACGCGGCGTTTCTGGGACTGTCGCTTCCGGCCTGGACCCTGGTCGGTTTTATCGCGCTGGCGGCGTTTCCGCTGGCCATGCTGTGGCGCGCTGTGCGCAGCTGCCCGGTGGAGTAACGGGCAGGTCAAGGAACCTGTGGGAGGGCGGCTATGCCGCGCGAGGGGTGCCGTCAGGCACCCTGGGGTTTGCCAGGCTCCATAGCCGGTATCCGGCAGGCTGCGGCCGGCGTCGCCCGGTAAACCGGCCTCCCACACAGTCGGCCGGCCACGGAACCTGTGGGGGGCGGCTTTGCCACGAGGGGTGCCGTCAGACGCCCCCTGGGGTTTTCCTGCATAGCCGGCATCCGGCAGGCCTGCGGTTTGCGTCGCCCGGTGAACCGGCCTCCCACACAGTCAGCCGGCCACGTAGCCTGTGGGGTAGGGCGGCTTTGCCGCGAGGGGTGCCGTCAGGCGGCCTGGGGTTTGCCAGGCTACATAGTCCAGCATCCGGCAGGCCTGCGGCCTGCTTTCGCCCGGTAAACCGGCCTCCTGGTATGGATTGACCTGTCAACGACTGGCTGAGGCTAACTACATGCGATGCTCTCCATGCTCATGGCTCAGGAAGCGAAGGGCTGTTAGCGACGGTGGATCTCTCTGGTATTCGTGGGTTGGTTACCGACCTGTCATCACTTCGTCGCGGAGCTTCCCGGGTCTACAATCGAGGGTCACCTTACCCCGGAGGGCAGGGCCTCATAGGAGGAGCTGGGGTTCTCCTGTCGGCCCGACGCCCCCTGAGCCATGAACACGGGAACCGCACGGTTATGCCGTGGCCCGACTGCCGTGGGGCTTGCCCATGGCTTCACAGGCGATGGCCCACAAGAAGCCCGCCAACTCGCGAGCGACCGCCGTGGTCACTTGCTGTTTGGCCTTCCCCGTAGCGGCTAGCCGGCGATAACGGCCGCACAGGCGTTTCTGCGCCTCCCAGGCGATGGCTTGTACCATCGGGGACGTTCGCTCGGCACGCTGCTGGATAATACGAGTTTTGCGCGCCGGGTAGCGATAGCTCCAGGCCGACTCCACCAGCACACGCCTGACGTGACCGTTGCCCGTCTTGGTGATCCCGCCTTGTCGACGACTGCCGCCGCTGGAGTGCTCGCTGGGCACCAGGCCCAGGTAGGCCATGAGCTGACGGGGCGAGTCGAAGCGGCTGATATCGCCCAGCTCGGACAGCACGGTCATGGCGGTGATCAAGCTGACGCCGCGCAGCGCCATGAGCGCCTCCACCACGGGAGCCAGTGACCACTCGGTCAACGCGGCTCGCATCTGCTTTTCCAGGCCGGCCACACGACGCTCGGCTTCCCTGACGTTTTCGATGTACTCCTGCAACACAAGCTGTTGAATGGGCGAGTCGAATCGGACGGTTTCCAGCCAGCGGTAGTGTGCTGCTGTCCAACGGCTCTTGCCGGGATAGGGCTTGTTGTGGCGCAACAGGAACGCATTGAGACGTTGCCGTGCTCGGAGCTCGGCGGCCTTCATGTCTTCTCGCGCCCGTGTTAAGTCGCGTATGGCCTCCTGTTCAGCCGTTGGCACCCATACGGCCGTCAGTTCCCCGGCACGTGACAGGCGAGCCAGCAACACGGCGTCTCGTCGATCGGTTTTCACCCTGTCCCCCGGCCGCTGGGGAATCAGCGACGGCGCCACCACCTCACTATCATGCCCGCTAGCCTGGATCTGATGATAAATGCCGTAGCCGCATGGCCCCGCCTCGTAGCAGAACAGCAGCGGCTGCCCGGCAAAGCGTTCGCTCATTTGCCGAATCAGCTGATCGATGGCCTTGGGCTCGTTGGGTATTTCCCCCAGGAATTCAGGCGCTTGTCGACCTTCTTCTGCAACGGCGACAGAGATGCTGACCTTGTGGACGTCCAGCCCGATGTAGGCGGCATGGCCGCTGCCGACGGCGTTGAGCCGCTTTGCGGCTTCACTTTCTACAAGAACGGGATTTGTTGCGTTAGACTGTTTCATGACCTGCCTCCTTCAATATTGGCACTGTGTTGTGGTCCCTACTTCAACATAACCCACGACGTTGAAGCGGGGCAGGTCCATCCATCATGTCTACACAGTCGGCCGGCCAAGGACCCTGTGGGAGGGCGGCTATGCCGCGCGAGGGGTGCCGCCAGGCACCCTGGGGTTTGCCAGGCTCCATAGCCAGCATTCGGCAGGTCTGCGGCCGGCGTCGCCCGGTAAACCGGCCTCCCACACAATCGGCCGGCCACGGAGCCTGTGGGAGGGCGGCTTTGCCGCGCGAGGGGTGCCGCCAGGCACCCTGCGGTTTCCCTGCATAGCCGGTATCCGGCAGGCCTGCGGCCTGCGTCGCCCGGTGAACCGGCCTCCCACACAGTCAGCCGGCCACGTAGCCTGTGGGGTAGGGCGGCTTTGCCGCGAGGGGTGCCGTCAGGCGGCCTGGGGTTTGCCAGGCTGCATAGTCCAGCATCCGGCAGGCCTGCGGCCTGCTTTCGCCCGGTAAACCGGCCTCCTGGTATGGATTGACCTGTCAACGACTGGCTGAGGCTAACTACATGCGATGCTCTCCATGCTCATGGCTCAGGAAGCGAAGGGCTGTTAGCGACGGTGGATCTCTCTGGTATTCGTGGGTTGGTTACCGACCTGTCATCACTTCGTCGCGGAGCTTCCCGGGTCTACAATCGAGGGTCACCTTACCCCGGAGGGCAGGGCCTCATAGGAGGAGCTGGGGTTCTCCTGTCGGCCCGACGCCCCCTGAGCCATGAACACGGGAACCGCACGGTTATGCCGTGGCCCGACTGCCGTGGGGCTTGCCCATGGCTTCACAGGCGATGGCCCACAAGAAGCCCGCCAACTCGCGAGCGACCGCCGTGGTCACTTGCTGTTTGGCCTTCCCCGTAGCGGCTAGCCGGCGATAACGGCCGCACAGGCGTTTCTGCGCCTCCCAGGCGATGGCTTGTACCATCGGGGACGTTCGCTCGGCACGCTGCTGGATAATACGAGTTTTGCGCGCCGGGTAGCGATAGCTCCAGGCCGACTCCACCAGCACACGCCTGACGTGACCGTTGCCCGTCTTGGTGATCCCGCCTTGTCGACGACTGCCGCCGCTGGAGTGCTCGCTGGGCACCAGGCCCAGGTAGGCCATGAGCTGACGGGGCGAGTCGAAGCGGCTGATATCGCCCAGCTCGGACAGCACGGTCATGGCGGTGATCAAGCTGACGCCGCGCAGCGCCATGAGCGCCTCCACCACGGGAGCCAGTGACCACTCGGTCAACGCGGCTCGCATCTGCTTTTCCAGGCCGGCCACACGACGCTCGGCTTCCCTGACGTTTTCGATGTACTCCTGCAACACAAGCTGTTGAATGGGCGAGTCGAATCGGACGGTTTCCAGCCAGCGGTAGTGTGCTGCTGTCCAACGGCTCTTGCCGGGATAGGGCTTGTTGTGGCGCAACAGGAACGCATTGAGACGTTGCCGTGCTCGGAGCTCGGCGGCCTTCATGTCTTCTCGCGCCCGTGTTAAGTCGCGTATGGCCTCCTGTTCAGCCGTTGGCACCCATACGGCCGTCAGTTCCCCGGCACGTGACAGGCGAGCCAGCAACACGGCGTCTCGTCGATCGGTTTTCACCCTGTCCCCCGGCCGCTGGGGAATCAGCGACGGCGCCACCACCTCACCATCATGCCCGCTAGCCTGGATCTGATGATAAATGCCGTAGCCGCATGGCCCCGCCTCGTAGCAGAACAGCAGCGGCTGCCCGGCAAAGCGTTCGCTCATTTGCCGAATCAGCTGATCGATGGCCTTGGGCTCGTTGGGTATTTCCCCCAGGAATTCAGGCGCTTGTCGACCTTCTTCTGCAACGGCGACAGAGATGCTGACCTTGTGGACGTCCAGCCCGATGTAGGCGGCATGGCCGCTGCCGACGGCGTTGAGCCGCTTTGCGGCTTCACTTTCTACAAGAACGGGATTTGTTGCGTTAGACTGTTTCATGACCTGCCTCCTTCAATATTGGCACTGTGTTGTGGTCCCTACTTCAACATAACCCACGACGTTGAAGCGGGGCAGGTCCATCCATCATGTCTACACAATCGGCCGGCCACGGACCCTGTGGGAGGGCGGCTATGCCGCGCGAGGGGTGCCGTCAGGCCCCCTTGGGTTTGCCAGGCTCCATAGCCAGCATCCGGCAGGCCTGCGGCCTGCTTTCGCCCGGTAAACCGGCCTCCCACACAGTCGGCCGGCCACGGAGCCTGTGGGAGGGCGGCTTTGCCGCGAGGGGTGCCGTCAGGCCCCCTTGGGTTTGCCAGGCTCCATAGCCAGCATCCGGCAGGCCTGCGGCCTGCTTTCGCCCGGTAAACCGGCCTCCCACACAGTCGGCCGGCCACGGAGCCTGTGGGAGGGCGGCTTTGCCGCGAGGGGTGCCGTCAGGCACCCTGGGGTCTGCCAGGCTGCATAGCCGGTATCCGGCAGGCCTGCGGCCTGCGTCGCCCGGTAAACCGGCCTCCCACACAATCGGCCGGCCACGGAGCCTGTGGGAGGGCGGCTTTGCCGCGCGACGGCATCCCCACTGCGGCTTACCCTGAACGCCGCTCCCCCAGCACCAGCATGCAGGGCGTCAGTAAGAGCGTCAGCCCGGTAGCAAAGGTCAGCCCGCCGGCAATGGCGCTGGACATCTGCCCCCACCACTGGGTGGATGGCGCGTTGAAGCCCAGCGCCGGTGCCATCAGGTTGACGTTGATCCCCAGCACCATGGGCATCAGCCCCAGCACCGTGGTGATGGCGGTGAGCAGCACCGGGCGCAGGCGCAAACAGCCCGCTTCCAGCGCCGCCGCCGTTGGCGCCATCGGCGCGTCTGCCGTTTCGCCTCCCCGGCGCAGGGCGTTGTAGGTATCGATCAGCACGATGTTGTTGTTTACCACGATGCCGGCCAGGGCGATGATCCCCATACCTACCATGACCACGCCAAAGGCCTGGCCGGTGATCAAAAGCCCCAGCAGCACCCCGGCGGTAGAAAGCACAATCGCCGACAGCACCAGCAGCGCCTGATAGAAGCTGTTGAACTGGGTGACCAGAATCAGCGCCATCAGGCCGATGGCGACGGCAAAGGCGCTGAACAGAAACTGCGACGCTTCCTGCTGGTCTTCCTGCTGGCCGGCAACGTTGACCCGCGCGCCGTCGGGAAGCGCACCTTCCAGCTCGTTGAACAGCGTCTCCAGGCGCTCCGCGGACTGGGCTTCGGGCGCGAGGTCGGCCTTGACGGTGATTGCCCGCCGGCCGTCGATGCGGCTGAGCGTGCCCACCCGGGGCGACGGCGCGATGTCGACAAAGTGGGTAATCGGCACCTGGCCGCGCGGGGTGTTGAGGGTGAGACGCTCGAGCTGATCGAGCGAGCGCCAGCCTTCGGGCATCCGCACGCGGATATCCACTTCGTCGTTGGCGGTGGGCGGGCGGTATTCGGCGACTTTCAGGCCGTTGGTCAAAAGCTGCACGGCGCTGCCCACGGTGGTGACGTCGGCGCCCAGCCGGGCGGCGGCCTCGCGGTCGACCCGGATGCGCCACTCCACGCCCGGCAGGCTGCGGTTGTCCTCGATGTCGATAAAGCCGCCCAGATCGCGCATGGCGCTCTTGAGCCGGTCAACGGCCTGGTTGGCCTTGTCGGGCTCGGCGGCGCTGACTTCGAGCACCACGGGCTTGCCGCTGGTGGGGCCCATTTCCTGCTCCTGGGTTTCCAGCACGATGCCGGGGAGCGAGGCGGTGCGTTCGAGCATGTCGTCAAGGATGGCCCGAGCCGGGCGGCGCTGATGCCAGTCGATGAACTGAAACTGCAGCACGCCGATGACGTCGTTGCCCATCTGCTCGTTGGGCACGGCAAAGGAGCGGGCGTAAAGCGCTTCTACCTCGCTCATGCCGCCCAGGCGCTGCTCGACCCGCTTGACGATGGCGTCGGTTTCCTCGGCGGAAAAGTCGCCCCGGGCGCGCACCAGCATCTGGGCGCTGTCGGGCTCGACGCTGGGGAAGAAGTCCACTCCGTGATTGAAGCGCGCATAGCCGCTGTAGACCACGCCCATCAGCAGCACGGCCAAAAGCACTACCCAGCCGGGGTGGCCGAGCAGCCGGGCGAGCAGCTTGCGGTAGCCGCGGCCAAAGGCGGTGGCGTCGGCGGGGGTGGCGCCGGCTGATGCGGTAGCGCTGCGGCGGGTGAAGACGCTGCCGAGCGTCGGCAAAAACACCAGCGCCATGGCCAGGGACGCCAGCAGACACAGCACCACCGTGGCCGGCAGGTATTTCATGAACTGGCCGACCACGCCGGGCCAGAACAGCAGCGGCAGAAACACCACCAGGGTGGTGGCGGTGGAAGCAATCACCGGCCAGCTCATGCGCGTGGCGGCGGCAAGCCAGGCCTGGCGCGGCGCCATGCCGTCGCGCAGGTGGCGATCGGCCAGCTCGCTGACCACGATGGCGCCGTCCACCAGCATGCCGGCGACCAGGATCAGCGCGAACAGCACCACGATGTTGAGCGTGAAGCCCAGCGCCCAGATCAGCATGATGCCGGTGAGGAAGGCCCCGGGAATGGTCAGCCCGACGAGCAGCGAGGTGCGCCAGCCCATGGCGGCAACCACCACAATGAGCACCAGCACCACCGCGGTGAGCACGTTGTTCAACAGCTCGCCGAGCAGGTCCTCCACGGTGGTCGACTGGTCGAGAATGGTGGTCAGATCCAGAGCGTCGGGAAAGCCTTCGCTGGCGGTGTCCATCAGCTCGTCCACCGCGCTGATGGTGGCGATGATGTTGGCTCCGGCGCGCTTGGAAACCTCCAGCACCACGGCGGGCTTGCCGGCAATCCGGGCAAAGCCCTCGGGGTCCTTGAAGGTGGGGTGTATCCAGGCGACGTCGCCGAAGGTGACCACGCGGTCTTCTTCCACCTTGATCGGCATGTTCATGACGTCGTCGAGGTTTTCGATGATGCCGGGCACCTTGAGCGGCGTGCGTCCGGCGCCGGTATCGAGGCTGCCGGCGGCGACCAGGCGGTTGTTGTTGCGCACCCGGTTGAGCAGGGTGTCGAAGTCCAGCCGGTAGCTTGCCAGCACCAGCGGGTCGACGACGATCTCCAGCAGGTCGTCGCGCTCGCCGGCGATCTCGACTTCCAGCACGTCGGCGATGCCTTCGATTTCGTCTTTCAGCCGTCGGGCCACGGCCACGCGCTCGCGCAGGCCAAGCTCGCCGGAGAGCCCCAGGGTGAGTACCGGAAACTCGGAGACGTTGACCTCGTTGACCCGGGGTTCTTCGGCTTCATCGGGCAGGCTGCTGCGGGCGATATCGACCTTTTCGCGGACGTCGGAAAGGGCGGTGTCGGCGTCAAAGCCGGCGTCGAACTCAAGCGTAACCGAGGCGTGGCCCTCGCTTGCCTGAGCGGTGAACTTGTGCAGCCCTTCGATGCCGCGCAGCTCCTGCTCCATGGGGCGAATGAGCAGGCGCTCGCCGTCTTCGGGGCTGACGCCGTCAAGGGTCATCGACACGTAAATGATGGGAATGGTGACGTCGGGGTTGGCTTCCTTGGGGATCACCTGCCAGGCGGCGATGCCGGCAAGCAGCAGCCCTGTCAGCAGCATCAGGGTGGTGCGCGAATAGGTCATCGCGGCGTTGATCAGCCGGCGCATCAGCGATCACTCCCGGCAGCGTCGCCCGCCGGCACGGCCTTGACCGGGTCGCCGGGCGCTACCAGCCCGGCGCCCAGGGTGATCAGCCGGGTGGATTCGGGCAGGCCGGCCACGTAGGCTCGGTCGGTGTCGGCGCTCACCAGCTCGACGGCGGTCTGCCGGACGCGGCCGTCGTCGCCCAGGTGGCGCACGCTGAGTTCGCCGCTGTCGTTCAGGCGTAACAGCGCCGGGGACAGCGCGTGCACCCGGCGGGGCGGCAGCTCGACGCTGAGCTCGGCGCTGGCGCCGGCCAGCCTTTGGCGCTCGGGGTTGGCCAGGGTCGCTTCCATGTAGAAGCTGCGGGTGTCGTCCTCGGCGCGGCTGGCCACGTGGGTGAGCGTGCCCTCGAGAGCGTGGCCGCTGAGCAGCCGAGCGGTCACGCGCTGGCCTTCTTCGAGCGGGCCCACGTCCTGCTGGGAAACCCAGCCGATGCCCTTCAGCGTGTCGTCCGCGATCAGCCGCCCCCACTCTTCCCCGGGCTGCACCAGTTCGCCCAGGTCCACGCTGACGCGATCGAGGCGGCCGGCAAAAGGCGCCTTGGGGCGGGTGTCGGCCTGCTGCTTTTCCAATCGCGCGACCTCGGCGATGCCCTGGCTGAGCGCGGCGCGCCGGCGCAGCAGTTCGGTTTTGGCAATCAGCTCCCGGCGGCGCAGCTTTTCCGCGCCGGCAAGCTCCGAGCGCGCCAGCTCGACGTTGTCCCGGGCCTCTTTGAGGCGCTCGGGGAGGGCGTCGTTGTCCAGCACCAAAAGCGTCTCGCCCTGGCTGACGCGCTCACCCTGCTTGACCGGCTTGTCCTGCACAAAGCCCTCGACGCTTGCCCGCAGCGCCACGTCGCGCACGGCTTCAAGTTCGCCCTGCACCACCTGGACGGGCGTATACTCCATGCGCTTTATCTGCCGGGTTTCAACACGGGTGGGAGCGGGCTCTGAGGCGGCATCGGCGGGGGCCTCCGAGCGAAAGGCGTTGAAATCCCCCAGTACCAGCCACAGCGCCAGTGCGAGCAGAAGCAGGCTTGCCAATACGTAGGAAAAGGGCAGTCGTGAAAATCGCGGTTGCCGCATGGGCCTTGTGTCTCTCGCTGAATCATGGGGCGGTCCGTTGATGCGACCGCCACGGGAAAGCGCCGGGGCGTGAAAACGCCAGGCGCGAAGGCGCTTTAGCCTGCCCGATAGCCGGGCCAAAGCGCAACTTTGCCAGCCCTACTGTACGGCCAAGGTCGGGCCCTTGACTGATTGTGTTTTGCGTTGGCGACGCCTAACATCGAAAAGGGCGTCGCAGCGTTTGGCGTGGCGCACTCAAGGTGAAACAACCAAGGAGTCATGATGAAAGATCCCGTACGTATTGCGATTACCGGCGGTGCAGGACAAATCAGCTATTCGCTTATTTTCCGCATTGCCGCAGGCGACATGCTGGGGCCGGATCAGCCCGTCATACTTCAGCTGCTGGAGATCCCCCAGGCCATGGAAGCCCTCAACGGCGTGGTGATGGAGATCAACGACTGTGCCTTCCCGCTGGTTCGCGATATCGTCGCCACGGACGATCCCAACGTCGCCTTCAAGGATATCGACTACGGCCTGCTGGTGGGCTCCAAGCCGCGCGGCCCGGGCATGGAGCGCAAGGACCTGCTGGAAGCCAACGCGGCGATTTTCTCCGTACAGGGCAAGGCGCTCAACGATCATGCCAGCCGCGACGTCAAGGTGCTGGTCGTGGGTAACCCCGCCAATACCAACGCGCTGATTGCGTCGTGCAACGCGCCGGATCTCGACGCCGGCCAGTTTACCGCCATGACCCGCCTTGACCACAACCGCGCCATGACCCAGCTGGCCCAGAAGACCGGCAGGCACGTCAACGATGTGGAAAGCCTGATCGTCTGGGGTAACCACAGCGCCACCCAGTATCCGGATATTTCCCAGTGTCGGGTCGACGGCAAGCCGGCGCTGGAGCTGGTCGAGCGCGACTGGTACGAAAGCGATTTCATCCCCACCGTGCAGCAGCGCGGTGCGGCGATCATCAAGGCCCGCGGCGCCTCGTCGGCCGCTTCGGCAGCGGCGGCGGCCATCGATCACATGCACGACTGGGCGCTGGGCAGCGACGGCATCGTCAGCATGTCGATCCCTGCCGACGGCAGCTACGGCATCGAGGAAGGCATCATCTATTCCTACCCGGTGCGCTGCAAGGGCGGAAGCTATGAAATCGTCCAGGGCTTCGAGATCGACGCCTTCAGCCGGGAAAAAATGCAGGCTACCGAGAACGAGCTGCGCGAAGAGCGGGCGGCGGTGGAGCACCTGCTGGGCTGAGGCGCGCTTCTGCGGCGCCATGCGCAGCCGCATTCTGCCCGCGTGGCGGCAAGCAGCGAGGCCGCAAACAAGCAGGCAATATGAAAACGGGCGGTACGACGTGTACAGACTGCGTTTTGTTGTCTAGCTTGAAAAGTGCGCAGCGGTAGAATGACCTGCCGCACCGATCCAGCGCCCTTAAGCTTTATTCTCGGGCGCTACTCAAGGAGGTAACGTATGACACTTCGCAACGTATCCCTCTCGATGATGCTGGCACTGGGACTCGCCGGCACCGCCGGCACGGCAATGGCCGCAGACGGCCCGTCTCTCGAGGCGGACGCTCAGTCGCCGGGCAAGGAAGTGACCGTCAGCGTGACGGCCGATGAGAAAGGCTTTGTGGTAATCCACGACAGCAACGAAGAAGGCAAGCCCGTGGCGCCGGCGTCCATTGGCCACGCCGCCATTGACGGCCAGGACGAAGTCACCGTCGAAGTGGATCGCGAGCTCGAGTCCGGTGACAAGGTGTTTGCCATGCTGCACAAGGACACCGGTGAAGAAGGCAAGTACGAGTTTGGCGAAGGTTCCACCGACGTGGATCCGCCCATGATGGCCGATGGCGAGCCCGTGGTTATCCCCGTCGATGTCGAATAACGGTTCGGCTCTTGCCGTCGTCATGCTCAGCAGATAGGCAAGACGCTGTAAACTCATCGTAGCGCCATGGCCCCGGTTCGCCGGGGCCATTTTTGTATTGGGCCCTGGCCTGTAAGGGGTGCCGAGCCATGTGCAACTTTGGTCGCGAAACGCGGCGTTTTGCGCTGAAGCGTGGCATCATGCGTCGCGGTAATCGGCAGCGGGGCAGTCCCGGTTGCCGTCGCGACCTGTCTGCTGAAGGAGACCCCATGTTTGACGAGGATTTGGCCAGCCAGCGCTGCCGCTGGCCCCAGTGGCGCGATAAGCTGCGCACCGCCGAGGAAGCCGCGGCGCTGATCGAGGACGGCATGACCGTGGGGATGAGCGGCTTTACCCGGGCCGGGGAAGCCAAGGCCGTGCCCCGGGCGCTGGCTGAGCGGGCCGGCCAGGCGCCGCTTTCCATCACCCTGATGACCGGTGCGTCGCTGGGTAATGACCTCGACAAGCTGTTGACCGAAGCCAACGCGCTCTCCCGGCGCATGCCGTTTCAGGTGGATGCCACCCTGCGCCGGGCGATCAACGACGGCCGGGTCATGTTCATGGACCAGCACCTGTCCGAGACGGTAGAGCTTTTGCGCAATCGTCAGCTGGCGGAAATGGACGTGGCGGTCATCGAGGCCTGTGCGATCACCGAAGACGGCGGTATCGTACCGACTACCTCGGTGGGCAACTCGGCCAGCTATGCCATACTGGCCAACAAGGTCATCATCGAGCTGAACCTGGATTCGCCCGCGGCGCTGGAGGGGCTGCACGATATCTACATTCCGCAGATGCGCCCCACGCGCACGCCGATCCCCGTGGTCGCGGCGGATTCGCGCATCGGCACGCCGTATATTCCCATCGATCCCGACAGCATCGCAGCGATCGTGGTGACTCGGGGCAAGGACAGCGCCTCCACGGTGCAGCCGCCGGACGCCGATACCCAGCGCATTGCCAACCACCTGATCGACTTTTTTGCCGACGAGGTGAAAATCGGCCGCCTGACGCCGTCGCTGCTGCCGCTGCAGGCGGGTATCGGCAACATGGCCAACGCCGTGATGAGCGGGCTGGCCGAGGGCCCCTTCGAGCACCTGACCATGTATTCCGAAGTGCTGCAGGATTCCACCTTCGACCTGCTCGACAGCGGCAAGCTGGACTTTGCCTCGGGCTGCTCGATCACGCTGTCGGAGGAATGCGGCGAGCGGGTGTGGAACAATATCGATCGCTATCGCGATCGTTTGGTACTGCGTCCCCAGGAGCTTTCCAACCATCCGGGCATCGTCCGCCGGCTGGGGGGCATTTCGATCAACACCGCGCTCGAGATGGACATCTACGGCAACGTCAACTCCACTCACGTGAGCGGCACCAGGATGATGAACGGCATCGGCGGCTCGGGAGACTTTGCCCGTAACGCCCAGCTGTCGGTGTTTGTCACCAAGTCGCTGGCCAAGGGCGGCGATATTTCCAGCATCGTGCCCTTTGTCAGCCACGTGGATCATACCGAGCACGATGTGGATATCCTCGTCACCGAGCACGGTCTGGCCGACCTGCGCGGGCTGGCCCCGCGGGAGCGAGCGGTACAGGTGATCGAGCGCTGCGTGGATCCTTCCTACCGCCCGGCGCTGCACCGCTATTTCGCCGATGCCAAAAAGCGCGGCGGACATACCCCGCACTGCCTGGAGCAGGCGCTTGGCTGGCATGTGGCCATGGAAGAAGAGGGCCACATGCGCCGCTTCCGGTACGACGCGACCGCCGACGCGGTTTCCTGAGCGCGCGGCGCGGTAACGCTTTCGGGTTAGCGGCGCGGCGGGTTGGCGACGGGTTCTGACGGCGTGGCGGTGGCGTCGGGGCGAGTGGCGATAAAGGTGGCCACCCCGGCGAAGAACAGCGCCAGCGCGGCCAGTAGCCAGGGAGAGGCGCCGCCCAGCCACAGCGTGACGAGGCTGAATACCAGCAGCGCGTAGGCGGTGAGCTTGGCGCGGGGCGGAATGGCCCGCTGTTCGCGCCAGGCATAGAGGTAGGGGCCGAAGCGCGGATGGTACAGCAGCCAGTTGGCAAGCCGGGGCGAGCCCCTGGTAGCGGCCCACAGCGCCAGCAGCAGAAAGGGCGTGGTGGGCAGCAGCGGCAGCACGATGCCGGCGGCGCCAAGGCCGATACAAAGGTAGGCCAGTGCGCTCCAGGCTAGAGGGGCAAAACGCATGTCAGGCTCCTTTGAACTTGCAATGGTCGGCGCGGCTTAGGCGGCGGCAAGCCAGGAAAGCGCGCTGTGCTGCGTTGCCGCACCCAGAATATAGGCAAACACCGCCACGGCGGCAACGGCAAACAGCGCCCGGCTGGCCGGCGTGGCGCCGCGTTTGATCGCCACGGTACCCAGCACGATATACACGATCAGGGCGACGATCTTTGCCGTGAGCCAGCCCGGCAGCGGCCAGAAGTTGAGCATGACGGCAAGCGCCACGCCAAACGCCAGCAGCGCGGTGTCGATGACATGCGGGGCAATCTTTACCCAGCGTGCCTTGAGCACGCTGTTTTCGTTGACCGACCAGAACGCCCGCAGCACAAAGAAGATAAGACTCAGATAAGCGGCGGTTACGTGGAGGTGTTTGACGGCGGTGTAGCTTTCCATGGAATGCGTTCCTGTTGTCAGTGTGTTCCGCTTCGGGCGGGATCAAGGCGTACGATGCCCGGACGGCGCTAGCCGGCCTTGCCGTCCGGCCGCGCGCTTGTCAAGGGGATCACATAGTACAGGATAAAGGCCAGATAGCTTAGGCACCACGCGATAATGGTCAGGCTGTACACCCAGTGGCTGGTTTGCGGATACAGCCATAGCCACGCCGAGCGCATCAGCGCGGCGAAGAGCATCAGGCCCAGGGCGATCCCGATACCCGGCAGAGTGCGGATGATGCGCCCGGTATGGCCCAGCGATACCCGGGACATCATCGACAGCATCATGGTGCCCATGCCGCCGATGGCGAGCGCGTGCAGCGCGGTTTCGATCCGCTGGCCGCCGGCGTGCTCGACGGCCCACATGAAAAGCCCCAGCGGGATGAAGGCGTAGCTGGCGTGCAGCCCCCACAGCAGCGGCTCGCGCAGGATTCTGACGTGATACCAGCGCGACAGCCGCCAGGCGTTGGCCGTGGCCGCGACCAGCAGCGCCGGCACCAGCAGGGCGTGGGCCGGCCCCAGTCCCGCAGCGGCAAGTATCTGCAGCGCCAGCACGGCGACAACGCCGCCCAGGCTGGCCGCTTCCAGCGGGCGCAGCCTGACGGGCTGCTCGATGCCTAGCTTGCGCGAGGTAAAGAACGGGATCACCCGCCCGCCGAGCAGCGTCATGACCAGCACGATCAGCAGCATGGCAGAGTGGCT
Organism: Halomonas piscis; assembly: GCF_031886125.1. Lineage (NCBI taxonomy): Bacteria > Pseudomonadati > Pseudomonadota > Gammaproteobacteria > Oceanospirillales > Halomonadaceae > Halomonas > Halomonas piscis. The sequence goes on from NZ_CP119391.1 coordinate 1,332,135, forward strand.
GGCTTCGCGCATCAGCGTGCCGTCACCCTGCTGCGCGCCCAGGTGCATAAAACCGTTGGCACAGGCCAGGGCTAGCAGCAGCGGCACAAACGCCAGGTTGCGCCACATGCGTACGGCGACCACGCGCCGGGCCATGGCCAGCGCCGCCAGGGGCAGAAAGGCCACGTCCAGGGTAATCAGCAGCGTCGCCGGCAGCGAATCGCCGTAGGCCAGCAGCACGCGCGCCAAAAGCCACAGCGCGGCAAGCCCGGCAAGCGGCCAGCCACTCAGTCCGGGCCGGCCGGTCCAGTTCTGCACGGCGGTGAGCAAAAAGCCGACGATAATGGCGCTGCCAAAGCCGAACAGCATTTCGTGAGGATGCCACCAGAACATGCCGCCGTAAGGCGAAAGCCAGAGATTGCCGTGCCAGAAGGCCAGCCAGGCAAGCAGGGCAAGTACGCTGAACACGGCACCGAGCAGGAAAAAGGGGCGGAACGCCAGGCGCATGAGCGGCAGGCGGCGAAGCAGAGTCGTTTCCTTCATGGGCTATTCCTGACGGTTTTGCTGGGGAATGCGCCCCAGCATACGAAAAACGCATTAGGAATGCATGATCTGCGTCAAAGTGCTGCAGCACCCGGCGTTACGCTTTGCTAGGGCCTGTTGACGTTTCATGGCAGGGGTATTGGCAGGATAGGGGCAAGCTCGCAGAATAAAGGTTCCCACACCAACAAACTGCAAGCCTGCCATGCCCCGACAAATGCTCACGGATGAACACTGGTCGAAGCTGAAACCTATCCTGCTTCAACAAGGTATTTATGACAAGGCCGACTTGCGTACCACGATAGAAGGCATCCTTTATCGGATGCGCACCGGCTGCCCGTGGCGGGACCTACCGGAGACGTTTGGCCCCTGGAACACGGTCTACAAGCGTTTTAACGCCTGGTCAGCGAGTGGAAAGCTGATGAGGCTTTTCAGCTCTCTGGTGGAGGAGCCTGATGTTGAGTGGCTGTTCATTGATGGCTCCTACGTCAAGGCCCACCAGGACAGCACCGGAGCTGCCACGGAAGACGCAGAAGCCATTGGCAAAAGTCGTGCAGGCAATACCAGCAAGATCCACTTGACCGTAGATGCCTATGGGCTACCGATCACCTTCAGAATAACCGGGGGTGAGGTGCACGACAGCACGGAAGCCCGGGCATTGATTGACGATTTGCCAGCGGGTGATGCATTGGTGGCTGACAAGGGCTATGACAGCGAGCGTATCCGTGGACAGATCGAAGCCAAGGGCATGGCTGCCGTCATTCCACGCAAACGCAACTCAAAGAAAGGAAATGCCAATCTGGACAGAGGCTTATATCGCTATCGGCATCTGGTTGAGAATGCCTTTGCTCGATTGAAGCCGTATCGCGCCATCGCAACGCGTTACGACAAGCTCAAGCGAAACTACGAAAGCATGGTGGCCTTGGCCTGCGGCTTTTTATGGCTGCCCATGTGAAACGTCAACACGCCCTAGTGTCCTTGCTTTACACTGAGGTCTGCTTGTCTACCGGATTTGACGCCCTATGCTGGCATTTCTTCAAGGTTTCTCCTACGGCCTGTTTCTTTCCTGTCTGCCCTGGCTGGTGATCGGACTGGCAAGTCCGCACCGCGCCCTGGGCACGCTGCGACCCACGCGCTTGCAGGCGGTTGCCCGCTACGGGCTTGCCGTGCCTTTTGTAGCCGGGCTTTTGTGGCTGACGTCGCTGTGGGGCGGTTTCGGGCCGTCGCTCGGCGGCTGGCTGGCGGGGCTTGGCGCGGTGGCCGTGGCGGTTCCGCTGGAACGCCGCTGGCGCCTCTGGCGGCAAAGGCGCCGGCAGCGGCGGGAGAAAGCCCGCCGCGAGCGCGAAAGCGCTGCTCGCCGGGCAGAGCAGGCCCGCCAGGCTCGACAAAGAGGCGAGGAAAGCCTCGATCCGGCGCAGCCACCGGCAGACGCGGATGACGTTACCCTGGCGCTCTGCGAGGCCAAGAAGCGTCTGCTGGCGGCTCGGCAGCCGGCGGTTGCCGGGCAGGCGGACCAGCTTTACGGCCGCTATCGCAAGGCCATGGCGGTACTTTTAGAGCGCTTCGACCCAGGCGAGCTGGCCTTTGAGCGCGCGCGCTCGCTGGTCGCCGAAGTGTGCTTGACCGCGGTGGACAACCTGACCGCCATGGCGGCCCGGGCCAGCGGGGTGGCGGGGGTGGACGCCGAGAGCGCGCGCCGGCGGCTGGCTCGCGAAGGCGAGCGGCTGAGCCAGGCGGAGCGCCTGGCTCTGGAGCGCCGCCTGGCGCTGGTGGAAGACACCCGGCGGCAGCTCAGCGAGCTTGGCGGCCGCAATGAGGCCGCGCTGACCGCGCTGGACAATATGGCGGTGGCCATGGCCCGGGTGGATACGCGTCGCCCCCAGGCATCCGTCAGCGCCGATCAGGCGCTGGATGACCTGCAGCGCTTCGTCGCCGGAGCAGAGCGCTATAGCCGCCGCAGTTGAACTCGACGGCCTGGCCGTAGTCTTGTTGAGTTATTCTCTTGCCCAAGAAGGATGCCCGATTTATGTCCACGCCGCAGGATCCCCGTCATCAGGCACTGTATCTGCCGCCGGCAGAAGACGTTGCCGCCGAGCTTGAGCGCAGGACTTCTGCCGCCTCCGATGAGGAGCGCCTGGCGGATGAGGCGAAACGCTTTGCCGAGGCCTTGCTGGCCGAAGGGCAGGAGCGCCAGGCCCGGCGCCGCCACGTGGACGAGCTGGGCTACGACGTCCAGCGCCAGGCCGCCTATCACAGCGAGCTGCTCAAAACGCCCATGCGCACGCTTGCCGAGCAGGGCGAGGAAGGCGGGCCGGTAGCCCAGGCGCTGGCCGGGCTGCAAGGCCGCATGCGCGAGCTTGACCCCCAGCGCCATCGGCTTTCCCGGCGGGGGATCGATCGCGTGCTGAGGTTTATCCCCGGCATGAGCACCGGTCTTGAGCGCTATTTTCAAAAATATGAAAGTGCCCAGCAGGCGCTGGACGCCATCATCCACGAGCTGGAGTCGGGCAAGGACAGGCTGGGCCGCGACAACCTCACCCTGGCGGACGACCAGCAGGCGCTGGAAAACGCCGTTGACAAGCTCCAGGAGCAGATCGAGCTGGGTCAGATGATCGATCGGCGCCTGGTGTCGAGCGCCGAAGCGCTGCCGCCGGAAGACCCCGAGCGTGGCTTTATCGAAGAAGAGCTTGTGTTTCCGCTGCGCCAGCGCGTGGTCGATCTTCAGCAGCAGCGGGCGGTCAGCCAGCAGGGCGTGCTGGCGCTGGAGGTGCTCATCCGTAACAACCGCGAGCTGATGCGCGGGGTGGACAGGGCGATCAACGTCACCGTGTCGGCGCTGAGCGTTGCCGTGACCGTGGCGCTGGGGCTTGCCAACCAGCGGCTGGTGCTGGACAAGGTCGAGGCGCTCAACGCCACCACCTCGGACATGATCGCCGGCACCGCCCAGTCGCTGCGCCGCCAGGGGGCGGACATCCAGACCCGCGCCGGGTCGGCGATGCTCGACATGGAAAAGCTCGAGCAGGCCTTTGGCGACGTTATGGCGGCCGTTGACGACGTGTCGCGCTATCGCCGCGAGGCGCTGCCGCAGCTGGCAGAGCAGGTCAGCCGTCTGGAGGCGCTTTCCCGCGAGGGCAGTGACGCCATCGAGCGGATGCAGCGGGCCCGCGACGACGCCTCCTCTCGGTGAAGCGACTCCTCGCTTGCCTGGTGCTGATCGCCATTGGCGTGGCCCTCGACAAGGGCCTCTGGGAGGTTCCCCGGGAGTGGGATCCGTTCGCGCCGCTGCGTATTCGGGATCCGGTAACGCCGGTGACCGGCTGGAAAACCAGCCGGCTCAACGGCGACCGCGAGGGCTGCCTGGCAGCGCTTGAGCGCCTGCCGGACAGCTCGCTCGACTATCTGGCGCTTGAGGATTACACGCCGGTGCCCGACTGCCCGCTGACCAACGTGGTGCGCCTGAACGCCAGCGGCGTGGCGTTCAACCGTCGCTTTGTGGCCAGCTGCCCGCTGGCGCTTGGCTGGCTGATGTTCGAACATCACGTGCTGCAGCCGGCCGCCAGGGAGCATCTGGGCAGCCCGGTCAGCCGGGTGGAGCACTACGGCAGCTTTGCCTGCCGCAACGTCTACGGGCGCAAGAATGCCCGGCGCAGCGCCCATGCCACGGCGGACGCGCTGGACGTGGCGGCGTTTGGCCTGGAGGACGGCCGCCGTATCAGCGTGCTCGAAGGCTGGCAGCACGAGGACGAGCGCGGCCGGTTTCTCAGGGCGCTTCATCGCGGTGCCTGCCGCCACTTTGCCACGGTGCTGGGGCCGGACTATAACGCCGCTCATGCCAACCATTTTCATTTGGCCATGGGCGGGTTCGGCGCATGCCGCTAGCTACAGCCACTAGCAGCACGCTGGCCGATCGACTTGCCATTTCACTCTGGAGCAGGCGCTTGTGGAAACCGGACTGCTGTATTCTGCCCTGGTGTTTCTGGTCGCGGCGGTGGCGGTGGTGCCGCTGTGCAAGTGGCTGGGCCTTGGCGAAGTGTTGGGGTACCTGCTGGCGGGGGTGGCTATCGGCCCGGCGGCGCTGGGCCTGGTGCGCGAACCGGAACAGGTGCTGGGGTTTTCCCAGATCGGCATTGTGTTTCTGCTGTTTATCATCGGCCTGGAGCTCAAGCTTTCCCGGCTGAAGCTGATGCGCCAGTCGGTGTTTGTCTTCGGCGGCCTGCAGCTGCTCACCGCCAGCCTGGCCATCGCCCTCGTTGCCTGGCTGTTGGGGCTGTCGCCCACGGCGGCGCTGATTGTCGGTTTCGGTCTGGGGCTGAGCTCGACGCCGCTGGTGCTGCAGCTGCTGGGCGAGGGCGGCGAGCTGCAGAGCCGCCAGGGCCGCTATGCCTTTTCCATTCTGCTGTTTCAGGACATGGCGACGATTCCGGTGCTGGCGCTGATTCCTTTTCTCGGCGCCGGGGCGAACCTGAACGGCAACTCGTCCGAGATTGTCCGGGAGATTGTGCTGGGCATCGGCGCCTTTGCGCTGCTGATCCTCTGCGGGCGCTATTTGCTGCGCCCGCTATTCCACCAGGTAGCCAAAATGCGCAGCCGCGAAATGTTCCTCGCCGCCGCCCTGATGGTGGTGCTGGGGGCGGCTTTGCTGATGGAGCAGGCGGGGCTGTCCATGGCGCTGGGAGCCTTTGTGGCCGGCGTGCTGCTGGCGGACTCGGAGTACCGCCCGGCCATCGAGGCCGATATCCAGCCGTTCAAGGGCCTGCTGCTGGGGCTTTTCTTCATGGCGGTGGGCATGACCGCCCAGGTCGGGCTGCTGCTGGAACATCCGCTGCGCATCCTGCTGTTCGTCATCGGGCTGTCCGTGCTCAAGTTTCTCATGCTGGTGGTGGCGACGCGGCTGTATCGCCGGCCCTGGACCGTCGCGCTGCGGTTGGGGGTGCTGATGGGGCACGGCGGCGAGTTCGGTTTCGTGCTGTTCTCTGCGGCGCTCTCCGCCAGCGTGCTGGAGGCGTCGCTGGTCGATACGCTGATCCTGATCGTGTCGCTATCCATTGCGCTGGCACCCTTGATCAACGCCCTGGCGCTGCGCTCGGGGCTGCTGGCGCACAAAAGGCCGACCCGCGAATTCGACCGACCCCGGGACCACGAGCCCCGGGTGCTGATCATCGGCTTCAGCCGCTTTGGCCAGGTCGTCGGGCGGGTGCTGCAGAACCTGCAGATCCCCTTCACGGTGTTGGACAGCGACCCCGAGCGGGTGGATTTTGTCCGCCGCTACGGCCACCAGGTGTATTTCGGCGATGCCTCGCGGCTCGACCTGCTGGAAGCCGCCGGGGCCGGGCGCGCGCATCTGCTGGTGCTGGCAGTAAGCGAGGTAGACATGTCCCTGCGCGTGGCCGGCCTCATTCGGCGGCGCTTCCCCCGGGCCCGGCTGCTGGCCCGGGCGCGGGATCGCTACCATGCCCAGCAGCTGATGCGCCTGGGCGTCTCCGTGGTGATTCGCGAGCTGCTGCTGTCGAGTCTCGAGATGACCCGGCGGGTGTTAACGGAGCTTGGCGTCAAGGACGAGATCGCCCGGCATACCATCGAGACCTTCCGCCAGCACGACGAGCACACCCTGATGCGGCAGATGGAGGCGTCCCGGGAGGAGCAGCAGCAGCCACAAAGCCACGCCCAGGCCAACCGCGAACTGCAGGAGCTTTTCGAGGCGGACGCGGAAAGTTTGACCCCCGGAACCCTCGAGACGCCGTCGCCTCGTCGCTGACCTGCCGGCTTGCCGGTTCTTTGCATTGTGACTGTGCCGGCTTATGGTGGAGGGAGAGGCCTGCCGGGAGTGGGCCGGCGGCGGGCATGACAACCGGGAGGTGGACATGAGCCAGAAACAGAGACTGACGCAGCTTTACGTGTATTACGACGGCGCCTGCCCCATCTGCCGGCGCGACCGTGCCCGCTACGAGCAGTGGGCCGGCGAAACCGGCGATACGGTTACCTGGTGCGATCTCAACGAGTACGGCGAGCACCTGCACGCCATCGGCGTGGACCCCGAGGTGGCGCTTTTGTCGCTGCATCTGGAAGACGCCGAGGGGCGCTTATACGAGGGTATCGACGCCTACGTGCTGCTGATGAAGCGGGTGACCCGGCTGCGCCCGGCAGCTTTTTTCATGGCGCTGCCGGGCGTCAAGCCCGTGCTGACCGCGGTTTACAAGCGCTGGGTGCGTCGCCGGCTGGCCCGGGAAGGGCGCCTTCCCTCCTGACCGTTGCGGTTACCGGTCGAGTTCGTGGGCGTAGCAGGGCGGCGACGCCACCGGGTCACGGTCAGCGGCGTCTTCCTTTTCCAGCGCCTGCAGCACGCTCTCGCGCAGCGCCGGCAGATGAGAATCCTCGATACGCCGGCTGGCGGTTAACAGCGTCAGGCGCCCGGTTCGAGCATAGCGCATCAGCGGCAGCAGCAGGTCCTCGTTGTCGGCAAGCTCCAGACCGTAGCGGGTGTCGAATGCTGCCTTGCTGCGCCGATCGCGCCGGTACTGGCGTCGCAGCGCGTTGGTGGGCGTCGCCTCCGGATGCCAGGCGCTCAGCGCGAGCGCGTCTTGCGCCTTGCCCCGGGGCCACAGGCGGTCCACCAGCACTCGGGTGCCGTCGTCCGCCTCGGCGGGGGCATACACGCGCTTGAGCGCAATCGAGTAGCTCACTGTGCCTTCTCCTTGTTGTTAACTGAGGGGTGTTAACCGAGGATTGCCGGCTGATAAGAGATGGCCCTGGAAACAGTCTAGCAAATCTCCGGCCGACCGTTTACCGCCTGCAAACAGGTCGTCTATCTTGATCGCAGCGCCAGAAGCCCATAATCTGTCGCGCTATCGTCTCCCCCAGTGATACCGAGCCCCGTTCCCGTGAAGTCTATCGCTTGTGCCCCCGCAAAAGCCGCTGAGCTGACGCCCGCCGGCGATCGCTACTTTGACGGCATGGCGGAGAAGTTTGCCCGCTCGCTGTACAGCACCCCTCGGGGCGCGCTGCGCCTGGCGCTGCTCGACGAGCTTCTCCCCGACATGCTGGCCCTTGACGGCCAGCCGGCGCTGGACGTGGGCGCGGGGCTGGGCCAGCAGGCCGCCTGGCTGGCTCGGCGCGGCCACCCGGTGACGCTTGCCGAGCCCTCCGCCGACATGCTGGCCTACGCCCGCCGAGCGCTTGCCGGGGAGCCCTTTGCCCGGCGCATCGCGTTCCTGCAGGCACCGCTGCAGGCGCTGGAAGCGCGCGCCCCCGGCCCCTGGCCGCTGATATTCTGCCACGCGGTGCTTGAATGGCTGGGCGACCCCGGCGCGGCGCTGCAGTCGTTGAGCCGGCTGCTGGCGCCCGGCGGCCAGCTGAGCCTGATGGTGTTCAACCGCGACGCGCTGCGCTTTTCCAACGTGGTCAAGGGCAATCGGCAAAAGGCGCTGGACGACCGCCTGGAGGGCTGGGGGCGGGGCGCTCGTCTCACCCCGATCAGCCCGCTGACCCACGCCGATATCCAGCGCTTTGCTGCTGCCGCGGGGCTCGAGATCCAGGCCGCGGCGGGGGTTCGCATCTTCCAGGACTATCTGCGCGAGCCGCCGGCGGACGACGCCGATATGGCCACGCTGGAAGCGCTGGAACGTACCTACTGCCGGGTTGATCCGCACTGGCGGCTGGGCCGCTATTTGCTATACACCTTGTACAAGTCGCACCCTGCGCAAGCTATCTTCCCACCTTGAGTCACCGGAGAGTCCTGAATGAGTGCCCAGACGCCCAGCTGCCAGCTGCTTGACCGCCCCGCCTTTGCCGAAGACCCTGATTTTGCCGGCTTTTACGCCGTGGCCCCGCCGGACGATCCCTGGGTGTGGCACGCTGCTGGCGGCGTCATCAGCGCCGATGAGCGTCTGCTGTCGCGGTCTCGCGCGGCGGGCCGGCCGGCCGTACCGCCGCTGGGTGTGCAAGAAGAGGCAGTGCCGGCGGCGGTATTGTTCTGGCCCAAGGCGTTAAAGCTGGCCGGCTGGTGGCTGGACTGGCTCAACCGCTCGCTGCCCGATAGCACACCCCTTGCCGTAGTGGGTGAGCACGGCGGCGGGGTGCGCCGGGCGGCAAAAATGCTCGCCGAGCGCGGCATGGCGTGGGAAAAGCGCGACAGCGCCCGGCGCTGTTCGGTGTTTGTCAGCGAAACGCAAAAAAGCGCTGCACCGGCGGAAGAGGCTGCCTGGCAAACCTTCGGCATCGGTGAGGTAACGCTTGCCAGCCACCCCGGCGTATTCGGCCACGGCAAGGTGGACGAGGGCACCGCGCTGCTGCTCGACACGCTGGAAAGCGAGCTGGGTGGGGCGTCGCTCAGCGTACTCGACGTGGGTTGCGGCGACGGCATCATCAGCGCCTGGCTTGCCCGTCGGGGGCACGATGTCACCGCTGTGGACGTTAGCCACTTTGCGGTGGAGGCGACCCGGCGAACGCTTGCGCAAAACGGCCTTGAAGGTCGGGTGCTGGCAAGCGATGTCTACGCAGGGCTTGAAGAGGGCGAGCGTTTTGATGCGATTGTCAGCAACCCGCCGTTTCATCAGGAGCGCAACATCGACTACGGGCCCGCCGGCCGGCTGATCGGCCAGGCCGCCGAGCGGCTGAACCGGGGCGGGCAGCTGGTGCTGGTGGCCAACGCCTTTCTGCCCTACGCCGGGCCCCTGGAGCGTGCCCTGGGCAAGTTTGAAACGCTCGCCGACAACCGCCGGTTCAAGGTGTATCGGGCGCGTAAGGCGTAAATCCGGCAGGCCACGGGCAATGTTGGCTCGTCCCTGTATTCTGGCGATGTGGCTTGATCTTCGCTGAATAAATTCAGCTCCCACCATTCGCCAATAGCCCGAGCTTGTTGCTATCTTCGCTACGTGGTGGGAAATGGGATGGACCCGTCCTTCTGTGCCAAGCTGGATATAACATCTAGCCAGCAGTGCACAGAACACTGACGGCATCGGTGAAGGAGGATCCATCCATGAAACAGATTAGCATTATAGGCATTGACCTGGCGAAACACGTTTTTCAACTGCATGCCGTGGATGCGCACGGTCACAAAGTATTCAGCAAGCAAGTCCGGCGAGAGAAGTTACGCTTGACGCTGGCCCAAATTCCGCCTTGCCACGTCGCCATGGAAGCGTGCGGCTCCGCTCATTACTGGGCGAGAGACATTGGCACGCTGGGCCATGAGGCCGAACTACTGCCACCGCAGGCGGTCAAGCCCTTCGTGCTGGGCCACAAGAACGATGCGCGCGATGCCGCGGCTATCGCCGAGGCCGCGGCGCGCCCGGCCACGCCTCGAGTGACGATCAAGACGGAAGCACAACAGTCCCTGCAAGCAGTGCACCGAGTACGCAGTCGGTTAGTGCGCGAACGCACCGCCGTCGGCAACGAGCTGCGCGGCCTGCTGGGCGAGTTTGGTCTAATCGTGTCGCAGGGGCACGCGGTGATACGCCAGGGCGTTATTCGTGAGCGGCTGGACGAGCAACGGGCACGGCTGGGGGAAGAACTCTACACCCTGCTGAACGACCTGCTCGATCAATGGCTCGAGAACGATGCCCGGATCGCGCGCTATGACAAGCGTCTGCAGCGTCTGGCCAGGGCATCAGATGACATGCAGCGGCTGATGAGTCTGCCCGGCATCGGCCCGATCAATGCGACGCTGTTGTTCAGCCATCTGGGCGATCCGGCGCGATTCCCCAACGGACGTCAGTTCAGCGCCTCGTTGGGGCTAGGGGGCGTTAACAATTAGGCCAGCCATATGGCGGCTGACACGAGGCAGAGGAGTGACTGGTAGTTTCTTGCCAGTCGCTCATAGCGTGTAGATAACCGCCGGAACTTCTTGATTTTCTGAAAGAACCTCTCCACCAGATTGCGATCTTGGTAACAGTGCCAGTCTACTTCAATGCGCGCCAAACGATTCTTTTTCGGAGGAATCACCGGCTCGGCACCTGCGGCCTGAATCATGTCCCGCAGAGCAGTGGAGTCATACCCCTTGTCGCCCAGCACCGCTTGCGGGGAAAAACCTTCCAGTAGAGCGGGAGCAGCACCATACTCCGACGCCTGGCCCGGTGTGAGAACCAATCGTACTGGGTTACCTAACGCATCGACTGCGGCATGAATTTTGGTGCTCAATCCGCCTCGAGATTTGCCCATGGCTTCGACGTCTTGCGTGTTTTTTTTGACGCTCCATGCTGGTGCACCCTGACGATGCTACCGTCGATCATCAGCTGCTCTAGATCGGGATCGTCGGCTACTGTGTCAAAAATACGCTGCCAAACGCCCTTTCGTGACCAACGGTTATACCGCATGTAGACGGTGTGCCAGCGCCCAAAAGATTCGGGAAGATCACGCCACGGGGCGCCGGTCCGAGCGATCCAGAGCACGGCTTCCACGAACAGGCGATTGTCCTTGGCAGTTACCCCACAGTCTGAGGCTTTGCCGGGGAGCAGGTGCTCGATTCGCTCCCACTGATCATCGCGTAACTTCAACCGACTCATGGCCCACCAAAATCTATGAATACTAAATCAGTTTAAACGAAACTAATGATTGTTAACACACCCTAGTGCCACGCCAGCATTCCAGCGGGGGTCGCAACCAGTTGATGGGGATCACCAAACGCGGCAATGGCGAGGTTCGAAAGCAGTTGGTGCACGGTGCCCGCGCGGCATTACGCCAGTTCCAACGTCAGGAACATCCCGACCGGCTGTCCCGTTGGGCCTGCTCGTTAGCGGCGCGTCTTGGGCAACGCAAGGCCATTGTGGCCCTGGCGAACAAGATGGCGCGGATTTGCTGGTCGCTATTGGCCCATGAACGGCGCTATCAGCCACAGGAGGCCGCTTGATGATACCGAACAAACAGGGAATATAGCTTAGCATGCGATAAGTTACCCAACCCCGAGGTTGCGCAGGCGAGATGCTTCGATGGCATAACGGGTCAGACCGGCTTTCTGTCACTCTGTAAAGTGCGCAGGCCCATCACGAGGCCGAGTGGGAGATCAGAGCAGAGAGCGCGTATTCCATCAGGGCCAGGCACGGCAAGTGCCATCAATAGGCCGGATATAAGCGTGCAGTCCTCACTCTTATGCGTTGTTGCTTCTGGCTTGCACAACAGGACGGGTCCATATAAGCGCAATTTATTGCGCGAATGCTGTGTTGAAACACTATCTTCCTGATTCGGCATTCGCTTGTACGACAAGCCATCAAAGCGTTGTGCTGTTTACTTGACCTCCACAAAAAAACCGCGCGACCCGACAGGGCCGCGCGGTTTTGCGTCGAGGGCGTCAGCCCCGGGTTACAGCGAGGTCCACAGCGCCACGTTGGGCGCGAGGCTCGAGTCCACCGACATCATCACGCTGAGCGCGGTGATGGTAAGGATGGAAAAGCCGAACACCTGCCTGGCCCATTTCTCGTCGTCCCTGGCCTTGTAGCCTTCAAGCCCCAGGTAGAGCCAGTAGACCCCCATTACCAGGGCGACGGCGAAGTAGCCCACGCCGGCGTAGCCCGCCAGGCTGAGGGTCAGCGTGGCTACCACAAAGGCCAGAATGTAGCCGAGGATGTAGTGCTTGGCGGTCTCGATGCCGCGCACCACCGGCAGCACCGGAATCGACGCCGCGCGGTAGTCTTCGCGCCGGAAAATGGCGATGGCGTAGGAGTGGGGCATCTGCCACAGGCAGAAGATCGCCAGCAGGGTCATCGCCCCGGTATCGAACTGCCCGCTCACCGCGCAGTAGCCCACCACCGGCGGTACCGCGCCGGAGAGGCTGCCCACCAGGGTGCCGAACTCCGAGTGGCGCTTCATGTAGAGGCTGTAGGCACCGACATAGATGGCAAAGCCGAAGGCGGCAAGCCCTACCGTCAGCGCGTTGGTGCCCAGGGCAAGAAGGCCGAAGCCGCCCAGTCCCAGCAGGGTGGCAAATACCAGCGTTGCCGCCGGGGTAATCCGCCCCTGTACCAGCGGGCGGTTTTGGGTACGGCGCATGATGGCGTCGATATCGCGGTCGATGACGTTGTTGTAGGCGCACCCCGAGGCAATCACCAGGCCAAGCCCTGCCAGGGTGGCAAGAAACAGCCAGGCGTCGAACTCACCCCGGGCGGCGAGAAAATAGCCGCCCATCACCGAGATGACGTTGCCGCCGATGATGCCCGGCTTGGTCAGGGTGACAAAGTCCTGAAAACGACTCGGCGTCGCCACTAGCCGATCATCATGTTGAGATGCAGGTGATGCATGATCCACAGCGAACCTCCCACGACCAGGGCCAGTATAGTGAGCGTAAAGACAAACGACGTCAGGTTCCAGCCTTCGTCGGACTTGGTGTTCATGTGCATGAACATCACCAGCTGCACCAGTATCTGGGCGATGGCCATGGCCACGATAACGAGCACCGTCGTCGCGGTGTTGAAGGCCCCGCTCATCACCGCGGCAAAGGGAATGACCGTCAGCACAATGGAGAGGATCAGCCCCGTGACGTAGGTCTTGACGCTGCCGTGGCTGGCGCCGCCCGGCGCGGTATGCGAATCGCTCATATCACAGCACTCCCATCAGGTAGACGAAAGAAAAGACGCAGATCCAGACGATGTCCAGAAAGTGCCAAAAAAGGCTCAGGCACATGATTCGCGGGCGCGTCATGTTGTTAAGCCCCTTGGTGGACACCTGAACCAGCATCACGGCAATCCAGATCAGGCCGAAGGTGACGTGCAGCCCGTGAGTGCCCACCAGGGTGAAGAACGCGGTAAGAAAGGCGCTGCGATCCGGGCCGAAGCCTTCCTCGATCAGATGGTGGAACTCAAAGAGCTCCATGCCCACAAAGGCCGCGCCGAGCAGAAAGGTAATGCCCAGCCAGGCCTTGACCTGGCCGGCCCTGTCGGCGTTCATCGAAAGCACGGCCATACCGTAGGTGAAGCTCGAAAACAGCAGCAGGAAGGTCTCGACCAGCACAAAGGGCAGTTCGAAGATCTCCCGCCCCGAGGGGCCGCCGGCCGTGCCCCCGGAGAGCACGGCGTAGGTGGCGAACAGCGAGCCGAAGATCACCAGATCGCTCATCAGGTAGACCCAGAAGCCAAAGACCGTTTTGCCGCCGTCGTCGTGAGCGTCGGCGTGGTGGTCCTGGGCTTTCGCCGGAGCGTGCTGGTTAGTCATGGTTGTGGTTGCCATTATGCCCGTACCTCCACGCGGTGGGTGTTGTGCTCGAGTTCGTCGCGACGCAGGAAGCGCTCGCGGTGTTCGCGCTCGATGCGCTCGACCTCGGCGGCGGGGACGTGGTAGTCGATGTCGTCGTTGAACACGCGCATCAAAAAGGCCATGAAGATGCCCGCACCGCTAAGCGCGGCCAGCCACCAGATATGCCACACCAGGGAAAAGCCGAGAACGATGCTGAGGATACCCATGACCGGGCCGGCCACGGTGTTTTTGGGCATGTGGATGTCCTCGTAGGGCCCGTGGCTGAGCAGGGCCTCGGCGCCGTTTCGCTGCTTGTCTGCCCAGAAGCTGTCGATACCGGTGACGACCGGGAGATGGGCGTAGTTGTAGAACGGCGCCGGAGACGAGGTGGACCACTCGAAGGTCCGCGCGTCCCAGGGGTCGCCGGTGACGTCCAGGTTCTGCTTGCGGTCGCGCACGCTGACGTAGAGCTGGATCACCGTGCAGGCAATGCCCGCCATGATGATCACGGCACCCACCCAGGCGACGATCATCAGCGGCTGCCAGTCGGTGTTGGCATAGCTCTGCATGCGCCGCGCGGCACCGTAGAAGCTCAGTACGTAAAGCGGCATGAAAGCGGTGTAGAAGCCAATGAACCAGCACCAGAAGGCGCGCTTGCCCCATTTTTCGTTCAGGGTGAAGCCGAAGGCCTTGGGGAACCAGTAGGTGAGCCCTGCCATCATGCCGAAGACCACGGCGCCGATGATGACGTTGTGGAAGTGGGCGATGACAAAGAGGCTGTTGTGCAAGACGAAATTGGCGCCGGGCACCGCAAGCATCACGCCGGTCATGCCGCCGAGCGTAAAGGTCACGATAAAGCCCAGCGTCCACAGGATCGGCGAGGTGAACTGCAGGCTGCCGCGGTACATGGTGAACAGCCAGTTGAAGATCTTCACCCCGGTGGGGATGGCGATGATCATCGTGGCAATGCCGAAGAAGGCGTTGACGTTGGCACCGGCCCCCATGGTGAAAAAGTGGTGCAGCCAGACGATGAACGACAGCACTGTGATGCACACCGTGGCCCACACCATGGTGGTATAGCCGAACAGCCGCTTGCGCGCAAACGTCGAGGTGACTTCGGAGAACACGCCAAAGGCCGGAAGCACCAGGATATACACCTCGGGGTGGCCCCAGGCCCAGATGAGGTTGACGTACATCATCATGTTGCCGCCAAAGTCATTGGTGAAGAAGTGCATGCCGAAGTAGCGATCCAGGGTGAGCATGGCGATGCTCGCGGTGAGGATCGGGAACGCCGCGATAATGAGTACGTTGGCGCACAGCGACGTCCAGGTGAAGATCGGCATGCGAAACATCTTCATGCCTTTGGTGCGCATCTTGAGAATGGTCACAAAGAAATTGATGCCGGTAAGCGTGGTGCCGATTCCCGATATCTGCAGCGCCCATATCCAGTAGTCCACCCCGACGTCGGGACTGTACTGCAGCTCCGATAGCGGCGCGTAGGCCAGCCAGCCGGTCTTGGCGAACTCGCCGATGAACAGCGACAGGTTGACCAGCACCACGCCGGCGGCAAACAGCCAGAAGCTCAGGTTGTTGAGAAAGGGAAAGGCCACGTCCCGGGCGCCGATCTGCAGCGGCACCACCAGGTTCATCAGGCCGATGACCATGGCCATGGCGACAAAGAAGATCATGATCACACCGTGGGCGGTGAAGATCTGGTCAAAGTGCTCGGGCGGCAGATAGCCCGTCGCGCCCCCGGCGGCCAGCGCCTGCTGGCTGCGCATCATGATGGCATCGGAGAAGCCGCGCACCAGCATGACCAGGGCGACGAGAAAATACATGATGCCGAGTTTCTTGTGATCGACGGTGGTAATCCACTCCGACCACAGGTACTGCCATTTCTTGAAGTAGGTGATCGCCCCCAGCAGCAGCGCTGCCACTACCGCAATAGCCGCAACGGTGCCCATGATGATGGGCTCGTGGACGGGGATCGCCTCCAGACTCAGTTTTCCGAACATGGTTTACTCCGCTGCCTTGGCGTTTAGCAGTGCCTTGCCATCGCTTGATGACGCGTCATCCGCTTCGCGGCCGGTATGAAAGCTTTGCAGGATGTCTTCATAAAGCCCGGGCGATATCTCGGAGAAGTATTTCACCGGCACGTCTCGGGTGGGGAGCGCCAGATGGTCGTACTGCTCGGGGAACGTCAGGGACTTGTCGGACTCGCGTGCCTTGGCGACCCAGTCGTCAAAGCCTTCTGGCGACATGGCAATCGCGTCAAACGTCATGCCGGCAAAGCCTGATCCGCTGTAGTTGGTCGAGCGGCCCGGGTAGGTGCCCTGTTCATCGGCAATCAGGTGGACATCGTTGTCCATGCCCGCCATGGCGTAGATCTGGCTGCCCAGGCGCGGAATGAAAAACGAGTTCATCACCGAACCGGACGTCACCCGGAAGCGCACCGGGACATCCTCGGGGAAAGCCACTTCGTTGACCGTGGCAATGCCTTCTTCGGGATAGATGAACAGCCATTTCCAGTCCAGCGACACGACCTGGATTTCCATGGGGTCGGCGTCGCTTTCCAGCGGCTTGTGAGGGTCGAGGCTGTGGGTGGTTTTCCACGTCAGCGTCGCGAGAATCGCGATGATGACGCAGGGAATCAGCCAGACCACGACCTCGATGGCGTTGGAGTGCGCCCAGTCCGGCTGGTAGACCGCGCTTTTGTTGCTGCGGCGGTAGCGAACGGCAAACCACAGCGTCATGCCGATTACCGGGATAACCACGAGCAGCATCAGGCCGAAGGCGGTGAGGATCAGCCGGGTCTGCTCATGGCCGATCTGCCCCCTGGAATCCAGCAGGGCAGACCCGCACCCCGCCAGCAGTAGCGGTAGCGTGGTCAGCAGCAAGGTACCGATGGCGCGCGTAAAGCTCTTTCTTCTCATCTTGCGACCTCGTGGGAGTGAAGAGACGAGCGCGCTTTCAAACCGACCAGGCCATCAAGCCAGCGTCATGACAGCCGCCGAGGGAAGCCGTGTCCTTGAGCAGCGTTGGCAGGTTAATTGCTAGCAGGCTAACTTGTTGCGTAAGGCTGGCGTGTGCGACTTGGTGTCGGTGCCGGCTGGCGTAGACCTAACGGTAAGGAGGCGCGCCGTCTGGCGTAGGCCGCAGGTAAAGCCAGTGCGTCTGTCCGGCAAAAGGGAGGGAAAACCGGCGCAAACGCAGCGGCTTTAACCGCGGAGGGCGCATTATTGAACAGGAAAAACGACGCTGAAAAGCGACGTTTTGCCACACCTTTGCACCAGGGAAGGTTGATCTGGGTCAATGCAGCGTGCAGCGCCCGTGTTCAGGGGGCTGGCCAGGAGCGTGCCGGCCGCGAAAAAAATGGCTATCGGCCGGATAGCGTCAGGCAATGGGGGCGTAGCGAATGTCCGTCACCACGTAGTACTGCTCGCCGCCGGGCGCGGCCACGGTGACGTCGTCGTCCACGGCCTTGCCCAAAAGCGCTCGGGCCAGCGGGGCGTCCACGCTGATCCAGCGTTTTTGGGTATCGGTCTCGTCGTGACCGACAATGCGCAGGGAGAGGGTTTCGCCGTGCTCGTCCTCGAGCTCGACGAAGGCGCCGAAGAACACCTTGTCGGTGTCCGCCGGCAGACGATCGACCACCTGCAGCTCGTCCAGGCGCTTGGTCAGGTAGCGGATGCGTCCCAGTACCCGGCCGAGCTCTTTCTTGTTGTAGGTATAAAAGAACCCCTTCCTTCGAATACTATTCCCAAGGAGTTTTTTATTGACGACTGAAGGTTTTTGGTCTAGACATGAAAACAACCCCTAAAAAAGTACTATCTGATGCCCTTCGCACATAAGGTCCAAGTCCGCTACGTGGATGTGGCTAGCGGTAATGTTTACTTGTTGCCGGCTGTTTATACTGAAAGTGGAGTGATTGCATCCCACCTCAGATACTTGGCCTGGTTCAGTTACAAAAGTGAGTCTTGGAAAGAAAGGTCAGTCTTTTCACTTCGACTTTTGATTTCTTATATAAATTCGTTGAGTGGCGAGATTAGAGCTATTGACTTACTGAAATCATTCACCCGTTCTTTAGTAACAGGGACTATTGATTATGAAAGCTGTAACGACCCTATGGGGTTGTTCTGGCCCCCGCGTTCAACATTTGATGTGAACAATATCTTGTTTCATATAACACACTACACGGATTATTTGGCCAGGCAGCCTGAATATGAGGCCGCTCGTATAAATCCATTTGTAAAAGCAACGGGTTATGAAGAAAGGTTAAACTGGTGCGCATACTATAATAGAAATGCCAATGTTTTTCTCAATCACTTAAAGAAAAGAGCGGACGCCTATTTGGAAGTTGGGCGAACGAGAGCCGTGGCAGGGTATCGCGATCCTAAAATAGATAACGATAGGGTGGTTAAATTTCCTGATGACATGGTGGATGTTCTTTTGCAGGAAGGGTTTAGCAACTCTGTGGGAGTGAACTACAAATATCAACTAATGACCATGTTGATGAACTATGGGGGGTTGAGGAAGAGTGAGTTATTTCACCTTTACGTTTCAGATATCACTGTGCACCCTGAGCGAAGGGACGAGGCACTGGTTAGGGTGTATCACCCAGAGTATGGGAAGTCACCACTGCCGGATTATAAAAATAGAAGAGAATATCTTCTTGCAGAGACGCAATATAAGCCAAGAAATTCTTACCCGCTAAGCGAGCGGCTTCATGCAGGGTGGAAAGGTGCTCTTCTTACAAGCAGGGCTGGTTTTTTTGAAGTGATTTTTAATCCACCTAGCATGGCGAAAACCTTTTTAGCAGTTTGGGTGAAGTATTTAAAATACCAAAGAGTGGAGCCTGCTGCCAGCTTCCACCCATTTGCATTTACTAAAAAGAATGGCGGGCCTGAAACCTTAAAAAACTTCCAGCGCGCTCACAAGAGAGCCGTAGAAAAAATTGGCTTGGTATGTAAAAAAGAGTTCGGCACGACCGAGCATGGACACAGGCATGCATATGGTTATAGAGCTAGAAAATTTGGTTTGAGTCGGGTTGAAATACAAAAATCCATGCATCATAGAAGTCCTGATTCTTGTCTGGTTTATATTAAGCCAACCAATGAAGATATAAGGGAAATAATGCGGGGTGTTGCTGATGAAGATGCGTAAGCTTAAGATGCTTAATGTGGATGAGGATGTTCTTAAGCTACCTAAAGCGAATTTTTCTCTGCACGAAATGAAGCTTCTTTGCAAGAAGCATGGGATTAGCAACTCTTCTGAGTACAAGAAGCGATATAAGGAAGTCCCGGGATTGGTTGCTCATCCGGAGAGGATGTTTCCGGATGAGTGGGTTAGCTACAATGATTTTTTTGACATCCCAGAATTCTATACCTACGAAGAAGTTGTTTATAAGATTAAAGGGAAGGGGATAAGGTCTCAGTCAGAGTATAAGAAGTATGTCAAAGACCTCGGCGACCCCAGATTTCCATTTGACCCACAAGGCGCGTATGCAGAAAGCTGGAAAAACTGGTACAAGTTCTTGGGGAAAGAAGAACCATTCAATGTAGAGTTTATCCTGCCTGAATTTAAGCAGTGGCGCGTGAAGATAGATGAGTTTATGAGGCAGGCGCTGGGGGGAAGCTCGAAAAAATCCTATCTATGTAGGTTCGTGAGAGTTTATATTGAGAGGCATGATGGAAGTAAAAGTCCTCAGGAGTTTCTAACAAAGCAAAAAGTCAATATAAAACCATTTAGAGATGAGCTGGAAAATTTCTCAACAGACAATATGAGAAGAAATGTCATACTGTCAGTGAATGAATTTTTTGATTATATCATCGGGTCTGATTTGACTGTGGAGGATGAGGAGACTGGAGAAGTATTCAGGCTGATGGATGCCCGAAATCCATTTGAGTTTATGTTGACCGACTCGTATGTGTCTTCGCCTGGAAGAAGCGAGTCAACCAAACCTTGTCTTCAGTATCACTTTGTCAGGAAGGCCCAGTCATGGATTATTCCAGATTCAGCTAGAAGTTTTCGTGACCTTACACATCTTCATGAGTTCGATTCTGACTGGGTGAAAGTAGAAAGACATATTATTGACAAAGATGACCCAGACTGCGTTTACAAGAAAGCAGGGCCTTTCTGGTATCTATGGGTTCCGACAGACTGGATGCACACCTTTGCTTTGACAAAGGTTCCTCTTCGAGGAAGGCAGATCGCTTATAATGATTCGGGTGAAGCTGACGAATATATACCTGTAATTAAGGATGCTGGAGGAGTGGCGTGGGTAAAGAATCATGCCGAAATGGCAGGGATGACTAAGTCGCAGTCTTTTATTAAGCGCTATCCCGATGACCAGATTGGGATGTTTGTTACAACTAATAAGACATCGTCCAATAATGGCGGTTACTCCATACCATGGATGCCGGAAGATCTTGCATACTGGTTGATTAAGTTGAGAGAGTGGCAGGCTAAATATAATCCTGTCGATTTTCCTACCAGCTGGTCGCGGTGCAAGAGAACCAACTTAAATGAAATTCAGTTGAAGTCAAAAGGTGTTAACTGTTTTTTATTTAGGGCTTTTGAAGATGTTGAGCCAAAAAATGTCGGCACGGCTTTGACGGGCAGGTTGGCAGCTGCCATTTATCATATACAACCATCGCATCTTAGGCTTTCAGAGCTGAGTGGGCTGCCTAATAATATATCTTGTTATAAGTCTCCATACACCCCTCATTCCATGCGGGTGAGCTTGATTACAGCTTATGTTATGGAAATGGGGATGCCGGTTGAAGTTGTCATGAAGGTCGTGGGGCACTCCTCGATCGTCATGTCGATATATTATTGCAAAATATCCCATGGGGAAATAAGGCGGCGATTGGAGGAAGGCGAGAAGATTGCGCTTCAAGCCGAGGTGGAAGCAATACAAAAAACAATTGAGTCCAATAAAATTGAGTCGGTAAAGAATCAGTTAGTTTCTAATAATGAAGACCTTCTGCTGTCGCTAACCAATAGTGTGCCTGCAGGAAATTTTGTATTCAGAGACTATGGTATTTGTCCATTTGCCGCCTCACGCTGCGATGATGGAGGAGATCAGGTCGGCGCGACAAGAGTACGGGCTCCGGTTCCCATGGGGTATTTGGGAATGCAGAACTGTCTTAGGTGCAGGCATTTCATCACAGGACCGGTTTTTCTGGGTGGCTTAATGTCGGTTGGGAACGAGATTTTGTTCGTTTCGAATAAGCAGTCTGAAAAATGTATGCGGCTCCAAGAAGAAATCTCCACAATCACAGCAAGGTTGGAGAAGATAGATCGAGATGAGTATATTGCAAATGCAAAGGGCATGAATTTTGATCAGGCTGAGAGAGTTTCGCTTGAGGCAGAACAAAGAAAGCTGGAGTCAGAGTATGAGAGTGCAGCAAAGAAAATGGACATGTTCCTGTGCGATTTGCAGTCCTGCTATAAGCTAATCAGGATGTGCGTGTCAGCTGTCAATGGTGTCTCTTCTGATGCAGAGGATGGTATTTCGCTGATTAAGATGCCCGATTCCGAAATGGAGATAGAAATGGAGGAGGTCTCTTACTTTCAGCAACTGCATGAGATTTGCGAGAATGCAACAATCTACCATTCGGCTGATGCAGCCGTTGCAATAGCTCCGAGGTCTCAATTGTTGGACCGAATGTCGGTTTTTAATGAGTTGCAGCCGAGCCTTTTTATGTTGACGGATGAGCAGCAGCTTAAAGTTGGTAACCAGGTAGTCGGTTTTTTGAGGTCACGGCTGAAAACCTGGGAAAGAGTTGGCCAGGTCGTTGACTGTTCAGTGAGGCTAGACGAGTTGATGGAGGAGGAGAGAATTGATAGGTCGGAGCTTTCTCTGATTCTAAAGCCTCAGCTATTAAATGAGACGGGCTGCTAATATGAAAAATGAAGATCTTTTGTTGAAGCTAAAAGAAGACGCTACGCCTAGAACCAAGAAGACGCTTGATGCAATATATGAAGTGTGTAGTGAGCAGATGGAGAGAGGTGTTAGTGATTTCTCTATAGTAACTATATCTAGGCTGGGCGCCAAGCGAGGAGTTCCGAAGCCACAAAGTATTAGGAACAAGTCTGGAGAAAAATACCGTGCCCTCATAGAATCCTTTTCTGATATGGCCGGCGGCAATGTTAAGCGTCCCTCGCCAAGTGCTGATGACTGGGTAGAGGAGATTGCGAGTGCTAAACATAAGCTTCTTGTTAGATCGCTTCTTTCCGATCTCAAGAATGCTAAAAACAAGCTCAATGAAATTATTCCTCCGGGTAGTAGAATAGACGTATACGATCATAGGTCACAGCAAGCGGGCGAGGAAGAGAAGCTCTCCCAGCAGGAGAGAAGAGCGCTGGAATATCTGATATCCAATGAGTTTGTTGGTAAGTGGAATTTTCGCGCTACTGAGTTTGGTGAGGTTGTGGATGAGGGTGGTCAGGTGGTGTTCAAAGCTGCTACAATCGATGCTATTAAAAAGGCTCTAAATAACTTGTAGGTCAGCTATGAAGAATCCACTTGTAACAAGAGAGGGCTATGAAAGCCTGAAAGAAGAGCTTGACCATCTTTGGAGGGTGGAGAGGAGAGAGGTTACAGCTAAGGTGACATGGGCGGCCGGTCTAGGCGATAGGTCGGAGAATGCAGATTATCAGTATAACAAGAAGCGACTTAGAGAAATTGATAGGCGGGTCAGGTATCTACGGAAAAGACTGGATGAGCTTAAGGTGGTTGATTATCATCCGGATCAAGCGGGTAAGATTTATTTTGGCGCCCACGTGGTGCTTGTTGATGACGATGGCAGGGAGATGAAGTTTCGGATTGTAGGTGTTGACGAGATTTATGGAAAACAGGGGTATGTTTCAATTAATTCGCCTGCGGCTAGAGCCTGTTTAGGTAAAGAAATCGATGATGAAGTGGAGATCGTAACTCCGGATGGGCGGAAGCTATGGTATGTCGAAAGCTTTTCTTATAACAGATGATCCTTTTAAGGCTTTTATCTGCGAGTCCTTGTGAATACTGACACCTATGACTTCCGCTACGACTCCGACCTCATCGGTGGCTCGTTGATGGTCCGCGAGAGCCGCATCGTGGCGGAGCTGCTGCTGGCCGGCGTCGATGACGCAGCCTGGAAGGCGGCCATTCTCGACGAGAATCGTCTCCAGAAGGCGCGGCCGGCCACGGCCAAGCGCATGGCCCAGGCGATCCGCAAGCGGCTTGTGCGGCTGCCTGCGCCGTTCTGGGAGGCGTTGTGTGAGGGGGATGACCAGCTGGCCACCCAGGTGGCATTCTGCGCGGCGCTGGCCCGCAACCTGCTCCTGGTGGAATTTCTGGAAACGGTGGTGGCCGATGCCGTTGTGACCCAGGCCGAGCGCCTTGAGCCCTACCAGTGGGATGATTTTCTTGCCGACCGTGCCTATCGTGATTCCGCCATTAGTGGGTGGACGGCATCCTCTAGACGAAAGATGGGGCAGGTGGCCTTTCGCATGCTTTGCGAAGTAGACTTAATGACTGACAGTCGTAAGCGAACGTTACGACCGCTGATGCTGCGGCCCGAGGTGGTGGAATTGCTGGAGCGCCACCACCTGATTCGGCTGCTGGACTGCCTGATGCTCCTGGGGTCGCGTTGAACGCCATGGCTCCGGGCTGGCGGTAGCGTGCCTGTATGTCAGGGCTGTCGGCTGGCGATGCGGCAAGCTCTCGGGCAGCGTCTCGCAGCACGCCATAAAAAGAATGAGATGATGATAAGGAACGCAGACGCAGGGATGGGAACCACATGTCACACGCCGACACTCCCCTGGCTCACCGCCAGGCGGTCCGCCAGGACGATCCTCAGCTAAAGGATCGCCTCAACCAGATCGCCGATAAGATCACAAGCCCGGCCTTCCTTTCCGGCCAGGGCCTGGGCAACGAGATCGGCTTCTGGATCTTCGACTATCCCCCCGAGCACGAACTGCAGGTTCGCGAGTACCTCACCTTCCTGGAAGGGGTACTGTCCCGTCAGCACAGCGAGCTGACGGTTGACCACGTCAACCTGCTGCGCGTGCTGCGCGACTATCTCCATGAGCGTGGCTTCCTCGACAAGGCCATTGCCATGCAGCAGACCAAGGGCGATGCGGCGCTGCTCAAGGCGCTGCGCGGCCCGCTGCACATGGACAAGTTCGCCCCCTTCCTGATCCGACACGCGCTGTCGGACGACCCCGATATCATTCTGCTGTCAGGCGTGGGTAGCGTCTGGCCGGTGATGCGTGCCCACAGTTTGCTCAATGCGCTGCACGGCAGGCTCGGCCACAAGCCGCTGGTGCTCTTCTATCCCGGCCGCTACGACGGCCAGAGCCTGACCCTCTTCGATCAGATCGCCAGTAACCACTACTACCGGGCGTTTTCTCTCGTGCCGTGACGCATGGGCGCCCGGCTCAGTCAGTCCCCAGGGAACTCTCGATCTGAAGGCCAGCCGGCAGCCGTGCTGCCCTGGCACCCGCTTTGTTGACCGCCTTGCCCCACCACGGGAGCGAGGCGTTGCCCGTTAAGGAATCGATCGGACATGCGTATCCAGGACCTCTTCCAGAAACCTTTGAACCGCCCCATCAACGGTGTGGTGAAGGCCGACCAGAAGGACCGCGAGACGGTTTACCAGGAGCTCGACGAGTACGTGGTGACCAACGAGCTGGAGAAGCACTTCCGCGCCTTCTTCGAGTCCTACGCCACGCCGCTCAGTGACCCTTCCATCGCCAACCGGGTCGGGGTGTGGATCTCGGGCTTCTTCGGCTCGGGTAAGTCGCACTTCCTCAAGGCGCTGTCGTACCTGCTGGCCAACATCGAGGCCGAAGACGAGGCCGGCAACCACCGCCGCGCCGCCGAGTTCTTCGACGAGCACAAGCTCCATGACCCGATGATCCGCGCCGACGTCACCAAGGCGGTACAGCAGCCGGCCGATGTCATCCTGTTCAACATCGACAGCAAGGCGAGCTCCAACGACGGCGGCAACCCGATCCTCAACGTCTTCCTGCGGGTGTTCAACGAGTACCAGGGCTTCAGTGGCGATCACCCGCATATCGCTCACATGGAGCGCCACCTGGCCCAGCGCGGCGTGCTGGAACGCTTCAAGGCGGCCTTCCAGGAGGCCAGCGGTATGGTCTGGGAAGAGGAGCGCGACGGCTTCCAGTTCTATCAGGACGACATCGAGCAGGCGATCAGCCAGGCACTGGATCTCTCCCCGGAGGCGGCCCACAAGTGGTTCGAGGATTCCGAGGAGACCTTCAGCGTCTCGGTGGAGAACTTCTGCCGCTGGGTGAAGGAGTACCTGGACGCGAAATCCCCGACTCAGCGCATCGTCTTCATGGTGGATGAGGTGGGTCAGTTCATCGGCAGCAACACCCGCCTGATGCTGACCCTGCAGACGCTGACCGAGAACCTCGGCACCATCTGCGGCGGTCGCGCCTGGATCGTGGTCACCTCCCAGGCTGACATGGACGCCGTGCTCGGCGAGATGACCGCCGCCAAGGCCAACGACTTCTCCAAGATCGCCGGGCGCTTCAAGACCCGTCTGTCGCTGTCGAGCTCAAACTCCGACGAGGTGATCCGCAAGCGCCTGCTGGCCAAGACCCCCGAGGCCAGCGGTGAACTCGCCCAGGTGTTCGAGGCCAAGGGCGCGGTGCTGCGCAATCAGCTCACCTTCGACCGCTCCGGCCCTACACTGAGGAACGTCGACGGCGTGGAGAGCTTCGTCGCCAACTACCCGTTCGTGCCGTACCACTTTCAGCTGGTCCAGAAGGTCTTCGAGGAGATCCGCAAGGTCGGCGCTACCGGGGCGCACCTGGCCTACGGCGAGCGCTCCATGCTCGACGCCTTCCAGATGGCCGCCAAGGCGGTAGGTGACCAGGAGATCGGCGCCCTGGTGCCGATGCACAGCTTCTACCGCGCCGTGGAGGGCTTCCTCGATACCGCGGTGAAGCGGACCATCGACCAGGCCAGCGAGAACGTCGCGCTGGATGACTTCGACGTCGAGATCCTGCGTACCCTGTTCATGATCCGCTACGTGGATCTGGTCAAGGGCACCCTCGACAACCTGGTGACGCTCTCCATTACCCGCATCGACGACGACCGCCTGGCGATCCGCGAGCGCCTGGAAGGCACCCTGGCGCGGCTGGAGAAGGAGAGCCTGGTCACGCGCAACGGCGAGGAGTACCTGTTCCTTACCAACGAGGAGCGCGACATCACGCGCAAGATCAAGGCCACCGAGATCACCAGCAGCGACGAGAACAAGCTGCTGGCCGAGATGATCTACAAGGACCGCCTGCGCGACCGCAACAAGTACCGCTACCCCCTCAACAAGACCGACTACACCATCGGCCGCTACCTGGATGGCCATACCATCGACGGCCGCTTCCAGAGCCAGCTGCGCGTCGAGGTGGTCTCGCCGCTGGATATCGATTACGTCCAGAGCTACTCGGTCCAGAACGGCGAAGCGGGCTGCATCCACCGCAGCAATGAGAACCAGGGCCAGGTGCTGATCCGTCTCGGCGACAACAAGGCCTTCTTCGACGACCTGCGCACCTACCTCAAGACCGAGAAGTACATCCGCTTGAATGCCGCCTCGGGCGACAGCAGCGTGGAGCGTATCCTTGCCGACCGCGGCCGTGAGAACCAGGAGCGTCGCAAGCACCTGCTGGTGCGCTTGGAGGACATGCTGCTGGAGGCCGACGTCTACGCCCTGGGCCAGAAACTCGACATCAACCGCAGCAATCTGAGCACCCGCCTCGACGACGCCTGTCAGTACCTGCTGGAGAACACCTACAGCAAGCTCGGTTACCTGCAAGTACTTACCCCCGACCCCATGCGCGAGCTTGTCGCGGTGATGACCGCCGACGACATCGGTCAGCAGGCCATCGAACTCGACGGTGAGGAAGGCAACCCCCAGGCGGTGCGCGAGGTGGAGCAGTACATCAGCCTGCACGGCGGCGAGCCGGTGCCCCTCAACCCGCTGCTGGAGCGCTTCAACAACCGCCCCTTCGGCTGGCCGGTGGAGGAGACCCTGCTGATCCTCGGACGGCTGTATGCCGCAGGAAGACTCACCTTCCACACCGCCGGCCCGGCGCTGCCCGGCAAGGAGGCCTTCGAGCTGCTCAACAACAGCCGGCGGCGCAGCGAGGTAAGGTTGCAGAAGAAGCGCCAGACCGACGACGCCGTGCTGCGTCAGGTGCGCAACCTCACCAAGGACCTGTTCACCAAGCTCGGGCCCTCCAGCGAGACCGAGCTCTACGCCTTCTACGTTGAGCAGTTCAGCGCCTGGAAGAAGGACCTGGAGGCCTACCGCAGCAAGACCGAGGTGGGCCGCTTCCCGGGGCGTGCCGCCATCGACAGCACCCTCAAGGAGGTTGAGCGCCTGCTGCGCATCGACGACAGCTTCGACTTCTTCAAGGCGGTGGCCGACCAGCAGGAGGATCTGCTCGATCTTGAAGAGGAGTATCGCGACCTCCACGAGTTCTTCACCAAGCAGCTCACCACCTGGAAGCAGCTCGACCAGGCCCTGACCCGCTTCCAGCCCAACCGCCCGGCGCTGGAGAAGGAGCCCGAGGCGAAGGCGGCGCTGGCCGAGCTGGACCGCATCTACGCCTCCGAGGCGCCCTACGGCATGCTGCAGAAGGTCTCCGGGTTGATCCAGACCGTCGATGAGACCAACACCCAGCTGCTGGAGCAGAAGCGCGAGCATGCCATCGGCCGGATCGACCAGCGTATCGCCAACGTCAGCGCCGAGATCGTCAAGAGCGGCATCGGCACCCCGGAGCTCAGCAACCGCCTGCTGCGCCCCCTGCAGCTGCTCAAGCAGGACATCGAAAGCGCGGCCAGCATCGCCCAGATCTACCTGCTGCAGGGTGATACCGCCAATGACCGCGAGCAGGAGAGCCTCGACGAGCTCCACCGCGAGCAGGAAGCCGAGGCCGAACGCCAGCGCATCGCCCGCCAGAAGGCGGATAACGGTGGCAAGCCGGACCGCGATGCCACGCCAGACGGCGAGGGTGACTCAACCCAGGGCGGCGGCAGCGGTGATACCGGCACACCGCCCGATGAAGTGCGTGAACCCGCGCCCACCCGAGTCGCCGCACCCAAGCCGGTGGCCAACGTCAGCGTCAGCCAGGTGCTCAGCCGCACCCATGAAGGGGTCTACCTGGAGAGCCAGCAGGAGGTCGATGCCTTCCTCGACGCCCTCAAGCGCGAGCTCGACGACGCCATCCAGGCCAACAAGCGCATCCGCATCCGCTAAACCGACGCTATACCGAGCAGCCCCGCCTCTCAGAGCACGGGGCCGCCATGCCTCATTTGCCAACCCCTCGGCAACCCGCGCGATCAGGAATCCAGCATGAACACAGGGAACATCAAGAAGTACGCCCCCAAGGCGCGTACCCGCTTAATCGAGACCATGACCCGCCAGGCCGCCCGCTACGGCATCAGCTCCGGTCACAAGGGCGAGGGCCATGTGGCGCCCGCCGAGGTGCGCGGCGATGTGATGCTGATCAGCGCCCTGGATGGCCAGACCCACAGCTTCCCCAAGGCCCTGCGCGGCCCCCGCGAGGCACTGGCCAAGTGGGTGACCCAGCTGGGCTTCGAGCAGGCCATGGAGCAGGCCGCCTACAGCTGGTTCAACCGCCTGTGTGCGATCCGCTTCATGGAGCTCAAGGGCTATCTGGATCATGGTCGGCGGGTACTCTCCCACCCGGACCACGAAGGCGGCTTCCAGATCCTCGATGACTGCCTGGAGATCGACCTTCCCGGGCTGGATACCGCCCGCGTGCGCGAGCTCAAGCTCGACGGCACCCAGGACGAGGCGCTCTACCGCGAGCTGCTGCTGGCCCAGTGTCATGCCCTTCATGAGGCCATGCCGTTCCTGTTCGAACCGCTGGACGACGCCAGCGAGCTACTGCTGCCGGACAACCTGACCAAGACCGACTCGCTGATTCGCGAGCTGGTGGAAGCGATTCCCGAGGAGGACTGGCAGGACGTCGAGGTGATCGGCTGGCTCTACCAGTTCTACATCGCCGAGAAGAAGGACCAGGTGATCGGCAAGGTGGTGAAGAGCGAGGACATCCCCGCCGCCACCCAGCTGTTCACCCCCAACTGGATCGTCCAGTACCTGGTCCAGAACTCCGTAGGCCGCCAGTGGCTGCAGACCTACCCGGATTCTCCCCTCAAGGGCGAGATGCCGTACTACATCGAGCCCGCCGAGCAGGAGCCCGAGGTGCAGGCCCAGTTGGACGCCATCACCCCGGCCAGCATCGACCCCGAGACCATCAAGGTGCTCGACCCCGCTTGCGGCTCTGGCCATATCCTGGTCGAGGCCTACAACGTGCTGAAGGCCATCTACGAGGAGCGCGGCTACCGCTCCCGGGACATCCCCAAGCTGGTCCTGGAAAACAACCTGTTCGGTCTGGATATCGACGATCGCGCCGCCCAACTCGCCGGCTTCGCGCTGCTGATGAAGGCACGGGAAGACGACCGCCGCATCTTCAGCCGGGGCGTTCGCCTCAACGTGATGGCCCTGCAGAGCACCCAGCACCTGGACGCTAGCACCCTGTGGCGTGACCTCAACCTCACCGGCGACTGGCACCAGGGCCAGTCCCAGAGCCTTTTCGAGGGCGAGCAGAAGGAGCTTTCCAGCCATGACAGCACCTACAAGGCCATCGTCGACCTGATCGAACGCTTCCAGGACGCCAAGACCTTCGGCTCGCTGATCGAAGTGCCAAACAGCTTTGAAGCTCCGCTCAAGACCCTGCTGGAGGTGCTCACCGGGCTTGTGGATAGTGGCGACACCATGCAGAAGACCGCTGCCAGGCAGCTGATGACGGTTGTGCAGCAAGCTTGGGTATTGGCCCAGAGGTATGAGGCGGTGGTAGCGAATCCACCTTATTTAGGTGGCAGAGGGGTAACAGGCGTACCCAAAGTACTTGCTCCGTTAGCAAAGGGTGAGTATGCATTGGGTAAGATTGACGCGTACGCTATGTTTATCATATTGTCAAGAAATTTAGCCGTGGAACATGGTGTGTTTTCTTCTGTTGTTAAAGAAGAGATTCTTTACCTTCCAAGCTTATCAGAACTAAGAAGAAATCTTCTTGAAAAAAGTAAGGTTAGCAGCATTTGGCGAATTGGGAGTGGGGCATTTTCTGTTAGAGCCGCAGCATACGTGGCGAATAAAAATGTCACACCTGGTCGATTAAAGGTAGTGAGAAGCAACCGGGATGATGCATCTAAGTTAGGAGTAATGTCAGAATGGGATCAAAAAACGTTTGATTCACTTCCTTACTGCATAATCGACGATGACCTGCCCTCGAGTGTGGTGGAAATACTAAAGCTAAAGCCAAGGTTCGGAGATTTTACTACTGCAAAGCAAGGATTATCAACCACTGATAATGAGAGGTTTTTAAGATATTGGTGGGAAATTGGCGCTTCAGAATTAAAAAAGAGCAGGGAGAATCCCGAAAAAAAATGGCACCCCCACAACAAAGGTGGCAGCCCTAGGAAATGGTATGGGAACGTTATCCACACGATTGACTATAGAGACAACGGCTCTTTCTTGCTTGACTATGTCAGAGCAAAATATCCAAAAATATCTGACCCAGAGTTTATAATAAGAAATAGGTCTTCATATTTCAAAGAGTCTATTACATGGTCAAGGGTAAGAAGTAGCGGAAAGAGGGTCGGGTTCAGGCTTTCTCCAGAAGGACATGTTTTTGACACTGCCGCTATGTGCTTCAGTCATCCTGATATTGATAATTTATCAAATCTTGCATTCTTGAATTCATCTTTTATTTCCGACGCCATCCAGTTCCTCAGTCCGGGGACTGACCTGAATTCGGAATTCGACCAATTGCCAGCCTGCCCCGAAGACCTAAAATCCTCTCTATCACCTATCGCTTCACGTTCCATTAGTGCATCAAAGGAACTTTGGGATAGAGAAGAGATCTCAATGGAATTCTCAGTAAAGTCTATGAGGTTAAATTGTGAGGGATTTAAATCTTGGGAGAGAAATTTTTTAGAAGTCGAGAAAGGGTTGATTTCAGAAATCAATATACTCCAAGAAAAAATAGATAGGTTGGTCTGCAACTATATTTCTAGGGAGGCGGGTGAGAATCAGGAGTTTAAATCATACGAAGCTGAAAACATCAGTGCATCAGTAGCTCCAGCAAATATCCTAATGGCATTTTCCATTGGGTGTATGTTTGGAAGGTTTTCCCTGGATAAACCTGGCTTAATCCTTGCCAATCAAGGCGAAACCGTTCGCGACTACCTCGCCCAGATCCCTGAGCCCAGCTTTGCACCGGATAACAACGCCATTATCCCACTGACCGATCAAGAATGGTTCCCCGACGACGCGACCAACCGCTTCCGCGACTTCATCCGCACCGTCTGGGGCGAAGAGCACCTGCAGGAAAACCTCGATTTCGTGGCCGAAAGCCTCTGCCTGCATGCCATCAAGCCCAAGAAGGGTGAGGCGGCTCTGGACACCATCCGGCGCTACCTGAGCACCCAGTTCTACAAGGATCACCTGCGCACCTATAAGAAGCGCCCCATCTACTGGCTGTTCAGCTCGGGCAAGCAGAAAGCCTTCGAGTGCCTGGTCTACCTGCACCGCTACAACGAGAGCACGCTTGCCGAAATGCGCACCGACTATGTGATCCCGCTTACCGAGAAGCTCGCCGGCTACGTCGAGAAGCTGGAGCAGGACAAGGAAGCCAGCGCCTCCGCCGCCGAAGCCAAGCGCATCGAGAAGGAGCTGAGCAAGCTCTACAAGCAGCAGGCCGAGCTTAATTCTTTCGACGAGAACCTTCGCCACTATGCAGATCAGCGGATCTCACTGGATCTAGATGATGGGGTGAAGGTGAACTACGGGAAATTTGGTGATCTACTCGCCAACGTAAAAGAAATCACAGGTAGCAAGCCGGAGTAGTTATGTATCAGGCAGGTGGCACTATCGCAGCACTAATGGATCAAGTGAAGAACCATGGTCTGATTCTTCCGGCAATCCAGAGGGAATTTGTATGGAAGCCTGACCAGATCTGTAATTTGTTTGACAGCCTTCTTCAGGGTTATCCTTTTGGGGTTTTTCTATTTTGGCGAATACAGCCTGAAAACCGAGAAAAATATCAGTTTTACGATTTTGTTAAGGATTTCCATCAGCGTGACAACCCTCATTGCCCACCATTAAAGGATCTTCCTGAACGTGAGCTTGTTGCCGTTCTTGATGGCCAACAACGGATAACCGCGCTAAATATCGGCCTGCAAGGTTCCTACAGTCAGAAAATTCACGGGAAATGGTGGTCGAGCTCAGATGCCTTTCCCATGAAACACCTTTATATAAACCTTCTTGGTCAGCCTGAGGAGGAAACTGGCAGCCAGTATCAGTTTGAATTTCTCACAAGTAAACAGGCTGCTGACAAGAATGGTGAGGAATGCTGGTTCAGGGTTGCGCGGATCCTCGAAGAGGACCGAGATGATCTAAACGACGATCTCAATGATGGATGGGAAGGCGATAGAGAGTCTTTAAAGGCCGCTCGGAGTGTGCTCAGGCACCTAATCACCACAATCTTTGACAAAGACAAAATTGCTTACTACGAAGAAAAAGATCAAGACCTTGAGCGGGTGCTTAATATATTCATTCGTATGAATAGTGGCGGAACCATTCTTTCATATTCGGACTTGCTTTTATCAATAGCTGTCGCTCAATGGGACAACCTAGATGCTCGAGAGGAGATCCACTCTCTAGTAGATGAGATGAATAAAATTGGAGACGGCTTTTCTTACAGCAAGGATCTTGTTCTAAAAGCTGGATTGATGCTGTCAGATATAGGTAGCGTAGGGTTCAAGGTAGAGAATTTCAATAAATCCAATATGGCAATTCTTGAGCAGAATTGGTCGAATATCCGCAGTGCTCTTTTGCTTGCGACTGAGCTGTTGGCGACCTTCGGATTTAACTCCCAAAACCTTCGAGCAGATAGCTCAATCTTACCGATCGCTTATTATATTTATACGCGAAAGCCTGGTGAGGGTTACTTGTCTAGATCGGAGTTCGCAAAAGATCGTGAAGCCGTTCGACAATGGTTAATAAAATCACTTCTGAAAGCGTCAGGTATTTGGGGGAGTGGTCTCGATACACTTCTTACCAGCTTGCGGAGAGTACTAAAAGAAGAAGGGGAAGCAGGTTTTCCGGCGGATTCACTAGGCTCCGCTATGGCGTCCCGAGGGAAATCACTCCACTTTGTCGATGAAGAAGTCGATGAGCTTTCCGAATTGGAGTATGGTGGAAAAAGAACCTTTGCTCTTCTTTTACTCCTGTTCCCGGGGTTTGATTTTTCTAGGCACTTTCATGTTGACCACATTTATCCCAAAGGGTTGTTTTCAACTAGCAAGCTAAGAAAGTCAGGGGTGCCGGAGGAAAAAATAGAGACCTTCAAAATATGGGCCAATCGATTACCTAATCTGCAATTGCTCGAAGGTACCATTAATAACGAGAAGCGACAGAAGATGCCGTCAGACTGGTATGATAAAGCATGGCCTGACCCTGAAGCACGTCAACGCCACCTACACTCCCAAGGAATAGATTTGCTCCCAGGCGATATCAAGGAATTTGAAGGTTTTTACACTCAGAGGAAGAAAATCTTCAAGGCAAGGATCGAACAGGTAGTCAATAGGAAGGAAGATGGACTTTAAACAGTTACACCAAGGCCTATCTAGCTCTTTCTTCGCTGACGGCCATCGCCTCGTTTTCTGGTACGACCCCCCGGTCCACTTTGTCGAAGCACTAGATGAACTCGCACTAGATGGTGTACAGGTTCTCAACATGGCCGGGCAGTCCACCTTCGGCGTGAAGCTGCGCCTGGAGCTAGAGGAGCCGGAGACGCCGACGCTGCTCTACTTCCCCTACGCCGAGCCAGCGCCGGAGGATGACTGGCTTTTGGATATCAAGCTCTACTCCGGGCGCTTCTACGCCGATCAGCTGTCGATGATCTTCAACGAGCTGGGCCTTGCCCGGCATGTGCTGCGTGAGCACCTGGCCAAGCGCCAGGCGTTCCTGGGCAGTCGCAAGCGCATTGAGGCGCTCAAGCGCCTGGTCACCCCGGAGATGGACGAAGACGGTCTGGACCTGGCCATGTGCGCCGCCGTGGTGGGGGCGCCGACCTCGGATATTGCGACGCTGCTGTTCCACCTGGGCGATGAAGCAGTAGCCGAGGAGGCGGGGCTGGAGGGCAACCCCTCGTCCCTGACTGAAATGACCAAATACGCTCTTGTGCCGAGCCTGGTGCGAGCGCTGCAGCTAGAGGTGGGCTACCCCGCTAGTCAGGCAGAGCTCAGCGGCGACGCGCCGTTACCGTTCGGCCAGCTGATGCTGCGCCTGCTGACCACCGGCTACTGCGAGAGCATCTCCGAGATCCCCGACTGGGCACAGAGCCACGCCATCGCCTCGGTGAACGCACGCGCTACCTCCCGGGCGCTGCTGTCGCGCTGGCGGGACAGCTCGCGCTTCTATCCGGCCTTCGATGTGATCTCAGGCTGGGTCGCCGGGGCGCTGCGCATCGAGGACAAGATCCGAGACGTGCCGCTGGAGCAGCTTGCCAACGTGGCGACCTTCGAGGTCGTTGAAAAGCAGATCATCGTCGACCTATGCCAGGCGATCCCCCAGGCCGATATCCGCGACCTGGAGATGTTTCGCGGCATCATCGCCGAACGCCTGGATGGCTATTGGGCTTCTCGCCACAAAAACGACGAGCGGCGGACATTCTATCGAGGGCTCTATGCCGCGCTAAGCGCCGCCATCGACCTGTTCGCCCTGCGGCAGCAGCACCTCCACGGCTTTCACTACGAGAGTGTCGAAGCCCTTTACCACGCCTACTGCAGCGAGCTCTATCGTTTCGATACCGCCTATCGCCACTATGCGGTGGCTTCTGACAGCACCGGCGTGGAACTGCTCAAGAAGCTCGATGAGGCGGTGGAGCGCTGCTACGACGAGTGGTTCCTGGGCCAGCTCACCCGCAACTGGAGCGAGCGCATCGACGCCGAGGGGCGCCTGCACGACTGGAAGCTGCCGCGCATCCCCAACCAGCAGCACTTCTTCCGCGACGTGGTGCGCCCGCACCTGGACGCACATCGCAACAAGCGCCTGGTGGTGATCATCAGCGATGCCTTCCGCTATGAGGCGGCCGAGGAGCTGCGCGAGCGCATCAACGCCAAGCGCTACAGCGAGGCCACCCTGGGCAGTCAGCTCGGTGTAGTGCCCAGTTACACCACCCTCGGCATGGCCTCGCTGCTGCCTCACCGGGAACTGAGCTACCAGCCCGGCAGCGACAGCGTGCTGGTGGATGGCAAGTCCAGCCAGGGCACCGAGAATCGCAGCCAGCGCCTGAGCGCCGCCGTGAGCGGCCAGGCCATGGCCGTGACCGCCGAGGAGGTAAGGGGCTGGTCCCGCGAGCAGGGCCGCGAGGCGATCAAGGGGATGCAGCTGGTCTACGTCTACCACAACGTGGTGGACGCCCGGGGGGATACCGCCAGCACCGAAAGCGAGACCTTCGCCGCCGTGGAGGACGCCATCGAGGAGCTCGATACGCTCACCCGCAAGATCCTCATGCACCTCAACACCAGCACCGTGCTGGTCACCGCCGATCACGGCTTCCTGTTCCAGCGCAGCAAGCTGGACGCCACCGACCGCACGAGCCTGATCGAGAAGCCTGCCGACGCCTTCAAGAGCAAGAAGCGCTACGTGCTTGGGACCAACCTGCCCGACAACGCCAGCGTGTGGCACGGCCTCACCCGCGAGACCGCGGGCACCACCTGTGAGATAGAGTTCTGGATTCCCAAGGGCGCGCACCGCTTCCACTTCGTCGGCGGCGCTCGCTTCGTGCATGGCGGCATCATGCCTCAGGAGATCGTCGTGCCGGTGCTTACCGTCAAGCAGCTGCGTGGCGAGAAGGTCGAGAAGCGCACCCGCCGCAAGGTGGACGTGATCTCGCCCAAGGCCTCGCTAAAGATGGTCAACAACATCCAGCGTTTCGAGCTGTTGCAGACCGAGGCGGTTAGCGAGCAGCTCAAGCCCATCACCCTGGCCGTGGCCATCTACGAGGGCACCGAGGCCGTCTCCAGCGAAGAGACGGTGACCTTCGACAGCACGAGCGACAACATCAGTGATCGCATGAAGTCCGTGCGCCTGTCGCTGTCGGGGACCGACTTCGACCGCAAGCGCGACTACTTCCTGGTGCTGCGCGACAAGGATCTCGGCACCGAGCTTGAGCGGTATCGGGTGGTCATTGATCTGGCTTTCACCGATGATTTCTTCTGAGGTTGTCAATTGACAACCTAGGCAGCGAGTGCCTAAGCTACTGGCAGGAGACACGATGACCCGCCCACGACACAGCAAGAAGGAGATCGAGGCGGCACTGGCCCATGCCGAGGCGCAGGGCTGGCGGATTGAGCTCGCATCGGGGCATGCCTGGGGCCGGCTGTATTGCCCACACAACGACAGCGAGTGCCGCTGCGGTGAGTTCTGCATCGTCAGCGTGTGGAGCACACCGAAGAACCCCGCCAATCATGCCCGACAACTGCGCCGCGTGGTCGACAACTGCACGGGTGGCACATCCTCCGAGGAGGACGAGACATGACGACCTACGACTTTACCCTCAAGTTCGCGGTTCCCGGTGACCTCGGCATGGAGACGCTGGAATCCCTTCTATTCGAGGCGGGCTGTGACGATGCCTTGATCGGCGTTGGGTTGAAGGGGCGCTTGGCCCTGGAGTTTTCCCGCGAAGCGGTGTCGGCTCAGCAGGCGATTACCAGCGCCATGGCGGATGTGAAGCGCGCTATTCCCCAGGCCCGCCTGATCGAGGTGGGGCCAGACTTGGTTGGCGTCACGGATATCGCCGAGCTCCTGGATTTCACTCGCCAGAACATGCGCAAGCTGCTGCAAACGCACCTGGCGACCTTTCCGCTGCCGCTGCATGAGGGGCGTGCCTCGCTGTGGCACCTGGCCGAGGTGCTGGACTGGTTCCAGACCCATCAGCGCAGGAAGATCGACGACGCCTTGCACGAGGTGGCGCAGACCAGCATGCAGGCCAATGTGGCCCGTGAAAGCCGCCGGGTGCCGGCGGAACACATCCGCCACTTCGATGATGCCCTGGTGTCATAAATGACCACTCCGATGGAACCCGCTCGAATGGAAGCGCACCCCAACGTAAGCTCTGACGAGCCTGCCGATCTCGACACCCTGCTCAACACCCACTTCGCCGGCCGGGTGGTGCGCAAGGACCTGACCCAGCGGGTCAAGGAAGGCGCCAACGTGCCGGTCTATGTGCTGGAGTACCTGCTCGGCATGTACTGCGCCTCCGACGATCAGGAGGTGATCGACGAGGGCCTGAAGAACGTCAAGACAATCCTCGCCGACAACTACGTGCGCCCCGACGAGGCCGAGAAGGTGAAGTCGTTGGTCCGTGAGCGTGGCAGCTTCAAGGTGATCGACCGGGTGATGGTGCGCCTCAACGAGAAGCAGGACTGCTACGAGGCGGCGTTCAGTAACCTGGGGATCAAGGATGCCGAGATCTCCGCGGGTATCGTCAAGGAGCACGAGAAGCTGCTGGTGGGCGGGATCTGGGTTATTGCGACCCTGAGTTACTACCACGAGGAGGGGCAGCGCGGCTCGCCGTTCGGGGTCAGCCAGCTCAAGCCGATCCAGATGCCCCACATGAACATGGAGGAGCTGTTCGAGGGGCGCCGCGGCTTCACCACCGACCAGTGGCGTGAGGTACTGATCCGCTCCATCGGCATGGAGCCCGCCGAGCTCGACGCCGAGGTGCAGTGGCACCTGCTGGCCCGAATGATTCCCTTCGTCGAGAACAACTACAACGCCTGCGAGCTGGGCCCCCGCGGCACCGGCAAGAGCCATATCTACAAGGAGTGCTCGCCCAACAGCATCCTGGTCTCCGGTGGCCAGACCACGGTGGCCAACCTGTTCTACAACATGAGCTCGCGGCGCATCGGCCTGGTTGGCATGTGGGACCTGGTCGCCTTCGATGAAGTAGCCGGCATCTCGTTCAAGGACAAGGATGGCGTGCAGATCATGAAGGACTACATGGCCTCCGGTTCCTTCGCCCGTGGACGTGAACAGATGGAAGCCTCCGCCTCCATGGTGTTCATCGGCAACATCAACCAGAGCGTCGAGTCGCTGGTGAAGACCAGCCACCTGCTGACCCCGTTCCCCGACACCATGATCGACGCCGCCTTCTTCGACCGCTTCCACGCCTACATCCCGGGCTGGGAGATCCCCAAGATGCGGCCGTCGTTCTTCACACAGCGCTACGGCTTCATCGTCGACTATCTGGCCGAGTTCTTCCGCGAGATGCGCAAGCGCAGCTTCGCCGACGCCATCGATCAGCACTTCCGCCTGGGCGACAACCTCAACCAGCGCGACGTCATCGCCGTGCGCAAGACCGTCTCTGGCCTGCTCAAGCTGCTCTTCCCACATGGGGAGTACCAGAAGGATGACGTACGCCAGTGCTTGGAGTACGCCCTGCAGGTGCGCCGTCGGGTGAAGGAGCAGCTCAAGAAGATTGGGGGCATGGAGTTCTACGACGTCCACTTCAGCTATATCGACAAGGAGACGCTGGAGGAGCACTTCGTCTCGGTGAAGGAGCAGGGTGGCGGCGGGCTGATCCCCGAAGGTCTCGGGAAACCCGGCGTGGTGCACACCATCGGCCTCAGCGACAAGGGCATGCCTGGGGTCTACCGCATCGAGCTCCAGGTCACCGCCGGCAGCGGCAAGCTGGCGATGTCGGGACTGTGGAACTCCACCTCCGCCAAGGAGCAGGTCAAGATGGCCTTCGATTACTTCAAGGCCAACGCCAGCCGCATCAGTGGCTCCAGCAAGGTGCTGGAGCACGACTTCCACCTGCATGTGGTCGACCTGCAAAACACCGGCGTGCTGCGCGACCTGGCCCTGGCCAGCCTGGTGGCCTTCGCATCAGGGCTGCTGGGCAGGCCCACCCAGGGCCAGATGGTGGTGTTAGGCGACATGAGCCTGGGTGGCAGCCTAAAGCCCGTGGAGAACCTCGCCGAGTGCCTTCAAGTCGCCTTCGACGCCGGTGGCAAACGGGTCACCCTGCCCATGGCCAGCGCTGCGGATATCCCCACCATTCCCGCCGAGCTGTTCACCAAGTTCCAGACCAGCTTCTACGCCGAGCCGGTGGACGCCGTGGTGAAGGCGCTGGGGGTGGAGTGACAGCCTGTCGCTGCCGCATGCGACCTGATCGGGAGAGGAGACGCCGATGACTATGCCATCTGAACGAACACGCGCTGTAATTCACGCCAGAGAATTTCTGCAGACGCTTTCGCAGGATGCCTCCCTCCCAGAATCTGTCCGCCGGCAGGCGAGGGGGCTGCTGCGCCACTATCCGTCTCGGGAAGAGACGCTACACGCCGGCCAAGTGGAAGAGCAGCTGACCGAGGGAACTCTCTTCCAGCCCACCTTCAGTTCCTCGATAGACGACTAGGCCGGCTCGACGCCGCAACGCCACCCGGCGCCGCTCGCGCCGCCAACCACGAGACACTGCCATGAGCGCTGAACCCGAACTGATCCAGAGCCCCTTGAGCCAGTCCATCACCCGCGATGGCCACACCCTGCAGGTGGATATCTATCGCCTGGAGGAGGAGATCGACTGGCTGCTGGAGGTCGTCAACGAGGAGGGCACCTCCCATGTGTGGGACGACCGCTTCGCCACCGACCAAGCCGCCCTGGACGCGGTGCATGAGGCGATCGACGAGGAAGGCGTCGCTGCTTTTCTGGACTAATGCTGGTAACCGTAAGGAAGCAACGGTAGTCCGCGTTGGCCATGGGCTACCCTGAAAGCCACACCATCCGCTGGGTAGCCTCCCCATGACACAGCCTTCACAACCTCCCACAGACCCGCTAGCTCGTATCTTTGCCTACCGGGCCATCGACCTCCGTGACCGCTTCCCCCAGCCTCTGGAGAGCTTCCGCGAGGCGCTGGAATGCCTACAAAGCGACCGTTCCTACATGGCCGCCATGAGCGGCGAGATCATCGCCTACCTGCGCGGCGGTTACGCCCTGACCATTCCGGACGAGTTCTTCATCTGCCGCAGCGGTGAGATCGACGCCACCCTCGTGCCGCTCGGTAAAAATGATGAGGTGTGCAAGGAAGTAGAAGCGTGGCTGCGGGAAATGCTCACGCGACCCGATGTCGACACCACCAAGGCTGTTCCCGCGGAAGAGCGGCCTTACTCCCTCGATCAGCTACTGGCACAGTGCGATCCTCAGGCTCCAGTCCCTGATGAGCTAAAAGCCTGGCAGGACATGCCCGATGTTGGACACGAAATCCTGGAGGCGCCTACCGAGACAGATATCTGGCTAGCCGCCGAGCGATTGTTTGAAAGTCGAGAAGGTGCCGAACGCTGGATGATAAGCCCAGAAATTTCTCTCCGAGGTCGCACACCGGTAGATGTTATGGTTGAAGATCCTCAGCTAGTTTATGACCTCATCATGCGACTGGAGTATGGGGTGTATACATAAAGGAAAGACCGCTATCGACCCAAAGCCGACATGCCGGAAAAAGGTAGCAGGCACGCTCATCGGTGTTATGCAGCCGGCTACTATGATTGGTGTTATGCTGCCTACTCATAATTAATTCGAGTTTTTTCAGAAGATTATGGAGAGAACGCCGTGCAGTATAAAATTGTTGAACGTGCCTGCGCGTTAATTTAATATCAGAGGGTTCAGTCTAATACCTATAATGCACTTGGGAATGACAGATTGTGAAGCTAATTGACGAGATTATCGACGAGCTCAGTAGTGAGAGCGGCAACCTGACGGATGCGCTGCTGAAAACCAAGGTGG
Organism: Halomonas piscis; assembly: GCF_031886125.1. NCBI lineage: Bacteria > Pseudomonadati > Pseudomonadota > Gammaproteobacteria > Oceanospirillales > Halomonadaceae > Halomonas > Halomonas piscis. The sequence goes on from NZ_CP119391.1 coordinate 1,372,700, forward strand.
TCCTGAACAGCATGGGGCAAGGAGAGCTGGTTGCTTGGGTCAATCGAGAGCTGAATGGGTATTCTGAGGACGAGGAACTCCCGGAGTATCGAAAAGTACCAGCGCAGGTCTTGGCAAATCTCGCAAGCATGACTTGGACCGCGCAATCGCATCCAATCCCAATCGGTCATCTGGAGAAGCACGAACAGGAACAGCTTCAAACGGCGTATATGCGTCAGTCGCTAGCCGTTTTGCAGAAGTACGCGAGCTCTGACGGGGCCTTGGAAAGTCCGATTCCATTAGAAGCGAATCAGCGCCTTGGAGAGACGCTTGCGAAGGGCGTACATATCCAACGCGCTTGGTCTGAAATTCAGGCTGCATCAGTTGTTCAGATACTTACAGAAGTGCGGTCGAGGCTTTTGGACTTTATCCTTGGCTTGAAGAACGAACTGCCAGATGACCCTAGTCGCCAAGAGCGAGAGGCAGTAGATGCCATGTCTCTATTTAACAACTCCGTCCTTGGAGATAATGCAACTATCGTGATTGGTGATAAAAACAAGACGCAAGTAATTAACCAGCACTTGGTCGGCAACAAAGATGCCCTCGCGCATGAGCTCAAGAAGTACAACGTACACGATGACGATATCGGTGAACTTTTTGAGGCACTGGATGAAGATGAAGAACGAGGTGTGGATCATGAGTCAAAGCAATTTGGAGAAAGCGTCAAACTGTGGATGACGGGCATGTTGAGCAAGGCGGTTGAAGCGTCATGGAATATCGAGCTTGGTATCGCGTCTTCAATACTGGCCGATGCGCTCAAACACTATTATGGCTGGTAAGTATGCATAATGCGGCGCTCAATGGGACTGGGTTCCGCTTCCTTCCACCCAGCCCGTTAGCTGTCCGTTGGGAAAATTAGCGTTGAGGGAGTAAGTATGTACTGGTGGTTTGGCGGGGTGTTGCTCGGGGCAATCTTGGGAGCCCCCTTCCTGATTGCGGGAAATTCACTCGCGCAGAGCATGTTCGGACTACTGACTACCGTAACCGCAACGGCAGTCGGCATATTCGCAACATGGAAGTACTCGCAGAAAACAAAACAAGAAGAACTGACACGTTATGGATTGCTAGCGTGGAGGAACATCGACGCTCTTTCCGTAAAGATTCAGCAACAAATTGCCGAAGGCGAAGCGCGCACTGATGTTCTTGAGTCGTGGCTGCTGGACGTCGATCAAGCGAAATGGGCGTGGAGAGATTTGCTCCGGGAGTTGTTTGAACTTCAGAAACGCTTGGAGGCTGAGCGAGAGGAAGTCGCAATCAAGTACAAAGCCAAAATGGATGAAGCATCGTCGGAGGCGGACAGGCGTCGTCTCGAGAGGGAGTTGCGTGTCGAGCTCGCTAAAATTGGAGGCAAAGCGCCTCTCCCGTTGCGTGAAACAGAAGATGTCTTGTGCCCGAACTGCGGGCAAGATGTACAGACAATGATCGGATCGGATGTGGGATCAACAAGTTGGCCTAACTGTGGTGGGTGTGGTGCAACATTCCCTGTGCACCGGAAAGGCGATTCGGAAATCGTCGTAAACGAGGATGCGGTCAAGCTACCGGTTAATGGTGAGTGTCCTCACTGCGGCGCGGAGCATACGTGGAAGGTGCCCGCGGAAAGGTCTATTCGCTTCCGATATACATGCAATCAGTGCGACGAAGGGATTCAGTGCCTCGGGGACGCCGACGATTTCTCGGTGGAGAAAGTCCAGTGAAATATCTCGCTTTCTATTTGTCTATCGCCCAAGAAATACATGCAGCGGACGCTCGTTCCTCGCGCCGTTGATAAATCACGTTACATAAAACTCTCCGAAAGTCCGCTTCTTGCCGATAGCGACGGCATAGAGACTATGCCGTCGCTGGCTGTTGTTAGACCTCTGTCTGCTCAGCCATAACCAATGCGTCATCCACCTCAATTCCAAGGTATCTGACGGTGCTTTCGAGTTTTGTATGACCTAATAAAAGTTGAACGGCTCTCAAGTTTTTCGTTCGGCGATAGATTAAAGATGCTTTGGTGCGTCGCAACGTGTGAGTTCCATAGGCTGATGGCTCAAGCCCGCCTTATTCACGAAGACGCTGACTGGGCGGCGTGAAGAGGCTGGCTGGCGGCGTCGCTCATCAGGATCGGCCTCTCCGACGCGAGAGGCCGCTGAGTAATGCCCGAACATGGCTTTCTTCCCGGTTTCTTATAGCTCTTGGGAATCCATTGCGACCGTCAAAGCAGCCGTGACCGCCGGCCGCTGCAGCGGTCGCTCGATTTCAGGTCCTGAAGCCGTCTCGCCGGGCGTCAACTCAGCGCCGTCAGCTTCGGCAGCCCCTTCAGCAACGTCGGCCACCACTTATCGGCGGCGGCACCCAGATGAAGGGTGATCCGCCGGGCATGCAGCTTCAGTGTGGCGGCGACCTTAAGCACCTGCTCGCGCATCCGACTCAGGCTCCAGCCTTGCCGAGTCTGCCGCTCCAGCAGGCAACGCAGACCATGCAGGACCTGGTAAGCATAGAGGCTGAGTAGCAGGCTCACCTCGTTACGCGCCATCACGTCCTGAACCGTGGAGGCGCCACGATCCGTCGACGAGAGGTGTACGTCGAGCGCTGATTTCACCTCGCCCATGTGCGCTTCGGCGCTACCGCGCTTGCGGTACAGTGCCAGGACCTTCTCCGGCGGCCAGTCGAACTTGTTGAGGTTGGTGACCAGGAAGAAGGCATGCAACAGCAGGTCATCGGGTCGCTCTTGCACGACCAGTACCACGCGCCGTGGTTCAGGCCAGGTGCCGGCCTGGTACTCCAGGTCATGACACCATTCCCGTGGCTGCTCGGGCGGCCGACCTCGGGGCCGCTTCAGGTACGGCGCCGCCAGTGTCTGCAGCCCCGTGTGACTGCGCAGCCGGCCCAGGTACTCGATGCCGCGATCTTCCAACGCCTCCAGCGTGTCGTTGTCGGTGAACCCGGCGTCGATACGCACCCGAACCTGGGCGCCGGTGCTTTCGTTGAGCCGCTTCACCAGGTGCGGGATCCAGGTATCGGCGTTCTCGGCCGGGCCGGCGTTGCCTTCGCGTAGTAGGCCGCCCACCATGTCACCGGTTTCGGCCAGCGAGGCGACCAGCGGCGAGTAGATGCGGACCCCGTAAAGGCCATGATAGGCCGAGCCACCTTGGTGACCGTGGACCTCGATCGGCAGGCCGTCGATGTCGAGGGTCAACTGCTTGGGTCGCTCGCCGTTCTTCAGCGAGGTCAGGCGCCAGACTACCAGTCGCAGCAGGCCTTCATGCACGGCATCGATGTTGTCGTTGCGTCCAAGGCAAGTCAGCAGCCGCGACAGCGTGGCTTGAGACGGCCGGTCCTGGGCCAGTGGCGTCATTCCACGCGCATCGCTGCAGGCCAGCTGCCAGAGGGGATCACGCCGCAACGTGTCGGTATCGCTGAGGTCGATCCAGCCCATCGCGCGCTGCAGCACCAGGGTTCGCAGCTGGCTGGCCAGCGAGTGGCGGATGCGTAGCGGGTGGCGTTGATCGACCAGATTGTCTTCGAGCGCCTCGATCACACCGCTGTTGTCGAGGGCTTCACGCAGCAGCAGAGCGCCGCTGTCACTGGTGGTGCGGTGGCCGCTCAGCTCGACACGGACGGAGCCGTTGCACGAGGGCGTCCAGGTAGATAGGCTTTCACCCATAGCGGATGGCTCTCTTGGTTCAGGTTCTTGGCGGAACACATTGAATTTTCAAGAGAATACCATCCGCTATCTTCGTTTTCAGGCCGGCCTCATGAATAGGCCGGGTCAAGGCCAATAGAGGTTACCCAGGATTTAACGATGCGCGCGTACTGTCGCGTGGACAAGTGGCCCGCGCTGCTCAGACGACTTGGGAACAAGTAGTCATCGTTACGGAGATAGGCGCGCTGCATCCATTCCTCAAGGGCGGTGCGAGTCTGCTCGGTTATTTCAAACTGTACTGGCCTCTTCGTTTTCTGCTGCGTGACGATGGCTCTTGAAGCCACATGGTTGCCATGGGATACATCACGGACGCGTAATTTGACTAAATCACAGGCTCGCAGTTTGCTATCGATCGCCAGCTCGAACAGCGCTAGGTCTCTTATATTCTCAGCAAGCTGCAGCCTGACACGAATGGCCCAGATGTCTTTGAGCCGAAGCGGTGTTTTCTGACCAACTAGTTTGCCTTTGTTCCAAGGCTCGCGGGTAGCTGTTGCTGATGTGCTCATGGTGTGGACCTCCTCGGATGGAATGTATAGGATGGTCCAGAAAATGATCGACGTGTGCTGGAGCCAGCAGTCAGTCGTGATTCGACACAAAACGGACATGGAAGCAAATGCTGCGGGCGCGTTTATCGGTGTTAGAGGGTGGACTACCACTCACTCAATTTTTCTTAGGTCAGTTAATATGGTAGATAGAAGAGTCAAATGGTTGGCCTATACGGTTCTAGTCGGCCTTATACCAATAGGTTCGCGTTTTCTAATCTGGTTGGTCTCAACATCTAATACGATGCCGTTGTTCAATCCGTCTGACTTTGTTGCATTTGGATTGGTGCTGCACATATCTAATATCAATGAGATTGAGCATATAGGTGCAAACGACCATAATTGGAAAACCATACAGAACGGTGTTTCTTTGGCGTTTATTGTATTTTATGGTGTTCTGTATGCGTTAACGGTAATGTCCGATATGTCTCCAGGGATAATAAATTTAGAGACCATTAAATATTCAGCGATGATTCTTTGTGTAGTCTCATTGTTTTTAAGCTACTCCGTGTTTCATCGAGTGTCGATGATCGAGAAGGGTGGAGGCTAAAATGGATATACTAGTGATATTTATAGCCGCTATTCTAGTTGTATCCGGTGCTGGTGTTGGCGTTTGGTCAATATTAAGTACAAGGAAAAGATACCTTGATGACTATTTGAGAAGGAAGCGCAATGGAACATCTTAAGAACTTTATCTATCTGGATGAATACAAAATGTCTTCACTGTCGTCACAACTTTTTGAAGGCATTACAGAGTATCTTGTTTCTGCAAACAGGTCAGCGTCAGAGGAAAGTGAGCAGCAAAAAGGAGAAATTGGTAGTGGTCGTATTTTTGCTGATGCGCTTAGCAAAGATAGTAGCACAGAAGAGAAAAAGGTTCTTCACGACTATCTGTATTCAAAATTTGAAAATAGACTTCTAGAAAATGAAAAAGTTCTAATCGTGAAAGGTGGTTCGGAGTGTGATTTATTGGCTGAGATACCCAAATATCCATTCATAAAGATAACATCCAAGGCCATCTTCAATGATATTAATTCTATTAAAGCAACCCTGACTAATTTTAATGTTTTGGGCGAAGCATTTGCGTACGTAACTAACTTTGAAAAACTTAAGGAAGTTCAGTCTCAACTTGAAGAGGCAAAAAGGAATACGAAAGATCGAAATGAAAAAGCACGGCTACAGCAAGAGTATAAATCGATAACAAATATAAAAAAAGTGGCTAAGGAGACGGGCCTCCATCAAGATGAAAAATTTCTGGAAAAGCTAAATTATCTGTTGTCTTACGGTTTTGAAGATCAGTTCGAAATACAAATGAATGGTTCTGACCGTATATGTACCGCAAATTTAAATAGAGAATATTTGCGCGAGAATGAGTCTCTATTGAAAAGGAAATATTCGCGAATCACTGAAAAAGAATTTGTGATGTTTGGAGTGGTATCTCAAGCGAATAACTCAAAGAACATAGATATCGAGGGTGAAGAGGAGGTGGACGAGGAAAGATCAATTAAGGATGCATTGCTAAATCTGGTAGAGCACCTGACGAACTTGGAGAACCAGTTTACGGGTAGGCTTTCTAATGAAATCATCATTGATCCTATTGCAATTTATACAGAGCTCTAGAGAAACCTCCTCTAACATATTGCGCCACACGGATGGTCTTTTTTCTGCTTCGCTTAAAAAAGGCCAATGGTGTGCTCCACGTTAGATTTCAAAGGAGCTTCTACGTTGCCATTCCAGATCACCAAAGTTTCAGATCAAGGAACAGCCAATCCCATTGTGGCTCGCTTGAGTGTACAGACTAGTCAGCTGGTCAAGTTTTGTCCCGGTGGCGAAGAGTTACACAAATCTGTCCTTGAGCTTTTTCATGACTATGTCCAAAAACAATTGCTTGAATGTGATCAGATTTCCCAAGAAATCACTAGGGAAGTTTTAGAAATAGGCACCAAATTGGGAAAAGGAGGAATAAAAACTCAAGCTGCCGGTAGAGTGGTAGAGATTCTCCAAGTCATTCGCTTGAACCAAAGAGTTGAACAATTTCTTTACTGTGCAAAATCAGCGCTGCGTGACCTAGCAAGAATATTCGCTCTATTCTTTGGTAAAGAATTTGATTCGGCTCGTTATGACAGGATTATCGCATGGGCAGAAGAAGAATTTGGAGATGAGTCAGAACTCGTCCGTATTCTACGTCAGGATCATGATTTGTGGATAAAAAAACTAGTCTCAATGCGAAATGCTGTGGAGCACCCAGGAGGGTACTCTGGTCATCTGCACATTCATAACATCACTTTTGTTTCGCCTAGCCACCCCAATTACCCAACCCTGGAAACACCAAGTTGGCACTTAAATGATGAGCCGAAAGTACCCATCGTTGAATACCTTCAAGCAACGGTAAATAACGTCCTTGAGTTTTGTGAGGATATGCTCGCCATATGCATCACGATGTCGGGTTTGCCAGAAATGATTGGATTTGCCGAAATTCCGGAAAGTGAACGAGATCCAGCGTGCCCGATACGCATACGCGCAGTACCAAAGAATATTCAAACCTAACAATACCTTCCAGCGGACGCAGTCGCTTACGCGCCTGTCCGCTGAAGGTTGGTGTTATATATCAGAAAATTCTCAATGGCAGCTTGTGGCCGATAGATGACCTTGTTATTCTAGCATATATACAATAGTGAGTTTCACAGCCTGTTATAAATCTCCTAGTCCTAAAGTATATGATTCCTCGATCGGCTCCCTCCGCCCCTCCCTCCCTCCCTCTCTCTGATCCTCTGCCTCTCTCCCTCTCTCCCTCTCTCCCTCTCTCCCTCTAGCCATCCATCATTTATTTCTTAATAGGCGCATAGTCGATGTGCTGTTTGACCTAGCATGTTGCTGCGCTTATATTGTCATTTCCATGGTGTGATTGAGTTTAACGTGATGGAAAAAGATAATGAATTTGGGTTTATTTGCTATTTCGGCGACTTGTCGAATGAAGAGATTGAGGTAATAGATGACTATTGGTTGGTGACGGAGGATGGCGGTGTAAATGGAGGCTTCGCCTACTCAGTTTCTAGAGTTTCAGAAAGGCATGGTCTGCGTGAGGGGGATGTTAGAATTATAATTAAAAAAGGTTCTGGGTTTTGTGCGCCAGGAGGTGTGGGGCTATGTGGTTCTTGTGGGGATGTGGTTTTGTTGTCAAGCAGGATGAAGTATAAAGAGGCTCTCAAGGGGAAGAGGGGGACCTGTAAAAATTGTTTGCAAGAGCAGAGAGAGAAGTTTGACGAGGAATGTGAGAAGAAGCTTGTTGAGTACTTGGAGTCATCTTTGTCAGTAGAAGGCTATGAGTATTCGGATCTTAAGTATCTGGATAAAGTGTTTCTTCTGGCAATTCTCACTATGAATTATGATGGCGATGGACCTTTGAAGCTCGGGGCTGGTGGGTTTGGCTGGTCTGGCTTTAAGAGTATAGATGCTGAAGCTCTCAACTCGTTGGTTGCTAGGAAGGCCGTCAGGCGCGTCGAGCGAATGGGAGACGAGGCTGTAATGGCATATGTTCGCTTAAGAGGCGGGAGTGCCGAAAAGAAGTCTTTGCTCTCCAATGCAGGACTCAGGGATATTCCTCAACCAGGTTTCTATATTAACTTGCCTGATGGTTTATATAATATAAATGACTTTATGCAGGCAGTAAATGATGATGTGGTCGAAGGATGTATAACAATTGATGATATTGAAGATATTAGGCGTCTAGTAAATGATGTTCGGGTTGAGAAGCTTTATGCTGTTGTTGGGTATCTGGGGATGAGCTACAGGTTGAAAATAAATCATAACATCAAGCTGGATGCTGTTCTTAGACATATTGCTGTTACATATCCGCTGGATAAAGCTTACTATACCATGACCAGGATGGTGAAAGATGTAATTGAATATATGCATGTAGAGTATGTCAATAGCTTCGCTGCTGAGCATTTGTTCACTAAGTTTCTTGAGAGCTACCTGTCTAAAGTTAAAACCAGGGGTTGGGAGCTAAAAATTGCCAGATCCTTGCCTCAAGAAATTACGAGTTCAAACTTGGAGGCTATGGTTACTGCCATATTTCTAGAGGGGGCTTTGAGCTGGGATGAGCTGTCGGCAACAGAGGTCGCAGAGCGGTGGGTATCGAAGCTGCACGTTGCGGAGTCGCATGGGTAAATAGTACCTTTAATTAGTATTGATACTATTTTTTAATCGTTAAAAAACATAGGCTTGCTGTATATAGTATGTCATTTGAGGTTCTTTTTCCTAGTCGGCGTTTTCCGAGCGGTCGCCCTGGGCGGCGGCCTCGCCCACCTTGGTGGATAGCGCCGGGCGCTTCACCCGGGTCAGATGGTCGAGGATGCCGCGCAGGCGCGCTGCTCCTTCGGCGGTAATCAGGTTGCTCTTGGGTTCCTGGCGCGGGTCCTTGGCCGGATCGCGCCAGCGGGTCATGTTTCTGCCTTTCATGCCGGCTCCTTGTTAACCGTCGCGCGCTGTCAGCGGCCGCCCACTGTAGGCCGGCAGGGCGGCGTTGCCAAGCCGGCGCCCATTGGCATTTCAAGCCGCCAGCGCCGATAATGGGGAGATGTTGAACCGGGCGGGAGCCGTTGAATGACATCCATATCCGACGAATCGCCACTGTCCGCCAGCGCGCTATCGAAGCCGTCGTTTACCGGCGAGGACGTCGATATCGCCTCGCGCGAGGTGATCCAGCAGGGCTTTTTCCACGTGGAGGCGCTGACCCTGCGCCACCGCCTGTTCGAGGGCGGCTGGAGCGACACCGTGCGCCGGGAGCTGCACTGCCGCCACGGCGCGGTGGGCGTGCTGCTTTACGACGTGGCGCTGGATTCGCTGGTGTTTGTCGAGCAGTTTCGCGTCGGCGCGGTGGATGACCCCGCATCGCCGTGGAAGCTGGAGCTGGTGGCGGGGCTCAAGGACCGCGACGAAAGCGAGGAAGACGTGGTGCGCCGGGAGGCCATGGAGGAGGCCGGCTGCGAGGTTCAGGAGCTGACCCGGCTGCACCGTTATTACCCCAGCCCCGGCGCCTGCAACGAGCGGGTGACGCTTTACGCCGCGCTGGTGGACGCCGCTCACCTGGGCGGCGTGCACGGAGCGGAAGACGAGCACGAGGACATCCGCGTGCATGTGGTACCCTTCGCCGATGCTTGGGAACTCATGGAGGCGGGGCGACTCGATAACGCCATGACGTTGATTGGCATGCACTGGCTTGCCGGCAGGCGCGCTTCGCTGCGCGCCCTTCCCGAGCACGCGCGCCGCTTCGGCGCGACGACCGCGCAATAATTCGAGCAGGAGCGAACATGGCACGAAGCGCCTACGTTACCGATCTGAAAACGCTGCAGGGCGAATGCAGCGCCAACTATCTGCGTCTTCTGCGCCTGGTCGGCGACATGGAGCAGGGGCAGCAGCGCGAGATCGGTCTGGGCGACGCACCCGACGACGCCGAGGTGGAGAACCATTTTGCGCTGCGCCTGCACGTGCGGCAAAACGCGCCTTACACCACCCTGGTGGAAGTCAGTCAGACCGGCCCGCTGGACCGCGTGGTCGAGCGTCCGCGGATGCGCGTGCATCTGTATCACGACGTGCGCATGGCCGAAGTGATCGATTTTCAGCGCGAGCGCCACTTCAGCGGACGCTACCGCTACCCCAACCCGCGCATGCACCAGCCCGATGAAAAGCTCCAGCTGAACCGCTTTCTGGGCGAGTGGCTGGCTCACGGCCTGGCCCACGGGCGCAGTGCTTTTGTGGCCGAAACGCCGTAACTCACCCGTCTATAAAAGAGCCAGGAACAAGTTGCAGAGAGGGTTCTACGCCATGGATGGCGTAGATAGCGTCCAGAGAAGGATTTATAGCGCCCTCTCGGAGACTTGTTCCTGGCTCAATTTTGGTGATGGGCGAATGGCGATGATTCTGATCTTTCCATGATATGGGGCCAGCCATGAAGCTGATCCAGATTACCGATACCCACCTGCACGCCGACCCCGCCGCGCATTCGCGCACCGGTGTGCCCATGGCCCAGCTGGAAGCGGTGGTTGCCGCGGTGATCGACGAGCGCCCGGACGCGGTGATCGTCACCGGCGACATCAGCCAGGACGAGACGCCTGCCTCCTACGCCGCCGCCGCGCGGCTGTTTGATACGCTGCCGTGTCCCTGGTACTGGCTGCCCGGCAACCACGACCGGCTGGACCTGATGGCTGCCGAGCGCGAGCTGGTCGACGCCGTGGACCTTGGCGCCTGGCGCATGCTGCTGCTCAACACCCGAGTGCCGGGCAAGCCCCAGGGGGCGCTGGGAAAGGAAAAGCTCGCCGCGCTGGCGGCCTACCTGGCCGACGACAGCCGCCCGGCGCTGGTCGCCATGCACCATCCGCCGGTGGCGGTAGGCGCTGACTGGATGGACGCCATCGGCCTCGAGGACCGCGATGCCTTCTGGCGCACGCTTTCCCACTATCCCCAGGTGCAAGCGGTGCTGTTCGGTCACGCGCATCAGGCGTGGGCTCGCACCGTGGCTTGCGCTGGGCACAGCGTTGAGGTCTACGGCTGTCCGGCGGCGGCGGACCAGTTTCTGCCTCGCGCGGTTCACTTCGCCGTGGACGCCGAGGCCAGCCCCGGCTATCGGGTGATGACGCTTGGCGAGGGCGAGCTGGAAACTCGGCTGGAGCGCGTTGCGGTGGCAAAAGCGTCGGCCTGATCCGCGGCGGGTTTGCCGCGAATGCTGGCAGCGAGTAGGCTGGGATGCTTTAATCTTGTACAAGCATTATGCATCCACCGGGCGGCGGCAAAGCGTCTTCTGCAAGGAGTTGGACGTCATGAAACAGGGCCTGCGACGCGTTACGTATTTTTTCAAGCGGCTGGCCCACGTGGCGGCGTCGCCGGTGCGCCGGGACAACGGCCGCGGCGGGGTGGTGGTTCACCCCTACCGGGGTTACGGCTCCCGGGACGAGGCGTTTGTCATGGGGCGAGTGTATCGCCAGCTGGCGCTGGGGCGGATGATCCCCCGGCGCGGCGCGCTGCGCGATATCGCCGACGTCGCCCGGCGGATACTGCGTCGGGGGGTCAAGCGTGCCGGGGTGGAGGTGCGCCTGGGCGACAACCATCGCCAGGTGGTCACCGACCGCGACGGCTATTTCAACGTGCGCCTGCCGCTGGAGTCACCGCTACCCGTGGAGGTTTCCTGGCACCGGGCGGATATTGCAGTGAGCACCGCCGCTGGCCGTCTGGAGCACACTCATACGGAGGTCTATGTTCCCGCCGAGGCAACCGATCTGCTGGTGATCAGCGATATCGACGACACGGTGATGTTCACCGGCGTGGCCGAGAAGCTCAAGATGCTCTACCGGCTGTTTGTCAAAACGGCCGAGCGGCGCACGGCGTTTCCCGGGGTCGCGGCGCTGTATCAGGCGCTGCACCGGGGCGCAGACGGCAAGCTGGAGCGGCCGATTCTCTACGTCTCCCGAGGGCCCTGGGCGATCTATGAAATGCTCGAGGCGTTTTTCCAGCTCAACCGCATTCCCGTGGGTCCGATCCTGTTTCTGCGCGAGTGGGGGCTCTCCTGGCGCCATCCCTGGCCGCGTCGCGCCACCGATCACAAGCGCGATCTCATCGAGCGCATGCTCGGACTGTTCGACGACGTGCCCTGCGTGCTGATCGGCGACAGCGGCCAGCACGACCCGGAAGTCTACACCGAGATTGTCAAGGCCCACCCCGGGCGTATCGCCGCGATCTATATCCGCCGGGTGGATAATAACCCTGACCGCGAAACCGCCATCAACCGGCTACGCGAGGAGCTTTCCGGCAGCGACTGCGAGCTGATACTCGCCGCCGACAGCCTCAAAATGGCGCGCCACGCCCACCACCGGGGGTTTATTTCGGCCCACGGCCGCGACGCCGTGAGGCGCAGCGTTTGCAGCCACCCTGAAACCGTCGACAGCGCAGACGTTGCCGAAAGCGAGCGTGGCTAGCGCGGCCTGTCGGCAATGACCACCGCCCGGCGCGGCGCCGGGTAGCCCTCCAGGGTGCGGGTGCGGTCGTCAGGGTCGAGGAAATCGGCCAGCGACTGATAGGTCATCCACTCGGTGGCGCGCTGTTCGTCAAGCGTGGTCAGCCCTTCATCGACGACTCTGGCGTTGTCAAACCCGCAGCGCTCAAGCCAGTGGCAAAGTGCGGCGGACGAGGGCAGAAAATAGACGTTGGGCATCGCCGCGTAGCGGCTGCCGGGCAGCATGACGGTGCGCTCGTCGCCTTCCACCACCAGGGTTTCCAGCACCAGCTCGCCGCCGGGGGCCAGCGCGTCTTTGAGCTGCTGAAGGTGTTCAAGGGGCGAGGGGCGGTGATAGAGCACGCCCATGGAAAACACCGTGTCGAAAAAGCCCAGGTTGTCCGGCACGTCCTCGATGCCCACGGGCAGAAAGTGGGTGCGGCCGCCGTCGGCGTCGCCGACAAAGTGGCGCACCGCCTGAAACTGCCAGTAAAACCGCGGCGAGGGGTCGATCACCAGCGCGAACGCTGCACCGGCGCCGGCCATGCGCCAGGCGTGGTAGCCGCTGCCGCCGCCCACGTCGAGCACCCGGCGCCCCTCGAGCGAGGCCAGATGCGGAGCCACGCGCTGCCATTTCCAGTCCGAGCGCCATTCGGTATCAATTTCGATGCCGCCGAGCGAATACGGCCCTTTCCGCCAGGGCATAAGCTTTTTCAGCAGGCTTTCGCACTGGCGCCGGCGGCTATCGTCGAGGTCGAGATCCACGCGCACGGTGCTCTCGTCAAGCGTGACTCGGCGCTCATCCGGGAGCGCCGGCAGCTTGGCCACGGCCTTCTCCCACTGGGGCAGGTCGCCGTGGCGGCGCCGGTCCAGGCCTTTTTCCAGCTGCGCGGGCAGCCGCGAAAGCCACACCGTCAGCCCCTGGTCGAGAAACGCCTGGTAGAGCGCGCGCTGGTCGTCGGGCAGCGTGGACGGTTGAGCCATCTAGCCCTCCTTGAAGGCGATCATCGAGGCAAAGTTGAGGTACTGAAACCAGGTCAGCGAGCGGGCAAAGCCCGAGCGCTCAAGGCGGGCGTGGTGGGCTTCCAGGGTGTCCGGCACCAGCACGTTCTCGAGCGCGGTGCGCTTCTGGCTGATTTCCATGTCGCTGTAGCCGTTGGCGCGTTTGAAGTCGTGATAGCGCTCCACCCGCCAGGCGTTGTCGTACTCGTCGGCGTCCACGGTCTTTTCCGAGAGCACCAGCACGCCGCCGGGCTCGAGTGCCCGATACAGCCGGGCGAGCAGGGCGTCGCGGTCTTCCGGGGGAAGAAACTGCAGGGTGAAGTTGAGCATGATCATGCCCGCCGGGGCGTAGTCCACTTCGCGGATGTCGGCGACCTCCACCTGCATGGCGTGCTCGGGGCATTCGTCGGCAAAGGTGTGTCGGGCGCGCTCGACCATGGCCGGGGAAAGATCGAGACCCACGTAGTCGAAGGCGCCCGGCGGCAGGGCGCCGGCAAGCGCCAGCCCGCCGGCGCCGAGCGAGCAGCCCAGGTCGTAGACCCGGGCGCCGTGGCGCAGGTGGCGCTCGGCGATGAGTCCCAGCATGCCCAGCACCTGACCGTAGCCGGGCACCGAGCGGCGAATCATGTCGGGAAAGCACGCCACGACTTTCTCGTCGAAGGAAAACCGCGCCACCCGGTCAAGGGGTGTCGAAAAGATGGCGTCACGGTAAGATGCATCACTCATGGGGCAGGCGATCCGTAAAAGCGATCCGTCGAGAATGGAGCCCTAGTTTACGCGCCCCGCCATGACGCGAACAGACCCGACGCTAGAAGGAGAGGGCCACATGGTTGAAGCCGCAGCGACAACGCCCGACCGACTGCCCGCCTGGCAGGCGCTTTTGCGCCACGCCGAGGCGTACAAACACAGCCACGTGGCAGCGCTTTTGACCGCAAAGGGGCAGGAGCATCGCTTTGCCCGCTTCAGCCGTCGGGTGGCCGGGCTGACGCTGGATCTTTCCAAGCAGCGCTGGGACGACGACACGCTGGACCAGCTGCTGACGCTGGCCCGGGAGGCCGGCGTGCCCGAGGCCATCGAAAGCTTGCTCAGCGGCCAGCGGATAAACCAGAGCGAAAACCGCCCGGCGCTGCATACCGCGCTGCGCCTGCCGGCCGGGGCGACGCTCGAGGTAGAGGGCGAGGACGTGGTGGGCGCGGTACAGGAAAGCCTTTCCCGGATGGAAACCCTGGTCAAGCGGCTGCACGCGGGGCAGTGGCGGGGGGCGACGGGCAAGCCCATTCGCCGGGTCGTCAACCTGGGCGTGGGCGGCTCCGACCTGGGGCCGCAGATGGTGACCCACGCGCTGGCTGACTTTCGCCCCGACGATATTCATCGGCTGAAGATCCACTTTGCCTCGACCATGGACGGCTCCCAGCTGGTGGACTATCTCAGCCGGCTGGATCCGGAAACCACGCTGTTCGTGCTGTCATCGAAGTCGTTTACCACGGTGGATACGCTGTCCAACGCCGGTACCGCCCGGGACTGGCTGATTTCGCGCCTCACGGACAAGGGTGTGGCGCCCGTCAGCGCCGAGCTGATCATTCGCCAGCACTTCATCGGCGTTTCGGCCCGCCCGGAGAAAATGACTGCCTGGGGGATCGCCCCGGCCCATCAGCTGCGTTTCTGGGAGTGGGTTGGCGGGCGCTACTCGCTGTGGGGCACCATCGGGCTGCCCATCGCGCTGGTCATCGGCATGGCCAATTTCCGCCGCCTGCTGGCCGGCGCTCACGCCATGGACGATCATTTCGCCCGTGCCAACCTGGAAGACAACGCCCCGGTCATGCTCGCCCTGGCCGGTATCTGGAACGTCAACTTTCTGGATATCCGCGCCCATTCGATTCTGCCCTACGACGGCCGGCTGGAGTATTTCTCGGCGTATCTGGAACAGCTGGAAATGGAGTCCAACGGCAAGTCGGTGACCCGTCACGGCGAGGCCGCCGAGTATTCCACCTGCCCGGTGCTTTGGGGACAGCTGGGGCCCAACGCCCAGCACGCCTTTTACCAGCTGCTCCATCAGGGCACTCAGCCGGTAGCCTGCGACTTCATCGCGCCGCTTACGCGCTATGACGACGTCAAGGACGCCGAAACCCGCCGGCTGCTTCAGTCCCAGCATCGGCTGACGCTGGCCAACTGCTTTGCCCAGTCACGGCTTTTGATGCTGGGCGACGAGGCCATCGACGACGAGGCGCCGCGCCCGGCGCACAAGCGCTATCGCGGCAACCAGCCCTCGACCACGGTGCTGCTGGATCGCCTGACGCCGGAAATTCTGGGCTCGTTGATCGCCCTTTACGAGCACAAGGTGTTCGTTCAGGCAACGATCTGGGGCATCAACCCCTTTGACCAGTGGGGCGTGGAGCTGGGCAAGCAGATTGCCGGGCAGACCCAGCAGATTCTGGAAGGCGATGCCGAGCCCGACGGCATGGACGCCTCGACCCGGGGGCTGATGGAAGCCTTCTGGGCGGCGGGCGGCGGCCCGGCCGAATGAGGTTGCGTCATCTGCCAGGCGACGATCGTGTGTGACACGAAAAAGCCCGAACCGCATAGCGGCTCGGGCCCTGGTACTGGCGCTCGCTATTAACCGGGCACCCTAGTCGAGCTGCGGCAGCAGCGACTCCACGCTTTCTCTGGCGTCGCCGTAGAACATCCGCGTGTTCTCCTTGAAGAACAGCGGGTTTTCGATGCCGGAATAGCCGGTTCCCTGACCGCGCTTGCTGACGAAGACATTCTTGGCCTCCCACACCTTGAGCACCGGCATGCCGGCGATGGGACTGTTGGGGTCCTCCTGGGCCGCCGGGTTGACGATGTCGTTGGAGCCAATGACGATCACCACGTCGGTCGAGGCAAAGTCGTCGTTGATCTCGTCCATTTCCAGCACGATATCGTAGGGCACCCTGGCCTCGGCCAGCAGCACGTTCATGTGCCCGGGCAGGCGACCTGCCACCGGGTGAATGCCGAAGCGCACCTCCTTGCCGGCGTCGCGCAGCTTGCGCACCAGATCGCTCACCGCGTTCTGCGCCTGGGCTACCGCCATGCCGTAGCCCGGCACGATGATAACGCTGTCGGCGTCGTTGAGCGCGCCGGCCACGCCGGCCGAATCGATGGCGATCTGCTCGCCCTCGATTTCGGCTGCCGGGCCCTGGCTGCCGCCGAAGCCGCCGAGAATCACGTTGAGAAACTTGCGGTTCATCGCCTTGCACATGATGTAGGAGAGAATCGCACCCGAGGAACCCACCAGGGCGCCGGTGACGATCAGCAAATCGCTTGACAGCGTAAAGCCGATGGCCGCCGCCGCCCAGCCGGAGTAGCTGTTGAGCATGGAGACCACCACCGGCATGTCGGCGCCGCCGATGCCCATGATCAAATGCCAGCCGATGAAGAAGGCGAGAAGCGCCAGCAGCAGAAGCGTCCAGAAGCCTGCGCCGTTGATATAAGCCACCGCCAGCAGCAGGGATGCGGCGGCGGCGGCGGCGTTGAGCAGGTGGCCGCCGGGAAACTGCCGGGGCTTGCCGTCGACCTTGCCGGCAAGCTTGCCGAAGGCGATCACCGAACCGGTGAAGGTTACCGCGCCGATGAAGATGCCCAGCACGACCTCGATCTGCAGAAAGGTCAGCTCGGCCGGGGTTTTTTCCGCGACCAGGGCGGCAAAGGCGGAGAATTCATCGCTGGCGCTGCGAAGCGTCTGGCTGGCCAGCACCCGCCGACGCTCCAGGTCGGCGTTGAAGCCGACAAACACCGCCGCCAGACCCACAAAGGAGTGGAGCGCCGCCACCAGCTGCGGCATCTGGGTCATGTCGACCCGCCTGGCGATGTAGGCGCCGATCGCGCCGCCGATAATGACCAGCGGTATCAGCCAGCCAAAACCGCCCACGCCGGGCCCGAGCGCGGTGAACACCACCGCAATGGCCATGCCGACGATGCCGTACCACACCGCGCGCTTGGCTTTTTCCTGATTGCTCAGCCCGCCTAGGGACAGGATGAACAAGACACTGGCCGCAATGGCGGCGGCCGTGACGAACTGTTGTCCTAGCATTGCTTGATCTCCCCCGCTCAGGATTTCTGGAACATGGCGAGCATGCGCCGCGTCACCAGGAAACCGCCAAAGATGTTGGTCGAGGCGATCAGCACCGAGATGCCGGCCAGTAGCGCCACCGGCACGCTGCCGGAGCCGATCTGCAGAATCGCCCCCAGAATGATGATGCTGGAAATGGCGTTGGTCACCGCCATCAGCGGCGTATGCAGGGAGTGGCTGACGTTCCAGATCACCTGGTAGCCGACAAAGCAGGCCAGCACAAAAACGATGAAGTGCTGCATGAAGGAAGGAGGTGCCACCATGCCCAGCAGCAGCATCAGCGCGCCGCCTACTACCAGCATGGACACCTGGCTTTGGGTCTGCTTTTTGAAGGCGGCTTTTTCAGCGGCCTGCCTTTCTTCGGGGGTTGGCTCTTTTTCCCGGGGTTGGGGTTTGGCCGCGGCGATGGCCTTCACCTTGGGCGGCGGCGGCGGGTAAGTGATCTCGCCCTGATGGGCCACGGTGACGCCGCGGATCACGTCGTCTTCCATGTCGTGCACGACCCGGCCGTCCTTTTCAGGCGTCAGATCGGTGAGCAGGTGACGAATATTGTTGCCGTAGAGCAGCGAGGCCTGTGTGGCCATGCGCGACGGGAAGTCGGTGAAGCCGGCCACGATCACGCCGTTGTCGGTGACAATGCGCTGGTCGGGCACGGTGAGCTCGCAGTTGCCGCCGCGTTCCGCAGCCAGGTCGATCACCACCGAGCCCGGCTTCATGGCCTCGACCATGTCCTCGAGCCACAGCTTGGGGGCAGGGCGCCCCGGGATCAGCGCCGTGGTGATCACGATGTCGATCTCGGGTGCCTGCTCGCGGAACAGCGCCAGCTGCTTTTCACGAAACTCGGGGCTTGACGGCTCGGCATAGCCGCCGCTTTCCGAGCCGTCCTGGCTGTCTTCAAAGTCGAGGAACAGAAATTCGGCGCCCATGGACTCGATCTGCTCGGCCACCTCCGGGCGCACGTCAAAAGCGCGCACGATGGCCCCCAGGCCGGTGGCGGTGCCAATGGCGGCAAGCCCGGCGACGCCGGCGCCTACCACCAGTACCCTGGCCGGGGGCACCTTGCCCGCAGCGGTCACCTGGCCGGTAAAGAAGCGGCCAAACTGATTGCCCGCTTCGATGACGGCGCGGTAGCCGACGATATTGGCAGTGGACGACAGGGCATCCATCTTCTGGGCGCGCGAGATACGCGGCACCATGTCCATGGCGATCACGGTAGCGCCGGTTGCCTTGCAGCGTTCCAGTATCTCCTCGTTCTGGGCCGGCCAGAAAAACGAGATCAGCGTCTGGTCCTTACGCAGATAGCCCGCCTCGGTGTCGCCGGGTTCGCGCACCTTGATCACGATGTCCACCGCCTGCCACAGCGCCTCGGCACCTTCGATCAGAGTGACCCCTGCTTGGCGATAGGCTTCATCGGTGAAGCCTGCCGCCTCGCCGGCGCCGGCCTGAAGGTAGCATTCGTGACCAAGTTTCTGTATCTGGAGCGCACTGTCCGGCGTGAGCGCCACGCGCGCCTCACCGGCCGTGCTCTCTTTGGGTGCACCAATTTTCACCTTGGACTCCCCCTTGTTCGTATCGGTCGTTAGTGACGGTCGTTATTTATCATCGAGAACGCATAAAACCGGGTACGGTTTCCTTGACCGTGGCAAGAATGGCTCAGACTTGCACTGCCGGCCCGTTGTCATACCTCCATCGTGTTGTTGATCGGTTTGGCCTCCTCATCGTCCCACAGTAGCGCAGCAGACAGGCACCAGCGGGAAGAAAGATCAGCGAATTTCGGTTTTGTAGCTGAAGCGATCGGCACGGCCCTTGGTGGTTCGCACCTCGATGATACGGTCCTCCCTGGTATAGGTTGTTCGTTTGAGCACGACCACCGGGGTGCCCTTGTCGATATCGATCATCTCGGCCGTCCTGGCGTCGGCGGCGTCGGCGGTGAGCGTCTCCTGGGCGCGCACGACCGGGACGCCATACTGATCCAGGACGAGAGCGTAAAGGTAGTCGGGAATGTGAAGCGCCTTGTTCTCGAGGCCCGGCACTACGGTGGCAGGCCACCAGGAATACTCCACCAGAATCGGCTGGTTGCCGACCAGCCCCACACGCTCGATGTAGACCAGCTCGGTGCCTTCGGCCACGCCAAGACGCCGGCAGATATCGGCGGGGCCGGGCTGGCGGCAGCGCTCGGTGGTCTTTTTCTGAATGCGGATGGAGCGCCCTTCGGGATCGCCATAGGAGAAAAAGCGAAAGAGGCTCTTCTCGAAGTCCACCCGGGAAATATAGGTGCCTTTTCCCTGGTGTCTGAACAGCAGCTGCTCCCAGACCAGATTGGTGATGGCCTTCTTGACAGTGCCGGGGCTTACTCCCAGCGCCTTTGCCAGCTGCGACTCCGACGGAATCAGATCCCCCGGTACCAGCTGTCCCGTATTGACGAGGTGACGAATATGCTCCTCGACCACCCGATAGAGCGGCTTGCCTTTTGTGGCCTCGAGCGGCGTTGCGGAAAACAAGTGTAGACGGTCAACTTCTGTTGCCATATTCCCTTCCCCCCACTGATCCCGGGCCTGGCGTATTTGCCATTAGCTCGACGCTGTCAAAGTCGGTCCCGGTGCTGGCGTGCTTTCAAGGTTTTCGTGAGCGCTGGTGCGCCTGTTATGGCACCGACGCTGCCTTGGCCATGTTTGCGTCTGGCCCGGACTTTGTTTTCTAAAATTCTATTAAATTCAACAAGATATTTATTTTATAAAAAGTTGATGAAAAAGCGTTCGTGCTTTTGTAGGCGGCCTTGGGCCGGTTTTGTACTTCTTGTTTGACACCCTTTAAGCCCAAGTCTAGCCTATGATGTAGGTTATGTATATGACCTAGCGGTCAGATACTCCCTCATATAACAAGCACAATCACACGCCTGATTCCCGTGTAAAACGGAGCGGGCGAGGAGGAAAGACCCTGTGGAATTATTTGAGTACCTACCTCAGGTGTTGAGCGGCTGGAATCTCGTGATTCTTGTTGCCGGTACAGTCGTGGGACTGCTGCTTGGTGCTACCCCGGGGCTGAGTCCGACCATGGCGGTGGCATTGCTCATCCCCTTCACTTTCCAGATGGATGCTACCTCTGGCCTTATACTACTGGGCGTTCTGTATACCTCGACGGTAGCAGGTGGGGCAGTCAGCGCCATTCTGGTCAATATTCCGGGCGCTCCGGCCAATATAGCGACCATGCTCGACGGCCACCCGATGGCCAAAAAAGGCCGTGCTACCGAGGCCCTCCACTACTGCTTCATCAGCTCCGGCGTGGGCGGCATAATCGGCGTGCTGGTGCTGATCTTCTTTACGCCGGTGCTGGTAGGGTTTGCGCTGAGTTTTGGCCCCTCGGAGCTGTTCTGGACCGCGATCCTGGGCATTACGGTTATCGGTTCACTGGGCAGCAGTTCGGTTCTGAAAGGCTTGATCGCCGGGGCTTTCGGGATCTGGATTGCGCTGATCGGCTTTAATCCGGTCGCGGGAACCGAGCGTTTCGTATTCACCGAACATCTCCAGGGCGGCGTGACGATCATTCCGGCCCTGATCGGCCTGTTTGCCATTCCTCAAGTGTTTCAGATGATCGAGATGGCCAGGCAGGGCCGTGCTGGCGAGACCTTCGGCATGGAGCAAAGGCCGGTCTGGGCATCGGTTGTTTATAACCTGTCGAAAGTGCGCGCATTAGGTATCGGCAGCGTCATCGGTACCCTGGTGGGGCTGATTCCCGGCGCTGGAGGGCAGATAGCAGGGCTGATTGCCTATGACCAGACAAAAAAGTTTTCCCCGGATTCCGAGGCTTTTGGTCAGGGTGAGCCGGAAGGGGTGGTGGCCTCGGAAAGTGCCAACAACTCCATGGTTGGGGCTTCACTGGTTCCCATGCTGTCGCTGGGAATCCCGGGGAGTCCGACCGCGGCAGTACTGCTGGGTGGCCTTCTGATTCAGGGGCTGTTTCCCGGGCCGGATTTGTTTACAGAACATGCGCCGGTGGCCTGGACGTTCATGGGCGCGCTGCTGGTAAGTCAGGTCTTGCTGGTGATCTTCGGCCTTTATATCAGCCGGTTCAGTAAATACATCATTCGAATTCCCAAGCACTACATGGCAGCCGCCGTGGCGATTCTGGCAGTGTTCGGTACCTATAGCGTGCAAAACAGCGTGTCGGACGTCTACATCATGATGACCATGGGAGTGGCGATGTACTTTGCTACCTGGTTTGGGTTTAGCCCCGGTCCGGTAGTGCTGGGCATCATACTTGGGCCGATTGCCGAAACCAATTTCCTGCAAGGCGAGATGATCGCTCAGGCGATGGGCGGCACGGCCCAATACTTTCTCACCGGCAATATCAATATATTGCTGATAAGTCTCTGCGTTCTTTCCATCGGCTACAGTATCTTTGCCGAATATAGAACCAAGGCCAAGAGGCGTAGTCAGGAAACTGGTCGTACTATAGGAGTGCAGTCATGACTTCCGTGAAGCGTCACCTGACATCCCTTGTCACCTTGCTCATTGCCCTTGGTCTGGTAGCAGCTTCTTACTGGCCGTCGGAGTCCGGGTATGAGTTTCCGCAAATCATTGCCATCGTGACTGCCGCTATTTCAGCGATTCACTTGCTGGTGACGATAGCCACCAGAAAAGCGCACCGGACCGAATCCGCGGAAGCCGTTATTCCCTGGGCCGGAATTATACCTGTCCTGCTGATTCTCGGCGGTCTCCTGTTGGTTGCCGAGCGGCTGGGTTTTTTCGTGACCTCCTTCATGGCCTTCTCGTTAATCGCTGTGCTTTATACGCCGGGGCCATGGAGTTGGCGCCGAGTTATCCGCGGCTGTGCTATTTCAGCCATTTTCATGGGAGCGCTGTATGCCATCTTCGTTCTGTTGCTGGAAGTGCAGGTGCCAAAGGGAGCGCTGATATAAAGCGATGGAATGAAGAATTCAACAGTAATCAGCAGTAAAAGAACAATATTTATCCCCCGAGAGAGGAAGTGACAATGAAAAACAAACGCCAACTAAAGATAGTGAAAACCCTCGTGGGTATCGTCTCAGGCAGCTCGCTGTTGATGATGGGAAGTCTGGCATCCGCCGCCGAGGACTTTCCAACGCAGCCGCTGAACATGGTTGTTTCCTATTCGGCCGGCGGCGCCACTGATTTCCAGGCGCGTATTGCCAGCTCTAAATCGGAGCAGTACCTGGGCGAGCCGACTGCGATCGTCAACCGCCCGGGCGCCGGCGGCCAGGTAGGCTGGAACTATCTGGTCCAGAAAGGGAAGCAGGACGGCTATGACATAGCGGCGTATAACGTCCCCCATTTTATTGCGCAGTCCCTGATGTATGACACCCATTACAGCATCGACAATCTCGAGCCGATCGCTAACTGGGGGGCCGACCCGGCCGTTCTGATTGTGGGAAAGGATAGCCAGTTCGATACGGTCGATGAGCTGGTCAACTATGCCGAAGAGAACCCCGGCAAGGTGACGATGTCCGGTGCCGGCCTCTTTGTGGGCCACCATATTGCCGCGGTACAGCTGGAAAACGCTGCCGATATCGACCTGCAGTACATTCCCACTTCGGGGGGCGTCGACGCTTTGCGCCTCGTCGTTGGCGGCCAGGTCATGGCAGGTTTCAACAATCTCTCGGATGCCTATCGTAACCAGGATCGTCTAAAAATTCTGGGCGTTGCCGACACGGAACGGCACAGCGATTTCCTTCCCGACGTACCGACTTTTCAGGAGTCCGGCTACGAGGTCGACGATTCCAGTGTCAACATGCGTGGCGTCATGGCGCCATCCGGTGTCTCTGAAGAGCGTCTCGATGTGCTCTCCGAGAAGTTTGTGGAAATGTTCAACGATGAAGAAATCCAGGCCAAGCTCAAGAAAGGCGGGGCTCCCATGCGAGTCATGGATCGTGAGGAGCTAAAAGAGATGTGGAAGGAGCGTAAGGCTTATCTGGATGAGCTGTTTGAAGGCTTTGATGTCGAAGAGATAAAGGAAGAGAGCTGATACTGGACATTAAAGCTGCTGAGATATTGGGGCTTTAAGCCATGCATAAACAAGCAAGCGACGGCACGATTACCAGCGTCGTGACTGTCGCTGCCTGAAAAGCCGTATGGAGCAAGACAGCCATGAGTAACATGACATTGCAGCAGGATGCGTCATCCGAGGCGCAGGACATCGTGGCCGGCCTGATGGAGCGTGCCCGCACCGCTCAGGAGCAGTTTGCCCGGTACACTCAGGAGGAAGTCGATGAGGTGGTGACGGCCGTTGCCTGGGCGCTGGTGCATCCCGGACGCAACGAAGCCATCTCCCGGATGGCGGTCGAAACCACCGGGCTGGGTAACGTCAACGACAAGATCACCAAGAATCAGCGCAAGACGATGGGCCTGCTGCGCGATCTCAGGCAGGCCAAAAGCGTGGGCGTGATTCAGGAGCTGCCCGAGCTCGGACTGGTTGAAATTGCCCGGCCGGTAGGGGTGGTCGGTGCCGTTGTGCCCTCGACCAACCCGGCGGCTACGCCGACCAACAAAACCATCAACGCCCTCAAGGGCGGCAACGCCATCATCCTGGCCCCCTCGCCCAAGGGACAGCAGGTATGCGCCGAGCTTCTGGAGTATATGCACGCCGAGCTTGACCGGGTCGGCGCGCCCCGCGATCTGATACAGCAGCTGCCGGCGCCGGTCAGCAAGGCAACCACCTATGAGCTGATGAACCAGGTGGACCTGGTGGTCGTTACCGGCTCACAAAACAACGTGCGCTCCGCCTATTCCAGCGGCACTCCGGCGATCGGTGTCGGGGCGGGTAACGTGCCCGTGATCATCGACGATTCGGCCGACCTTAAGGAGGCGGCGCGCAAGATTGCCGCCTCAAAGACCTTTGACTACGCCACCAGCTGCTCGTCGGAAAACAGCCTGGTGATCCTCGACGGCGTTTACGATTCGGCCATTGCGGCACTTGAACAAAGCGGCGGCGCGATGCTTACCGCCGAAGAGAAACAGCAGCTGGAAGCGGCGATGTGGGAAGAGGGTAACCTCAGCCGACATGTCATTGCCCGTTCTGCTCCCGAGATTGCCCGGCTGGCGGGGCTGACGCGTCCGGCGCTGGAAAACGCGGCTTTCCTGATGGTCGCGGAGGACCAGGTTGGCAAGGAGCATCCCTTTTCGGGGGAAAAGCTCTCTCCGGTGCTGGCGGTGTATCGCGTTGAGGATTTCGATGCGGCCTTTACCCAGACCCACCGTCTGCTGGACCACCAGGGCAAGGGACACTCGTGCGGTATTCACACCGAAGACGAGTCCCATATCCAGCGCCTGGGGCTTGAGATGCCGGTCTGTCGCGTCATTGTGAACCAGGCCCATGCCTTTGCCTGCGGCGGTAATTTTGATAACGGCTTGCCGTTTTCGCTTTCCATGGGCTGCGGTACCTGGGGGGAAAACAGCATTTCGGAAAACCTCAACTACCGGCATTACCTCAATATCACTCGTATCGCCCGTACCATTCCCGTCGATGAGCCGTCCATGGATGAGCTCTTCGGCGGCTACCTGAGTCGTTATGGGCTTGCCAGTTCCTGATATATACAACAATGATGCTAGGAGTGTTGGCTTTATGACCATTCAAGATGCGATTCGCCGCTGGGCCTCCGATAGCGGAGACAGAGCCTTTCTGGTGTCTCCAGAAAATAACGAGACGCTAACTTTCCTGCAGCTTGACGAGCGCCTTGCCCAGATGGCGGCCCAGCTCGATGCCATGGGCATCGGGGCGGGTGAGCACGTGGCGATTCTCATGGACAACGGCCAGTGGACGGCCACGCTGCTGCTGGCGCTAATGGCCAGCGGGCGCGTGGCGGTACCGCTCAACGCCATTGCCGGCGACAGCCAGCTTGAGTACGTGCTGGATCACTGCGATGCCGATCTCGTGTTCGCCTCGCCGGCGCATGAGGAGCGGGCCGCTCAGCTTACCGGCCGGGTCGAACGGTCGATCCGGGTTATTCCGACCTGTCCGGATCGCGGGCCGAGCTGGGAAACCAGCGCGGACGCCGGTACGGCGTCCCTGCCGGCCGTCGATCCCGACGATACTGCCTTGCTGATGTACACGTCGGGCACCACCGGCAAGCCCAAGGGCGTCATGCTCAGCCACCGCAACGTGATCGCCGGCGGCATGAATACGGTAGAAGCGCACACCCTTTCCCGGGAGGATCGGGGGCTATGCGTGCTGCCGCTGTATCATATCAATGCCGAGATCGTGACATTGATCGCGCCGCTGATCAGCGGGGGCAGCGTGGTAATGCCGCACCGCTTCAGTACCCGTGCCTTCTGGGAGCTGATTCGCGAACAGCACTGCACCTGGTTCAGCGTGGTGCCCACCATTGTGACCTATCTACTGGAGCAGGCGAATAACGAGGATCCCGGGGTTCGGGACAACCCCGACTTTTCCCGGGTACGCTTCGGCCGTTCGGCGTCGTCGGCGCTGCCCGTTGCCACGCACAAGGCATTCGAAGAGGCCTTTGGCATACCGCTGATAGAAACCATGGGCCTGACCGAAACGGCAGCCCAGATCCTTTCCAACCCCTTGCCGCCTTTCCAGACAAGGTACGGTTCACCGGGCGTTGCCTACCGCAACAAGGTCAAGGTCGTCACCGAGAACGGCGAAGAAGCCAGGCGCGGCGAAGTCGGGGAGCTGGTGGTTCAGGGCGATAACGTGATGCAGGGCTACTACAAGAACCCCGAGGCGACCCAGGAGTCGCTGGATGAGGAGGGCTGGTTTTATACCGGCGACCTTGGCTATCAGGACGACGAGGATTTCTTCTTTATTACCGGCCGGCTCAAGGAGCTGATCATCAAGGGCGGCGAAAATATTGCGCCCCGGGAAATCGATGAAACCCTGCTCAGGCATCCGGCGATTCTGGAAGCTGCCGCCTTTGCCATCGACGATGCGCATTACGGTCAGGACATCATGGCGAGCGTGGTTCTCAAGCACAACCAGGAGGTAAGCGGAGAAGAGCTGACCGAGTTTTGCCAGGGGGAAATCGGCAAGTTCAAGACGCCCAGAGAGGTCCTGTTTGTACAGTGGCTGCCCAAGGGGCCGTCCGGCAAGGTCCAGCGGCTCAGCATTGCCGACATGCTCGATGACCTGAAGCAGAGCCCGGATATGGTTGCCGACAACCGGTGAAGTGGCAAACAGCGAAGCGGCGAAGCAGAGGCCCGGTATTCAACAGGCCCGGAGACCGACTTCCGGGCTATAGGGAGCGTCCGTTATGCAGTTCAATATCCAACGTATTCTGTATGCGACTGACCTCGGGCCGCACGGTCCCAAGGTCTTTCGCTGCGCCATAGGGCTGGCTGAAAAATTTGGTGCAGCAATTCATGTGCTTCACGTCATTGAGGATCCTGCCATTCTGCGAAACAACGTGGCCGAACGCTATATTTCGAGTTCCGTCTTGGGTACCTATCGCGGTACGGCCTTTGACGAAGCCGTTAGCGAGATAGAAAAACGGCTGGAGAGTTTTAGCCTGTCAGCGCTGGAGGCGGAGGATTCCCAGGGGGCAAGAGTGGCTGAAATCAGGGTGCTGGCCGGCCGCCCCGGGCGTACCATCCTCAACGAGGCGGAGCGTATAGATGCCGACTGCATCGTGCTGGGGACGCACCGCTATTCGGGAGTGAGCGACATGATCATTGGCTCAGTGGCAAGAAAAGTCACGCTCAAGACGCCGCGGCCGGTCTTTCTCTTTCCCGTCTGACGTTTCAGCCGGTTTGTTCATTTTCCTGTCCTTGCCGCCCTTCAGGGTAGAGCGGTGAGGTGGTGGAAAGCGCGCGGTGCGCCTCCATGGCGGGTTTGCCGCGCCCGGCGTTGCCAGCCTTCCATGTGATGCCGCCCCTCTGATCCCATAAGGTTTGCCAAGGCGCAACTCTGTTCGAATATACAGCATGCGTGGGTTTGGGGTATCCTGTGCCTTTTTGGCTCCTATCAGGAAATCAGTACCACATGTCCCAGTTTGATGCCGCTTCGTACGGCGCCAGCTCGATCGAAGTTCTGTCGGGGCTTGAACCGGTGCGCAAACGCCCCGGCATGTACACCGACACCTCCCGACCCAACCACATGGCCCAGGAAGTCATCGACAACAGCGTCGACGAGGCGCTGGCCGGGTACGCCAAAAGGGTCAGGGTGGCGCTGCTGGCGGACGGCGGTATCGAGGTGTCCGACGACGGCCGCGGGATGCCCATCGATACCCACCCCGAGCACGGCGTGTCCGGCGTCGAGCTGATCCTGACCAAGCTGCATTCCGGAGGCAAGTTCTCCGCTTCCAGCTACCGCTTTTCCGGCGGGCTGCACGGGGTCGGGGTTTCCGTGGTCAACGCGCTGTCGCGCCGGCTGGAAGTGGAGGTGACTCGCAGCGGCGCCCGCCACGCCATGGCCTTCGAGTTCGGGCAGAAGGTGGAAGAGCTGGCTCCGGCGGGCAAGGCACCCAAGCGCGCTCGCGGCACGCTGCTGCGTTTCTGGCCGGACGAGAGCTACTTCGACAGCCCCAAACTGGCAGTAGGGCGGATGAAACACCTGCTGCGCGCCAAGGCGGTGCTGTGCCCGGGGCTTGAAGTGACGCTGGTTGAGCCTGACGGCACCCAAAGCCAGTGGCAGTACGCTGACGGCCTGCGCGACTACCTGGTCGAGGCCACCGACGGCTATGAGGTGCTGCCCGCCGAGCCGTTTCTGGGCCATTTCAGCGACGACGACCACGGCGTGGACTGGGCCATCCAGTGGCTGCCCGAGGGCGGCGAAACCCTGGTGGAGTCCTACGTCAACCTGATTCCCACGCCCCTGGGCGGCACCCATATCAACGGCTTTCGCTCAGGGCTTCTGGACGCCCTGCGCGAGTTCTGCGAGTTCCGAAGCCTGTTGCCCCGGGGCATCAGGATCACCGCCGACGACCTCTGGGAGCGGGCGTCGTTCGTGCTCTCGGTGAAGATGCTCGACCCGCAGTTTGCCGGCCAGACCAAGGAGCGACTGTCATCGCGGGCCGTCTCAACGTTTGTCTCCGGCGTGGTCAAGGACGCTTTCTCGCTGTGGCTCAACCGCCACGTGGCCGATGGCGAAGCGCTGGCCGAGCTTGTGATCAGTGCCGCCCAGCGGCGCCAGAGAAAAGCCAAGAAGGTGGCGCGCAAGAAGGTGACCTCGGGCCCGGCGCTGCCCGGCAAGCTGGCCGACTGCTCCGGCCAGGACCCGGCCCAGAGCGAGCTGTTTCTGGTGGAGGGCGACAGCGCCGGGGGCAGCGCCAAGCAGGCGCGCAACCGCGAAACCCAGGCCATCATGCCGCTGCGGGGCAAGATTCTTAATACCTGGGAAGTGGAACCCCAGGATATCTACGGCTCCCAGGAAGTCCACGATATTGCCGTTGCCATCGGCGCCGACCCCGGCAGCGCCAACCTTGAGCGGCTGCGCTACCACAAGATCTGCATTCTTGCCGACGCCGACTCCGACGGCCTGCACATCGCCACGCTTTTGTGCGCGCTGTTCGTACGCCATTTCCCCAGCCTGGTGGACGCCGGCCACATCTTTGTTGCCATGCCGCCGCTGTACCGCATCGACCTGGGCCGGGAGGTTCACTATGCCCTGGACGAAAGCGAGAAGGACGCGATTCTCAAGCGGCTGGCGAAAAGGCGTGGCACCCCCAACGTCCAGCGTTTCAAGGGGCTTGGGGAGATGAGCCCTTTGCAGCTGCGCGAGACCACCATGGCGCCGGACACCCGCCGGCTGGTGCAGCTCACCCGCAGCGAGGGCGACGGCAGCGAGCAGATGCTTGACATGCTGCTGGCGAAAAAGCGCGCCTCCGACCGCAAGGAATGGCTGGAACACTACGGCAACCTCGCTGAGGTAGACGTATAAGCACCGGCGACGACCGATCTCGACAAGAGGCCCATTGATGAGCATGGATATTGCCGTGGCGGAAGGCGACGTTGAGCGCCTTTCCCTGCGCGACTACACCGAAAAAGCCTACCTCGACTATTCGATGTACGTCATTCTGGACCGGGCACTGCCCAACATCGGCGACGGGTTAAAGCCCGTGCAGCGGCGCATCGTCTACGCCATGCGCGAACTTTCGCTGTCGGCCAGTGCCAAGCACAAGAAGTCCGCGCGCACCGTGGGCGACGTGCTGGGCAAGTTTCACCCCCACGGCGACAGCGCCTGCTACGAAGCCATGGTGCTCATGGCCCAGCCGTTTTCCTACCGCTACCCGCTGGTGGACGGCCAGGGCAACTGGGGCAGTCCCGACGACCCCAAGTCGTTTGCTGCCATGCGCTACACCGAGGCGCGGCTTGCGACATTTGCCGAGGTGCTGCTCGCCGAGCTTGGCCAGGGCACTGTGGACTGGGCGCCCAACTTCGACGGCACCATGCAGGAGCCCGAAGTGCTGCCCGCTCGGCTGCCGCACATTCTTTTGAACGGCGGCACCGGCATTGCCGTCGGCATGGCCACGGATATTCCGCCGCATAACGTAAACGAGGTGGTCGAGGCGACCTGCCATCTGCTGCGCCACCCGGATGCCACCACTACCGATCTGACGGAATATTTGCCGGGGCCGGACTTTCCTACTGAGGCGGAGATCATTACCCCGCGGGCGGATCTGCGCAAGCTCTACGAAGCCGGGCGCGGCTCGGTGAAGATGCGCGCGCGCTTTGTCCGCGAAGACGCCAACATCGTGATTACCGCGCTGCCGTACCAGGTCAGCGGGGCCCGGGTGCTGGAGCAGATCGCCTCCCAGATGCAGGCCAGGAAATTACCCATGGTCGCCGACCTGCGCGACGAGTCCACCCACGAGGAGCCCACCCGGCTGGTCATCGAACCGCGCTCGGCAAGAGTCGACGTCGACGCGCTGATGGCGCATCTGTTTGCCACTACGGATCTGGAAAAGAACGCTCGCGTTAATTTCAACGTCATCGGTCTCGACGGCCGCCCTCGGGTGATGGCGCTGCCCGAGCTTTTGGGCCAGTGGCTCACCTTTCGCCGGGAGACGGTGCGCCGCCGGCTTGAGCATCGGCTGGGCAAGGTCGAGGATCGGCTGCACCTGCTGGAAGGGCTTCTGACCGCCTATCTCAACCTGGACGAGGTGATCCGCATCATCCGCGAGGAGGACGCGCCCAAGCCCGCGTTGGTCGCCGCTTTCGGTCTCTCCGAGCGCCAGGCCGAGGCGATTCTGGAGCTGCGCCTGCGCCATCTGGCCAGGCTTGAAGAAATGAAGCTTCGCGGCGAACAGGACGAGCTGGAAAAGGAGCGCAAGCGCCTGGAAAGGCTGCTGGGCAGCGAGGCCAGGCTTACCACCCTGATCGAGAAAGAGCTGCGCGCGGCGGGCAAGGAGCACGGCGACGCGCGCCGCTCGCCGCTGGTGGAGCGCAAGGAAGCCCGGGCGCTGTCCGAGGTGGAGCTTCTGGGCGCCGACCCGATCACCGTGGTGCTCTCCGAAAAGGGCTGGATTCGCGCCGCCAAGGGCCACGAGATCGACCCGGCAGGGCTCTCCTTCAAGGCCGGCGACCGCTTTGCCCTGGCCGCTCGGGGCAAGACCAACCAGCCGCTGGTGCTGCTCGACGATACCGGTCGCGCCTATACGCTTGCCGCGCACAACCTGCCCGGCGCCCGGGGGCAGGGCGAACCGGTGACCGGCCGAGTCAATGTGGCCGCCGGCGCGCAGATGGCCGGTTTGCTGCTAGCCCCGCCGGAGCAGCGCTTCGTGCTGGCCTCGGACGGCGGTTACGGCTTTGTCGCCGAGCTTTCCGCATTGACCGGCAAGAACCGCGCCGGCAAGGCGGCGCTGACGCTGCCCAAGGGCTGCAGCGTGCTGCCTCCGGCGGTCATTCCCGACCGCGAAGAAGAAGCGCTGTGGGTGGCGGCGATCTCCAACGAAGGGCGGCTTTTGCTGTTTAGGCTCGACCAGCTGCCGAAAATGGCGCGGGGCAAGGGTAACAAGCTGCTGGATATCCCGCCGGCCCGCGCGGCCAACCGCGAAGAGTTGGTCCGCGATATGACCGTGTTGGCGGAGAGCGACTCGTTGGTGGTGTACGCCGGCAGGCGCAAGCTGACGCTCAAGCCCGCCGACCTGGAATACTATCGCGGCGAGCGCGGCCGGCGCGGCAGCAAGCTGCCTCGGGGCTTTCAAAAAGTCGACAGTCTGCAGGCGCTGCCTGCCGAGTCGCGATAACGGCCGATTCGCCAAGCATGCCATAGAGGATAAAAAGAGAGTCACATGAGCCAACACGCACTGGTATTAACGCTGCTGGGCGAGTCGCTGCCCGCTTCGCTGCTGGATGACGTCACGGCGCTGACCGAGCGCCTGGGGCTGCACGCCTCGGCCCATCGCTGGCTGACCGATAAAGCCGCCGAACGCGCGCCGGGCCGAGCCGCCTGCCTTGCGATTGAGCTTGGCGGTCAGGCGCTGGCGGAAGGTCGGCTGGACGCGGAGGCGCTGCGCGAGCAGGCGCTGGCGCTGGGCCGTGCCCGGGGTGTGGACGTGGCGGTTCAGGATGCCGACGAGTGGCGCGGCCATCGCCGGCTGGTGTGCTTTGACATGGATTCCACGCTGATCAAGACCGAGGTCATCGACGAGCTGGCGCGCCGCCACGGCGTCGGGGGCGAAGTGGCGGCGGTGACCGAGCGGGCCATGCGCGGCGAGCTGGACTTTCAGCAGAGCTTTCGCGCGCGCATGGCCAAGCTCGAAGGACTGGACGAGGCGGTGCTTGAAGACATCGCCGCTAACCTTCCGCTGATGGACGGGCTGGAAACGCTGATGGCTGGTCTCAAGCGCCACGGCTACCGTACGGCGATCCTCTCCGGCGGCTTTACCTATTTCGCCCGGCATCTGCAAAAGCGCTTCGGCTTTGACGAGGTCCACGCCAACGAGCTGATCATCGAGAACGGCCGCGTCACCGGCGAGGTGCGCGAGCCCATCGTGGATGCGGCGCGCAAGGCCTGGCTGCTGGAAGACATGGCAGCGCGCGAAGGCTTATCCCTGAGTCAGACCGTGGCGGTGGGCGACGGCGCCAACGACCTGGAGATGCTTTCCCGGGCGGGGCTCGGCATTGCCTTTCGTGCCAAGCCGGTAGTGCGCGAAAAGGCCCGCCAGTCGATTACCGCCCTGGGGCTGGACGCCGTGCTTTATCTCATGGGCCACTCCCGGGCCGCGCCTGCCGTCGAGGCGTCTGCCGATACGTCTGCAGGCTAGTCGTCGTTGTCCGCAACGACGTCTTTGTCCGGCGGCGCCGCCGGGTTGTCGCTGCCTTCCTCGCGTAGCTCTCGCGGGTTGCCGCCGGTCTTGTCGGCGCGCTCAAGCTTCATGTGCAGGCCGGTCTTGGACAGCATGTGGGCGCTGACCGGGGCGGTGATGAACAAAAACAGCGTGATCAGCATCTCCTGGATGCTGGGGGTGCCGTGAAGCCCCCAGAAATACGTCATGGAGGCTATCAGTATGCAGCCAACGCCCAGGGTGGAAACCTTGGTGGGGCCGTGCAGGCGCATGTAAAAATCTTTCAGGTGCGCCATCCCCAGCGAGCCGATAAAGGCGAAAATACCGCCGGCTACCAGCAGTATCGATGCCAGCAGTTCTATCAGCGTATTCATTCGATAATATCTCCGCGCAGGATGTACTTGCAGATGGCCACGGTGCTGACAAAGCCTAGCATGGCGATCAGCAGGGCGGCTTCAAAATAGGTTTTGCTGTCCAGCCACAGGCCGAACATGGCCACCAGCGCAATGGAGTTGACGTACATGGTGTCCAGCGCCAGCACCCGGTCCGGCAGGCGTGGCCCCCGAGTCAGACGGTAGAGATTCATCATCAGGGCCAGAACCACCAGCATCAGGGCTATCGGCAGCGCAGTGCTCAGCATTCGAAAATCTCCTTGAGCGGTCGCTCATAGCGCTGGCGAATCTGCTCTATCAGCGCGTCGGGGTCTTCCACGTCCAGCGCGTGGATCAAAAGCGACTTGCCGTCCAGGCGCAGGTTGGCCGATACCGTCCCCGGCGTCAGGGTGATCGTGCTGGCCAGCAGGGTAATGGTAAAGCGCTCCTCGAGCATGAGCGGATATTCAACGAAGTAGGGACGCGTTTTACGCCAGGGGTTGACGATCAGGTAGGCCACTTCGAAGTTGGCGACGATGATGTCGCCAACCACGCGCAGCACGTAGCGCGCCAGCAGCCAGGGCTTTTGAATGTGCGGCTGAACGTCCCAGAAACGATGGGTCGCCAGCGGAATGGCGATCCCCAGCAGGCCTCCCAGCAGAATTTGCCCGGGGGCGATGCTGTGCGTCAGCAGCAGCCAGACCGTCAGCAGGAGAAGGGAGAGTACCGGCGTGGGCAGCCAGGGGCGCGGCTTGATCATGGCATATCTCCTGTGGTTGACAGCTCCGTTGCAGGCAGCAGCGTTTGTATGAGCGCCTCGGGGTGGGCCAGCTGTTCGGCGGTGGCCTGGGTGTAGTCGCTCACCGGGCCGGCAAATGCCACCAGGGCTATCGGGGCAGCCGCGACCAGCAGGATGACGCCGAAACACTGGGCCCAGGGCAGGGCGTCACCGCCGGACGTACCGCGGTGGCTGGCCCAGAACATGGTCGAGCCCGCCCGGGAAAGCGCCACCAGCGAAGCGAGCCCCGCCAGCAGCAAGATCGGCCACAGCCACAGCCGCTGGCTGCCTTCGGCGGCGTTGAGCAGCAGCGCCTTGCCCAGCGCGCCGGATAGCGGCGGGATCCCCGCCACGGCGACGCTGCCAAGGAAAAACAGCAGCGCCAGTCCGCCGCCTTCGGCCATGGGCCGCCCCTTGACCAGCCGCGTACCGGCCTTGCCGCGCTGGGTGCCGATCATGGCCGCGAGCAGGAAAAGCCCGCCGGTCACCAGCGTGGTATGAATCAGGTAATAAAGCAGCGCGGATATGGCCTCGGGCGTGCGCATGCCGATGCCGGCCAGCAGGGTGCCCACCGAGACCAGCACCAGATACGCCACCAGCAGGCGCAGATCCCGGGTGGCGAGCACGCCCATGGCGGCGACGA
Source organism: Halomonas piscis (assembly GCF_031886125.1). Classification (NCBI taxonomy): domain Bacteria; kingdom Pseudomonadati; phylum Pseudomonadota; class Gammaproteobacteria; order Oceanospirillales; family Halomonadaceae; genus Halomonas; species Halomonas piscis. The sequence continues at coordinate 1,407,072 of NZ_CP119391.1, forward strand.
CCAGAGTGCCAAGCCCCAGCCACCATACCCAGGGCTGTTCCAGCGCGGCAAGCCCGCCGGCCTGATCGCTGAAGATCAGCGTATACACTCGCAGGATCGAGTAAATACCCACCTTGGTCATAATCGCAAACAGCGCCGCTACCGGCGGCGGGGCATAGCCGTAGGTGCGCGGCAGCCAGAAATACAGCGGCAGCATGGCGGCTTTCAGTCCGAATACCACCAGCAGCATCAGCGCGCCGGCCACTACCAACCCCTCGCGTTCGGCAGGCAGCTCGGCCACGCGCAGGGCCATATCGGCCATGTTGAGCGTGCCGGTTGCCCCGTAGAGAATGCCCACGGCGATCAGAAACAGCGACGAGCCGGCGAGGTTGAGCACCACGTAGTGCACGCTTGCCTGGATGCGCGCCTTGCCGCCGCCGTGGAGCAACAGGGCGTAGGACGCCAGCAGCAGCACCTCGAAGAAGACGAAGAGGTTGAAAAGGTCGCCGGTCAAAAAGGCGCCGTTGAGGCCTACCAGCTGCCACTGGAAAAGGCCGTGGAAGTTGCTGCCCTTTTCGTCGTCGCCGCCGCAGGAATGAATCACCGCGCCCAGGGCCAGCAGCGACGTCACCGCCACCATCAGCGCCGAGAGGCGGTCAAGCACCAGCACGATGCCGAAGGGCGGCTGCCAGCTGCCCAACGCATAGTAGGTCACCTCGCCGCTCGCGGCCTGACACAGCAGCGCCACGGAAACCCCGACCAGCGCCGCCGTGGCTGCCACGCTGATGGCGCGCTTCTTGACGCTCAGCCGGCCAAGGCGGCGGTAGAGCAGCAGAATCCCCGTCAGCATGGGCAGCACGACGGGCAGAATAATCAGGTGCTGGGTCATTCGTGATCGTCCTTCTTGCCGTCCACGTGGTCGTTACCCACTTCGCTTCGCGCGCGCATGGCGAGGATCACGACAAAGGCCGTCATGGCAAAGCCGATGACGATGGCGGTCAGCACCAGCGCCTGGGGGAGCGGGTCGGCGTAGTCCACGGCCTGCTTGGCGGCGTCGCTGATCAGCACCGCGCCGTTGGTGGTCAGCCCGCCCATGGAAAACAAAAAGAGGTTGACCGCGTAGGAAAGCAGGGTGAGCCCCACGACCACGGGAAAGGTGCGCCCGCGCAGGGTCAGATAAAGCCCGCAGGCAGTGAGAATACCGGTCGCTATGGCGTAAAGCGCTTCCATCAGCTGGACTCCTTGCCGTTGCCGTTGCCGTTGCCGTTGCCGTTGCCGTTGCCGGGAGTGGTGCTGTCGGTATGCTCTGCCGGCGCGTCGGGTACCGGGCGATGGGGCGTGGTGACCTTGCCCAGGTTGGCCAGAATCATCAGCGTCGCGCCCACCACGGCGAGGTATACCCCGAGGTCGAACAGCAGAGCGGTGGCCAGCTCGACCTCGCCAATCAGCGGCAGCGAGAAGTGGCCGAAGGCCGAGGTCAAAAACGGTTTGCCAAACAGCCAGCTGCCAACCCCGGTCAGCGTCGCCGTGGCCACACCGGCGACCGCTATCGGCTGGAAGGGGAAGTCGAGGCGCTTCTGGGCCCAGTCCACCCCCCGCGCCACGTACAGCAGAATCAGCGCCACCGCGGTGACCAGGCCGGCAATGAAGCCGCCGCCGGGCTCGTTGTGGCCGCGCAGGAAGATAAAGGCCGAGACCAGCAGTGCCAGCGGCAGCAGCGCCATGGAGATCGACTTGAGTATGGGCGGATAGCGATCCGGCGACCAGGGGCGACCCTCCACGTCGCTGTGGGGCATGAACAGCCGCAGGCGATTGAGCAGCTTGAAAATGGCCAGGCCGGCCAGCGCCAGCACGGTGATTTCGCCCAGGGTATCAAAGCCGCGGAAGTCCACCAGAATGACGTTGACGGCGTTGTGCCCGCCGCCGCCGGGGACGCTGTTGGCGATGAAAAAGTCGGAAATCGACACCGTGCCCCGGGTCAGCACCGCGTAGTTGAGGCTGGCGACCACCAGCCCCAGTGCGCTTGCCAGCAGGATGTCGCGGACGTTGCGCATGGGGCTTGAGTCACGGGGGGTGCGCTGGGGCAGGAAAAACAGCGCCAGCATCAGCAGGATCATGGTCACGACTTCCACCGACAGCTGGGTCAGAGCCAGGTCCGGCGCCGAGTAGCGGGCAAAGGTCAGCGCCACAAACAGCCCCACGGTCGAGAGCATCAGCAAGGAAATCAGGCGGAAGCGGTGGGTGGCGGCGGTGGCGATACCGCCGAATACCAGCATGGCCGCGCCGAACAGCACCATGCCGTCGATCGGCTGGTTGCCCTGGGCGCCGGTCAGCGGCGCGATTTGCGCCAGGCCGATGACGCCGCTGACCAGCGCTGCCAGCATGAGAAACGCCATGTAGCGCTGCAGTGAGTTGCCCTCCAGCCAGGTCACGGTGCGTTCCGAGCCGTGCTTGCAGGCCAGCACGCCGCGCTCGAAAACAAACCTTGCATCCAGCCCCTTGAACTGGCTGAGAAAGCGGCGCATGTCGCGGTGATAGCCGTACATCAGCGCGCCGCCGGCCAGGGCTATGACGCTCATCGCCAGCGGGAGGTTAAAGCCGTGCCATAGGGCCAGGTGGAATTCCAGCGGCTCGCCGAGGACGGCGAGGGTGGCCAGGTCCAAAAGGCCGCCGGCAAAAAACATCGGAAACAGGCCGACCAGCACGCACAGCGCTACCAGCAGCTCCACCGGGGCGCGCATCAGCCGCGGCGGCTCGTGGGGAGGCTTGGGGGGCGCCTTGCGCGGCGGCTTGAAAAATACGGCGTGGGCCAGGCGCAGCGAATAGGCCACCGAGAGCACGCCGCCCAGGGTGGCGAGTACCGGCATGGTCCAGCTCAGGCCGGCGAGGATCGGCGTGTTCAGCGCTTCGGTAAAGAGCATTTCCTTGGACAGAAAGCCGTTCAAAAGCGGCACGCCGGCCATGGCCGCCGCGGCAACCGAGGTCAGCACCGCCATTACCGGCATGCTGGTGCGCAGCCCGCCCAGGCGCTTGAGTTCCCGGGTACCGGCTTCGTGGTCGATGATACCGGCACTCATGAACAGCGCCGCCTTGAAGGTGGCGTGATTGAGGATATGAAACAGCGCGGCAAGAATCGCCATGGGGCTGCCGATGCCCAGCAGCATGGTGATCAGCCCCAGGTGGCTGACGGTGGAAAAGGCCAGAATCCCCTTGAGATCGGTCTTGAACAGCGCAAACCAGGCGCCGTAGAGCAGCGTGACCGTTCCGGTTAGGGATACCAGCACGGTCCAGAGCACGTGGTCGCCGATGGCGGGATGCAGCCGCGCCATGAGCAGGATACCGGCCTTGACCATGGTGGCCGAGTGCAGGTAGGCCGATACCGGGGTCGGCGCGGCCATGGCGTGGGGCAGCCAGAACTGGAAGGGGAACTGCGCCGACTTGGTAAAGGCGCCCAGCAGCACCAGCACCAGCATGGCCGGGTAGCGCGGGTCGGCGGTAATGGCATCGCCGCTGGCCAGCACCACGTTCATGTCGAAACTGCCGGCCATGTGGCCCAGCAGCAAAACGCCGGCCAGCAGGGCAAGCCCGCCGGCGCCGGTGACGGTGAGCGCCATGCGCGCGCCCTTGCGCGCTGCGCTCTGGGTAGTCCAGAAGCCGATGAGCAGAAATGAAGCCAGGCTGGTGAGCTCCCAGTAAAGCCACAGCAAAATCAGGTTGTCGGCCATGGCAATGCCCACCATGGACGCCATGAACAGCACCATGAAGGCGTAAAAACGCCCCACCGGCTCGTCGTCCGCCAGATAAAAGTGGGCGTAGAGCAGAATCAAAAGCCCGATGCCCAGAATCAGCAGATTGAATAAAAGCGTGAGGCCGTCCAGCCGCAGCGCCAGCTCCAGCCCCAGCTGGGGCAGCCAGCCTGCGCCAAAGCGCAGCGTCTCGCCGTCGGCAAGCGCGGGGATCTGCGCAAGCGTCAGCGCCAGGGCAATGGCGGGCAGCGCGGTAGTGACAAGGGTGCAGGTAGCGCGCCCACGGCGTGCGCCAAGCACAGGGGCAAACACGCCCGCAAGCGGCAGTAAGGCTATCCACAGCAGTGTCATGGGGTCATCCAGCGGTTGAGTATCGTCGAGTGGCGTCCGTGCTGGCACGGCGCAAACCTTGGAGCCTACCAGTTGATTCGCCTTTGGGGAACTTTACTGCGCCCGTTTTGCTCGCCGAACAGCCATTGACAAACTTCGCCGAGACTGATTTTCTAAAGGCATGAAAATTTCCATGACGCTTCTTGTACTAGACCTACGACTACTAAGCGCTCGCCTCTGACACTTCAGGGCCGGGCAAGCGCCTCCGGGCGCGCATTCAAAGCATCGTCGTTAGCTGTTACAAGGTAAACTGTCATGGGATTCAAAGAAGCGCATTATTTTTGCAGCAAGTACCGTTTTTTCACTACGTCTTCTCGTCTGGAAAGCGGTGCCAGCCGTGTATGCTGCCCTATCCCTAAAGCGTCCGTATCGTCGGTAGCAATGCCTACCGTCATCGACGCTTGCGTACGTGTCAGCGCCTGTCCAAACGCCCCTTCGCCCCCGATGGTGAAGGGGCGTTTTGCGTGGGTGCCTGCAAGCCTCGACGCTTTTTATACTGTCTTTCGCCGCACGTTGTTCCTCCAGGAGAGCCGCCATGATGTTGTCTGATCCCGCACAAAAGTATCGCCCGTTCGCCGCTATCGACCTGCCCGACCGCCAGTGGCCGTCCCGGCGCATCGACGAGCCGCCCATCTGGACCAGCGTCGACCTGCGCGACGGCAATCAGTCGCTGATCGACCCCATGGACCAGGAGCGCAAGCAGCGGCTTTTCGACATGCTGGTGGACATCGGCTTCAAGGAAATCGAGGTGGGTTTTCCCTCGGCCTCGCAGACCGATTTTGACTTTGTCCGCTCGCTGATCGACGAGGGCAAGGTGCCCGACGACGTGACCATTCAGGTGCTGACCCAAGCGCGCCCGCACCTGATCGAGCGCACCTTTGAGGCGCTCAAGGGCGCCAGGAACGCCATCGTCCACGTCTACAACGCCACCGATCCGGTGTTTCGCCGGGTGGTCTTCAACGTTGACAAGCAGGACTGTATCAAGATTGCCCGTGAGGCCACGGCGCAGATTCGCGATGCCATGAACGCCGCGCCGGAAACCCGCTGGACCTTCCAGTATTCGCCGGAGCTTTTCACCACTACCGAGATAGATTTCGCCGTGGAGATCGTCGAGGCGGTAATGGACGTGTACCAGCCGACGACCGAGCACCGCATGATCGTCAACCTGCCGGCCACGGTGGAGTGCGCCACGCCCAACAACTATGCCGACCAGATCGAATGGTTCTGCCGCGAGGTAAACAACCGCGAGGCGCTGATCATAAGCCTGCATCCGCACAACGATCGCGGCACCGGCATCGCCGCCGCCGAGCTTGGCCTGATGGCCGGCGCCGACCGGGTGGAAGGCACGCTGTTCGGCAACGGCGAGCGCACCGGCAACGTCGATCTGGTGACCGTGGCGATGAACATGTACACCCAGGGTGTGCATCCCGGGCTGGACTTCTCCAACATCACCCCGATCATGCGCGAAGTGGAGCACTGCAACCAGCTGCCGGTGCACCCGCGCCACCCCTACGTCGGCGATCTGGTGTTCACCGCCTTCTCCGGCTCCCACCAGGACGCGATCAAGAAGGGCATGACCGAGCGCCGTGCCAACCCCGACGCCGTGTGGGAGGTGCCATACCTGCCCATCGACCCGCTGGACGTGGGCCGCAGCTACGAAGCGGTCATTCGCGTCAACAGCCAGTCGGGCAAGGGCGGCGTTTCCTACCTGCTGGAAGAAGAGCACGGCGTGGTGCTGCCGCGTCGACTGTCCATGGAGTTCAGCCAGGTGGTGCAGGAAGTGGCCGAGCGTACCGGCCGGGAGATCACCTCGCAGATGATCTATCAGGCCTTCAGCGACGAATATCTTGAGCGCACTGCGCCGTTCTCGCTTGCCAGCCACAGCATGTCTTCCGAGCCGGACAGCCCTACCGTGAATCTGGAAGCCACGGTGGATCTCGACGGCGAGCGCAAAACGCTGACCGGCCAGGGCAACGGCCCGCTGGCGGCCTTTGTCCAGGCGCTTTCAAGCGCCGGCCACGACGTGGAAATCATCGACTACCACGAACACTCCCGCGGGCAGGGCACCGATGCCGAAGCCGTAGCCTATGTGCAGGTGCGCGTGGGCGGCGAGTCGGTCTTCGGCGTCGGCATTGACGAAAGCATTACCAGCGCCTCGATGAAGGGCGTGCTCAGCGCGATCAATCGCCACCGCTCGACCCAGGCACCGGCGGCCAACGTCACCGCGGAAACGCTTGCCTGATTGCGGTCCGGAACCGGCGGGACATCGTTGATATGACCGGCGCCTCGGGCGCCGGTTTTTTGTTCCTGTGTGGCTAAAGCGGCGTTTTGCTCGGTTCGCCGGGAATTTCGCGCACCAGTCTCGGCATCAGAAAGCCCGGCAGGCGCTGGCGCAGCTTGTCCACCAGTTCCCGCGCCTCGTCGTCGCCGACGTCGAAGTGTGCCGCCCCGGCCACCGGGTCGAGGACGTGCAGATAGTAGGGCAGGATGCGCGCCTCGAACAGCCGTTCGGACAGTGCTTCCAGCGCCGACACGCTGTCGTTGACCCCGCGCAGCAAAACGCTCTGGTTGAGTAGCGTCACCCCCGCTTTTTGCAGCCGCGTACAGGCGTCGATTACCGCCTGGTCGATTTCGTTGGCATGGTTGATGTGCAGCACCATTACCGTTTGCAGCCAGGTGGCATCCAGCCAGGCGAGAAGAGCGTCGTCTACCCGGTCGGGGATTACCACCGGCAGCCGGGTATGAATTCGTAGCCGTTTGAGGTGCGCGATGTTTTCCAGCTCGCCGACCAGCCAGCCAAGCTGGCGGTCGCTTCCCGCCAGCGGGTCGCCGCCGGAGAAAATCGCCTCGCGGATCGAGTCATCGTCGCGCAGGTAGCCAAGCGCTTCGCGCCACTGGGCCCGGGAGGGGGCGTTGTCGGCGTAGGGGAAATGGCGGCGAAAACAGTAGCGGCAGTTCACCGCGCAGGTGGGGCTGGCGATCAGCAGTACCCGGCCGTGGTATTTGTGAATGAGCCCCCGGGCCGGGCGCTGTTCGGCCTCTTCCAACGGGTCCGCCACAAAGCCTGAGGTTTCGCGGGTTTCCTCGCCCAGCGGCAGCACCTGGCGCAGCAGCGGGTCGGCGAGATTGCCAGGCTCGATGCGAGCGAGAAAGGCTTCGGGCACGCAGGTCTCGAACAGCGCATGGCCGCCCTCGGCGCCGGGTAGCCAGGCGTCAGCCAGATTAAGCCTTCGGCACAGCTCGGCCGGGTCGCGCACCGCCCGGGAGAGCTGGCGCTTCCAGCCGGCGCTTTCCGCCGCGTCGGCGCTGTCTTTGACGATCAGGGTGTTGTCCTGCAAAAAGCCCTCCTTCGGGTTAGAATGCGGCGCACCGGTCAGGCGAACGCGCGCTGACGTTTTGACTCTTGTTTCAATGACGCAACCTGAGAGGCACTATGGCCAACTATTCTACCAACGAATTCAAGGGCGGTTTAAAGGTAATGCTCGACGGCGATCCGTGTTCGATCGTTTCCAACGAGCTGGTCAAGCCCGGCAAGGGGCAGGCCTTCAACCGCGTGAAGCTGCGTAACCTGATGACCGGCCGCGTCTGGGAGCGCACCTTCAAGTCCGGCGAATCCCTGGAAGGCGCAGACGTCCTGGAGCTGGAGATGGAGTATCTCTACACCGACGGCGACATGTGGTACTTCATGCGCACCGACGGCTCCTTCGAGCAGTACGCGGTAGAAAAGCGCGCCCTGGGCGACGATGAAAAGTGGCTCAAGGAGCAGGTGCCCTACACCGTGACGCTGTGGAACGACAATGCCATCCAGGTCACGCCGCCGAACTTCATCGAGCTTGAGGTCACCGAGACCGACCCCGGCCTCAAGGGCGATACCGCTCAGGGCGGCTCCAAGCCGGCCACGCTGTCCTCGGGGGCCGTGGTACGCGTACCGCTGTTCATCAACGAAGGCGAAGTGCTCAAGGTGGATACGCGCACCGGCGAATACGTGTCCCGCGCCTGATGAGCGACGCCTGGCGGCCCACCGCTGACATGACCACCTTGCGCGACCGCGCCCGGCTCATCGCCCGGGTGCGCGCCTTCTTCGCCGAGCGCGGCGTGCTCGAAGTGGAAACCCCGATTCTTGGCCAGGGCGGCAGCACCGATATTCATCTGGCGTCGCTTTCCGCCTTGGCGCGCACCGCTGCCGGCCGTCAGCGCCTGTGGCTGCGCACCTCGCCCGAGTTTCACATGAAGCGCCTGCTCGCCGCCGGCAGCGGGCCGATCTACCAGCTGGCCAAGAGCTTTCGCGACGGCGAAGTGGGCCGGCGGCACAACGTCGAATTCACCATGCTGGAATGGTACCGCCCGGGCATGAGTCTGGCATCGCTGATGGAGGAAACCGCCGCGCTGATCCGGGAGGTGCTATCCCCATCGACGCTTTCCGACGAGCAGGGGCCGTTGCGGTGCCGACCCTACCGCGAGCTGTTTCACGAACACTTGGAAATCGATCCCTTCAGCGTGTCGCTTGATCGCCTGCGCCGGCTCGCCGCCGAGCGCGGCTTCATGCCCAAGGGTGCGCTTGACGACGAGCCCCGGGAAACCTGCCTGGATCTGCTCATGAGCCTGGTCATCGAGCCGACGCTTGGCTGGGCAAAAGAAGATTCGAAGGGAGGGCAGGGCTCGCTTTGCGCGGTAGTGGACTACCCCGCCAGCCAGGCGGCCCTGGCCCGCCGTCATGTCGATGCCTATGGCGACGAGGTGGCCTCGCGCTTTGAGCTGTACTTCCAGGGCGTGGAGCTGGCCAACGGCTACGACGAGCTGACGGACGCCGCCGAACAGCAGGCCCGCTTCGACGAAGACAACGCCCAGCGCCGCCGGCTCGGGTTTGACGAAGTTGACGTCGATACCCGACTGGTCGCTGCCCTTGCCCAGGGCCTGCCCGACGGTAGCGGCGTGGCGCTGGGGCTTGATCGTCTCATTCAGCTGGCGCTTGCCAAGCCCCGACTGAGCGACGTGCTGAGCTTTGATACGTCGGGGTGTTAAGGGGAGCCGGTGTATTACCCAGCTCATAAAGCACAGGCCCGGGATATAGCCTGTTTGGCCAGTCCAGCAGCATGATGGCCAGCACGTTGCGGTGTTCGCCCTGAGCGAGGTCGGTGCTGCCGTCCTCGGCGGGGATCATCTGCGCGTCGGCGTCATAAGCCTCGAGCAAGGCGTCTTGCAGCTGCGTGACCGCCGGGTGTTCGCCTTGGCCGGCGAGCAGAAAGCTGATGCCGACTTCGGTGTAGATATCTGCCTTGGTGCGCGCGAGAAGAGGGTCCAGGCCGGCAGCAAATTCGTTCAGCGCCCAGCGAAACGCTTCGGCCTTCACCGGCTTTTGGTAGTAGTCGCTGGCGGCAATGACAAGGTGGGTCATGCCGTAGATCTTGTTGCGATACTCCGCTCGGGTTAGCGCAGCATTCCGGGTTGGCGGATACTGCTGGCGAAATGCCGTGATGACCTCTTCGCGCAGGTCGACCACGCCCAGGTCATGCAGATAGTAGGCCAGATTGGCGATCTGGGCGGCGTAGACGGTCATGACCTCGGCATCGAGTAGAAACGAACGGAAGTTGACGCTTTTCAAATAGGCCAGCGCTCGCTGATAATCGGGCAAGTCGGATTCGTTCAGCAGGCCATAAGCCTTGGTCTGCACCAGATCAAAGGCCAGACTCTTGGCGTAGGCGATCTCGCCCCACTGGGAGAGCATGCGCTTGCGGTGCCGCTTCTTTTCGCTGCTGGTCGGATAGTCGGCTATTGCTTCGCGCGCCCGGCGTTCGGCGTAGCCGGGTGTTGCCAGCGCGGCGATTTCTTCACGGAGCTTTTCGGTCAGGCGATCGCCATAGTCGCGGTTGAGAGGCAGGTAACGCTCGTCTCCGGTGATGCGGTAAAGCCGCTGGGCGTAGTGGCGCTGCTTGCTTTCGGGCAGGTCGACAAGGGCGGTTTCATAGCGTGCCCGGATCGCTTCGGCGATAGCTTCAGGTGCGCTGACGCCAGGGGTATCGGATGTCGGCGTTGAGCCGGCTGCCCAGGGCACCGTCAGCAGTAGCCAGAAAATAAGGCCCGTTAATCGGGAAAGAGATATAGCGCGCACGTCATCAAGCCACCTGCTGATAAAACGATCGGGGAAGCCTGAAACATGGCCCCAAACGCCGTCGTGACGTTAGGGGCCATGAGAGTTGTCGTTAGCTGTCCATGTGCTTGCGTCTTGAGTTATTCCTCTTTGGGATCCTCGGTTCGCTGCTGCTGCTTTTCTTTTTGCTTTTGTTCCTGCTGTTCTTGCTGCTGCTTTTCTTCTGTCTTGTAGGGCTCAGCGTTGTCGAGGTCTTTCTTCTCGATCGAGGTCTTCACCTGATAACTGGCCTCGTCTTCGGCCGTGGTAATTTCAACGGCGTCCCAGGAAAGGGCAACCTGCTTTTCTCCCATGCCCAGAAAGCCGCCTACGCCGACCACGATCCCGACGACCTGGCCATTCTGATTCATGATAAGGTCGGAAATCGAGCCGATCTTGTCATCGGAGGCATTAACGATGTTGCTGCCGACCAGCTGGTCGGAGCGAATCTGGTCTTCGGTCTGCTTGGTCATGAACATGTCGCCGGAAGCCGTGCTATCGGCGGACTGTTGCTCTGCCGAGGCGTCTTTCGCTGACTTGTCTTCTGTTCCTTCTGTCTGATTCTCTTCGGTTTGTGCTTCCTTGTTCGCTTGCTCCTGGCTCATGCCGTCGCCACTGGCGTTTGACTGCTGAGTCTCGGCCTGCTCTGCCTGTGCCGGATCGTTCTCTGGCGCCTTGTCGCTCTCCTGAGCCAGTGCAGCCCCCGACGCCAGCATTAAGCTAAGAATGCATGCCTGAATTTTTACCATGGTTTTTCTCCTTGAGTTTCACTGCGTGTCATCGGCTATAACAATCGAATCAGACGTAGCCGGTTTCTCCCTAATGCTTTATTTATCGCCTGGCGGCGATTTCCTTTTTAACTAATAGGTTAGGGGGGCCGGGGTGTCAAGAAGGTGAACAGCGGGAGTGGGGAATACATCGCGCCGCTTTCAGTCGCGGCCGTTTCGATAGCTGTCGCGATAGTGCCTGCGGCGCTCGCTGTTCTCCTGCCAGTGGTGCCCGCGATGGTGCCTGTAGCGTTCGCCGTTCTCTTGTCGGTGATGCTTACGGTGGTGTCTATGCCGATCGCCGCCGCGACTGTCCTGTTCGTGCCAGCGATGATGCCGGTGCTGGCTGCTATCGCGGCCTTGCCGGCGGTGTTCGTGTTGCCTGTGCCGGCTGTCATCATGGCGGCGCTGGTGGTGGTGTCGATGCTGGCTGTCGTGGTGATGGCGGTGGTGGCCGTCGTGGCCGTAGCGCTGCGGACTGTTCGAAAGCCGCGAGTCTCCCTGCTGGGCGACGGCGCCACCGGTTACCAGTGCGCTAGCCACGGCAAAAACGGCGAGCGACTTCTTGAGCATGAGCTTCTCCTTCTGCTGATAGCGTGAGGGCGCTTGATAAGGCCAACAAGTTAATCAGCCAGCCCTACGCCTCTTGCATTTATCTTGGGCTGGTATTTGGCAGAATGGCGGCCTTTGGAACGGCCCTTATTCATAAGCGCGGCTGTTTCAATGGCTGCCCCCGGTTTCTGCAGCCCAGCGGTTTCTCTTTTATTGAGGCTGATCTCAGCCCTCATCGTCCCGGGGAGATTCGTTCACGGCTTCAAAGGCCCGCTGGTCGTCGGGCAGGCGCACCATATCCCCCAGGCGGAGCTTGCCGTGCTGGCTTAGCCGCTTGCCCTGGGCATCAATGATGGCGGCGACGCTGCCGATGCTCACTCCGTCCTTGTAGGCCTCTACCTTGACGCGCACGTTGGCGCCTTCATAGCGTCCGGAAACAATCACGCCGGGACGTGGTTCGCTGTAGCCCTCTGGGTGCTGGGCATAGTAGGCAGCGACGCTCTGCGCACCGGGCGCGTCCCATTCGATATGTTGATGCATCGCCTCCTCCTTGTGTGATCCAGGTGTCTGAAGCTTAGCGCATTAAGACGATAAGCGGCCAACAAGGTCTCCGGCAACGGCATTGGCAGGATATCGTTAGCCTGTTATTGACACCGGAGAAAGCTATGGTATCGTTCCTGTTATTGATAATCAGTATTATTAGTCACTGCTGTTCATTCACAAGCGCTACCGCGCTGTCTATCACCGCGCCGGGGCGTTACGAGAAGGATGCACCATGCACAACGTTGCGAAACGCCTGTTAACCCCGGGATCCGCTGCGCTGGCCGCGCTGCTGCTGGCGGGATCTACCGCCGCTTTGGCCCAGGAGGACACGCTGACGATCTACAACGGCCAGCACAAGGATGCCACCCTGGCGCTGATCGATGGTTTCGAGGACAAGACCGGCATCAGCGTGGAGACCCGTAACGGTTCCAGCAACGAGCTGGCCCACCAGATCGTCGAAGAGGGCGACCGTTCTCCGGCGGATATTATCTACACCGAAGAGTCGACGCCGCTGATCATGCTGGCCGAAAAAGGCCTGCTGGCAACGATTGACGACTCGGCGCTGGCCAACATCCCCCAGGAGTATCAGGGCGATAACGGTGAATGGGTGGGGCTGCTCGCCCGCTCGCGGGTGGTGGTCTATAACAAGGACCAGATTGATGAAGAAAGCCTGCCAGGCTCGGTCAAGGACTTTGCCGACCCCGAGTGGGACGGCCGATTCGCCTTCGTCAAGACCAGCGGCGCGTTTCAAAAGCAGCTCTCGGCCATGATCAAGCTGGACGGCCGCGAGGCCGCCAAGGCATGGCTTGAAGGCCTCAAGAACAACGGCAAGGTGTACCGTAACAACGTCGCGGCCATGAACGCCGTCGAGCGGGGCGAGATTCCGGCGGCGCTGATCAACAACTACTACTGGGATGCCAAGGCACGGGAAGAAGGGGCCGAGAACCTCGATACCCGGCTGTATTTCTTCGGTACCAACGACCTGGGCGACCTGGTGACGGTATCCGGCGCGGCGATTCTTGCCTCCAGCGAGAATCGGCAGGCGGCTCAGAAGTTCATGACCTATGCCACCGGCGAAGAAGGCCAGCAGATACTGACGGATGAAAGCGCACAGTATCCGCTGAATCCTGACGTGGACAGCAAGGGGCTCAAGCCCTTTTCCGAGCTGACGCCGCCCAACGGCACCCTGGATCTCGGCGAGTACAGCAACGGCGATGCCGCCATCGAGCTGCTGCAGGAGGTCGGGCTGCTGTAAGGGCGGCGGTCACTGGCCTGATGGCTAACGTTCATGGTCAAGCCGGGGGTGCTGTGGGGCGCCTCCGGCGCGCTTTTGTGTGCCGATGCTTTTTCCGGGAACCCTGATGACTCCTCGTATTTCCCGCGTCCGGCGCCCGTCCGCCGTGCCGCTTGCCCTGGTGCTGGCCGTCGCGCTGGTAGCGCTGATGTCGCTGCTGCCGGTGCTGTACATTCTTCTGCGAGCTCGGGAGGCCGGCTGGGAACACTCGATGACGCTGGTGTTCCGCCCCCGGGTGTACGAGCTGCTGGTCAACACGCTGCAGATGGACGTTGCGGTGACCCTGCTCTGTGCGGTGATCGGTACGATAACGGCCTGGCTGATCGAGCGTACCGATCTGCCGGGCAGCAAGCTGTGGAACGCGGCGGTCATGCTGCCGTTTGCGGTGCCTTCCTTTATCGGCAGCTATAGCTGGGTGTCGATCCTGCCGGGTATTGAGGGGCTCAAGGGGGTCATTCTGGTCATGACGCTGTCCAACTATCCGCTGGTGCATCTGCCGGTGGCGGCGGCGCTGCGCGGCATGGACCCGGCCCTGGAAGAAACCTCCCGTTCGCTGGGGTACAGCCGAAAGCAGACATTTTTTCGCGTCATCCTGCCTCAGCTGCGCCCGGCGATTCTCGGCGGGGCCATCCTCATCGCGCTGCACATGCTGGCGGAGTTCGGGGCGCTGTCGTTTCTCAACTATGAAACCTTCACCACGGCGATTTTCGACCAGTACAACGTGGTATTTGACGGCGCTTCGGCGGCGATGCTGACGCTGGTTCTGCTCAGCCTTTGCGTGATGGTCATTGGCCTTGAGCTGCTGTCAAGAGGCCGGGCCCGCTACGCTACCCAGCGCCAGGGGGCGCCCGGTGAGCTCGAGCGCATTCGGCTGGGAGCGGGCAAGCCGCTGGCGCTGGCCGGCGTGGCCTGTCTGGTCGCATTGGCGGCAGGGGTGCCGCTGGGCACTATTACCTACTGGCTGCTGACCGGCTCATCGGCGGCCTTTGACGTTGCTATCGTTACCCGGTCGCTTTATACCACGCTAGCGTTCGGCATGGGGGGGGCGCTGCTGACGGTTCTGCTGGCCCTGCCGCTGGTGTTTCTGGCGGTGCGCTATCAGGGGCGGCTGGCAACTCTTGCCGAACGGCTGCCGTACTTTATTCACAGCCTGCCCGGGCTTGTGATCGGGCTGACGCTGGTATTTTTTGCCATCCGCTACGCCTACCCCCTTTACCAGACGGTGCCGCTGTTGCTGATCGGCTATGCGATGCTGTATCTGCCGCTGGCCCAGTCATCGATCCGCAGCGTGCTGGTGCAGGTGCCAAGCCAGCTCGAGGAAGTGGCCGGCTCGCTTGGCAAACGTTCCCTGAGCGTGTTTGCGCGGGTGACGCTGCCGCTGATAGCCCCGGGCGTGGGGGCGGGGCTGGCGCTGGTGTTTTTGCAGGTGATGAAAGAGCTGACGGCGACGCTGCTGCTGCGGCCCACGGGCGTCGATACGCTGGCAACCCGGGTATGGGTGCATACCGCCAGCGGTGAGTACGCCGCGTCCGCCCCCTACGCCGCGCTGCTGATTCTGGTGTCCGGGCTTCCGGTGTACCTGTTGACCATGCGCTCCTTTACCCGGAGCAAGCAAAAGAGAGGCGAAACATGACCAAGCTGCAGCTATCCAACGTTTCCAAGCGGTTTCAGGCCGTGCAGGCGCTTAAGGATGTCAGCCTGGAGCTTGACGCCGGACAGATGCTGGCGGTGCTTGGCCCGTCGGGCTGCGGCAAGACGACGCTGCTGCGCTCGATCGCCGGCTTCGAGTTCCCCGATGCCGGGGCCATCAGCGTCGACGGCAAGGTCTTCATGAATCGCCGGACCTGGGTCAGGCCCGAGAAGCGCCGCGTCGGCTATGTGCCCCAGAACGGCGTGCTGTTTCCGCACCTGACGGTGGCCAAAAACATTGCCTTTGGGCTTTCTCGCGCTGAGCGCAAGTCATCGCGCGTGAGCGACATGCTGGCGCTGGTGGGCATGGACGGGCTCGGCGAGCGCATGCCGCACGAGCTGTCCGGCGGCCAGCAGCAGCGGGTGGCACTGGCTCGGGCCCTGGCGCCGGCGCCGTCGCTGGTGCTGCTGGACGAGCCGTTCAGCGCCCTGGACGCCGGGCTTCGCGCCGCGCTGCGCGAGGAGGTGCGCACGACGCTGAAGGCCATCGGTGCGACCGCGATCATGGTCACCCACGACCAGGAAGAAGCGCTGTCGATGGCTGATCGAGTGGCGGTCATGCGCCACGGGTGCTGCGTGCAGGTGGCCGACCCCGTGTCGCTTTACAAGTACCCGGCGGACCTGGGCGTGGCCCGCTTTGTGGGCGAGGCCACCCTTCTCCAGGCGCCGGTGGCCAACGGCTGTATCGACACCCTGTTTGGCCGCCTGAAGGTGGCCTCCGGCTGCCCCGAGAACTGCCGCCGGGCCACCATCATGTTGCGTCCGGAGCAGTTTGTCGTCGGCAAGCCCCAGGGGCAGCCGGTGAGCGGGCGCGTACTGAAGACGATCTATCACGGCCATGACGCCCTGATCTATCTCAGGGCCGACGCGCCGCTGGGCACCGAGGATATCCGCGTGCGCGTCATGGGGGCGCCGGCGTTTGCCCCCGGCGACCGCGTGGGCATCGCGGTCAGCGGCGACGTCATGGCCTATCCGCAGCCGTCGCCGGAAGACGAGCGGGCAGGGCGGCAGGAACGCGCGGCCTGAGCGAGCGATCGGCATTGGTCCGCCGCCGGCTAGCGCCGGGCCATGACTTGTTCGGCTTTGCTGTCGCACTCCTGATAGTCTACGGAGGGGCTGACGAGCCGACTGGCGGCGCGAACGGCGTTCAGCGTCGAGGGATTGCGCCTGGTAGAGACGCTGGCGAGAGCTTCGGAGGAGGGCGGCATAGCGATGACAAAACGGCAACGTGACAGGGAAGAAGTCGCTGAAGCGCTCGACGCTCTTCAGGACGACGGCCAGGCGCTGCTTTCCATCGACGGGCTCTGGTGCCCCAGCTGCGCGGCGGCGACCGAGCAGGTGATCCAGCGAACGCCCGGCGTCATTGAGGCGGGGGTGAGCTTTGCCACTTCCACCCTGGTGGTGCACTGGGACCCTCGGCAGCTTCGGCTGCGCGAGCTGGCGCGCCGGGTTGCCCGCCTGGGCTATCGCCTGGGGCCGCCGCTGAGCGCGGCCGAGACCCTGGCGCGGATCGATCGGCACGTCGAGCGGCTGGGGATACGCCTGGCCATCGCCGCTTTTTTCGGCATGTGGACCCTGGTGCTGTCGCTGGTTCTCTACCTCGATAGAGGCGGCGTTGCCGCGAGCGCTACCGGCTGGTGGATCGCCAGCGTTGCCGGCATTCTTGCCGTGCCGGTTCTTGCGGTTGTCGGCCTGCCGATTCTTCTGGCCGGGTGGCGCACTCTGCGCACCGGCGTTCCCGGCATGGATACCCTGATCGGTATCGGCGTTACCGCCGCGGTGGGGCTGTCGGTCTGGCAGCTGAGCCAGGGCAGCAGCCGCGTCTACTTTGATACCGCCACAATGCTCGTCGGCCTGCTCACCCTGGGACGCTTTATCGAGACCCGCACCCTGCGCCACGCCACCCAGGCGATCGATGCCCTCAGAGATACGCTTCCGGAAACCGCGCAGCGTCTCGATACAGCGGGGCAGCCGGTCAGCGTGGCGGCGGATAGGGTCGTCAGCGGCGAGCGTATCCGGGTGGCGGCGGGCGAGCGCGTCCCGCTCGACGGGGTGGTGCTCGAGGGGGCGAGCCGGCTGGATCGCAGCGTGCTCACCGGTGAGTCGTTGCCGGCGCCGGTGAAAAGCGGTGACTACGTGGAGGCTGGGTGCGTCAACCTGAGCAGCGCGCTGACGCTGGTTGTCGACAAGCCGGTCGGCGGCCGGCGTATCGATCGCATTGGCGCGCGCATCGCCGAGGCGGTCGGCGCCAAGGGCGACACCCAGCGGCTGGCGGATCGGGTCGCCCGCTTTATCGTCCCCGTGGCGCTGGGGCTATCGGCACTTACGCTGCTGGGAAGCTTCCTTGCGGGGCTGGCGCTGGAAGAGACGCTGCTGCGGGCCGTATCCGTGCTGGTCATCGCCTGTCCCTGCGCGGTGGGTATCGCGGTGCCGGTGGCCTACGTGGCGGTGGCCAGCCAGGCGGCGCGCCGGGGCATTCTCTTTCGCCATCCCGCCGCGCTGGAGAGCATGGCGGGGGTTAATACCCTGATGTTCGACAAGACCGGCACCCTGACCGAGGGGCAGCTGGCCGTTGACGAAGTCCAGCTGCGCGCAGAGACGTCGCTGACCTCGGAGGAGGTGCTGGCGCTGGCCGCTCGGGCCGAACGGGACGTGGAGCACGTCATTGCGCGCGCCTTGCAGGCCGCCGGCGCGCTTTCGCCGGCCGCGCAGGACGAGGCGCCGCAGCGCTTTGAACGCGGGGTGCGCCTGGAGGCTGCCGGGCACGGTACGGTGCTGGTCGGCAGCGCCGATTTTCTCGAGAGCCAGGGCGTGGCGTGCCAGCGCGAGGACGCCGCCGGGGCCGCAGCGGCTATCCGCGTCGGCGTGGAGGTGGCCGTGGCCGGGCGCTGGGTGGCAACGCTCTGGCTTGCAGACCGGCTGCGCGACGATGCCGCCGAGGCCGTCGCCCGGCTGCGCCGCGGCGGCATCGAGTGCGCCATCGTCAGCGGCGACGCCGCGCCGCCTTCCCTGGCGGTGGCCCGGGAGCTGGGACTGCCGCCATCCCGGGTCTACGCCGACTGTTCGCCGGAGGGCAAGGCGGCCATCGTTCGCGCCACGCACGGCAGTGTCGCCTTCGCCGGCGATGGTATCAATGACGGCCCGGCGCTGGCCGAGGCGGCGGTAGGCATTGCGGTGAGCGACGCCGCTGGCCCCGCCATGAGCGCGGCCAGCGTGGCGATCGCCGAGGGCGGCGTCACGCGGGTTGCTGACGCCGTGGCGGCAGCGCGGCGCGCCTATGGCGTCATGCGTCAGAACTTGGTGTTTGCGGTGATCTACAACGCCGTGGGCCTGAGCCTTGCCGCCTTCGGCATGATTCCCCCGGTGGTGGCGGTCATTGCCATGGCCGCCAGCTCGCTGACGGTGACCGCCAACGCCTCGCGGCTGGCCGGGGAAGGCTAGGGCGCCGCCGCCTAGCTCTGCGGGGAAGCCCCCTTGCCAAGCGTGGCTCCGTTACGGGTCTCCCCGTAGTAGTCCTGGTGCTGGTGGTACGCTTCTTTGGCCTCGTCAAGATCAAGGTCTTCATCGACCTGGCGCGGGTCCGCCGGGCGCGGGAAGCTGTTGATATAGGCGGCGACGTCCCAGGCCTGCTGGTTGCTGAGGCTGTCGGGCCTGCCCAGCGGCATGTTGGCCTTGATGAAGCCGGCGGCGGTGTTGACCCGGTGCATGCCGGCGCCCCAGTTGTAGGAGTTGGGCCCCCACAGCGGCGGGAAGATATAGCGGCCGTTGAGGTCTTTCTGGCCCTGGCCGTTGAGCCCGTGGCAGACGGCGCAGTTGTCGGCGAACACCTGTTCGCCGCGATCTCGGTCGTAGTCCTGCTCCGGCTCCTCCAGCGAGGGGTAGCCGCGCCCGGGGACGTCTTCGCGCAGGGCGTTGCCGTCGGCCAGCCAGGAGAAATAGCTTTCAAGATCCTTGTAGACCTGATGCCCCTGGGGCGGTGGGCCGCCGCTTGGCGAGCCCGGGGCGTTCATCGAGTAGGTGAAGCAGCCGTTGACGCGGTCTTCGATGGTGTTGATCATCTCGTTCTTGCCGCGGTATGCCGGATAGTTGGTGATCGCCGCCCACATCGGTGCCGAGTTCGGCCGGCGCCCGGCGTTGAGATGGCAGTTGGCGCAGGCAAGATCGTTGCCGACGAACTCGCCGGCGTTGGTCCCGGTATTCACAAAGATTTCCCGGCCGCGGGTCACGGCGTCGCCGAACTCGTCGTCGGGAATGTCCTCCTTGAGCGGAGGCTGGTAGTAGCCTTTGGGGCCGACGGGCAGCTCGGGCGGCCCGGCGGAAAGGTCCTCCTGCCAGGCCTGGCGCTGTTCGTCGAGCTGGGTGCGCGCCGCCCGAGCAATCTGGGCACTGCGCTCTGCCTCGGTGGTTTGCGGCGCCGGGCCGGTGACGTAGGGCAGCAGATCATAGTCGGCGACCAGAGCACCCACAATAAATAGCCCTACCGCGCCGACGCTGGCATAGGCCAGGCGCCGCCGGGTGGATCTGTGCATTTGAGACGTCTGGTGATCACTCATGCTCGTCGCTCCCTCCTTGGCTATCGGCTTGGGCGGAGGTCGTCAACCGCTCGGGCGCCGGCGTTTCGAGCCGGGTCGACTGCCGGGCCGGCGGGGCAGGCAAGGTGGCCATGAAATCGGCCACCGAGCGCATGTCGTCATCGGAAAGCGCCGAGGCGACGCTGTGCATTAGCCTGCCCGGCGAGTTGCTGCGCCGGCCCGCCTCCCAGCCGGCGAGCTGGGTATAAAGGTAGCTTGGATGCTGGCCCGCCAGCGCCGGGAAACCTTGCCCCACGCCCCAGGCAGAGGAGCCGTGACAGGTGAAGCAGGCCGGCACGTCAAGATTCCAGTCACCCTGCAGCGCCAGTTCGCGGCCTCGCTCAAGGTCGCCGTTCAGCCGGGGGCTTGCGGTGCTGGAAGTGTTCATGCTCGAGTAGAACTGGCCGAGCGCGGCCATTTCCTCGGCGCTCAGCCCCTGGGCGATATAGCGCATGTTGTCATTCTGACGGCGCCCGCTGGCGTAGTCGTGCAGCTGCTTGGTGATGTAGCCCGCCGGCTGCCCGGCCAGGCGCGGGACGTTCTCGGCACCCTGGGCGCCGTGGCCGTGGCAGGTGCCACATGCCCAGTCCCGGTCGGTACCGATCCCGACCAGCGGGCCGGCGAGCTTGATGTTGGCGCTGAAGGCCTGCTGAGCAAAATAAACCGCGGCCAGCGGAGAGTCGATGCTCTGCTTGTCGGCATCCCGGGCGGTGGACTCGGCCGACGGTTCGTCGGTGGGCGGCTCGCCCTGACCGTAGGTCAGCATCGCCAGGCCAAGTCCGGCGGCGGCCAGAGCCGAAAGGCCGGCCAGCCTGCCGGGGGTTATCCAGGTTCGCATCAGGAGTCCTCCTCGCTAGGGGCCGGGGAGGCCGTGTCGGCGACGCCGAACGCATCCTCCAGCGCCTTGCCGCCTTCCCAGGGGCTCACCCGCCCGGAGAAGCGCTCGCGCTGCTCGGCCACGAAATCAGGCTCAATGCCGGCGGCCTGGTTGTCCCACTGGCCGCGCACGTGGGTCAGGATGGCGGCAATCTGTTCATCGCTTAGCTGATGTCCGAAAGTCGGCATGCGTCCGTTGTAGACGCTGCCGCTGACCTCGATCTCGCCGTCCAGGCCGTGCAGCAGGATATTGACCGGCACTTCCGCGTCGGCCAGAACGTAGTGCGAGCCGTTCAGCGGCGGTACGGCACCCTTGACGCCTGCGCCGTTGGCCTGGTGGCAGGTACTGCAGTAGGCGGTAAAGAGCCGTTGGCCATTAACACTTGGCGATGATGCCGCCTCAACGGCAGCCTGCTCGGCTTCCTCGCCGATCTGCGGCGGTGGCTCGGCAAGCTGGCTATCGGTGAGCAGGGCGACAGTGCCCCAAACCGCCAGTGCCAGCAGGATGGCAGTCACCTGCCAGGGGATAGGGTTATAGGCCTCGTAGGGATCAAAGTTCCGGTAACGGATACCGGCCACGGATCCCGGACGAGAGCGCTTGCTGGGACGCTGGGTCATGAATCCTCCTTCTCGGCGCGAAAGCCGTTGTCACGAAGGTGATCATGTTCGACCGGGTAGGTGCGGTCGAGGCTGAGCAGGTAGTCGGTCAAGTCAAGGGCGGCCTGCTTGGCCACGATGACCTTGCCCTCCGGGCGATACTGTTCGGGCAGCTTCACGACCACGTCATCGCTGCCTGCTTTCTCCTTGGCTTCGAAGAGGAAAGGGAAAGACGGCATGATGCTTGTCGGCGTGACCGCCCGGGGCTGGTAAAGGTGCGTCAGGTGCCACTGCCGGGAAGGCAGACGAGCGCCGACGTTGAGCAGGTCCGGACCGGTGCGCATGGTGCCGAGCAGGTGCGGTTCGTCATAGACATAGTCCGCGGCGGTGGAGGCGCGCCCCCAGCCGCGGGTCGCGTCCGGCGCCTGCTCGCTCGAGCGCGGCTGCTGGGTATGGCAGTAGACGCAGCCCATGCTGACATACACTTCGCGGCCGCGCTGCTCGGCCTCGCTATAGGGCTCAAGCCCCTCGGGAGGCTCGATGGTGCGAATCTGGGCGGCGGGGCCCGCCACCAGGAACAGCGTGGCAAAAGCCAGCAGCGCCAGAGCAACGATGATCAGGGGGAGTATGCGGTTCATGCCTCAGACTCCTGTGCCGGACGGGGTGACTGCGTTTCTTCGGCCTGTGGCGTCTCTTCGAAATGCCGGCGGGGGCCGAGGAACAGCACGGCCAGGTTGGCGGCAAAGACGAAGTGGCCCAGGGTCATCAGGGTGCCGCCCAGGGAGCGGCCGGCCAGATACGGCACGGTGAGCTCCATGCTTTCCAGCCACTCCCGGCTGGCGTCGACCATGGCCAGTCCCTGGAGCCAGCCGCCGATGGTCAACGCGAAAAAGTAGATGGCAAATCCGACGACGACCAGCCAGAAGTGCAGGCTGATGGCCCAGGGCATCGGCCAGGCGCGCCCGGTAATGCGCGGCAGCATGTAGTAGATGCCGCCGAACAGCACCAGGGCGACGAACGCATAGGCGCCCAGATGGGCGTGGCCCACGGTGTAGTGGGTGAAGTGGGCCACGGTGCTGAAGGCCCGCACGGCCTCGAGCGACCCCTGCAGCGAGGCCAGGGTGTACATGATGGCGCCCAGCGCCACGAAGCGCAGCGGCAGGCTCTCACGCCAGGCCCAGAGGTTGCCGAGGCTCAGCGTGTGCTGGTTGATGGCGACGGCAATGACGGGAACCACCATCATCACCGACTGCACGATGGAGAGCGAAACCACCCAGGTAGGGATTGGGCCGCCCACCAGGTGGTGCATGCCTACCTGGCTGTAAAACAGGGCCAGAGCCCAGAAACCCAGCAGCGACAGGCGATAGGAGTAGATCGGCTTGCCGATGATCTTGGGAATGAAGTAGTAGGCCGCGCCGAGCCCCAGCGGGGTCAGCCAGAGCCCCAGCACGTTGTGGGCGAACCACCAGTTGGCGGTGGCCTGCTGGGCACCGGTATGCACCGGCATGTTGGCCATGATGAACAGGGCGGGGAACCATACCAGGCCGGCCATGTAGTACCAGCCGGTCACATAGATATGGTTCACGCGCCGAGCGGCGGCGGTAAAGAGTAGCGGAACGGCAAAGCAGGCACCGCCAAGGGCCAGCAGAATGTCGAACTGCCAGGGAATTTCGAGCCACTCCAGGCCGTCGGTCCAGCCCCTGGCAATGGCGGTGACGCCGGCCAGAAGCCCCAGGTTCCAGATCGCCGCGCCCACCAGGCCCAGCCGCGGCTTGCGCAGCGGCGTCTTGAACAGCGTGGGCACCAGCCACATCGCCGTGCCGATGCCCCCGAGCGACAGAAAGCCGTAGATGACCGAGTTCAGGTGCAGGGTGCGCATGCGCCCAAAGGTCAGCGGCGCGCTCCCGGTCAGCCAGTCGGGCAGGTGCAGCTTCAGCGAGGCGATAACGCCGAATACCGAGCCGAACACCAGCCAGGCCGTGGCGGTGACGAACATCACGATCAGCAGGCGGTGCCAGTCGCGGGTGAGCCGCGGATCCTGAGTGGCAAGGCGCTCGCTGTGCGGCGAAGTGGGGTCGTCCAGCTTGCCGGCTTCGTCATCGTCTTCGAAGACGGTTCTGGCATCGCTTTCGGTAATGCGGAACTGGTGGGTCGAGATAGCCCAGATCAGGGCGATCACCGCAAGCAGCGAGGCGGCAAAGCTGAATGCCAGAAGGGACCCGATGGTGAAGTTCATGTCACCTCCGTTGGCTAGGTGTGATCTCTCGGTAGGTTGTTCATCCGGAGCCAACCCGGAAGACTGGAGATGCAAACCAACCAATCTCTCCAGGAGGCCCGGATGAACACCCATAAGAATGCCCGACTCACTCCGCACGGTCGAGCCCTGCTGGTCGCTCGCGTCATCGATGAAGGGTTGCGGCCCAGAGAGGTCGCGCAAGCCCAGGGCGTCAGTGTGAGAACGGCCTACAAATGGGTGCGTCGTTTCCGTGAGGAGGGACTCGAGGGCCTCCAGGACCGTCGGTCACGCCCTGCCCGAAGTCCCTGGGCGACCGACGCAACGACGGTGGAGCAGATCGTCGAGCGTCGTCAGCGACGCCAGACCTATTGCCAGATTGCCCAGGCGCTGGGGGTTGGCCAGAGCACGGTAGCGCGCATTCTCAAGCGCAAGGGGCTGAATCGCTTGGCGGCTCTGACACCGCCAAGGCCCAGCAATCGCTATGAGCACGACGCACCCGGGGATCTCCTGCATCTGGATATCAAGAAGCTCGGCTGCTTCGCGCGCCCGGGGCATCGGGTCACCGGCGATCGCCAACAGACCACGCGTGGCGCAGGGTGGGAGTATGTCCACATCGCCATCGACGATCACTCACGGGTGGCCTTCGGCACCCGCTACCCTGATGAAACCGGCTGGAGCGCCTGTTATGCGCTATTGGAGGCCATACGATACTATCGAGACTTGGGGACTCGCTTCACGCGGGTGCTCACCGACAATGGCGCCTGCTACCGGTCCCGGGCGTTTCACCGCCTGTGCCGGCGGGTAGGGCTGAAGCACAAGCGCACTCGCCCCTATACGCCCCGCACCAATGGCAAGGCAGAACGGTTCATTCAAACCGCTCTGCGCGAGTGGGCCTATGCCCAGTCTTATGAGAGCTCGGAGGAGCGAGGCAAACACCTTTCCGCCTGGCTTCACCAGTACAACTGGCACCGGCCACATGCCAGCCTGAACTATCACCCTCCGGTTAGCCGGTTGGGGCTTTCCGTGAACAACCTGGTGGGTTTACACAGCTAGGGGCGTGCGCGGCACCAGATGAATGGCTGCCCCGTAACAGTGTAGAGTGAGAAATCAGGGTTACTTTTGACTCGAGCTGAAAGCGTAGCAGGTTTTGACGTTTCACCGAAGCAGAGCGGAGTTGGCCGAAAGGCTAATGTACCAGCACAGCGGCCAGCCGTTTCCTCGGGCCGGACACGGCTTGCTCGGCTCGCTCGCCCCCATAAGGCAATACGTTACGCGGCGTGTCGCTACATTATTATGTATAGCTAATAAAGTTAAGTGTAGCTAAGCTTAACGAATTGGGCCCGGGCTTGACCAGGCCGCTCAGCCCGGCTCAGGCGCTTGTCGAGCGCTACGGACCTAAGCGTTCATATGCCCTAATCCCTGCCCCATCTGCACCTTGGCACCCGGGGGAAAGTCACAAAATGACACCGGGTCTGCAGTGCACATCACCACCGTTGAGCCGAGTTTGAAACGGCCGAGCTCGGCGCCTTTTTCCAGGGTGACGTGCTCATCCATGCGGGTACGCTGGGGCGTGCCGGCAAGCGGCGTGATCTGCCCGGCCCAGACGGTTTCAATGGCGGCGACGATCATCGCGCCCACCAGCACCACGGCAAGCGGGCCGTTGGCGGTGTCGAAAATACACACCAGCCGCTCGTTGCGGGCAAAGAGCCCCGGCACATGGCCGGCGGTGGCCTGGTTGACCGAGAACAGCCGCCCGGGCACGTAGATCGTCTCGCGCAGGGTGCCGGCAATCGGCATGTGCACGCGGTGATAGTCCCTGGGCGATAGATACACCGTGGCGAAGCTGCCGCCGGCGAAGGTCTCGGCAAGCGCCGCGTCGCCGCCCAGCAGCGCCCGGGTGGAAAAGCGATGCCCCTTGGCCTGCACCAGCTCGCCGGCCGCCATGCGCCCAAACTGGGATAGCGTGCCGTCGGCGGGGCTGATAAAGCCTTCCCCGACGGGTCGGGCGTCGCTGGTGAGCGCCCGGGTAAAGAAGTCGTTGAAGGTGGAGTAGGCGCGGTAGTCGGGCTCTTGCGCCTGGCTCATGTCCACCTTGAAGCGCCGGATGAAGGCGCGGATCAGGGCGTTTTTCAGCCCCGGGGAGCGGCACTCGGCCAAAAGCCCCGCCAGCCGCGAAATAGCGTGGTGGGGCAGCGGATACTGCATGAGTGCAAAGGCTTTTTGGGTAAGCGTCACGTATGTTGGTTCCACTGTCAGGCTGGCGCATGGAAGTGTAGCGACGTGGGTAATAGGTCTTCAGGGGGCGCTGTGAATCCATCCTTGGACGCTACCTACGCCATCTGACCGCCATGGATGGCGGAAATGCCGGAATGGCATGGAGCTATTGCCGGCTTTGGCGTGGAACCCTTTTCGAACTATCCCCAAACGTCGCCGGGGGTCAGGTTTCAACGGGCGTGTCGTCGCTGTTGCCCCATTCGCCCCAGGAGCCGGCGTAGCCGCGGATATTGAAGCCCAGCGCTTTGCCCACAAGCCAGGTAAAGGCGCTGCGGTGGTGGCCCTGGCAGTGGGTGGCGATCTCCATGTCCTGGGTGATGCCCATGGCCTCAAGCTCGGTGATCAGCTCGGCGTAGCCGCGAAGACGCAGGTCGCGCTCGGGGTCCATGGCGCTGGTCCACTCCATGTTGACCGCGCCGGGAATATGGCCCAGATGCTTGTTCTGGCCCTTCTCGCCGTTGTATTCCGCCGGGGAGCGGGCGTCCCAGACGGCAAAGCCGTCCTCGCCCAGGCGATCCTTGATCTCTTCGCAGGTGATGCGCGTCTCGGGGTTGAGAATTTCGGCGCGGTAGTCGGTTGGCGTGGGCTTTCTGGGCCTGGTTTCCAGGGGCAGGCCTTCGGCGCGCCAGGCAGTAATGCCGCCGTTGAGGTAGGAGTAGCGCCGATGGCCGATAAGCTCAAGCGTCCACAGAAGCCGCGCGGCAAAGCCGCCGCCTTCGTCGTCGTAGGCGACCACGTGAGTGTCCCGGGTCAGCCCCAGCTCGCTGAGCAGGGCCGAGAGCGTGTCGATATCCGGGACTTCGCTGGGCACCGGCGCTTCGCCGCGCATCAGGCGGCGGCTTTCCAGAAACAACGCGCCGGGGACATGGCCCCGGGCGTAGCTGCCGGGGTCCTTGGGCACGTCGATGATCAATAGCTCCGGGTCGTCAAGGTGGTCGCTGAGCGTCTCCGGCTCGACGATCAGCGGCAGCAGGTGGGCTTCCGAGCTTTGTTGTGGGGTGCTCATGACAACTCCTTACGTTGACGTGGCTTATTCAGCTTGGCGTGTCCAGGCTGGCGAGGATCTGCCGGTAGCTGGCAAAGCGTTGTGGATGGATATTGCCTGCCTCCACCGCGGCAAGTAAAGCGCAGCCGGGCTCGGCCTGATGGCGGCAGTCGCGAAAGCGACAGTGGCCCAGGTAGGGGCGAAACTCGATGAAGCCTTCGGTGACGGTCTCGGCATCGAGGTGCGTCAGACCAAATTCGCGAATGCCGGGGGAGTCGATGAGCACGCCGCCCTCGACGCCGGGCATGGCGTAGAGCCGGGCGGTGGTGGTGGTGTGGGTGCCCTTGCGCGTCTCGTCGGACAGCGCGCCGATGCGCAGGGTTTCGTTGGGCAAGAGGCGATCGATCAGCGAGGACTTGCCCACGCCGCTCTGGCCCACCACCACCGAGGTGCGCCCGGCAAGCTGGCGGCTGAGCGCGTCGAGCCCGGCATGCTGTTCGGTGGTGGCGCTGACCACCGGATAGCCGATGTCGCGGTAGCGCTGCAAAAGCTCGCTCAGCTTGCCGCCGTCGTCGGGCAGCAGGTCGATCTTGTTGAGCACCAGCGCCGGGGCGATGCCGGTGGCTTCGGCGGCGACCAGGTAGCGATCGATGAGGTTGGCGTGGGGCGTCGGTTCCGCCGCAAAGACGATGAGAATCTGATCGACGTTGGCCGCCACGGGCTTGAGCCGGCCCCGAGGGTCCGGGCGGGAGAGCACGCTTTCGCGCTCGGCGGCGGCGACCACCACGCCGGAGCCGTCCTCGCCTTCGCGCCAGATGACCACGTCGCCGGTGACCAGCCCCTGGAGGTTGGCGCGCAGGTGGCAGCGTACCGCCGCGCCGCCGGCACTGCGCACCTCGAGCGTGCGGCCGAAGTGGGCAAGGACCCGGCCGGTCTGCTCGGCGCCGTATTCGCCCGCGGCCAGCGCCTCGGCTTCCCGGGCGCTGTTTCTGGCGGCGCGCCTTTCGCGCTCGGCCTGGATCTTCTCCACTCGCCAGCGCTGCTGACGGGTCAGTTTACGTTTGCTCATGGCCACCTGTTGATCGGTACAGTTGAAGGGTACACTAGCGCTTTTTCGCATTGTAACGGCTTTGCCGGCGGCTGAGTGGCCCTTCGCCGCGCGCCAAAGCCATAAGGGAGAGCCATATGAGTGAGACAACGCCACGCAGCGATCGGCTGATCTGGATCGATCTGGAAATGACCGGGCTGGACCCGAACAAGGAGCGCATTATCGAGGTGGCCACCCTGGTCACCGACAGCGACCTGAACACCGTGGCCGAAGGGCCGGTGATCGCGGTCAAGCAGCCTGACAGCTTGCTCGAACAGATGGACGACTGGAACCGCAAGACCCACGGCGAGTCCGGCCTGGTCAAGCGAGTGCAGGAAAGCACCACGGATACCGCCGCGGCGGAAGCGCAGACGCTGGCGTTTCTGCGCCGCTACGTCGAGCCGGGCACCTCGCCCATGTGCGGCAACAGTATCCATCAGGACCGGCGCTTTCTGGAGCGGGAAATGCCCGAGCTCTGGGCTTTTTTCCACTACCGCAACCTGGACGTCTCCACGGTGAAGGAGCTGGCCAGGCGCTGGAACCCGGATGCGCTCAAAGGCTTTGGCAAGCGCGGGGCGCACCTGGCCATGGACGACATCAAGGAGTCCATCGAGGAGCTTTCGCATTACCGCCGCACGTTTTTGCTAACGGGCACCTGCGCCGAAGACCTCTACGGCGAAGAAGAATAGCTCGGGCTCAGCCGGCGGTGGCGATGCGCCGGCGGCGCTTTGCGCGCTGCTCGCCAAGCGCCCAGGCGACGTGTTCGCGCACCAGCGCGCTTGGGTAGGCGCGCCTTGCCATCAGGGCGGCCTCCACCGCCGGGCTGAAGGGGGCGTTGCCCAGCGCCACGGCGATGTTGCGCAGCCAGCATTCGTAGCCGATACGCCGTATCGCGCTGCCGGCGGTCCTGGCGAGAAACTCCTCTTCGCCCCAGCCGAAAAGCGTCACAAGCTCTGCACGATCGAAGTCGTTTCGCGGGTAAAAATCGTTTTCCCGGGTGGGGTGGGCAAAGCGGGTGAAGGGGCAGTAAAGCTGGCAGTCGTCGCAGCCGTAGATGCGGTTGCCCATGGCCCGGCGGTGCTCTTCGGGGATGGTGCCGGGAAGCTCGATGGTGAGATACGAAATGCACTTGCGCGCATCGACCACGCCGTCGTCGACGATGGCGCCGGTGGGGCAGACGGTCTGACAGCTGTTGCAGCTGCCGCAGTGGTCGCGCGCGAAAGGCGCGTCCACGGGGAGCGGCAGGTCGGTGTAGAGCTCGCCGAGGAAAAACAGCGAGCCGGCCCGGGGGTTGAGCAGCATGGAATTCTTGCCGAACCAGCCAAGCCCGGCCTTCTGCGCCAGGGCGCGCTCCATCACCGGGGCGGAATCGACAAAGGCGCGGTAGCCGATCTTGCCTACCCGCGCCTCGATGCGCCGGGCCAGCGCCGCCAGGCGCTTGCGCATCAGCTTGTGGTAGTCGCGGCCCAGGGCGTAGCGCGAAATATAGGCGCTTTGTGGCCGATTGAGCACCTCGAGACTTTCCATGTCTTCGGGCAGGTAGTCCATGCGCACGCTGATGACCCGCTGCGTGCCGGGCTCAAGCTCGGCGGGGCGGGTTCGCCTGGTGCCGTGCTTGGCCATGAAGCCCATTTCGCCGTGGTAGCCCTTGTCGAGCCAGGCGTTCAGATGGGCCTCGTGGTCGCCGCCGGGGCCTTGCGAGAGGTCGGTATCGGTAATGCCCACCTGCTGAAAGCCGAGCTCGTCGCCCCAGGCCTTGATATCGTCGGCAAGAGTCGCCAGCTCGGCCGAGGAAAGCGGCGAGTCGGGATCACGATCGGAGGCGTGGGCAGGGGGAACGGAAGCGGCCATGGCGGGTCAACGGTCAGACTGTAGCGCTATGCTAACGTATAAGCCGCGCCGGCCGAAACGCGCCGCTTATCCATCGGCAAAAGGAGTTATCGTGAGCTCTTTCATCTCGCAGCCCCCGCGCCCGCTCTACACCGCCGACCAGGCGGGAGACATCGATCGGCGTACCATCGCCGCCGGTACCGACGGTTTTGCCCTGATGCAGCGCGCCGCTGCCGGCGCCTGGCAGCACCTTCGTACCCGCTGGCCCGAAGCGCGCGCGCTGAGCTTGCTGTGCGGCGGCGGCAATAACGGCGGCGACGGCTATGTCATCGCCGCTCTGGCGGCTCAGGCCGGCCTTGCCGTGCAGTGCCTGGCGCTGAAGCCGGTGGAAGCGCTTGCCGGCGACGCCGCCCGGGCGGCAGCCATGGCAAGGGCCGCGGGTGTGCCGGTCGAGGAGTGGCAGGAAGGCTCTTCGCTGTGCGGCGAGGTGGTGGTGGACGCCATGCTGGGCACCGGGCTGGGCGGCGAAGTGAGAGGCGCCTATCGCCGAGCGATTGAGGCGGTCAACCAGGCGGGCAAGCCGGTACTGGCGGTGGATGTGCCCTCCGGGCTTGCCGCGGATAGCGGCGCGCTTCTGGGCGGCGCGGTACGCGCCGACGCCACGGTGACGTTCATCGCCGACAAGATCGGGCTTTATACCGGCCAGGCGCCGGATCACGTCGGCGAGGTAGCATTTTGCCCGCTGGGCGTAAACGCCCGGGCGCAGAGCGATATCGTGCCGCGCGGCGTCTTGCTCGACGAACGTCAGCTGACGGAGGCTTTTACTCCGCGCCGGCGCACCGCGCACAAGGGCGATATGGGGCACGTGCTGGTGCTGGGCGGCGCGCCGGGCATGGGCGGCGCGGCCCTGATTGCCTCTCAGGCCGCGGCCCGGCTGGGCGCAGGCAAGGTGAGCCTTGCCACCGCGCCGGAGCACGTGGCGGCGAGCCTGATCCGCTGCCCGGAAGTCATGGCCCACGGCGTGCGCGGCGGGGCGGACCTGGCCGGGCTGGTGGAACAGAGCGATGTGCTGGTGGTAGGCCCCGGTATCGGTCAGGGCGCCTTTGGCCAGGCCATGCTTGCCGCGGCGCTTGAGAGCGACAGGCCGCTGGTGGTGGACGCCGACGCGCTGAACCTGCTGGCCGAGCGCTTTGCCGGCGAGCGGCGCGAAAACTGGGTGCTGACGCCGCACCCCGGCGAGGCGGGACGTCTGCTGGGCATGAACGCCGCCGAGGTCGAAGCGGACCGGCCGGCGACGGCCGAGGCGCTTGGCCGCCGTTACGGCGGCTATAGCGTTCTCAAGGGCGCCGGCACCCTGACAGCGGGCCCCGGCGGGCTGGGCGTCTGCCCCTACGGCAATCCGGGCATGGCCAGCGGCGGCATGGGCGATGCCCTGGCGGGGATGCTCGGGGCGCTTTGCGGCCAGCGCGGCATGGACGATGACAGCATTCGGCTCGGCGTGCTGGTTCACGCCCTGGCGGCGGACATGGCCGCCCGCCGCCACGGAGAACGTGGTTTGCTGGCGAGCGATCTGGCATCCTGTGCGCGCCGGCTGATCAACCCCGGGTCTGACAATTTGCAATCAAGGTAATAGCCCTCATGCAGGTGCAACTCCCCGACGAGCACACCCAAGTCGCGTTCGGCGAAATCCTGGGACGACTGTTTCAAGGCCGCGGGCGTCTTTATCTACACGGCGAGCTGGGCGCCGGGAAGACCACGCTCACCCGCGGGGTGCTGCGCGCCTACGGCTACAAAGGCGCGGTGAAAAGCCCTACCTATACCCTGGTCGAGCCCTACGAGCTTGACGGCAGGCGCGTCTACCATCTGGATCTTTATCGCCTGGGCGACCCCGAGGAGCTCGAGTTCATCGGCGGACGCGACGTGCTGGCCGACGACGCCCTGTGCGTGGTCGAGTGGCCCAGCCGCGGCGCGGGCTGGCTGCCCCCGGCGGATGTGGATCTGACCCTGGACGCTGCCGGAGCCGGGCGCCGCGCGCGGCTGGCAAGCGCCACCTCTCGGGGCGAGGCGCTGCTGGAGGAGCTGGCAGCCGTTTGCGGCTCGCGTGAAGACGCTGCCGGCCTTGAGGGCGACGTGTGATGGCGGCGCGGAACGTTATTCGCGCTTTGCGCGGAGCCGCGGTGATAGCGCTGGGGCTCGTCGGAGTGGCGAGCGCTACCGCCGCGACGGCGGCAACGGTGGACAGCGTGCGCCTGTGGGCGGCGCCGGACCATGCCCGGCTGGTGTTTGACCTGTCCGAACCGGCAGAGGCCGAGGTGTTTGCGCTGGATTCGCCGTCAAGGCTGGTGATCGACCTGGCGGACAGCGACCTGCAGGCTGAGGTGGACGACCTGTCCCTGGAGGGCAGCGCCATTTCGGCGGTGCGCACCGGCGTGCGCGAGGGCGACGACCTGCGCGTGGTGCTCGAGCTCAGCCGCGAGATCGAGCCGCGCCATTTCCCTCTGGAGCCCAACGAAGAGTACGGCCACCGGCTGGTGGTGGACCTGGAATACCCCGGCGAAAGCGCGGTGGAAAACCCCATCGACCCCATCGAGTCGATGATTCGCGAGCAGGAAATCGCCGCCGAGCGCGCCAGCACCAAAGCGAAAGCGCTGGGCCGGGAGCCCGAGGAGACCTCGGTGGTCGAAAAGGCCGAACCGCATCCCCGGCGCGATATCATCATTGCCGTGGATGCCGGCCACGGCGGCGAGGATACCGGGGCGGTGGGCCCCGGCGGCACCCGAGAGAAGGACGTGGTGCTCGAGATCAGCCAGCGGCTGGCGGCGCGGATCAACGCCGCCGAAGGGTTCAAGGCGGTGCAGATCCGCGACGGCGACTACTATCTCGGCCTGCGTCAGCGTACGCGCCTGGCGCGCGAGCAGAAGGTGGACTTCTTCGTCTCGATCCACGCCGACGCCTTTACCAGCCCGCGCCCCCAGGGCAGCTCGGTGTTCGCGCTGTCTCAGCGCGGAGCCACGTCGGAAACCGCCCAGTGGCTGGCCGACAGCGAAAACCGCGCCGATCTGATCGGCGGCGTGGACGGCAATCTCTCGCTGCGCGACAAGGACCAGGTGCTGCGCGGGGTGCTGCTCGACCTGACCATGACCGCCACGCTCAACGACTCGCTGACCATCGGCGGCCAGGTGCTGGACCAGCTGGGGCGGATCAACCACCTGCACAAGTCCCGGGTCGAGCAGGCCGGCTTTGTGGTGCTGAAGTCGCCGGACATTCCCTCGCTGCTGGTGGAAACCGGGTTTATATCCAACCCCACCGAAGAGCAGCGCCTGGCAACGCCGTCGCACCAGGAAAGCCTGGCCAAGGCGATATTCGGCGGTATTCGCAAACACTTCGAGCGCCATCCGCCGCCGGCCAGCCTGCTGGCCTGGCAGCGCGATCATGACCGCCGCCCCGGCAGCGACGAGTACCGCATTCGGCGGGGCGACACGCTGTCGGCCATTGCCGCGCGCCACAACGTGCCGGTGGGCCGTCTGCGCCAGGCCAACGAGCTCAACGGCGACGTGATTCGCGTTGGCCAGGTGCTGCATATTCCCGAATCCTGACAAGGTGTTGGAGGTATATGGTGGACGATAGTGCGGCCGTGGCGCCCAGCATCCACGTGCTCGATCCGCGCCTGGCCAACCAGATTTCCGCCGGCGAAGTGGTCGAGCGCCCGGCAGCGGTGGCCAAGGAGCTGATGGAGAACGCCATCGACGCCGCCGCGCGGCGCATCGAGGTCGAGGTGGAGCAGGGCGGCGCGCGGCTGATCAAGGTGCGCGACGACGGCACCGGCATCGCCGAAGGCGACATGGCGCGGGCGCTGTCCCGTCACGCCACCAGCAAGATCGAAACCCTGGACGACCTCGAGGGGGTCAGCTCGCTGGGGTTTCGCGGCGAGGCGCTGGCCTCGATCAGCGCGGTCTCCCGACTTTCCCTGACGTCCAACGCCCTGGACGACCCCCGCGACGGGTTTCGCGTGGTGGCCGAGGGTCGCAGCATGGAAGCTCGGGTGACGCCGGCGCCGCACCCCCGTGGCACCAGCGTCGAGGTGCGCGACCTGTTCTTCAACACCCCGGCCCGGCGCAAGTTTCTGCGCACCGAAAAAACCGAGTTTGCCCATCTGGAAGAGGCGTTTCGCCGCCAGGCGCTGTCGCGCTACGACGTCGCCTGGACGCTGCGCCACAACCGCAAGACCGTCCACCAGCTGCCGCCGGGGGATTCTGCTGCCGCTCGGGAGCGGCGCATCGCTTCGCTGCTGGGCAAGACCTTTATCGAGCACGCGCGCCATATCGAGCGCCAGGTGGGCGATCTGCGCCTGTCCGGCTGGGTGGGGCTGCCCACGCACTCCCGGGCCCAGGCCGACCAGCAGTACTTCTTCGTCAACGGCCGGGTGGTCCGCGATCGTCTGGTGGCGCACGCCGTGCGCCAGGCCTACCGCGACGTGCTTTACGGCGGCCGCCACCCGGTCTTTGTGCTCTATCTGGACGTGGACCCGGACGTGGTGGATGTCAACGTCCATCCCACCAAGCACGAGGTGCGCTTTCGCGACGGCCGCAAGGTGCATGACTTTTTGTTTTCCAGCCTGCACCACTGCCTGGCCGATACCCGCCCCGACGCCGTGGCCGAGCCGTCCGCCGAAGCAGCGGTGGGTTCCTCGGAGAGCGTACCGGCAGCGCAGGGCGGTGTCGGCGCAGACGACGGCCGTTTCGAGCAGCAGGGCATGGCGCTGTCGCCTGCGCCTGGCCACCATGCCGGGGCAGCGGGTTCGTCTGCCGTCGGCCATCCCGGGGCCGCCAGGGTGCGACGTTTTATGCAGGGCTACCAAGCGCTGCATCCGGACCACGAAGAGACGCTGCTGACGCCGCGCTCCCCCGAGGAAAGCGCCCTTGACGTCACTCAGGCCCCGGGAGGCGACGCGCCGGCGACGGCAGAGGCCGGCATGCCCGCCGAGGACCCCACCGCCGCGCCGCCGCTGGGCTTTGCCCTGGGGCAGCTGCACGGCGTGTTTATTCTCGCCCAGAACGCCAAGGGATTGGTGATCGTCGACATGCACGCCGCCCACGAGCGCATCGTCTACGAGCGCATGAAGCGCCAGCTGGAGGCCGCGGGGGTGGATGCCCAGCCGCTTTTGGTGCCGGTGTCCCTCGCCGCGAGCCGTCAGGAAGTCGCCATCGCCGAAAGCGAAGCGGACGCCATCCGCCGGCTGGGTATCGAGCTTGACGCGGCCGGCCCGGAAACCCTGCTGGTGCGCCAGCTGCCGGCGCTTCTGGCCGGCGCCGATCCGGAGGCGCTGGTGCGCGCCATGCTCGAGGAGCTCGAACGCTACGGCCGCACTCGCCAGGTCGAAGCGCGGATACACGAGCTTTTGTCCACCATGGCCTGCCACGGCAGCGTGCGCGCCAACCGCCGTCTGACCCTTGACGAAATGAACGCCCTGCTGCGCGACATGGAGCGTACCGAGCGCAGCGACCAGTGCAACCACGGTCGCCCAACCTGGACGCAGATGAACATGCAGGCGCTGGACCGGCTGTTTTTGCGCGGCCAGTAGCCGTCAGCGGCTGTAGAAAAGGAGCCATTCAAGCCCATGACCGACTCACGCCCGCCGGCCATTTTTCTGATGGGGCCCACCGCCTCGGGCAAGACTGACGCGGCGATTGCCCTGCACGAGCGGCTGGGCTGCGAAATCATCAGCGTCGACTCCGCCATGGTCTACCGCGGGCTGGATATCGGCAGCGCCAAGCCCGATGCCCGGGAGCTTGCCCGAGCGCCGCATCGGCTGATCGATATCCGCGATCCGGCGGATCCGTATTCCGCGGCGGACTTTCGTCAGGATGCGCTGCGCGAAATGCGCGACATTACCGCTCGGGGCCAGATTCCATTGCTCACCGGCGGCACCATGCTTTACTACAAGCAGCTGCTCGAGGGCGTCGGCAACCTGCCGCCGGCGCATCCGGCCATTCGCGCGCGACTGGAGGCCGAACGGGCTCGGGACGGCCTGGCAGCTCTGCATCGTCGTCTGGAAAAGGTGGATCCGAGCGCCGCCGCGCGCCTGCATCCCAACGACCCCCAGCGCATTCTGCGCGCCCTGGAAGTTTTCGAGGCGAGCGGTCGTACGCTCACCGAACTGTGGGCCGAGCAGCGCCCGGAAACCTTCCCCTGGCGAGTACTGTCCATAGCCCTGGCACCTGCCGAGCGCGCCGTGCTGCACCGGCGAATTGCCGCCCGTTTCGCCGCGATGCTCGACGAGGGGTTGATAGATGAGGTCATCGCCCTCAGAAAGCGTAGTGATTTGCACGCTGACCTGCCGTCGATGAAAAGCGTAGGCTACCGCCAGGTGTGGGCTTATCTGGACGGCGAATACGATCGTCAGGCGATGGTCGAGCGCGGCGTCATTGCCACGCGTCAGCTGGCCAAGCGCCAGCTGACCTGGCTGCGCCGCTGGCAGGGTTTGCACTGGGTGGATGCCACGGCTGCCGGGGCGCTCGAGCGCGTCATGGCGCTGGCTCGCCATGGCGCCGGCGGAAATGAGCGCCTTTAAGGTCGTGCGTGAGCGTGCCGCTTAGCGTAAGATGGGCGCTTTAACGCGAGCGTTTGCGAGCGGCCGCGCGCCGGCCTTTGGGGTAACCCTGCTGCAGGGCGCTTCTGGCGCACTTTTAATAACCAACTCCAACGACAGTTTGGGAGAGTACCATGTCCAAAGGGCAGTCCCTTCAAGACCCGTACCTGAATATCCTGCGCAAGGAGCGCATTCCGGTGTCCATTTTTCTGGTCAACGGCATCAAGCTCCAGGGTCAGATCGAGTCCTTCGACCAGTTTGTCATTCTGCTGCGCAATACCGTCAGCCAGATGGTCTACAAGCACGCGATTTCCACCGTGGTGCCGTCGCGCAACGTGCGCCTGCCGGCATCCGACGCCGGCGATGTCGAAGCCTGATGCCGTGTCAACCCAAGCCATGAGGTACTGATTGTTTTTTGAGCGTCCCGATGCCGGTGAAACGGCTGTACTCGTGCACGTCGACTTTCCCGACGAGCACGCCCGGGAGGACCCGGGCGAATTTCTCGAGCTGGTGCGATCCGCCGGCGCGACGGCGGCCACCCTGCTGACTGCCAGCCGCAACCGCCCGGATACCCGCACTTTCATCGGCTCGGGCAAGCTTGAAGAGCTGCGTGCCATGCTGGCCGCGCACAAGGCCGAGCTGGTGCTTTTCAACCACGGGCTGAGCCCGTCCCAGGAACGTAACCTGGAGCGCGAGCTCAACTGCCGGGTGCTGGATCGCACCAGCCTGATACTGGATATCTTTGCCCAGCGGGCGCGAACCCACGAAGGCAAGCTGCAGGTCGAACTGGCCCAGCTCGAGCACGCTTCCACGCGCCTGGTGCGCGGCTGGACACACCTCGAGCGCCAGGCCGGCGGCATCGGCGGGCGCGGCCCCGGGGAAACCCAGCTGGAAACCGACCGCCGTCTGCTGCGCGGCCGGATCAAGGCGATCCACAAGCAGCTCAACAAGGTGCGCAAGCAGCGCGAGCAAAATCGTCGCGCGCGGGCGCGGGCCGAAATCAGCAGCATTTCGCTGGTCGGCTATACCAACGCCGGCAAGTCGACGCTGTTCAACGCGCTCACCGACGCCCGGGTCTATCAGGCCGACCAGCTGTTCGCTACCCTGGACCCGACCCTGCGGCGCCTGGAAATCGACGACGTGGGGCCGGTGATCATGGCCGATACCGTGGGCTTTATTCGCCACCTGCCGCACAAGCTGGTCGAGGCGTTTCAGGCCACGCTGCAGGAAGCGGTGGATGCCTCGCTTCTGGTTCACGTGATTGACGCTGCCGACCCCGACCGCGAGCTCAACGTCGAACAGGTCGACGAGGTGCTCGAGGAAATCGGCGCGGATGGCGTGCCCATGCTCAAGGTCATGAACAAGATCGACCAGCTGGACGGCGCCCCGCGCATCGAGCGCGACGGTGACGGCGTGCCCGATACCGTTTGGCTGTCGGCCAGGGACGGTCGCGGGATCGATTTGCTGTATCAGGCGTTGAGCGAGCGCCTGGCCTATGATGTCATCGACTTTTCGCTGACGCTGGCCCCGGAGCAGGGCAAGCTGCGCGCCGGCCTGCACGAACTTAACGCCGTTCAGTCCGAGTATTTTGACGACAACGGGCGCCCGGTACTTGACGTGCGTCTGCAGCGACGCGACTTTAACCAGCTGATGGCAAGACTTGGCGAACGTGCCGATACCTATTTGCCCGAGGCCCTCAAGGAGCCGGCCGGCTGGTAGCGTCCGACCCGGGCGCTGCCCGGTGCGCGCTGACGATGCGATACAACACCTTTGAGAACGATACGTTCACGATAGCAGGATGACAGGGCACGGCGTCGCGCCTAGGCGCCCCGACGCGACGTGCCGGTGAATACCTTGATGGAGAGTAACGTATGGCCTGGAATGAGCCTGGTGGTGGCAACCAGCACGACCCCTGGAGCGGGGGCGGCCGACGCAAGGGCGGCGGCAGCGGCGGCAACCGCGGAGGCGGCGGAAACGGCGGTGGACCGCCGGATCTTGACGAAGCGCTGAAGAAGTTTCAGCAGAAGATCAACGACATGCTGGGCAAAAGGAAAGGCGGCAGGCGCGGCGGCGGTAGCGGCGGCAACGGCGGCGGCAAGTCGCGCAGCGCCTTTACCCTGCCCGGGCTACTGCTCGTCGTGGCGCTGGCTATCTGGGCGGCCTCGGGTTTTTATCTGGTCGACCAGTCAGAGCGCGGCGTGGTGCTGCGCTTTGGCGAGTTCCAGGAAATCGTCACCCCCGGCCTGCAGTGGAATCCGCCGCTGAT
The DNA here is from genome assembly GCF_031886125.1 of Halomonas piscis. NCBI lineage: Bacteria > Pseudomonadati > Pseudomonadota > Gammaproteobacteria > Oceanospirillales > Halomonadaceae > Halomonas > Halomonas piscis. The sequence goes on from NZ_CP119391.1 coordinate 1,445,470, forward strand.
TGACGACGTGCGCATGGTCAACGTGACCCGGGTACGCTCGCTGACCCAGACCCAGTCGATGCTGACCCAGGACGAAAACATCGTGAAGGTCGAGATATCGGCCCAGTACCGGGTATCGGATCCGGCCAATTTCATGCTCAACGTGCGCAATCCCAATCTGACCATTGAAAACGCGCTGGATTCGTCCCTGCGCCACGTAGTCGGCGGCACCAACATGATCGATATCCTGACGTCCGGGCGTGAAATCCTCGGCAGCTCGGTGGCCAGCCGCCTGCAGAGCTACCTGGACAACTACGACGTGGGTATCCAGCTGCAGACCATCAACATCGAGTCCACTTCGGCGCCGGAGCCGGTGATCGACGCCTTCGACGACGTCATTCGCGCTCGGGAGGATCGCCAGCGGACGATAAACCAGGCCGTGGCCTACGCCAACGCCATTATTCCCCAGGCACAGGGGCAGGCGCAGCGGATTGTCGAGCAGGGCCAGGGTTACCGCGAGTCCGTCGTGGCCGAGGCCCAGGGCCAGGCCAACCGCTTTTTGTCGCTGCTTTCCGAGTATCAGAACTCGCCGGCGACCATGCGCGAGCGTCTCTATATCGAGGCGATCGAAGACGTCTTCGGTTCTACGCCCAAGGTGCTGCTGGATACCGGTGACAACGCGCCGCTGATGTATCTGCCGCTGGACAAGCTCGGCGGCAAGGGCGGCACCATGACCAACGACGGCGAGCAGCTCGACCCCCGCGTGCTGGAGAATATATCCCCGCAGGCGGCAGCGTCCTCGTCCTCATCGTCCTCAAGCCGCTCCGGCAGCAGCGCCAGCCGTTCCAACAACAGAACGTCCACCCGCAGGGAGGGCCGGTAAATGATCAATAATCGTTCCCTGCTGATCGTCGGTGGCCTGGCGGTTGCCGCTTGGCTTGCCAGCAGCAGCCTGTTTGTCGTGGATGAAACCGAACGCGCGGTGAAGCTTCGGTTTGGCGAAGTGGTGGAAGAGAACATCAAGCCGGGGCTGCATTTCAAGATCCCCATTACCCACACGGTGCGCAAGTTCGACACCCGGCTGCTGACCCTGGATACCGACACCAGCCGCTATCTGACCGAGGAGCAAAAAGCCGTCATCGTCGATTCCTATGTTCAGTGGGAAGTCATCGACCCGACGCTTTACTACGAGGCCACGGCCGGGGATGAGACCATGGCCGTGCGGCTGATCCAGCCGCGGGTGGACGAGAGCCTGCGTAACGCCTTTGGCCGGCTGGAGCTGCAGCAGATCATCGCCGAAAACCGTGACGAGCTCATGACCGGCCCCCGCAAGGACCTGGACAACCTGATGCGTGACGAGCTCGGGGTGGCCATCCGCGATATCCGCATCAAGCGTATCGACCTGCCCGAAGACGTTTCCGCGGCGGTGTTCGAGCGGATGCGCTCCGACCGTGAGCGCGAGGCCCGCGAGTGGCGTGCCCAGGGCAAGGAAGAAGCCGAGCGGATCCAGGCCAACGCCGACCGCCGGCGTCAGGTGCTGCTGGCTCAGGCCCGAGAGCGTTCCGAGACGCTGCGCGGTGAGGGTGATGCCGAGGCGGCGCAGATTTACGCCAACGCCTACGAGCAGGACGCCGAGTTCTTCTCGTTCTGGCGTAGCCTGAACGCCTACCGCAAGAGCTTTTCCGACAGCGACAACCTCCTGGTGCTGGAACCGGACAGCGAGTTTTTCCGCTACCTGAACAACGCCATGCCGGCGTCGGAAGACGCGGAGTAAGTCCCGGGCCGCCGGGGTAACGGGGTTTCTCCGGCGGCCAAACATGATAGGATTCGTTAACCGGGCGTTGCCCGGTTTTTTTGTGGCCTCACGCTAGCGGATTTGTCGCGCTGCCGACGAATTCCCGGAGGCTTTCACCGTCGTCTCGCAGGATTGTTGACATGACCATCGCTGACCGCTGGCTGTTGCCCGACGGCATGGATGAGGTGCTGCCGCCGCAGGCAAGCCGCATGGAGGAGCTCCGCCGCGGACTGCTGGACCTCTATTACCGCTGGGGATACGACCAGGTAATGCCGCCGCCGGCGGAGTTTCTCGATTCGCTTTTGACCGGCACCGGCACCGATCTTGACTTGCAAACCTTCAAGCTCACCGACCAGCTGACCGGGCGCATGATGGGCGCGACCGCCGACGTCACCCCCCAGGTGGCGCGCATGGACGCCCACTCGCTGCGCCGGGAAGGGCCGGTGCGGCTTTGCTACTGCACCAGCGTCATGCGCGCCACGGCTGATCCCTATCAGGGCGGGCGCAGCCCGGTGCAGGTCGGCGTTGAGCTGTTTGGCCATAGCGGGCTCGAGGCCGACAGCGAAATCATCCAGCTGGCGCTGGAGAGCCTGACCGCGGCCGGCGCCGGCGAGCTGCACCTGGCGCTTGGCCATATCGGCATCTATCGCAGCCTGATTGAGGCCGCGGCGCTCAACGACGAGCAGGAGCGGGCGCTGTTTGCTGCGCTGGCGCTGAAATCCCCCGGCGCCATCGCGCGCGAAGTCGAGCGTACCGTGAGCGACCCGGCGCTGGCCGACATGCTGGCGGCGCTGGGCGAGCTGCACGGCGGCGTGGACGTGCTCGACCGGGCCCGGGACGTCTTCGCCGGCGCGCCGGCCACGGTGACCGCTGCTCTCGACGAGCTCGAGGCGCTGCAGCGTCGGGTACGCGCGCGCTTTGACGTCTCGCTGTATTTTGATCTGTCCGAACTGCGCGGCTATCAGTACCACACCGGCATGATGTTTGCCGCCTACGTGCCGGGCTACGGCCATGCCCTGGCCAAGGGCGGCCGCTATGACGATACCGGGCGGGTCTTCGGCCGTGCCCGTCCGGCGACCGGCTTTTCCATGGATTTGAAACAGCTGGCGTCGCTGAAAGAGGCGGCGCCGGCGCGGGGGGCCATTCTGGCGCCGGCCATTGATGAGGAGGCGCTGGGCGACGCCGTGGCGGAGCTTCGCCGCCGCGGCGAGCGCGTCATTCAGGCGCTGCCGGGGCAGCGCGACGAGCCGTTGGCGCACGGCTGCGACCGTCGGCTGGAGCTAATCGACGGCCGTTGGCAGCCAACGGCCCTGACACAAGAGACGAGTGTATAATGGGTAAGAATGTCGTAGTACTGGGCACCCAGTGGGGTGACGAAGGCAAGGGCAAGATTGTTGATCTGCTCACCGAGTCGGCGTCGGCGGTGGTGCGCTTTCAGGGCGGCCATAACGCCGGCCACACGCTGGTGATCGACGGCGAAAAAACCGTGCTGCATCTGATTCCGTCGGGCGTTCTGCGCGACGACAAGATCTGCGTGATCGGCAACGGCGTGGTGCTTTCCCCGGAGGCGCTGCTCGACGAGATTCACGAGCTGGAAAGCAAGGACGTGCCGGTGCGCGAGCGGCTGCGGCTGTCGCCGGCCTGCCCGCTGATCCTGCCGTACCACGTGCGCCTGGACCAGGCTCGGGAAAAAGCCCGCGGCGTGGCCAAGATCGGCACCACCGGCCGCGGCATCGGCCCGGCCTACGAAGACAAGGTAGCGCGCCGCGGGCTGCGTCTCGGGGACATGCTGCACCGCGAACGCTTCGCCGCCAAGCTGGGCGAGGTGCTCGACTATCACAACTTCGTGCTGACCCGCTACCACGGCGAGCCGGCGGTGGATTTCCAGGCGGTGCTCGACAGCGCCATGGCCATGGCCGACGAGCTGCGGCCCATGGTCAGCGACACCGTAAGCCTGGTGCACTCCCTGCGCCAGCACGGCGAAAACATCCTCTTTGAGGGCGCTCAGGGCTCGCTGCTTGATATCGACCACGGCACCTACCCCTACGTCACCAGCTCCAATACCACCGCCGGCGGTACCGCTACCGGGTCGGGCGTGGGACCCTTGTATCTGGACTACGTCCTGGGTATCACCAAGGCCTACACCACCCGCGTAGGCTCCGGGCCCTTTCCCACCGAGCTGTTTGACGATCACGGCCGCCATCTGGCGGAAAAGGGCCACGAATTCGGTGCCACCACCGGGCGCGCGCGGCGCTGCGGCTGGTTTGACGCCGTGGCTTTGCGCCATTCGGTGCAGATCAACTCGATTACCGGGCTCTGCCTGACCAAGCTCGACGTGCTCGACGGCCTGGAAACCATCCGCGTGTGCGTGGGCTATCGCAGCAAGGACGGCGAGGTGCTGGACAACCCGGTGGACAGCGAAGGCTACGAAGCCATCGAGCCTTTGTATCAAGATTTGCCGGGCTGGGAGGAATCCACTCTGGGAATCAAAAGCGTCGACGGCTTGCCGGCCAACGCCCGGGCCTACATCAGCTTTCTGGAAGAGCAGATCGGCACCAGCATCGACATGATTTCCACCGGCCCGGACCGCGTGGAAACCGTTGTGCTGCGCAATCCGTTCGCTGGCTGATATTGCGCGGGCAGGTTAGAAATCGATGCCGCGGCGGGCCTGGATGCCGCTGGCAAAGGCGTGGCGGACTTCCTGCATTTCGGTGACGGTATCCGCCATGGCGACTAGGTCGCGGTGGGCATTGCGTCCGGTGATGATTACCGTCTGCTCCGGCGGGCGGTTTTCCAGCGCCTGCTTGACGGTATCGATGTCGAGGTAGCCGAACTTGAGCATGTAGGTGATTTCGTCAAGTACCACCAGATAAACGTCCGGGTCGGCGAGCATGCGCGCAGCCTCGGCCCAGACTTCGCGGCAGGCTTGGGTGTCGGCTTCGCGGTTCTGGGTTTCCCAGGTAAAGCCGGTGGCCATGATGGCAACGTCGAGGTTGGGGTCGTCTTCCAGGCGATTGCGCTCGCCGCACTCCCAGAGTCCCTTGATGAACTGCACCACGCCCACTTTGTAGCCGTAGCCCAGCGCTCGGGTCACGGTGCCCCAGGCGGCGGTGGTCTTGCCCTTGCCGTTGCCGGTGTTGACGATGATCAGGCCGCGCTGCTCGGTGGCGCTGGCGACTTTCTCGTCCACGCGTTCCTTCAGCTTTTGCATCGACGCTTTGTGCCGCGTCTCGCGATCGCTCATGGTGTCTCCCGAGGTGGTTGGATTGGCGTCGTAGCCTAGGCCATGCCTGCGTGCCGGGCAAGGCTTCGGTGGCTATTGTGACGGCCTTTATTAGACAGCTAATGAAATTGGCGGCCGGCGGGGCGGCTGCTCTAGAATAGCGGATCATCTGTTTCGGGAGGCGCTGCTGTCGGGAAGTCACCCTGCCTTCATTCATCCTCGGGAAAGCAGCGGCGTCGAGCTGGAGGGCGAGGCAGGCTGTCCGCTTCATCCGAGAGGAAAAGGGCTGCGCGGCGGGGAGGTCCCGCTCTGCCGTTGCAGACCGACATTGCGTGCCGCCAGTTTTGCGGCTGTCTGATTCGCGCCGCTGCGGGCGGCGCTTCTGGTCTGCTGCTTTTTTCTTTTACTGTATTGCCGTCGGCCCACCAAAGCCGGTATCAACAAGGAGTCATACGTTATGTCAGAACCGCAGCCGGTTTATTTGAGCGACTACCAGCCGCCCGCCTACCGCGTGACCCATGCCGAGCTGACGTTTGACCTTGATCCCGCCAATACCCGCGTCGAGGCGCGCCTGACGGTTGAGCGTCATCCCGATGCCGCCGCCGATGCGCCGCTTTATTTTCACGGCGAACAGCTCGCGCTCGAGTCCGTCGCCGTGGACGGCGAAACGCTGGCCGACAACGCCTACCGGCACGACGACAGGGGGCTGACCATTGCTCGGGTGCCCGCGGCGTTTACTCTGGAAACCCGGGTGCGCCTAGCGCCCGAGGACAACACCGCGCTGGAAGGGCTCTACCAGTCGAACGGCATGTACTGCACCCAGTGCGAGGCCGAAGGCTTTCGCCGGATTACCTTTTACCCGGACCGTCCGGACGTCATGGCGGTATTTCGCGTCACCGTGATCGGCGACGCCGAGCGCGAGCCGGTGCTGCTGGCCAACGGCAACCCGGTGGAGCGCGGCGAGCTTGAAGGCGGGCGCCATTTCGTGACCTGGGAAGATCCCCACCCCAAGCCCTCCTACCTGTTTGCCCTGGTGGCCGGCGACCTTGAGTGCGTGGAGGACAGCTTCACCACCGCGAGCGGACGCGACGTCACGCTGCAAATCTGGGTCGAGGCAGAAAACCTGGGCAAGACCGACCACGCCCTGGCCTCGCTCAAGCGCGCCATGCGCTGGGACGAAGAAACCTACGGTCGCGAGTACGACCTCGATCGCTTCATGATCGTCGCGGTCAACGACTTCAACATGGGCGCCATGGAAAACAAGGGGCTCAACATCTTTAACTCGGCGGCGGTGCTGACCCATCCGGACACCGCCACCGACGCGGCTTTTCAGCAGGTCGAGGGGATCGTTGCCCACGAGTACTTCCACAACTGGTCGGGCAACCGCGTGACCTGCCGAGACTGGTTTCAGCTGTCGCTGAAGGAAGGCTTCACCGTCTTTCGCGACCAGAGCTTCACCGCCGACACCAACTCGGCGGCGCTCAAGCGTATTCAGGACGTGGCCTTTTTCCGCACCGCCCAGTTTGCCGAAGACGCCGGCCCCACGGCGCATCCGGTGCGCCCGGACCACTACATCGAGATTACCAACTTCTATACCCTGACGGTTTACGAAAAAGGGGCCGAAGTGGTGCGCATGCTGAAAAACCTGGTGGGCTGGGAGGCCTTTCGCCGGGGCAGCGATCTGTACTTCGCGCGCTTTGACGGCCAGGCCGTGACCATCGAGGACTTTGTCGGCTGCATGGCGGAAGCCTCGGACGAGGATTTGTCCCAGTTCATGCGCTGGTATCACCAGGCCGGCACCCCGGAGATCGACGCCCACGGCGAGTACGACTATGTCAACGCCGAGTACCGCCTGACCCTGCGCCAGCGCACCCCGGTTACGGCGGGGCAGCAGGCTCCCGAGCCGCTGCACATTCCCGTGCGCATGGGGCTCATCGGGACCCGGTCGGGGCACGACCTGTCCCTGACCCTGGGCGGCGAAGCGTGCGGCAAGGATACCGTCCTTGACCTGCGCGAGGCCGAGCAGACGTTCGTCTTCACCGACGTGGCCGAGGCGCCCACGCCGTCGCTTTTGCGCCATTTCTCGGCGCCGGTGAAGCTGCACTTCCCCTATTCCCGAGAGGATCTGGCGTTTCTGCTTACCCAGGACAGCGACGGTTTCAACCGCTGGGAGGCCAGCCAGCGCCTGGCCATGCTGGCTTTGGACGATCTGATCGCAGCCCACCGCAACGGCGTGGAAAAGGTCATGGACACTCGGGTGATCGAGGCCTACCGGACGCTGCTCAACGCGCCGGAAGAAGACAGGGCGGTACTGGCCGAAATGCTGCGGCTGCCGTCCGAGGCCTGCATTGCCGAGCACCAGCCGCTGGTAGACGTGGACGCCATCCACGCCGCCCGGGAGTTCGTGCGCCAGTCGCTGGGCTTTGCGCTGCGCGACGAGTTCATGGCGCTTTACCAGGCCAGCCAGTCCGCTGAGCCCTACGCGCCCACCCCCGCGCAGATCGGCCGGCGCAGCCTGAAAAACGTGGCGCTTGAGTACCTGATGGCCATCGAGGACGAGGCGGGCATCGAGCACTGCCGGGCGCAGTTTGACGCCGGTCACAACATGACCGACGTGCGCCAGGCATTGACGCTGCTGGTGCATTCCAGCCGCGATGATCTCTCCGCTCCGGCGCTCAGGGCCTTTGGCGAAAAGTGGGCCCACGACCCCCTGGTGATGGATCAGTGGTTCAGCATTCAGGTATCTCGGCCCCAGGGCGACGTGCTCGACCGCGTCAAGTACCTGATGGAGCATCCGGCTTTTTCGCTGACCAATCCCAACAAGGTGCGGGCATTGCTGGGAACCTTTGCGCAGAACCGCATCAACTTTCATCGGCTGGACGGCGCCGGCTACGCTCTGCTGGCCGATACGGTGATCGAGCTGGACGGGCTGAACCCGGAAATGGCGGCTGGCCTGCTGACGCCGCTGACGCGCTGGCGCCGCTTTGACGATACCCGTCAGGCGCTGATGCAGGCCGAGCTTGAGCGCATCAATGAACGATCGCTGTCGGCCAACGTCTATGAGCTGGTGGACAAGGCGCTAGGCGAAAGGCGCTAGGTGTGTAAACTCACCAGGTTGTTCACGGAAAGCCCCAACCGGCTAACCGGAGGGTGATAGTTCAGGCTGGCATGTGGCCGGTGCCAGTTGTACTGGTGAAGCCAGGCGGAAAGGTGTTTGCCTCGCTCCTCCGAGCTCTCATAAGACTGGGCATAGGCCCACTCGCGCAGAGCGGTTTGAATGAACCGTTCTGCCTTGCCATTGGTGCGGGGCGTATAGGGGCGAGTGCGCTTGTGCTTCAGCCCCACCCGCCGGCACAGGCGGTGAAACGCCCGGGACCGGTAGCAGGCGCCATTGTCGGTGAGCACCCGCGTGAAGCGAGTCCCCAAGTCTCGATAATATCGTATGGCCTCCAATAGCGCATAACAGGCGCTCCAGCCGGTTTCATCAGGGTAGCGGGTGCCGAAGGCCACCCGTGAGTGATCGTCGATGGCGATGTGGACATACTCCCACCCTGCGCCACGCGTGGTCTGTTGGCGATCGCCGGTGACCCGATGCCCCGGGCGCGCGAAGCAGCCGAGCTTCTTGATATCCAGATGCAGGAGATCCCCGGGTGCGTCGTGCTCATAGCGATTGCTGGGCCTTGGCGGTGTCAGAGCCGCCAAGCGATTCAGCCCCTTGCGCTTGAGAATGCGCGCTACCGTGCTCTGGCCAACCCCCAGCGCCTGGGCAATCTGGCAATAGGTCTGGCGTCGCTGACGACGCTCGACGATCTGCTCCACCGTCGTTGCGTCGGTCGCCAAGGGACTTCGGGCAGGGCGTGACCGACGGTCCTGGAGACCCTCGAGTCCCTCCTCACGGAAACGACGCACCCATTTGTAGACCGTTCTCACACTGACGCCTTGGGCTTGCGCGACCTCTCTGGGCCGCAACCCTTCATCGATGACGCGAGCGACCAGCAGGGATCGACCGTGCGGAGTGAGTCGGGCATTCTTATGGGTGTTCATCCGGGCCTCCTGGAGAGATTGGTTGGTTTGCATCTCCAGTCTTCCGGGTTGGCTCCGGATGAACAACCTACCGAGAGATCACAGCTAGGCGAAAGGCGGACGGCTTCCGGCGACAGGGCACAACGGCAATACGAGGTGGAAGGGTACGGTGAGCGACATCAATCGGCGTTATGTAATGGTAGTAAACGGCAAGTCTGCCGGCGATCCGGCGCTGCGGGCCGCAGTGGCCAAGAAGCGGCGGGCGGGCATGGCGCTGATTGTGTATGCCACCTGGGAGGCCGGGGACGCGGCGCTGTTTGCCGAAGCGGCCGTGGATCATGGCGCCACCCACGTCATTGCCGGAGGCGGCGACGGCACGGTCAACGAAGTGGTCAACGGCCTGATGCGCCTGCCCAAGGAGAAGCGCCCGGCGCTGGGCATCGTGCCGCTGGGAAGCGCCAACGACTTTGCCCGCTCGCTGGGGCTGCCCCTTGAGCCTTACGCCGCGCTGCAAAAGATCTGCCGCTGGGAGCCCCAGCCGGTGGACGTGGTGCGGATTTCCGCCACCGGGCGTGGCAAGGGGGTGGACGAGTACTACCTCAACATGGCTACCGGCGGCTTTGGCGCCGAGGTGACCTCGACCACGCCCAAGCTGCTGAAGAAGCTCTTGGGCGGGGCGGCCTACTCGGTGATGGGGGCGCTCAAGACCTGGCGCCACCGCAGCTACGAAGGCACGCTCAACTGGGATCACTGCGAGGAAAAGGCCGCCTTCTTGCTGGTGGCGCTGGGCAACGCCCGCCAGTCCGGCGGCGGTCAGGTGCTGGCGCCCAGCGCCAGGATCAACGACGGCTATCTGGACATGCTGCTGGTCAAGGATTTTGCCTCCTTCAGCGAGCTGCCGCAGCTTATTCGCGAGCTGCGCGAGTTTCCGGCCCGGGGGCGCTTTGTGCGCTACCTGCCGGTGTCCAGGCTTTCGGTGAGCACCGACCCCAGCCATCCGCCCTGGCCGTTGACCCTGGACGGCGAGGCGCACCGCTTTGACGCCTTTTCCGTCGAGGTCGTCCCTCTGGCGCTGCGTTTGGCCATGCCCGCGGACTCCGAGCTGCTGGTGGCCACCCCTCCGGCGGCCTCTGCCGGCGACGATGAAGACAGCGCGGCTGAGGACCAGGACGGTCGCGATCACCAGGGCGGCGGCGAGACGCCGGCGCCCGGCAAGGCCGCGCAGACGGCAGGCTCTGACACCGCCCGGCCATCGGCCTAGCCCCGTTTTATTTACAGCGACGGTAAGGAGAATACCGCCATGTCAAACCGCTTTTGGATACCGACGCTCGTGGCCACGGCGCTGCTGCTTGGCGCCTGTAGCGATGACGACGCGCCAGAATCGGCACCGAGTAGCGATACCCCCGCCGAGCAGAGCGAAGAGGCGCCGGCGGAGACGGCAGACAGCGACGAGGCGGCGTCGTCAGACAAGACGCCCGAGCTGGACAGTGCCGAGTCGGAAACAGACGCGCAAGCCCCCGCCGGACAGCCGGACGGCCAGGCGCCTGCCGACGAGACAGCGTCCGACGATATGACGCCTGAAGGCGCTACGTCTGAAGGTATTGTTTCTGAAGAGGCTATGTCTGAAGAGCCTATGTCTGAAGAGACGACGTCTGAAGAGACGACGACTGAAGACGCTATGCCCGAAGAGGTCAGCGCCGACGACGACACGCTTTCCGCGGACCCGGAAGACGTTCTCGAGGACGAGGATGCCGCCATGCCCGGCGAGGTCACCGCCTCTGACGTGGACGACGTGATCAGCGATATCGACCGGCGCTTCGAAGAAGCCGAGCAGGAGCTCAAGGAGCAGTTCGAAGAAGCGGAAAAGCAGGCGCCGACAACCCAGTCGCTTCCCGGAGAGGAGGGCGCGTCAGCGGAGAACGGCATGCCGGAAGAAAGGGACGTCACGCTGCCGGACGAAAAGCTGGATATTGAGCCTTCCGCCCCGCCGGGCAAGCTCGACGGCGAGCTTGGCAAGTCGGAAGTCGACGAGCTGATAGAAGACGCCGAGCGGCGTTTTGAAGAAACTCAGCAGCAGCTACAAAAGCAGTACAAGGCGCTCGAGCAGCAGGACGTGGAGACCGCCTCGGATCCGGCGACGCCCACGGTCGAAGAGCCCGATAGCAGTGGCGAGAAGAGCAGTGGCGATCAGGACAGCGATGAGCCGAGCAGCGACGCCTCGTCGTCTGCTGAATCCGGCAGCTGACAGGCGTAAAAAAGCCCGCCGGCAGGCGGGCTTCTGCGATGTTTCCGGCGCTCGCAGGCGCTATATACTTCTTTAAAACTTGGCGTAAAGGCTTGGCCCGAAGGCTTTCATCCTTATGGCTCAAGTGGTGGTAGATCAGTGGGCCTGGATATTCGAGGCTTGCAGGCCTTTCTTGCCCTGGGTGACCTCAAAGCTGACCTTCTGGCCGTCCTGCAGGGACTTGAAGCCTTCGGCCTGAATTTCGGAAAAGTGGGCGAACAGGTCGTCACCGCCGTCATCCGGAGAGATGAAGCCGTAACCCTTGGTGTCGTTGAACCACTTTACAGTGCCAGTTGCCATTATCGATTTCCTTGCTTGCTTGATTATCTGACGAAGGGCACCTTTGCCTGATCGTCAATTTCAATGTAGAGGCTAAATGTCGGGGCGTAAAGTCGCGGCGAACGTTTTACCGCTTGACGGAGTCGGGCAGCATGGCCGAATGGAGTTTGATCGACGGGCGTTTCGGGGCTTTTGTGGTGGCCATTACGCTGCTTTCCCTGACGCCGGGCGTGGATACGCTGCTGGTAATGCGCAATACCGCCCGGGGCGGCGTGGGCGACGGCGTTGCCACCAGCCTGGCCATTGGCTGCGGACTCTTTGTTCACGCCGCGGTATCGGCGCTGGGGATTTCGCTGATCCTTCTGCAGTCGGCGGCGGCGTTCGGCGCGCTGAAAGTGGCCGGGGCCGCGTATCTGGTCTGGCTTGGCGTGCAGAGCCTGCTTGCCATGCGCCGGGGGCAGGGGCTGGCCGTGGAGGGAGCGGCGGACGGCCGGGGGAAGGCAGGGCGCCTTCAGGCGGTGCGGGAGGGACTCGTCTCCAACGTGCTCAATCCCAAGACCGTGGTATTTTACATGGCCTTTCTGCCGCAGTTCATCGCGCCCGAGGACCCGGCGCTGGTGAAGTCGCTGTGGCTTGCCGGCGTGCACTTTGCCATCGCCAACGCCTGGCAGATTGCCGTCGCGCTGATGGTGGGGCGTGCCGCTCGCTTTCTGGCAAGCGCGCGCGTGGCGCGCGCGCTCAACGGCTTGACCGGCAGCGTGCTGATTGGCTTTGGCATCAAGCTCGCGCTTGAGCAGCGCCCTTGATGCCGGATGTCTCACCCGGTCAAGGCCCGCCCCGCAAAGGCCGGGCCGGCGCCTCAGGGCATCACCAGCGAGCGGTTGTAGCGGCTGCTTTGCTCCGCTTTGCTGAGTAGCGACACGCCCTCGGCATCGCCGCCCTGGGCCAGGTGCTGAAAAATGGCGCGGTAGGTCAGCACGGCCTGGACGTAATGGCGGGTTTCGCGGAAGGGAATGCGCTCGACGAAGAGGTCGAAGGCCTCGGCGCGGTGCTCGCCAAGCCAGCGGTCCACCCGGCGGGGGCCGGCGTTATAGGCGGCCGTCGCCGCCAGGCGATTTCCTCGGTAGCGCCTTAGGGTTTTGCTGAAGTAGGCGCTGCCCAGGCGGATATTGAGCTCGGGGTCGAGCACGCCGTAGCGGCCGGGGGCGTCAAGCCCAAGCGCCTGGCTGACGTCGTTCGCCGTGCCGGGCATCAGCTGCATCAGCCCCAAGGCACCGGCGGGGGAGCGCGCTTTGGGGTTGTAGGCGCTTTCCCGCCGAGCAATGGCCATCAGCAGATAGGGGTCCACGTCGTTGCGGCGGCCAAAGCGCTCGAAGGTATCGCGGTAGGCGTGGGGAAAGCGCCACTCCAGCGCGTCCCACATCTTGCCGGCAATGGTGGTCTGCACCAGCCGGGCGGGCCAGCTTTCGTCACCTGACTCGGCCTGCTGCGCGGCGTAATCGGCCAGCGCCTGGGCGCGCTCGGGCGTGGCCCGGCGCACGGCGTGGAGCCACTCGCTGGTGGCAAGGCCCGGCTCGCCGATGCGGATCAGCGCCTCGGTGCGACGCACTTCGGGCAGCGCGGCAATGCGCTCCCGGGTGGCGTTGTCAAAGCCGTAGCGGGCCATGTTGAACGAGTAGGGCTGTTCCAGGCGCTCGGCGGCGGCGAAGCCGTAGAAGTCGCGCTCCCCGGCGGCGCTCTGGTAGTGGCGGCGGGCGGCGGCGTCATCGCCCAGCTGGGCATCGGCCCGGGCCAGCCAGTACTGCCAGCGGCTGTTTTCCTGCTCCTCGGCGGGCATTTGCCCGATCCAGTGGCGCACGTCTCCCCAGGCGCGCTCGGCCAGGGCCCGGCGGACCCGGAGCTCCCGTACCCGTTCGCTGTCGAGGGTGGGCAGCACGCCGTCGACCCAGTCAAGGGTGCCGGGAGTGTCGCGCACCAGGGCGTAGAACGCCAGCTCCTCTTCAATGGCGCGGCGGGCGGCGGGCGAGAGGTCAAGGCGCGAGGCCTTGGCCTGCCAGGTGGTAAAGGCACTCTCGGTATCCTCGCGGGTCAAACGCTCCATGGCGGCGCGGTAAAAGCCGTCGGTGGCGGCGCACCGAGGTCCCAGGCACTCCGGTGCCAGACGCAGGCTCTCGGGGTCACGCCGAGTGTCTTCGGCGGTGTTGATAGCGGTGTGCCAGTCCCCATCCAGCTGATCCAGCAGGTAGTTCATCAGCCGGGTCTGCTTGGCCTTCCAGGCGAGCATGGCGCGCTCCCACACGTCTTCACCGTCGATCACCCCGCGGCTTTGCAGGCGATGGAACAGGGTGTCGCAGGCGGCAGGGCGCGAGCGGCCCGCAAGCCACAGCTCGCGGCCGAGCTTTCCGGCTCGGGTCGGGCTCTGTGCCAGCAGGGCGGTGGCATAGTGGCACTGGCGTTCGGCCCCGGCCGGTTTGCCGTCGGCCACGGCCAGCAGGTCGTCAAACTGCTCGGCTTCGCCGTAGGCGCTGATGGCCTGGCCGCGCATCCAGACCGACAGCGGCGAGTCTTCGTGCTCCGTGATAAAGGCGTTGACCCGCTCGGGCGAGGCGTCGGGCAGCGCGCCCCGCAGTCGGTGGTAGTCGACGTAGCCGTGCAGGATATGGCCGGCAACGGCGCTGTCATCGATGCTTGCCCAGCGCTGTTCGCGAGCGTCGGCCAGGGCCTCGCGCATGCCCGTGTCGGACAGGGCTAGCGCCGCCGGCGGCAGGCAGCCCAGCAGTAGCGCTCCGGCCAGCGCCGCGGTCCTGGCTCGGTGATAAAGGCGGCGTCGCAAAGCGTGCATGACAAACTCCTCGCGTCAGGATGAAGCATCCGGGTCAGGGGGAACACAGCAGAGCGAAAGATGCTTGAAGCTCAAGGGCTGTTTGACTGTCAAAGGATGCGTAACGAACAGAAGTGAACGGACAGCCGCCCATGCTGCCCGAAACGCTGTCACGATCATACGGTGAGAAGCGCCGGAGTGCGATAGCCCGGTAGCCGCCGATCAACTGCCCGGAGGTGGCATATGGCACTTTACTCCCGTCAACGATGGCGCCGGCTGAAATCCCGGGCCTGGACGCTGCCGCGCATAGCCCGCGGGCTGCGGCTGTTTTTTCCCATGACCCGCGACGTCATGGGCGGGCGCTACCGCCCGGTACCGTGGAAGGCGTTTGCGCTGATGGGCGCGGCCCTTGGCTATCTGGTCATGCCCTTTGACTTGATTCCGGACTTCATTCTGCCGTTTGGGCTGATGGATGACGCGGTGATCGTCAGCTGGCTGCTGGCGCGTATCGACGAGCAGCTGGAAGCGTATCGGGCCTGGCAGGAGGCTCAAGGCCCGGACGAGCGTTCGCGCTGAAAGGCGTCTTGAAAACGGCTGGCCCAGCCCCATATTTCGTTCACGATCATTTCATGCCGCGCGGGCCCATCGCCTTCTGCGCGGCCGGTAGGAAACGACAACGACCCGAGGGCTGAAACAATGACCACCGCAACCAGGGAAGAAACGCTGGGTTTCCAGACGGAAGTCAAGCAGCTGCTGCACCTGATGATCAACTCGCTGTACTCCAACCGCGAAATTTTTCTCCGCGAGCTGATCTCCAACGCCGCCGACGCCTGCGACAAGCTGCGCTATGCTGCGCTCGACAACGACGCGCTTTACGAAGGCGACAGCGAGCTGCGCGTGGAGATCGAGCACGACAGCGACGCCGGTACCGTCACGGTACGCGACAACGGCATCGGCATGAGCCGCGACGACGTGATCGCCAACCTTGGCACCATTGCCAAAAGCGGCACCGCCGAGTTTCTCCAGCAGCTTTCCGGCGAGCAGCAAAAGGACGCCAACCTGATCGGCCAGTTCGGGGTGGGCTTTTACTCCAGCTTTATCGTTGCCGACGAGGTAACCGTGCGCACCCGCAAGGCGGGCCTGGCCGCCGGCGAAGGCGTGGAGTGGCGCTCGGCGGGCGAGGGCGAGTTCACCATCGGCGAACTCGAGCGCGAGGCCCACGGCACCGAAATCGTGCTGCACCTGAAGGAAGACGCCAAGGAGTTTGCCGACGACTTCCGCCTGCAGAATCTGGTACGCAAGTACTCCGACCACATCGAAGTGCCGGTGAAAATGCCCAGGACCGAAACGGCCAAGGACGACGACGGCAACGAGGTCGAGGGCAGCGAGGTCACCACCTGGGAGACCGTCAACGAAGCCACCGCGCTCTGGGTGCGCCCCAAAAACGAGATCAGCGACGACGAGTACAAGGCGTTCTACAAGCACGTCTCCCACGACTTCTCCGATCCGCTGACCTGGAGCCACAACAAGGTCGAGGGCAAGCTCGAGTACACAAGCCTGTTGTACGTGCCCGGCCGCGCGCCGTTCGATCTTTACGAGCGCGACGGAGCGCGGGGCGTGAAGCTCTACGTCCAGCGCGTGTTCATCATGGACGACGCCGAGCAGTTTTTGCCGCTCTACCTGCGTTTCATCAAGGGCGTGCTGGATACCCGGGATCTGTCGCTCAACGTCTCCCGGGAGATTCTCCAGCAGGACCCCCAGGTCGAGAAGATCAAGAGCGCGCTGACCAAGCGCAGCCTGGACATGCTGAAAAAGCTTTCCAAGGACGCCGAAACCTACCAGACGTTCTGGAATACCTTCGGCAGCGTGCTCAAGGAAGGCCCCGGCGAAGATCCCGGCAACCGCGAAAACATCGCCGGCCTGCTGCGCTTCTCGTCCACCCACACCGACAGCGCTACCCAGGATCAGTCCCTTGCCGACTACGTCGAGCGCATGAAGGAAGGCCAGCAGAAGATCTACTACATCGTCGCCGACGGCTTCAACGCGGCGAAGAGCAGCCCCCATCTGGAAATCTTCCGCAAGAAGGGCATCGAGGTGCTGCTGCTCTCCGATCGTATCGACGAGTGGCTGATGAGCCATCTCACCGAGTTTGACGGCAAGTCCCTGACCGACGTGGCCAAGGGCGAGCTGGATCTTGGCGACGTCGAGGACGAGGAAGAGAAAAAGGCCCAGGAAGAAACCGCCAGGGACAAGGAAGACCTGGTCAAGCGCGTTCAGGAAGCGCTGGGCGAGAGCGTCCAGGAGGTCAAGGTGACCCACCGCCTGACCGACTCGCCGGCCTGCGTGGTGCTGCCCGAGCACGAGATGGGCTTTCAGATGCGCCGCATCATGGAAGCCGCCGGCCAGCCGCTGCCCGAGGTCAAGCCGATTCTCGAGCTCAACCCGGGGCACGCGCTGGTGAATCGTCTGGAAAACGCCGACGAGGCCAGCTTCAGCGATCTGGCCCACATTCTGCTGGATCAGGCGATCATTGCCGAAGGCGGCCACCTGGAAGACCCGGCGGCCTACGTCAAGCGGTTGAACGGCGTCTTGACCGCGTAAACCTCCCCCGACGAGAGCCACGGCCCGTCAGGCTCGCCTGACGGGCCGTTTGTTTTGCTGGCGCATTTGCTAAAGTGTTGCGCAATCATCATTTCGGTAGGACACCCTGATATGGCGGAACAGCAGATCAAGGTTGCGGTGCTGGGGGGCGGCAGTTTCGGCACTGCGCTGTCAAGCATCGCGGCGGACAACGGCGCCCAGGTGCGCCAGTGGATGCGCGACGCCGCGCTGGTCGAGCAGATCAACCGCGAGCACCGCAACGGGCGCTACCTGCCCGACTACGCCATGAACGAGGCGGTACACGCCTCCACCGACATGCAGGCAGTGCTCGAGGGCGCCGAGCTGGTACTGATCGCCATCCCCTCCAAGGCGTTTCGCCAGGTGGTGCAAAGCGCTCGCCAGTGGCTGCGCCCGGAGCAGATCCTGGTGAGTACTACCAAGGGCATCGAGTCCGACAGTTTCATGCTCATGAGCCAGGTGCTGGAGCAGGAGACCGGCTTTGCCCACATCGGCGTGATTGCCGGGCCCAACCTGGCCTCGGAGATCGCCGACAAGCAGCTCACCGCCACGGTGGTGGCGAGCGCCGACGCCCAGACGCGTACCCGGGTGCAGCAGGTACTAAGCTGCGGGTATTTTCGCGTCTACGCCAGCAGCGACCGCCACGGCGTGGAGCTGGGCGGGGCGCTGAAGAATATCTACGCCATTGCCGCGGGCATGGCCGCGGCGCTGGGCATGGGCGAAAACACCCGCAGCATGCTGATGACCCGGGCGCTTGCCGAAATGAGCCGCTTTGCCGTGGCCCAGGGCGCCAACCCCATGACGTTTCTGGGGCTTGCCGGCGTCGGCGACCTGATCGTGACCTGCTCGTCGAGCCTGTCGCGCAACTACCGGGTGGGCTACGCCATGGGCGAAGGGCGCACCCTGGAGCAGGCGGTGGAGGCCCTGGGTCAGGTCGCCGAAGGGGTCAACACCGTAAAGCTGGTGTGCGCCAAGGCCGCCGAAATCGGCGTCTACATGCCGCTGGCCGAAGGGCTCGAGCGCGTGCTCTTCCAGGGCGTACCGGCCAAGCAGATGGCCAGCGGCCTGATGACCGGCGAGCAGAGTAGCGATGTGGAATTTGTGCTGCCCCGGGCCGAGGTGCAAAAGGCCCACCGAACAACCCCGGACAGCCAGACAACAGGAGACCCGCAATGAGTTATCTCTGGATCATGCGCCACGGCGAGGCCGCTGACGGCTCGCCGGACAGCGCCCGGCCGCTGACCGCCGACGGCGAACAGCAGGCAAGCCTCATGGCGAACCGGCTGGCCGAGCGCTGCCGAGCGGACGACGCGGCGGTCACGCGGATCGTGACCAGCCCGTATCTTCGCGCCCGGCAAACCGCGGCGATCATGGGTGAAGCCCTGGGCGTGGCCGTGGAAACGCTGTCCGGAATTACCCCCGAGGACTCCCCCCAGGCGTTTTGCGACTGGCTGGTCAACCAGTCGGGCAATCTGCTCATGGTCAGCCACATGCCGCTGGTTGGCGCCCTCGCCGGGCTTTTGGTCGAAGGCCGCGAAGATCAGGGCCGGGCGTTTCCCACCGCGGGCATTGCCGAGCTCGACGCCGACGTCTGGGCCGCCGGCTGCGCTCGGCTGGTAAGCTTTACCGCGCCCTGAGGCTTATACCAGCGCGTCGAGTTTTTCCTTGAGGCGCTGGTTGACCTGCTGGGGGTTGGCCGTGCCGCGGGAGGCCTTCATCACCTGGCCGACAAAGTAGCCGATCATCTTGCCGCGCTTGTCGGGTTCGGCCTCGACGTACTGGGCCACCTGTTTGGGGCTCTGGGCAATGACGTCGTCGATCATGGCGTCGATGGCGCCGGTGTCGGTGACCTGCTTGAGGCCCTTGGCCTCGATGATCTCATCGGCGCTTTCGCCCTGGCCGTCCCACAGCGCCTGAAACACCTGCTTGGCCGCCTTGCCGCTGATGGTGTCGTCCTGGACCCGGCCGATCAGCTCGCCGAGCTGGCGGGCGGTTATCGGGCTCTCGGTCACCTCCAGGTGCTCGCGCTTGAGCGCCGCGGAAAGCTCGCCCTGGACCCAGTTGGCCGCCTGCTTGGCGTCACCGCAGACGCGCATGGCTTCTTCAAAGTAGTCGGCCATGTCGCGGCTGGCGGCGATCACCGAGGCGTCGTAGGCGGAAAGCCCAAGCTCGTCCTCAAAGCGCGCGCGCTTGGCTTCGGGCAGCTCCGGCAGGGCGTCGCGCAGGTGGTCGATATAGGCCTGGTCGAGCACCACGGGCAACAGATCCGGGCAGGGGAAGTAGCGGTAGTCGTTGGCTTCCTCCTTGGTGCGCATGCTGCGGGTTTCGTCGCTCTCCGGATCGTACAGGCGGGTTTCCTGAACCACCTCGCCGCCGTCCTCGATGAGCTCGATCTGGCGCTCTACCTCGAAGGCGATGGCGTGCTCGACGAAGCGGAAGGAGTTGACGTTCTTGATTTCCGTCCGGGTACCAAGCGCATCCTGGCCCCTGGGACGCACCGAGACGTTGACGTCGCAGCGCATGGAGCCTTCGGCCATGTTGCCGTCGGAAATGCCCAGGTAGGTGACGATGGAATGGATCGCCCGCAGGTAGGCGGAGGCCTCTTTGGCCGAGCGCATGTCGGGCTCGGAGACGATTTCCAGCAGCGGCGTGCCGGCGCGGTTCAAGTCGATGCCGGTCATTTCCCGGCCGGTGGCGTCGGTAAAGCTCTCGTGGAGCGACTTGCCGGCGTCTTCTTCCAGGTGCGCATGGTGAATGCGGACGCGCTTGGTGACGTCGTCGTCCAGGCGAATAAGCAGCTCCCCCGGGCCGACGATGGGATGATACATCTGGCTGGTCTGGTAGCCCTTGGGCAGGTCGGCGTAGAAGTAGTTCTTGCGGTCAAACACGGACGTTTCGGCGATCTCGGCGTTGACGCCAAGGCCGAACTGCACGGCCATGGCCACCGCCTGCTCGTTGAGCACCGGCAGGGTGCCGGGCATCCCCAGGTCCACGGCGCAGGCCTGGGTGTTGGGCTCGGCGCCGAAAGCGGTGGAGGCGCCGGAGAAAATCTTCGAGCGCGTGGCGAGCTGGACGTGGACCTCGAGCCCAATCACGGTTTCCCATTGCATCAGGCGATCTCCTTGGCGAAAGCGGGACGTTGTTGGTGCCAGTCGGTGGTCTGCTGGAAGCGGTGGGCGACGTTCAGCAGCCGGGCCTCGGCGAAGTGCGAGCCGAGAATCTGCAGCCCCACCGGGCGGCCATCGACCATGCCGGCAGGCACGCTGATGCCGGGGATGCCGGCAAGATTCACGGCGATGGTGTAGATGTCCTGCAGGTACATTGACACCGGGTCTTTCTGGGCGCCGAGATCGAATGCCGGGGTGGGCGAGGTCGGCCCCATGAGCACGTCGACCTGGTCAAAGGCGTCGAGAAAATCCTGGCGAATCAGCCGGCGTACCTTTTGCGCCTTGGTGTAGTAGGCGTCGAAGAATCCCTCGGACAGCGTGTGCGTGCCGATGAGAATCCGCCGCTTGACCTCTTCGCCGAAGCCTTCGGCCCGGGAGCGCTGATAGAGATCGATCAGGTCTTCGGGATGCTCGCAGCGGTGGCCGAAGCGCACGCCGTCAAACCGTGCCAGGTTCGACGAGGCTTCCGCCGGGGCTATGACGTAGTAGGCCGAGGTGGCGTAGCGGGTGTGGGGCAGGCTGACATCGCGCACCGTCGCCCCCAGCGACTCGTACACCTTGACCGCCTCGCGCACCGCGCTTGCCACCGCCGGGTCCAGGCCGTCGCCGAAGTATTCCCGGGGCAGGCCGATCTTGAGCCCGGCAAGGGGGGCGTCGAGCTCGGCGGCGTAGTCGGGCACGCCGCGTGTGGCGCTGGTGGAGTCGCGCAGGTCGTGGCCGGCGATGGCGCCGAGAAGGTGGGCGCAGTCTTCGGCGGTGCGGGCCATGGGCCCGGCCTGATCCAGGCTCGAGGCGTAGGCGATGATGCCGTAGCGCGAGACGCGCCCGTAGGTAGGCTTGAGCCCGGTAACACCGCAGAAGGCCGCGGGCTGGCGGATGGAGCCGCCGGTGTCGCTGCCCATGGAGGCCGGTGTCAGGCCCGCGGCGACGGCGGCGGCGCTGCCGCCGGAGCTGCCGCCGGGCACGGCGGCGGAGTCCCAGGGGTTTTTTACCGCGCCGTAGTAGCTCGTCTCGTTGGACGAGCCCATGGCAAACTCGTCCATGTTGGTCTTGCCAAGGCTTATGCAGCCGGCGGCGGCGAGCTTGTCCACCACCGTGGCATTGTAGGGCGCGATGAAGTTGTCCAGCATTTTCGAGCCGCAGGTGGTCTTGACCCCCTGAGTGCAGAAAATGTCCTTGAGCGATATCGGCACGCCGGTGAGGAAGCCGGCGCAGCCGTCGGCCCGGGCCTGATCAGCGTCGTCGGCGGCGGCCAGCGCCTGCTCGGCGGTGACGCTGATAAAGCTGTTGAGCGTCGGCTCGGCGCGCTCGATGCGTTTCAGATAGTCGGTGGTCAGCTCGCGGCTGGAGGCGTCGCCGTTTTGCAGCGCGGCGGCAAGCGAGGTGACGGTGTGGTCAAAAGTGGCGTCAGCAGTGTGGTCAGACATGGCCCACAGGCTCCGTTGAGTAAAAGGTAACGGGTAAAGAGGGTACCGGTAGCGGGGTGCCGAGTAACAAGCTTGGGGAGCGGCGCCGGCCGGCGTCGCGACAAGGGCGAGGGCTATTCCACCACTCGGGGGACCAGATAAAGGCCGTCTTCGGTCGCCGGGGCCAGGCGCTGAAAGCGTT
Organism: Halomonas piscis; assembly: GCF_031886125.1. Taxonomy (NCBI): domain Bacteria; kingdom Pseudomonadati; phylum Pseudomonadota; class Gammaproteobacteria; order Oceanospirillales; family Halomonadaceae; genus Halomonas; species Halomonas piscis. The sequence continues at coordinate 1,467,268 of NZ_CP119391.1, forward strand.
CGCGCTCGTTGCCTTCGGTGACGCCGTCGGCGCGCAGGCGCTGGGTGGCATCGAGGGGGTGCATCAGCGGAGCGACGTCGTCGGTCTCGACGCTTTGCAGCTGGTCGACCATCTCCAGTATCCGATTCAGGTCGTCAACAAAGCTCAGCGCCTGAGCGTCGCTTAGGTCGAGCCGGGCCAGCTGGGCCGCCCGGCGCACATGGGTCTGTTCGAGCGCCATGATCAAGTGTCCTCATCAACAGGGTGAAACAGGGTAGCCGAAGTGGCGCCGAAGGTAGCATATCCTGACGCTGGCGGGCAGTGGTGATGCGCTGCGCTGTTGCCGCGGTGGGGATGCGGTGATACCGTTTGCCCCCGCACAGGGTTCCCGGCCAGCACTAGGTAATAACATTCATGTTCAAACGTCTGAGGGGGCTGTTTTCCAGCGATCTGTCGATCGACCTGGGTACGGCCAACACACTGATATATGTACGCGGGCGCGGCATCGTCCTTGACGAACCTTCCGTTGTCGCCATCCGCCAGTCCGGCACCATGCGCAGCGTGGCCTCCGTGGGCACCGACGCCAAGCGCATGCTGGGGCGTACGCCCGGCAATATTACCGCGATTCGTCCGATGAAGGACGGTGTGATTGCCGATTTTACCGTCACCGAGCAGATGCTCCAGCATTTCATCCGCAAGGTGCATCAAAGCACGTTCCTGACGCCGAGTCCGCGGGTGCTGGTCTGTGTTCCCTGCATGTCGACCCAGGTCGAGCGTCGTGCCATCCGCGAGTCCGCCGAAGGCGCCGGTGCCCGGGAAGTGTTTTTGATCGAGGAGCCCATGGCGGCCGCGATCGGCGCCGGGCTGCCCATCGAGGAGGCTCAGGGGTCCATGGTGGTGGACGTCGGCGGCGGCACCACCGAGATCGCCATCATTTCGCTTAACGGCGTGGTTTATTCCGAGTCCATCCGCGTCGGCGGCGACCGCTTCGACGAGGCGATCACCGGCCACGTGCGCCGCTACTACGGCAGCCTGATCGGCGAGGCCACCGCCGAGCGCATCAAGGAAGAAATCGGCTGCGCCTATCCCGGCAGCGAACAGCGCGAAATCGACGTTCGCGGCCGCAATCTGGCCGAGGGCGTGCCGCGCAGCTTTACGCTCAACTCTCACGAGATCCTCGACGCGCTGCAGGATACCCTGGTGGCCATTGTCTCGGCGATCAAGAGCGCGCTGGAGCAGTCGCCGCCGGAGCTGGCCTCGGACATCGCCGAACACGGCCTGGTGCTGACCGGCGGCGGCGCCATGCTGCGCGATCTGGACAAGCTGATCGCCGAAGAAACCGGCCTGCCGGTGATCATCGCCGAGGACCCGCAGTCCTGCGTGGCCCGGGGCGGCGGCAAGGCGCTGGAAATGATCGATCAGCATACCTTCGAGCTGCTGTCGAGCGACTAGCCGCGCCGTCGGCTGTGCGGAGGGCTGCTTATTAAACCGCTGTTTACCCCTGGGTATCTGCCCGGCTATCGGCTGTTTTTTTGCGTACTGGCGGCAGGCGCGCTGATGTTTGCCGACCAGAACTTCACGCGCATGGAAACCCTGCGCGCCCAGCTTACCACCGTGGTGGCGCCCGTTCAGTGGGTAGTAAGCCTGCCCAGCGACCTGCTGAGCTGGGGGACGGTAGCGTTTAGCGAACAGCAGGCGCTGGTGGACGAAAATCGCCGGCTGCGCGAAAAAATGCTCACCCTGTCCCACCGCGCCCAGCGCATGGACAGCCTCCAGGCGGAAAACGCCGAGCTGCGCGATATTCTCGAGGCGGCGCAAAAGCGCGACATTGGCTACATCACCGCCGAGCTCATTTCCCTGGACAACGATCCCTACAGCCACCGCATGGTGATCGACCGCGGGCGGCGTAACGGTGCCTACGTGGGCCAGCCGGTGATCGATGCGTTCGGTCTGGTAGGCCAGGTGACGTCGGTGTCGGCGTATTCCAGCCGGGTCATCCTGCTGGTCGACGCCAGCCATGCGCTGCCGGTGCAGGTGACTCGCAACGGCCTGCGCTTTATCGTTCAGGGTACCGGGCGCTATGGCGCGGTCAAGGTGCTGCACGTGCCCGATACGGCCGATATTCGCGAAGGCGATCTGCTGACCACGTCAGGCCTGGCCGGCCGTTTTCCCGGTGGCTATCCGGTAGCGCGGGTGACCGAGGTCTACCATGACCCCGGCCGGCCGTTTGCCCGGGTGACGGCAAAACCGCTTGCGCAGCTTGAGCGTTCGCGTCACTTTCTGATGCTGTTTCCGCCGCCGAAGCGCGAGGCGCAAACGCCCTGGGGAGACAGCCTGGCGATCACCGACGTGGCCTTTGGCAGCGCCCAACGGGTAGCGGCCGCGCTGCGGGCCGAGGATGCCCCGAGGAGTCCCTGATGGCGCGAGTTTCCGGCATATCGCTTCCTGCAGTCTGGCTGGCTTTGCTGCTGGCGCTGTGCCTGCAGGTGATGCCGCTGGCGGAAGGCTGGCAGATGTACCGCCCGGACTGGCTGGGCCTGATGCTGATTTACGGCTGCATGCGCGCCCCCGAGCGCGTGGGCGTGCTCCACGGCTTTGTGCTGGGCCTGCTGCTGGACCTGATTCAGGGGCACGTGCTTGGGCAGAGCGCGCTGGTGCTGTCGCTGCTGGGATTTTTGTGCGCACTGGTCTACCCGCGTTTTCGCCGCTATTCGCTTTTGCAGCAGGCGGTACTGGTGCTGGTGCTGCTGGGGATTGTGCAGCTGCTGGAGCAGTGGGTGAGAACCCTGTGGGGCGACTCTGCCATCCACCTGGCCTTTTTGCTGCCGGCGGTCACCAGCGCCCTGCTGTGGCCCTGGCTTGCCACTCTGCTGCGCGTCCTGGAAGGCCGCCGGGGGAGTCAATGAGCCACGCCGCCCTGTGCCTGGCCTCGGCGTCCCCACGCCGCCGGGAGCTTTTGGCCACCCTGGGCGTGCCGGTGCGAGTGCAGCCCTGCGAGGTTGACGAAACGCCGCGGACGGGCGAGCCGCCGGACGCCTACGTGCGCCGCCTGGCCCGGGCCAAGGCCCAAGCGGCGGCGAAGTTGAGTATACTGCCTACGCTGGGGGCTGACACCGCCGTGGTGCTTGACGGCCATATTCTGGGCAAACCCCGGGATGCCGATCACGCCGCCGACATGCTGGCGGCGCTTTCAGGCCGCGAGCACCGGGCGCTCACCGCCGTGGCCGTGGAGGGACCGGCAGGCATGCTGAGCGCCTGCGTCACGACGCGGGTGAGAATGCGCGATATGTCGCCGGCGGAAATAAGCGCTTACTGGCACACCGGCGAGCCCGCCGGCAAGGCCGGCGGCTACGCCATCCAGGGCTTTGCCGGTGCCTTTGTCAGCGAGATTCACGGCAGCTACTCGGCGGTGGTGGGGCTGCCGCTATACGAAACGGCGGCAATGCTGCGCCGCCAGGGCGTGGCCCTCTGGCACGGCGCTTTGCCTTAACTTTGAACGTGATCCCCGGGGTTGCGGCGATGACATCGAGGAAGGCTGCATGAGTGGTGAAGTTCTCATCAATTTGACGCCCATGGAGACCCGCGTGGCGCTGGTGGAAAACGGCGTGCTTCAGGAGGCGCTGATCGAACGCTCGTGTCGACGAGGGATCGTGGGCAATATCTACAAGGGCCGGGTAGTGCGCGTGCTGCCCGGCATGCAGGCGGCCTTTGTCGACATCGGCCTTGAGCGCGCGGCGTTCATCCATGCCCACGAGGTCATGCCCGCGGGCACGCCCGCTGACGCGCAGCTGTCCATTGGCCAGCTGCTTCACGAGGGCCAGGCGCTGGTGGTGCAGGTCACCAAGGACCCCATCGGCACCAAGGGCGCGCGGCTGACCACCCATCTGTCGATTCCCTCGCGCTACCTGGTCTACATGCCGGATTCGCCGCACCACGGCGTTTCCCAGCGCATCGAGGACGAGGGCGAGCGCGAGCGGCTGCGCCAGCTGCTGGAGCGCACCGTGGCCGGCCAGCCGCTGGAAGCCGGCGGCGGCTTTATCGTGCGCACCGCCGCGGAAAGCGTCGGCGAGGAGGAGCTGGCAAGCGATATCCATTTTCTGCTGCGGCTGTGGCAGAAGGTTGGCGAGCGCAAGATCACCGCCGCTCCGCCCACGGTAATCTACGACGATCTGCCGCTTTTCATCCGCACGCTGCGCGACGTCATGCGCGACGATATCGAGAAAGTGCGCATCGACTCCCGGGAAAACTTTACCCGTCTCACAGAGTTTGCCCGGGAGTTCATGCCCACGGCTATCGAACGCATCGAATACTACCCGGGCGAGCGGCCGCTTTTTGATCTTTACAGCGTCGAAGACGAGATTCAGAAAGCACTCAGCCGCCGGGTGCAGCTCAAGTCCGGCGGCTATCTGGTCATCGACCCCACCGAGGCGATGACCACCATCGACGTCAACACCGGCGGCTTTGTCGGCCATCGCAACCTCGAGGAAACCATCTTCAAGACCAACCTCGAGGCGGCGACCTCCATAGCCCGTCAGCTCAGACTGCGCAACCTGGGCGGCATCATCATCATCGACTTCATCGACATGGAAGACGCCGAGCACCAGCGCCAAGTGCTGCGCCTGCTGGAAAAAGCCCTGGAACGCGACCATGCCAAGACCAAGTGTACCGGGGTGACCGAGCTCGGCTTGGTGCAGGTAACGCGCAAGCGTACCCGGGAAAGCCTGGCGCAGACGCTGTGCGAAGCCTGCCCCACCTGCGAAGGCCGGGGCATGCTCAAGACGCCGGAAACGGTGTGCTACGAGATTTTTCGCGAAATTCTCCGCGAAGAGCGGGCGTACAACGCCGAAACCTACATGGTGCTGGCCGCCCAGTCGGTGGTCGACCGGCTGCTGGACGAGGAGTCCACCTCGGTGGCCGACCTGGAAGCCTTTATCGACAAGCCTATCCGCTTTCAGGTCGAGCAGCACTATTCACAAGAGCAGTACGACATCGTGCTGATGTAGCCCATGACCCTGCCCACGCTGCGAAAAGGCTGCCTGCTGGTGCTGGCCTGGTGTCTGGGCACGCTGGCCGTGATGCTGCTGGTGCTGCGCCTGTTGGCAAGCCAGGCCGACGCGCTGACCCCGCACCTGGAAGCGTTTTTGCAGTCGCACCTCGGCGCGCCGGTGAGCATCGAGTCGCTGTCGCTTGGCGTGGAGCGCGACGGTCTGCGCCTGGATCTTCGCGGCGTAGAGTCCCGGCTGCCCGAGGGGCCGCTTTTCTCCCTGGGATCACTGCGCCTGCGGCTGGACGTCGGGCGCTCGCTCATGGCGCTGGCGCCGGTCTTTCGCCAGACGCGGATGGAAGGCTTTTCCCTGCACCTGTATCGCGGCGAAGGCGCCGGCTGGGGCTGGCCGGCGCCGGCGACGCTGCCGCTTTACTTCGCCCCGGATACCGAGGTTGACCTCGCCACCGTTGACGCCTGGACGCGGCTGGTGCTCCATCAGCGCCTGCAGATCACCGATACACGGCTGCTGATGCACGGCGATGACGGCAGCGCCACCGTGCATGCCCCCCGCCTGGCGCTGAGCGGCAGCGCCAGGCGAATCCGTATGGCCGGAGAGGTGGCGGTGGCCTCGTCGCTGCTGCCCGAGGCGCCGACCGACCTGCCCGCGGCGCGCCTCAGGGCCGACGTGCGCCCGGGTAGCGACGGGCTCAAGGACTACTCCGCGGCCCTGCAGCTCGATATGCAGCTGGAGCAGCTGTCGGCCCTGGCTGAGCTGGTGCGCCCGGACTTTGCGCCCCGGCTGGCGCTGTCCGGCGGCGAGTCAACGCTTTGGGGGCGCTGGCAGGCCGGCCGGCTGGAAGATGTGCGCCTGCAGTTCAATCTGCCCGAGCTTAAGCTCACCCAGGCGGACAAGCAGGTGGTGCTCAAGGGCCTGCAGGCGCTGGGCCAGTGGCGCCGGGTAGGCGAGGGTGGCGATGCCTGGCTGAGCGGCGACGTGGCTGACGCCGAGCGCGTGGCGACGTCCGGCAGCAAGGCGCCGACCCTGCCCCGCCACTGGCAGCTGACCCATCGGCAAAGCGACTGGGAGCTGCGCACCAGCGCCTTCGAGCTGGACTCGCTGGCCGCCTGGAGCGACTACGTGGTGCTGCCCGAGTCGCTCAAGCGCCCGCTGGCCGCGCTGGCGCCCAAAGGCACGGTAAGCGGGCTCCAGGTAGGCCAGCAAGGCGGCGAGTGGCGGGTCGATGCAGCGCTCCACGATCTGATCGTGTCGCCCTGGGACGAGGCGCCCGGCGGCGGGCCGCTGGATGCCTGGGTCAGGGCTCGGGACCAGCGCGGTCGGGTGACGTTTGCCGGCGGCGACGATACCTCGCTGTATTTTCCCCAGGTGTTTGCCGACCCCATGGCGCTTGGCCACGCCAAGGGCGAGGTGCAGTGGGTACACGACGGTCCGAGTACGCGAATCAGCGGCCGCCAGCTGGAAGTCCTGTGGAACGGCGCCAGCGTGTCGGGAGAGTTCGGCTTGGCAAGCGGCGGCGAGCGCCAGCAGATGGGGCTGGATCTCGCCTTCACTGACGTCGACGCGGTGAACACGCCGCTGATGTCGTGGCTGCCGGTGAAGGTGCTCGACGATGACCTCGCGGAGTGGCTGGCCGACGGCGTCAGCGGCCGGGTGAAACAGGGGACGCTGAAAATCACCGCGCCGCTTGGCGAGCGCACGAGTGCCGACAACATCGACACCACGCTGACGCTGGACATCAGCCGGGGAGCGCTGCCCATCGCCGAGGGCTGGCCGCATCTGAGCGGCGTCGAGGGGCGGATGCAGCTCGACCGCGGGCGCCTCGAGGCAAGCGTCGCCCAGGCGGAGAGCCACGGCGTGCGCGCGACGAACGGCGAGGTCGAGCTCGACGTGGCGAGCGGGGAGCTCGACATAACGGGCGACCTGGCGGCCGATGCGGACGCGCTCCGGGCCTTTTTTCTCGCCGCGCCGGCGCTTGAGGCCGCAAGCCTGCTGGAAGACGTTCGCGCCCGGGGCGAAGCCCGGGGCGAGCTGGAGGTCCGCCTCGGTCTTGACGACCCCGAGTCGCTGGCCCTGGACGTGCACGCCAGGCCGCGCTTCGAGCGGCTGGCCTATGCGCCTCTGGACACCGGTCTGAGCCAGCTGGAGGGCGATATCACCTGGCGCCAGCGCGGTCGCGAAGGCCACCTGCTGGGCGAGGCCCGGGCGGCGTTTCCGGGCGGCGATATCCGCGCGGATTTTACCCCGGATAACGTTGCTCTGGACGGCCAGGCCAACGCCGCCGGGCTGCTGGGCATGGCGGGGATGGCGCCGGAGGCGGCAGCCAGGCTCGCAAGCGGCAGCGCGCGCTGGCAGGGGGCGATGAAGCTGGGCGAGGCGCCCTCGCTGCATCTGCAAAGCGGGCTTGAAGGCATCGGCATCAAGCTGCCCGAGCCTTTTGCCAAGGCGGCCAGTGCGCGCCTGCCGTGGACCCTGGATGCCGACCTTGTCGCCGGGCGCGTGGAAAGCCGGCTCGGCCGCATGGCCACGCTGCGCGCACGCGGGGTCGACGGCGAGCTTGCGGGCCGTCTCAACCTGGGTACCCGGGCGGCCCGGCTGCCTCGCTGGCCGTCGCAGAGCGGCTGGCGCATCGCTGCCGGGGCCCAGGAGGTAGAGCCTTTGGCGTGGCGCGATCTGGGCTCCGTGTTATCTTCCCGCGCCGCTGACGCCGGCGAGCGAGCCGGCAGCCCGACCGCCGGCGGGCCGCTGACGCTGTCGCTTGAGACCCCGTGCGTGAAATATAACGACGAGTGTCTGGGCAGCGTCACGGCCACCGGCCAGCGTCTTGCCGGCGGCGGCGTGGATCTGGCGCTGGACGGTAACGTGCTTTCCGGGAACCTGCGCTATCGCCCGAACGAGGCCGAGCCCATGGATATTACCGTGGCCCGGCTGATGGTCGATCGGCTGCTGGGGCTTTCGCCTCCGGACAGGATCTTCGGGGACAGCGTCGCTCCCGCGCCCGGCAGCTGGATGGAGGCCGTGAAAACCCGAGTGCCGGCGCCGGCAGCGATGCCCGACTGGCTCACCGAGCTGCCCGCCGGCCGCCTGCGGGTGGCCGATATCGTCATGGGCAACAAGCGCTTTGGCCCGCTAACCGCCTACTGGCAGGCCGGCCGGCACCGGTTCACGCTGGCGCCGGTGGGGCTGACGCTTGGCGAGCTGTCGGCGCGCGGCGAACTGGTCTGGCAGGGCAGCGATCACTCCAGCCAGACCCGGGCGGACCTGACGCTTGACGGTGGCAACCTGGGCACGGCCTTGGCAAGCCTTGACCAGCCGCAGGCCATACGCAGCCAAAGCACCCGCGTGGCCGCTTCGCTTGAGTGGCCCGGCGCGCCCTGGCAGTTTGCCCTGAGCCGGGCCGGGGGCAGCCTTTCCACGGATATCCGCGACGGCCGCTTTCTCAATCTGGATTCGCCCTCGGCGCGGCTGGTGGGCCTGCTCAACTTTGAAAACATCCTGCGCCGGCTGCGGCTGGATTTTTCCGACGTTACCGGCAAGGGCACCGCCTTCAACCGCATCGAGGGCAAGGCCGATGTGGCCGGCGGCATGCTGCGCCTGCGCGGCCCCTTGACCATTGACGCTCCGGCGACGAGCATGCGGCTCACCGGCAGCGTGGATTTGCTCAGGCGTGAACTTGATCAGCGTCTGGGCGTCACACTGCCCATCAGTCAAAGTCTCCCCGTTGCCGCCTTTGTCGCCGGTGCACCGGTGGTAGGCGGCGCGCTGTTCGTGGCGCATACGCTGTTCGGCGATGCTCTCGAGCGCGCCACCACGATTCATTACCGGCTGGAAGGCCCCTGGGCTTCGCCGGACATCACACTGGAAGGTACCCAATGACGCAGCTTGATCAGGCAGCTTCGATATTACTGACGCCCGGCGGGCTCGACCTGGACAGCCTGGACACCGGGCTTGCCCACGCCATGGGTCCGGGTATCGACTACGCCGACCTGTATTTTCAGCGCCAGTGGCAGGAAGGCTGGATGCTGGAAGACGGCGAAGTCAAGGAGGCCAGCTACAACATTGACGGCGGCGTCGGCGTGCGTTCGCTGGCCGGCGAAAAAACCGGCTTTGCCTACTCCAACCAGATTAGTGCGGAGGCGCTGGTGGATACCGGCAAAACCGCGTCGGGCATCGTGCGCAGCGGCACGCAGCGCCACGGCCAGGCGGCCGGCCCGGTCAGCGCCGCGCTGTGCTATCCGGGCGTTGACCCGCTCGGCGATCTGAGCGCCGATGACAAGGTAGCCATGCTCAAGCTGGCCGATCGCGTGGCCCGGGCCGTTGACCCCCGAGTGAGCCAGGTCAGCGCCTCGCTGTCCGGCACCTATGAAGTGGTGCTGGTGCGCGCCAGCGACGGCACCCTGGCCGCCGATATCCGCCCGCTGGTGCGTTTCAACGTCAGCGTCATTGCGGCCAGCGGCGGACGTCGCGAGCGCGGCAGCGCCGGCGGCGGCGGGCGCTTTTCCATGGGCCGGCTGCGCGATGCCGGGGTGGCCGAAAGCTACGCCAGGGAGGCCGTACGCCAGGCGCTGGTCAACCTCGAGGCGGTAGACGCCCCGGCAGGGCAGATGCCGGTGGTGCTGGGCGCGGGCTGGCCGGGCATTCTGCTCCACGAGGCCGTGGGCCACGGCCTGGAAGGCGACTTCAACCGCAAGGGCAGCTCGGCGTTCGCCGGCAGGATGGGGCAGCGGGTGGCGTCAAAGGGCGTCACCGTGGTGGACGATGCCACCTTTGCCGATCGCCGCGGCTCGCTCAGCGTGGACGACGAAGGCACGCCGGGCCAGCGCACGCCGCTGATCGAGGACGGCATTCTCACCGGCTACATGCAGGACAAGCTCAACGCCCGACTGATGGGCATGGCGCCCACCGGCAACGCCCGGCGCGAATCCTACGCGCACATGCCCATGCCGCGGATGACCAATACGCTGATGCTACCCGGTCAGGACGAGCCCGACGACATCATCAAAAGCGTCCGGCGCGGCCTCTATGCGGTGAGCTTCGGCGGCGGCCAGGTGGACATCACCTCGGGCAAGTTCGTGTTTTCGGCGAGCGAAGCCTACCTGATCGAGGACGGCGCGATTACCGCGCCGGTGAAGGGCGCCACGCTGATCGGCAACGGCCCCGAGGCCATGGGGCAGGTATCGATGATCGGCCACGACATGGCGCTGGACAGCGGCATCGGCGTCTGCGGCAAGGAAGGTCAGGGCGTGCCGGTGGGCGTGGGCCAGCCCACCCTCAAGCTCGATGAGCTGACAGTGGGCGGGACTCAGTCCTGAGCCTTGAGCTCGGCGCTTTCGCGCAGGTGCCTGAACAGCTTGCGCGCGCTTGACGGCGGCTTTTGCTGCTCGCGCTCGCGCCGGGCGTTGCGGATCAGCTGGCGCAGGGTCTGGCGATCGGCGTCGGGATACGCCTCCAGGAAGGCGTCCACGGCGGGGTCGCCTTCGTCGACCAGGCGGTCGCGCCACGCTTCCAGGCGATGAAAGGCCTGGTCGCGCCAAAGGCGTTCCTGCTCCATGGCGTCAAACTCGGCGCGGATGGCAGGCAGATCTTCCCGGCGCATGAGCTTGCCGACGTACTGCATGTGTCGCCGGCGCGCCTCGCGGGAAGGGATCCGCGCGGTTTCTTCGATGGCATGCTGCAGGTCGTCGGACAGCGCAAAGCGTGCTCGTTCGGCGGGTTTCATGGCGATCAGGGTCTCGCCCAGCGCCTGGAGCTCGTGCATTTCGCGCTTTAGCTGGGTTTTGCTGGGGCGCTCGTCAGGTATTTCGCTGGCCGGGCCGGCATGTTTTTTGGGCATGAGTCCACTCGTTTAGGCAGTTGAACAGGAGGCCATTATGGCACAGGCATTTGATGCCGAGGCGCAGCAGGCAGTGCTTGCATCCCGTGCGGAGCAGGCGCTGGCGCTGGCCAAAGCGCTCGGGGCCGACGCGGCCGAGGTCGGCGCCAGCGTTGACCAGGGCGTTGAGGTCAGCGTGCGCCTTGGCGACGTGGAAACCGTGGAGCTGTCCCGGGACCAGGGCGTTGCCGTGACGGTCTACGTGGGGCAGCGCAAGGGCAGCGCCTCATCCACCGATGCCGGCGAGGATTCCATCCGCGCCGCGGTGGAAAAGGCGCTGGCGATTGCCCGCTACACCGGCGAAGACCCGGCGGCAGGGCTTGCCGACGCCTCGCTCATGGCAAGCGAGAATCCCGATATGGGGGTGCATCACCCCTGGGCGCTCTCTACCGAACAGGCGATCGAGCTGGCGCTTGAGAGCGAGCGGGCCGGCCGCGAGGTCGAGGGCATTACCCAGTCCGAAGGGGCCACGCTGTCCACCGGCGAGGGCGTGCGCGTCTATGCCAACAGCCACGGCTTTGTGGGCACCCAGAAGGGCAGTCGCCACGGGCTATCGTGCCTGCTTATCGCCGAAGACGACAGCGGCATGCAGCGCGACTTTGACTATACCACCGCGCGCAACCCGGCCGAGCTGCGCGACCCGGCGGAAGTCGGGCGCGAAGCGGCGCGCAAGACCCTGCGGCGGCTGGGCGCCCGTCGTCCGCCAACGGGCACGTTTCCGGTGCTGTTTGACCCCTCCCAGGCCGGCGGGCTGGTGGGCCATCTGATGAGCGCCCTGGCCGGCGGGGCCCTCTACCGCCAGGCGTCGTTTCTCTGCGACAGCCTGGGCAAGCCGCTGTTTCCGGAGTGGTTCAGCCTGGTGGAGCGTCCCATGGAACACGGCGCCACGGCCAGCTCGCCGTTTGACGGCGACGGCGTGCAGACGCGCAACAATCGCTTTATCGACCGGGGCAAGGTGGCAAGCTACATGCTCTCGGCCTACAGCGCCAGGCGGCTTTCCATGGAGACCACCGGCAACGCCGGCGGCGCGCGCAACCTGCGCCTTGACGCGCCGCTGGAGCCGGTCGAAGCGCTGCTCAAGCGAATGGATCGCGGCGTTTGGGTAACCGAGCTCATGGGGCAGGGCGTCAACGGCGTGACCGGGGACTATTCCCGCGGCGCCAGCGGCTTCTGGATCGAAAACGGCGAGGTGCAGTATCCCATCGAGGAGTTCACCATTGCCGGCAACCTCGAACAGATGTTTGCTTCCCTGGCAGGGCTCGGTGACGATCTGGATACTCGGGGCAGCGTCCATACCGGAAGCTGGCTGATCGACAGCATGACCGTGGCCGGCAACTAGGCCTGGCGGCTAGCGATCCTCGTCGAAGCGAGCGTCAAACAGCGCTTCGACGGCGTCGAGGGCCTGGTCCGCATCCTCGCCTTCGGCGTGCACGGTAAGCTCGGTACCGCAGGGGGCGGCCAGCATCAGTAGCGCCATGATATTGCGGGCATCGGCTTTTTGCTCGCCCCGATGAACGTGAACCTTGGCCGCAAACGGCTGGCAGCAGGTGACAAGCCGGGTCGCTGCGCGGGCGTGGAGGCCGCGGCGATTGGTCAGGGTCAGGGTCTTGCAGGGCACGCGGTGTCCTTTTGTTGATGGCGGATGTTCGTGGGGGACGTCGCTATGGCTGATGATCCTCGGCCGAGCGGGTGTACTGCACCGACAGCTCGCGGTGGCGCACCTGGATGTCGTCATGGGCATCAAGCAGCAGCCGGCCCAGCTGTTCGACCAGATATACCGAGCGGTGCTGGCCGCCGGTGCAGCCGATGGCCACGGTGATGTAGCTGCGCTGGCTGTTTTGGTAGGCCGGCAGCCAGCGCTCGAGCCAGCCGCGGATGTCTTCGCACATGGCGTCCACCATGGGGTAGCCGCGCAAAAACGCCTCGATTTCGGCGTCGCGCCCGTTAAGCCCGCGAAGCGCCGGGTCCCAGTAGGGGTTGGGCAGGCAGCGCGCGTCGAACACCAGGTCGGCATCCAGCGGCACGCCGCGCTTGTAGCCGAAGGATTCCACGGTCAGGGTCAGCTTTCCCGGCTGGCGGTGGGCCACCTGGTCGGCAATGCGCCGGCGCAGATCGTGCACCGACAGACGGGAAGTGTCGATGGTCAGATCCGCCAGGTCGCGCACGTCGCTCAGGGTTTCCTCTTCCTTGGCGATGGCCTCTTCCAGAGTCATGTCCGTGTCCCGGGTGAGCGGATGGCGGCGGCGGGTGGCAGAGTAACGCTCCAGCAGGATGCGCGCGTCGGTGGTCAGATAGACCACGTTAAAGCCGATGCCCCGGGCGCGCATGCCTTCGAGCAGGCCCGGCAGCAGCGCCAGAGCGCCGGGCAGGTTGCGCGCATCGATGCTGACCGCCAGGTGGGTACACCCGGTCTGGTGGCGCAGCTCGTCCACCAGCGAGCCCAGCAGCATGGCCGGCAGGTTATCGATGGCGTAATAGCCCAGATCTTCCAGCGCTTGCAGGGCAATGGACTTGCCCGAGCCGGAACGACCGCTGATGATGACCAGTTGCATGGCGTCTCTCGTGGTAGCGAGCGGTCCCCGCGGGTAGTGAAGGAGGCGGGGCGCTATGGGTCGGGCTGCTCGCGGATCTTGTGGATGATCAGCTCCAGCAGATGGCGCTGGCTTTGCGCGCGGCGCAGCTGCAGGCGGGTGTTGGCGTCGTTCATGATCATTGCGACCTGGCCCAGCAGCGCCAGATGGTTGTCGTCGGCCTCTTCGGGCACCAGCAGCACGAAAACCAGATCCACCGGCTCGCCGTCGATGGCGTCGAAGTCGACGGCCTCGGCCAGCTTGAGAAAGCCGGCGATGGGCGAGTGGCAGTGCGGGCTTCTGGCGTGGGGAATGGCCACGCCGTTGCCGATACCCGTACTGCCGAGCTTTTCTCGGCTGATCAGGCGGCTGAAGACTTCCTGGCTGTCCAGGCTGGGGATGTTTTGCGCAATAAAGGTGCTGAAAAACTCCAGCACCCTTTTCTTGCTGCCCCCGGGCACGTCGTAGAGCACGCGCTCCGGGGGGAGGATCGCTTCCAACGTCATTGTGCTTTAGCGCAGACCGGCGCCCTGGGCGCGGGCCTGTGCTTTTTCCTTGTGTTTGACCAGCTGGCGGTTGAGCTTGTCGGCCATCGAGTCGATGGCGGCGTACATGTCGGTTTCTGTCGCTTCGGCGTGGAGCTCGGCGCCGGCGACGTTCATGGTGCAGGCGGCCTGTTGGCGCTCTTTTTCCACGGATAGGGTGACCTGCACGGTAGTGATGTTGTCGTAGTGGCGTTCGACCCGGGCGAGTTTGTCATTGACGTACTCACGCAAGGCGTCAGTCAGTTCGAGGTGATGACCGGTCATGTTGACCTGCATGGACGTACTCCTTATCCGTGGGATGGTCGTTTGATTGTAACCCTTTTGGCCGGTAAACAAAGCCCCCGGCAAAGTGCGATGAACCAAAAGTTTCGCCGATCAGCTCCGGCGGCGCCGTTCGCTGGTGGATGGTATGCCCAGGGCCTCGCGGTATTTGGCAACGGTGCGGCGGGCCACCCGGATGCCGGCTTCGTCGAGCAGCGCGGCGAGACGGCTGTCGGACAGCGGCTTGGCGGGCGGCTCCTGCTCTATCAGCTGCTTGATGCGGGCGCGAATGGCGGTGCTCGAGTGGGCGCTGTCATCGTCGCCTGTGAGCTGGCTGGAGAAAAAGTACTTGAGCTCGAAAACGCCGCGGGGCGTATGCAGAAACTTCTGCGTTGTCACCCGGGAAACCGTGGATTCGTGCATGCCCACCGCCTCGGCAATATCGGCAAGCACCAGCGGCTTCATGGCCGCCTCGCCGTGGTCGAGGAAATCGAGCTGGCGGGCCATGATTTCGCGGCCGACGCGCAGCAGCGTATCGTTGCGGCTGGCGAGGCTCTTGATCAGCCAGCGAGCCTCCTGCAGGTGCTCCTTGAGGAAGCTGTTGTCCCGGCTGCTGTCGGCCTTCTGGATCAGCGCGGCGTAGTCGGGCTGGATACGCAGCTGCGGCAGTGCCTCGGGGTTGAGCTCGAGCTGCCAGCCGTCCTCGCTGCGCCGGGCGAGCAGGTCGGGCAGTACCTGGCCGCTGCCGGCGCTGTCAAAGGCGCTGCCGGGGCGCGGATCCAGGCTTTTGATCAGCTTGATGACCTCGTCGAGCCCGGCGTCGTCAAGGCCCAGCCGGCGCTTGAGCAGGCGTCTGTCGCCGCGGCCAAGGGCGGTGAGAAACTGCCGCGCCAGCCGGCGGGCGGGCATCAGCAGCGGCGTGGTGCCGGGCAGGGCATCCAGCTGCAGGGAGAGGCATTCGCCCAGATCCCGAGCAAAGACGCCGGTCGGGTCGAACTGCTGCAGGCGGTCGAGCATGCGTTCAAGGCGCTCGGCGCCGACGGGCTTGCCCTGTTGATCCTCAAGGCCGTCACCTATGGCGTCCAGCGGCTGAGTCAGGTAGCCGTTGGCGTCCACGGCGTCGATCAGCGCCTCGCCGGTGAGCCTGTCGTCGGGCGTCAGGTCGAGCATGGCCAGCTGCCAGAGCAGGTGGCCGTGAAGAGTCTGGCCGGCGGCCTGGCGCTCGAAGTCGGGGCCCTCGCCGGCGGTTTGCTGGGTGTCCGGGTAGGTGTCGGACCAGTCGCTGTCCACGGCGAGCTCGTCGGGGATCTGCTCGGCCCAGCCGTCTTCGGCGGGCTCGACGGCGGTCTGCTCGTCAAACTCGTCTTCCTGCTCGAGCAGGGGGTTGGCCTCCACCGCCTGCTGGACCTCCTGGCGCAGGTCCAGCGTCGGCAGCTGCAGTAAACCGATGGCCTGGCGGAGCTGAGGCGTCATGGTCAGCTGGGTACCGACGCGTAGCTGGAGAGACGCTTTCATGGCCATGGAGGAAACACTCGTCGCGTTGGAAGTATCACCCTAAGCCCGGGCGGAGCCTGGCGGCAAGCGGATGACGCTAGAGGCGGAATTCGTCGCCCAGGTAGACGTCACGGACCTGCTGGTTGTCGAGAATGCTGCGCGGCGCGCCGTTGGCGATGATGCGCCCGTTGCCGACGATATAGGCGGTGTCGCAGATATCCAGGGTCTCGCGCACATTATGATCGGTAATCAGCACGCCGATATGACGCTCTTTCAACGCCCGGATGACGGTCTTGATCTCGCCCACCGAAATCGGGTCCACGCCGGCAAAGGGCTCGTCCAGCAGGATGAACGCCGGTTCGATGGCAAGCGATCGGGCAATTTCCACCCGCCGGCGCTCGCCGCCGGAGAGACTCATGCCCAGGTTGTCGCGGATATGGCCGACGTGGAAATCCTCGAGCAGCGTCTCCAGGCGAGCCTGCCGGGCCTGGCGGCTGAGGTCCTTGCGGGTTTCCAGAATCGCCATGATGTTGTCGGCCACCGAGAGCTTGCGAAAAATCGAGGCCTCCTGGGGCAGATAGCCGATGCCCGCCCGGGCGCGTTCGTGCATGGGCGCCCGGGAAAGGTCGGTGTCGTTGATGCCGACACTTCCGGCATCGGCCTTGACCAGCCCGACGATCATGTAGAACGACGTGGTCTTGCCCGCCCCGTTGGGGCCGAGCAGCCCGACAATGCTGCCCTGGGAAATGTCCAGATTGATATCCTTGACCACCTGGCGACGCTTGTAGCTTTTGGCCAGATGGCGGGCGTGCAGCGTCTTGATTTCTGCCGGGGTCGGCGTGGCGGCGGTGATGTCGTCAAAAGACACAGGGGGCCTCTTTGTCGGTGAGCTGTCGCTTGCGGGCGCTGGCGGGCGTCATTCCTCGGGCTGCAGCGTCATGCGGATGCGCTGGTCGTCGCTGCCTTCGACGTCGGAGCGAGCCTTGACCACCTCGCGGTCGATGAAGTACTCAAGGCGGCCGCCCTTGAAGTGGTCGCCGCCCTGGTCGAGCTCGGCCTGGTCAATCAGTTCGACCCGGCGATCGGCAACGTGGTAGATGATCCGCCGGGCGTTGCCTTCGATGGGCGCCTTGTTCGGATCCGGCCGGTGGCGCAGATAGGCGCGCTCGCCGAAGGCCGTAGCGCGGGAGAGCTCGCCTTCGTCGTTGCGCTGTATTTCCACCCGGGCGCCGCGCAGGCGCATCTCGCCCTGGCGGATCTTGACGTTGCCACGGTAAACCGCCGTGCCGGCGCGCTGGTCCAGGTCGAGCTGGTTGGCTTCGACTTCGACAGGGTCAGCCGGGGCCGCCTGGGCGGTACCGGCGCCCAGCACGCTGAGGCCAAGGGTGGCCGCGGCAAGGCAGCCATAAAGACGTGTGTTCATGGGGACTCCTCAGAGGATGCCGCCGAGGGTGGATGAAAGCCGCGAACCTGGCCTTTCAGGCGTACCTTGCTGGTGTCCAGCCAGGCATCCAGCGTTTGGGCCCGCATGCGCTGGGGCGGCTGCTGCAGCAGAGCCGGGGTGTCGCTCCAGGCGTGCCGGGCGACGCTGTCGTAATGAAGCGTGCGGGTGTCGAGCTGCCAGCCCTGGTTGGGCGCCGTCAATCGGGTATCGCCGTCGAGGGTCAGCCGCTGCTGCTGACCGCTGAGCGTACCGCTGTTGGCAGTGGCGCGCCACTCGCGCTGCTCGCTGTCGATCAGCGTCGCGTGGGGCATGTCGAAACGGGTGATAGCCTGCTGGGGCGTATGGGTAATATGCGGGGAGGCCAGCCGCTGGGTCAGGTTGCCGGCGTCGTCGTAGAGTTTCAGCTCGGCGTTTTCGATCACGTGGCCGGGCTCCTCGGCCCGGGCGGCAGGGTCCGGCGGGGCCTGGCGGGTATCGCGCAGGTCGAGCCAGGCCAGCAACACGCCCAGCGCGACCACGAGCAGTCCCAGCCAGGCCCGCCTTGGCAAGCGGGCAAGCCAACTTTGGTGGGCGCGGGTAACAGAAGGCGTCTGCATGCGTTGCCTCACGACGACTGCGGTGCGTACCGGTAGCTTGCCATGATGGCGTCCCAGTGGCCCTGGGCGCCGAGCAGCGTATCGCAGATCTCGCGCACCGCGCCGTGGCCGCCCGTGCGCCTGGTGACCCAGTCGGCGTGCTTTTGCACATAGGCCGGCGCGTTGGGCACGCAGATGCCCACGCCGGCGACCTGGATCGCGGCAAGGTCGGGCAGGTCGTCGCCGCAGTAGGCGACCTGTTCAAGGCTGATGCCAAGGGAGTCGCAAAGTCCGCTGAGGGTGTCCAGCTTGTGTTCGCAGCCCTGGTAAACGTGGGGGATACCCAGCGCCGTGGCGCGGCGGGTGACCATGGGCGAATCGCGCCCGGTAATCAGCGCCACGTCAATGCCCATGCGCTTGAGCATCTTGAGGCCGTGGCCGTCCTGGGTATGAAAGGCCTTGGTTTCCAGGCCGTCGGCCTGAAAATAGAGGCGCCCGTCGGTCAGGACGCCGTCAACGTCAAGGGCGAGCAGGCGTACGTTCGCCAGTCCGGCGCTGGGAGCAATCGATTGAGGCATACTGAACTCCGTCAAGAATAAAGCGGGGCCCGCGCGCCGCCGGGGCTAAATGACGCCGCTGGCGAGCAGGTCGTGCATGTGCAGCGCGCCGATGGGGCGCTGTTGATCATCCACGACGGCAAGGGCGGTGATCTTGCCGTCTTCCATGATACGCACGGCTTCGGCGGCAAGCACGTTCGGGGCGATGCGCCGGCCCGGCCGGGTCATGACGTCATCGACGGTCAGGCTGAGCACGTCGCGGTGCTGATCGAGGGTACGGCGCAGGTCGCCGTCGGTATAGACCCCCGCCAGGGTGCCGTCGGCGTTGACCACGCAGGTAAAACCCAGGCCCTGGCGGGTGATTTCCAGAAGCGCGTCGCGCAGCGGGCTGCCAAGCGCCACCTGGGGTAGCCGCTCGCCGCTGTGCATGATGTCTCCGACGCGCAGCAAAAGGCGCTTGCCCAGGCTGCCGCCGGGGTGCGAAAGGGCGAACTGCTCGGCGGTAAAGCCGCGGGCCTCCAAAAGCGCCACGGCCAGGGCGTCGCCCAGCGCCAAAGCGGCGGTGGTGGAGCTGGTGGGGGCCAGATCCAGCGGGCAGGCTTCGCGCTTGACGCCGCTGTCCAGATGGGCGTCGGCGTGGCGAGCAAGGGTGGAGTCCGGGCGACCGGTCATGCTCACCAGCGGCACGCCCAGGCGCTTGAGCAGCGGCAGCAGCGCGGTGACTTCGCCGGTTTCGCCGGAGTTGGACAGCGCCAGCACCAGGTCGGTCGGGGTAATCATGCCCAGATCCCCGTGGCTTGCCTCTCCGGGGTGAACGAAAAACGCCGGGGTGCCGGTGCTGGCAAGGGTGGCGGCAAGCTTGCCGCCGATGTGGCCGGACTTGCCCATGCCGGTCACCACCACGCGGCCCCGGCAGGCCAGTATCAGTTCGCAGGCGCGGTCGAAGTGAGCGTCGAGCTTGGCCTTGAGATCGCCAATGGCGGCCTGCTCCACGGCCAGGGTGCGCAGTGCGCTGTCGCGCGGGGAGACGGGGGCGTCGGATAGGTCGGGCATGGCGTGACTCTTCTCTTGCTTTTGGGGCGTGCGCCTTGCGGCATGGCGCAAGGCGTCGCCGTGAGATCCTGTGGCCGCCGGAGATGAGGCGAATGCGGCAAAAGCGCTCGCTACGAATCGGCGAGTACGAGTATCGTACCATTGCGCGCCGGCCTGCCGAGGGGTTTATTTTCTTCGCCGGCGCATGGATTCCGCTTGGCTATGGCGTTAAAGTACGCTGTTCGATAACCTGAGCCGGGCGGTTGGCCCAGCAGACGATGATTTCTCCATCAGACGAGAGTGCCATGACGGATTCGGCCTTTATTGAAGTGGAAGACCTGCATTTTTCCCGCGGAGGGCGCGCCATTTTTCGCGGCGCCAACCTGTCCATTCCCCGGGGCAAGATGACGGGCATCATGGGGCCGAGCGGCACGGGGAAAACCACGCTGCTCAAGCTCATCGGCGGCCAGCTGACCCCGGACAGGGGCCGCGTGCTGATCGACGGGGAGGACGTGCACCGGCTGTCGCGCAAGGCGCTGTTTTCCCTGCGCCGACGCATGGGCATGCTGTTTCAGAGCGGGGCGCTGTTTTCCGATCTGAACGTGTTTGAAAACGTCGCGTTTCCGCTGCGCGTTCACACCGACCTGCCCGACGCCATGATCCGCGATATTGTCCTGCTCAAGCTGCAGGCGGTGGGGCTGCGCGGCGCCCGCGATCTGAGCCCGGCCGAGCTGTCCGGCGGCATGGCCAGGCGCGTGGCGCTGGCCCGGGCGGTGGCCCTGGACCCTGAGCTGGTGCTCTACGATGAGCCGTTTGTGGGCCAGGACCCCATCGCCATGGGCGTGCTGGTGCAGCTGATCAAGCGGCTGGGCGAGGCGCTTTCGCTGACGTCCGTGGTGGTGTCCCACGACATCAAGGAAACCGTCAGCATTGCCGACTACCTCTACCTGATTGCCGACGGCGATATCGTCGCCCACGGCACGCCGGCGAGCCTTGATACCCATGACGATGCCCGGGTCAGCCAGTTCATGCACGGCGAGCCCGACGGCCCGGTGCCGTTTCACTATCCGGCGCCGCCGTTCTACCGCGATATTCTCGGCGCAGACACAACCACGGGGGCAGACTAGATGGCGGCAGGGTTTTGGCGAGGGTTTTGGCGAGTGTTTTCGCGGCTGGCAGAGTGGGTGGCCGGCCTGGGGCGCGCGGCCTTCGGCGTCGTGGAGGCGCTCGGGCGGGCGGGTATTTTTCTCGCTCGCTCGGTCGCCGGCGTGCCCTCGGGCGAGGGAGTTCGCCTGTGGCTGCGGCAAATGCACTTTGTCGGCGTGATGTCGCTTGCCATTGTGCTGGTGTCGGGGCTTTTTATCGGCATGGTGCTGGCGCTTCAGGGCTATACGATCCTGATCGACTTCGGCGCCGAGCAGGCGCTGGGGCAGATGGTGTCGCTTTCGCTTCTGCGCGAGCTGGCGCCGGTGGTTGCCGCGCTGCTGTTTGCCGGGCGCGCGGGCTCGGCGCTGACCGCCGAAATCGGCCTGATGAAAGCCACCGAGCAGCTGACCAGCATGGAGATGATCGGCGTGGATCCGCTGCGCCGGGTGGTCGCGCCGCGCCTGTGGGCGGGCTTTGTCTCGCTGCCGCTGCTGACCGTTGGCTTCAGCGTGGTGGGCGTCTGGGGCGGCTACCTGGTGGGCGTGCAGTGGCTCGGGGTTTCCGAAGGCGCCTTCTGGGGCAGCATGCAGTCGAGCGTGGCGTTTTTCGCCGACGTGGGTAACGGCATGGTCAAAAGCCTGGTTTTCGCGCTCGTCGTCACCTGGATTGCGGTTTTTCAAGGCTATGACTTGATACCCACCTCCGAAGGGATTTCCCGAGCGACCACGCGCACCGTGGTGTATTCCTCGCTGGCGGTGCTGGGGCTGGATTTTGTGCTGACCGCCGTCATGTTCGGCGGCCTTTAAAACGCGGGAGCAGATGCATGCAACGCAGTAAAACCGTAGAGTTCGGGGTGGGGCTTTTCATTCTGGCCGGCATTCTGGGCATGGTCTTTCTTGGCCTGCGCGTCAGCGGCCTGACGCTTGCCGCGCCGTCGGACACCTTCCAGGTGGACGCCAGCTTTTCCGATATCGGCAGCCTCAAGCCGCGCGCCCGGGTCACCATGGCCGGGGTCACCGTGGGGCGGGTGGAGTCCATCGATCTGGATACCGAGTGGTTTGACGCTCGGGTGACAATGCGCCTGGACAGCGACCTGGAAGGGCAGCTTTCCCGTGATAGCACGGCCGCCATTCTCACCGCCGGGCTGCTCGGCGAGCAGTACGTGGGGCTCAGCGTAGGCGGCGATCCCGAGACGCTGGAGGACGGCGATACCATTCGCGACACCCAGTCCGCGCTGGTGCTCGAAGAGCTGATTCAGCAGTTCGTGTCGAGTATGGTCAAGGATTGAGCCGGGCCGGGGAAGCTCCCGACCGGGAAGAAACCGCAGCACGACGACCGAGCAGCATTGGCAACTGAACAGAGCGAGGAAGCGTCATGAAACTGAAATACTGGCTGAGCGGCGGCATGCTGGCCGCCTCCCTGGCGCTCGGTGCGCCGCTATATGCCCAGGAGCAGACGCCCGAGGCGTTGATCCGGGACAACATCACCGGCTTCATGTCGGACCTGGAGGCCCGAGAGGATTACTACGCCAACAACATCGACGAGCTCAAGGAGCTGGTCGACGAGAGCCTCGATGAAGTGGCCGACTTTCGCTATATCGGCGCCAGCGTCATGGGCAGCTATTTCCGCAATGCGTCCCCCGAGCAGCGCCGTCGCTTTGCCGAGGTGTTCCGCCAGACGCTGATCGATACCTATACCAAGGGGCTTGTCACCTTCGACTATGACAAGCTGCGCGTGGTGGACGAACAGCGCCCGCAGCGCTACGAGGATCAGGCCAGCGTGGAAATGGAAATCGTCGCCAACAACGGCGAGGTCTATCCGGTCAACTACAGCCTGCGTCTCAACGACGGCGAATGGCGGGTGGTCAACGTGATCGTCAACGGTATCAACCTGGGGCTTACGTTCCGCAACCAGTTCGACCAGGCCATGCGCGAACACAACCGCGACTACGACGCGGTCATTCGCAGCTGGTCGCCGGGGGTCGGCGTTGACGAGCTGGAAGAGGGGGGCGATGCTTGACGACGCTGTTTTCCCGCCGCGGCGTAGCGCTGGCTGCCGTGGGCGAAGCGCTCGTCGTCAGCGGCGATTTGGGCACCGGCGTGGCAGCGGCCCTTGCCGACACCGGCGAGCGGTGGCTCGAGCGCGCTGAGGCAGCCTCGCTGACGCTGGATTTAAGCGGGGTCGAGCGCGCCAGCAGCGCGGCCATCAGCGTGCTGCTTCAGTGGCTGCGGGTGTGCCGGCGGCGCGGCGTCGTCGTCAGCGAGGTGCGGCTTTCCGCCCCGCTGCGCCGGCTGACGACCCTGGCAGAGCTTGACGCCCTGTTTGACCACCCGGCGGCGTAGCCTGACGTCGGGCCCGGCAGGCCAATCGCCAAAGCGCCGGCTTTTCTTTATCATGGCCGCTACGTTTCTTTTTCCGACGGTTAGGAGTGTCTGCCATGCAACCCACTGAGGTAAAAGCGCTGCTCGAGTCGCATCTGGACGACTGCACGTTTCATGTACAGGGCGAGGGCTGCGATTTCCAGGTCATCGCCGTGGGCGAGGCGTTCGAAGGGCTGACGCCTGTCAAGCGCCAGCAGCTGGTATACGGTGCCCTGAGCGATCAGATCGCCTCGGGGGCGCTGCACGCTGTGAGCATCAAGACCTACACGCCGGCGCAGTGGGAAAACGCGCCGGAAAACGCGGGATAACGCCGGGCGCATGGACAAGTTAATCATTACCGGCAACGGTTCGGTCGACGGCGAAGTCTGGGCCAGCGGGGCCAAGAACGCCGCGCTGCCCATTCTCTGTGCCAGCCTGCTTGCCGACGGCCCGGTGGTTATCGGCAATCTGCCGCACCTGCAGGACATCACCACGACGCTTGAGCTCCTCGGGCGCATGGGGGTCGAGCCGGTGATGGGCGAAAAGCTCAGCATCCAGCTGGACGGCTCCCAGGTGACCGACTGCCACGCGCCCTACGAGCTGGTAAAGAAAATGCGCGCCTCGATTCTCGTGCTGGGGCCGTTGCTGGCCCATTTCGGCCATGCCGACGTGTCGCTTCCCGGCGGCTGCGCGATTGGCTCGCGTCCGGTGGATCTGCACATCCAGGGCCTGGAAGCCATGGGCGCGGAAATCCGCGTCGAGGGCGGCTATATCCGCGCCCGGGTCGACGGGCGCCTGCGCGGGGCGACAATCTTTTTCGATACCGTGACCGTCACCGGCACCGAAAACCTGCTGATGGCGGCGACCCTTGCCGAGGGCACCACGGTGCTGGAAAACGCCGCCCGGGAGCCGGAGATCAGCGATCTGGCCGAGTGCCTGATCAGGATGGGCGCCGACATTCGCGGCCACGGCACCGATACCATCACCGTCGAGGGCGTCGCGCGGCTGCACGGCTGCGAACACGACGTCATGCCCGACCGTATCGAGACCGGCACCTTTCTGGTCGCCGCGGCGATGACCGGCGGGCGGGTCAAGGTAACCCGTACCCGGGCGGATATTCTCGAGGCGGTGCTGGCCAAGCTCGAGGAGGCGGGCGCCGAGGTTGCCTGCGGCGCTGACTGGATCAGCCTCGACATGCACGGCAGGCGCCCGCGGGCGGTCAATATCCGTACCGCGCCGTATCCGGCGTTTCCCACCGACATGCAGGCTCAGTTCGTGGCCATGAACGCGGTGGCCGAGGGCAGCTCGCGGGTGGTCGAAACCATCTTCGAAAACCGCTTCATGCACGTCCAGGAGCTCAACCGCATGGGCGCGGATATCGCCCTCGAGGGCAATACCGCGCTGATTACCGGCGTCGAGTCGCTGTCCGGGGCGCCGGTCATGGCGACCGACCTGCGTGCCTCGGCGTCGCTGGTGATTGCCGCGATGATGGCCGACGGCGAGACCCAGGTGGATCGCATTTACCATATCGACCGCGGCTACGAATGCATCGAGGAAAAACTCCAGCAGCTGGGGGCGCGCATCCGCCGCGTACCGGGCTGAGCCGTCGCGCAGGCGCTGCCTGCGCGGCACCATGCGATAACGACTGGCCGACAACCATGAGCAAGCAACTGATTTTGGCGCTTTCCAAGGGGCGCATACTGGACGAAACCCTGCCGCTGCTGGCCGCTGCGGGCATCACCCCGGCCGAAGCACTCGACAAGAGCCGCAAGCTTTTATTCGACACCAATCTGGAGCACGTCAAGCTGATCGTTATCCGCGCCACCGACGTGCCCACCTACGTGCAGCTGGGCGCGGCCGACATGGGCATTGCCGGCAAGGACGTGCTGCTCGAGCACGGCACCGACAGCCTTTATGAACCGCTGGATCTGAACATTGCCCGCTGCAAGTTGATGACCGCCGGCACCCGGGGAGAGTGCTCCGGCCGGGCGCGTCGGCGGGTGGCCACCAAGTTTGTCAACGTCGCCCGGCGCTACTACGCCAGGCAAGGCATTCAGGCCGAGGTGATCAAGCTTTACGGCGCCATGGAGCTGGCGCCGATCATGAACCTGGCCGACGAAATCGTCGATATCGTGGATACCGGCAATACCATGCGTGCCAACGGCATGGAGCCCCGGGAGCTGATCGAACACATCAGCACCCGGCTGGTGGTCAACAAGGCCTCGATGACCATGAAACACGCGCGCATCAAGCCGCTCATCGAGCGTCTGGAAGCCGCCGTCGAGAGCCGCCGGTCGGCCGACGAAGCCAGCGCCTAGGCGCCGATTTATCGTAGTAGGCACGGCAACATTTGACGACGACAAAAAACACGAGGATAGCCATGAACGCGACGGCTGGCGCAGCAGAGATTAACAGGCTTGCTACCGACGAGGCCGATTTCGACCGGCGGCTGGACGCGCTGCTGGACTGGGAGGGCGTGTCGAACCAGGCGGTGCAGGCCCGGGTAAACGAAATCCTGGAGGCGGTCAAAATCCGCGGCGACGCCGCCGTCATCGAGGCCACCAACCGCTTTGATCGCCTGTCGGCCACCGCCATGCATGAGCTGACGCTGGCGCCCGAGCGCCTCGAGCAGGCCTTTAACAACCTGCCCGACGAGCAGCGCGACGCGCTTGCCGCCGCGGCCGAGCGCGTGCGGCGCTATCACCAGCGCCAGAAGCCCGAGTCCTGGCAGTACACCGAGACCGACGGCACGGTGCTTGGCCAGCAGGTGATGCCGCTGGACCGGGCGGGCATTTACGTACCCGGCGGCAAGGCGGCGTATCCGTCGTCGGTGCTGATGAACGCGATTCCGGCCCGCGTCGCCGGGGTCAGGGAAATCGTCATGGTAGTGCCGACGCCCGACGGCGTGGTCAGCGAGCTGGTGCTGGCGGCGGCGTACCTGGCCGGGGTGGACCATGTGTTCACCATCGGCGGCGCCCAGGCGGTGGCGGCGCTGGCCTACGGCACGGAGACGGTGCCGCGGGTGGATAAAATCGTTGGGCCGGGCAATATCTACGTGGCCACGGCCAAGCGCGCGGTGTTCGGCCGGGTGGGTATCGACATGATCGCCGGGCCTTCGGAGATCCTGATCGTGGCCGACGGCGGCACCGATCCTGACTGGCTGGCCATGGATCTTTTTTCTCAGGCCGAGCACGACGAAGACGCCCAGGCGATCCTGGTCAGCTGGGACAAGGCCCAGCTCGACGCCGTGGCCGCGTCCATCGAGCGGCTGCTGCCGACCCTGGAGCGGGAGCGTATCGTGCGCACGTCGCTTGGCAGCCGCGGCGCGCTGATCCACTGCGCAAGCGAGGCGGAAGCGGTCGCCCTGATCAACCGCGTTGCCCCGGAGCATCTGGAGCTCTCCGTGGCCGACCCCGAGCGCTGGCTGCCGGAGGTCCGCCACGCCGGGGCGATTTTCATGGGCCGCTATACCGCCGAGGCCCTGGGCGACTACTGCGCCGGCCCCAACCACGTGCTGCCCACTTCGGGCACCGCGCGGTTTTCCTCACCGCTGGGCGTTTACGACTTCCAGAAGCGCTCGTCGCTGATCCACTGTTCGGCCGACGGCGCCTCGGCGCTGGGTGAAGTTGCCGCGGTGCTGGCCCGAGGCGAGTCGCTGAGTGCTCACGCGCGCTCGGCGGAATACCGCCAGAAACGCTGAGTCCGCCGCGCTGGCCTTGCCGATACCGCTAGCGAGGCGCCGTGGGCTGCGACGGCAGCGACTGTTGCGGCGGCAGGGAGCGGGCGGAGAGAGGGCGCTCGCCGACGGTTAGCTCAAGCGTTTGCTTCTCGCCGCTGCGCACGATGGTCAGCGACAGCTCGGTGCCGGGCGTGAGCTCGGCGATGTCGCTCATGGTGCTGCGGGCATCGAGAATCGGTTCATCGCTGAGGGCGAGCAGCACATCGCCGGGCTGCAGGCCGGCGCGCTCGGCCGGTCCGTCCTGGGCTACTCCGGCGACGATCATGCCCTGGGGCGTGCGCAGCCCGAAGGAGGCGGCAAGCTCACGGGACAGTGCCTGGGCTTCGATGCCCAGCCAGCCGCGAATCACCCGCCCTTTCGTCACCAGCTCATCCATGATGCCGTGAGCGAGGTTGGCGGGAATGGCAAAGCCGATGCCCTGGGAGCCGCCGGAGCGCGAAAAAATAGCCGTGTTGATGCCCACCAGCGCGCCGTCCGGATTGATCAGCGCGCCGCCGGAATTGCCGGGGTTGATGGCCGCGTCGGTCTGGATGAAGTCTTCGTAGGCGCTAAGGCCCAGGTGACTGCGTCCGGTGGCGCTGATGATCCCCATGGTCACCGTCTGGCCCACGCCGAACGGGTTGCCGATGGCCAGCGCCACATCGCCCACCGTGACCTCTTCGGAGTCGCTGAGCTTGATGCTCGGCAGGTCGTCAAGCCCGATGCGCAGTATCGCCAGATCGCTCTCCGGGTCGGTGCCGATGACGCGGGCCAGGGTCTCGCGGCCGTCGCGCAGGGCTACCTGAATCTGGTCGGCTCCCTGGATGACGTGGTGATTGGTCAGCACGTAGCCGTCCTGGCTGACAATCACCCCCGACCCCAGGCTCGACAGCATGCGCTGCTGGCCGGTGGCGTCGTCGTTGTCGAAAAACTGCTGGAAAAACGGGTCCGACATCAGCGGGTGCTGGTCGCGCTCGACAATGCGCGTCGAGTAGACGTTGACCACCGCCGGCGCCGCCCGGTCCACGGCATCGGCATAGCTTGCCGGCCCCTGGTCCCGGGAAAGCGGCGCGGCTTTCTGGATCTGCGGCGCGGGGCGATCGGGGGCAGTCTCCCCGGCGGCAGGCGCGGTGCCGGTCTTTTCGGACACCGGCGACGAGGGCCCGGCAAAGGGGTTGGGCAGGCGTTCGGGAAACGCCAGCAGCAGCGCCGCGGCAATCACAACGCCGGCGATGACCGGCCAGAAATAAGGCATCAGGAAGCGTGGCAGTCGTACGTTCCTTGGCATCGGCGACGTTCCTTGGGGCATTTCAGCGGCAGGCGATAACGGCCGAAAAAGGCGCTGCCTGGGCCCAGGCTTCACGCCGGCATCGAACCGTCTTTATAGTGGCGCATGGTAACATTGTTCACGCCGCTGACCTTAACGGCTGCGGCAAACTTTCAGGGAGGCAGCATGCTCGATCGGGATACGCTGGTGGCAGCGTGCGAACAGCGCCTGGGCGCGCGGGGATTCAAGGACTTCACGGTCAACGGTTTGCAGGTGGAAGGCAGCGAGCGCATCACGCGAGTGATGAGCGGCGTCACCGCCTGTCAGGCGCTGCTTGATGAGGCGGCGGCGTGGCGGGCCGACCTGGTGCTGGTGCATCACGGCTATTTCTGGAAAAACGAGCCGGTGGCGCTGACCGGAATGAAAAAGCGGCGGATCAAAACGCTGCTCGACCACGATATCAATCTGCTGGCCTACCACCTGCCGCTGGATGCCCACGCCGCCCTTGGCAACAATGCCGAGCTCGGGCGGCGCATGGGCTGGCAGGTAGAGCGCTGCCTGGACGGCGAGATGGGAGAAGGGCTTCTATGGCAGGGACAGACCGCCGCGCCGCTGAGCGTGGAGGCGCTGGCCGGGCAGTTGGCCGACAGGCTCCATCGCGAGCCCCTGGTCATCAAGGCGCCGGGGGTGGGCGAGGTCGAGCGCATTGCCTGGTGCACCGGCGGGGCCCAGGACATGATCACCGCGGCGCACGAAGGCGGTGCCCAGGCGTTTGTCTCGGGGGAAATTTCCGAACGCACAACGCATCTGGCCCGGGAGCTGGGCATCCATTACCTGGCCGCCGGACATCACGCCACCGAACGCTACGGCGTCCAGGCGCTGGGCGAGTGGCTGGCGTCGGAGTACGGCGTGACGCATCGCTTCGTGGACGTTGACAACCCTGCCTGACGGCAGGGCGCGGCGTCGCTCAGTAGCGCGGCGGCTCGGGCGCCTGCCCGGCGTCGCTGGCCTTGTTTTTCAGGCCGAAGTCTTCCGACAGGGTGCCGCCTTCGCCGTCGGCGGCGTAGTCCTTGGGGCGCTCGCCCTCGCTGCTGCCGGCCGTTTGGGCCAGCGGCGCTCGAGCAGCGGTGCGCAGCGGGTCGTTGTCGTGGGAGATCAGTACATCGTCCGCTACCCCCCATGTCTTGGCCTGTCGATGCAGACCCTGGTCAAGCTCGGCAAGCGCGTGGCGGACGCCGTCTATTCGGCGGTGCGTGTCACCCAGGTGACTTTGCATGTCGGCCTTGAGCGCGGCGATTCGGCGCTCACTTTCCAGTAGCTCAAGCTTCATGCTGGATACCTGGCGCTGGCTTCTGCTCAAAAGGCGATGGCCAAATGCGCCGATCGCCATGCCGATAAAGATGCCGATAAGCGCAAACGTTAACTGCAGGCCTGGTTCTTCCACTCTGGTGTCTCCCTGGTTCCCGGGTCACTGGCCGCCGTGCACGGGGCCGGGCGATATTCTTGCGCTGCCATTATAGGCGCGTGCCGGGCTTGCAGGTCAATTCGACCATGTAACGGCGCACCGGGCATGCACCCCGGCGTCCGAGGACGTACAATTCGGCCTCCGGCAATGCGGGAGAATGATCATGGAACAGCAAAGCCCCCGGCGGGCGGGCGACTCACACGACCCCAGTCCCCTGTCGCCGCTGGCGCGCTACCAGGCGGACCTGGACAGCGGCGAGATCGTGTTTGATGCTGCGCAGCAGGCAGCGGCCACGCGCCTGCAGCGGCTTTACGAGGCGCTGCAGGCCGAGCCGCCGGCGCCGCCTCGCCGGCCGGCGCCAGGCGGCTTGTTACGCCGCCTGGCGGGCCGCAGGGGCACCCGGGATGACAAGGTTGACGCCGAGCCGCGCATTGCCGGCGTGTATTTCTGGGGCGGTGTGGGGCGCGGCAAGACCTACCTGATGAACGCATTTTTTGCCGCTCTGCCCTTCAGCGATAAAAAGCGCACCCATTTTCACCGTTTCATGCAGCACGTTCATGCCGAGCTTGGCCGCTACAAGGGGGAGAAAAACCCGCTGTCGCTGATTGCCGCCGATCTGGCCGCCGAGGCGCGGGTTATCTGCTTCGACGAGTTTTTTGTCGAGGACATCGGCGACGCCATGCTACTCGCCAATCTGCTCGAGGCGCTGTTTGCGCGCGGGGTGGTGCTGGTGGCCACGTCCAACGTGCCGCCGGATGAGCTTTACCGGGAGGGGCTTCAGCGGGCGCGATTTCTGCCGGCGATTGCGCTGCTCAAACAGCATTGTGACGTCATGCAGCTGGACAGCGGCATCGACTATCGCCTGCGCACGCTGACCCCGGCCGAAGTCTTCCACGTGCCGCTGGACGCCGCGGCCGAGCGGGCGCTCGAGCAAAACTTCCGCGAGCTTGCCGGCGGGGCGGGGGAGGCGCAGGCGGCGCTGACGATCAACGGGCGGGTCATCACGGCCAGGCGGCTTGCCGGAGGCGTAGCCTGGTTCGAGTTCGGCGAGCTGTGCGACGGGCCGCGCAGCCAGAACGACTATATCGAGCTTTCCCGCCGCTTTCACACCGTGCTGCTGGCCAACGTGCGGCAGATGGGAGCGCGCCACGAGGACCGGGTGCGGCGTTTTATCAATCTGGTCGACGAGTTTTACGATCGCGGCGTTAACCTGCTGGTCGCGGCGGAAGTGCCGGCAGCGTCGCTTTATACCGGCGGCCGTCTCGATTTCGAGTTTCGGCGCACGCTCTCAAGGCTCGAGGAAATGCAGTCCCGGGACTATCTGGCGCTACCCCATCGCCCCTGATTCGCGGCGGGCGCGGAAAAATCGGGCCAAGCGCTTAACTTTGGCGCCGTCTTGGGGTAGAATCCCGCCCCGCTCGACGTTGTCGCCACGGCTTTTGTTGCGGCAACCAAAAAAAATAGGGATGGTGCGCGCCTCTTGTTGGCGCATCAAGGCACCCAACACATTTTATCTGGTGATTTCATCCATGAAGACGTTCAGTGCCAAGCCGCAGTCCGTCCAGCGCGACTGGTACGTTGTCGACGCGACTGACAAAACGCTCGGTCGTCTGTCGACCGAAATTGCTCGCCGCCTGCGCGGCAAGCACAAGCCCGAGTTCACGCCCCACGTCGACACCGGCGACTACATTGTCGTGGTCAACGCCGAAAAGGTCCAGGTGACCGGCAACAAGGCAAGCGACAAGAACTACTACCGCCACACGGGCTACCCGGGCGGTCTGCGCTCCCTGAGTTTCGAGCAGATGATCGATCATGCTCCGGAGCGCGTTATCGAATCGGCGGTCAAGGGCATGTTGCCCAAGGGCCCCCTGGGCCGCGCCATGTATGCCAAGCTCAAGGTATACGCCGGCGGTGAGCACCCGCACGCTGCTCAGCAGCCGCTTGAACTGAATATCTAAGGGATTTTCTCGCCATGACACAGCAGTATTACGGTACCGGGCGCCGCAAGACATCCACCGCCCGCGTTTTCCTCAAGCCGGGAACCGGCAAGATTACCGTCAACCAGCGCGAGCTGGATCAGTATTTCGGCCGCGTGACCGGCCAGATGGTAGTGCGCCAGCCGCTGGAGCTGACCGAGACGCAGGATCAGTTCGACATTTACGTTACCGTTGCCGGCGGCGGCGGCTCGGCCCAGGCCGGGGCCATCCGTCACGGCATCACCCGAGCGCTGATGGACTATAACGAAGATCTGCGCCCGGCGCTGCGCGAGGCCGGCTACGTGACCCGCGACGCCCGCGCGGTCGAGCGCAAGAAAGTCGGTCTGCGCAAGGCACGCCGCAGCCCGCAGTTCTCCAAGCGTTAAGGCAAACGCGTGCGGCAAAACGCCCGGGTCATTGGCCTGGGCGTTTTTTTTGCTAGAATATCAATGAGTTAGCAGCGGTCGGCGGGCCTTTGTCGCAAGGGTTATTGTTGTGCAAAGCGCCGCATTTTTTTATTATAGAGCGTATTTTATATTCGTCGCCGTCATGGTTACGCGTTTGCGGCGTACGGGTGAGCAAAAGGGAGAAACCTGGAATGGCAGATAACGGCGTAAACAAGGGCCGGCGCCGTTTCCTCGTCGGTGCCACCTCCGTAGTGGGAGCAGTGGGCGCTGTCGGGGTTGCGGTCCCCTTTGTGGCTTCTTGGCAGCCTAGTGCCAAGGCGAGGGCGGCTGGCGCCCCGGTTCAAGCGGATATTTCCAAGCTTGAAGGGGGGCAGCGGTTGACGGTGGAGTGGCGCGGCCGCCCGGTCTGGATCATCAGCCGGACGCCGGAAATGATCGAGCGCACGGAAAAGCTGGGCGCCGACCGCCTGGCCGATCCGGATTCGGTTGTGCCCCAGCAGCCCGAGTATATCGAAGGCACGCTGCGCTCGATCAAGCCCGAGATCGGCGTGCTGATTGGCATCTGTACCCATCTGGGCTGTTCGCCCCTGTTCAAGCCGGAGCCCGACGCCGACGATGTCGGCACGGATAACTGGCCGGGCGGCTTTTTCTGCCCCTGCCACGGCTCCCGCTTTGATCTGGCCGGCCGCGTTTTTTCCAACGTGCCCGCGCCCACCAATCTGGAAGTGCCGCCGTATCGCTTCGATAGCGACAGCGTTATCGTCGTCGGCGAGGACAAGGAGACTGCCTGATGGGTAATCCACACAAGGCCAAGGCGGATCGCGGCTTCATGCGCTGGGTCGACGACCGCTTTCCCGCCACGCAGATGTGGCAAGAACATCTGTCGAAATACTATGCGCCGAAGAATTTCAACTTCTGGTATTTCTTCGGCTCGCTGGCGCTGCTGGTGCTGGTCAACCAGATCCTTACCGGCGTCTGGCTGACCATGAGCTACAACCCCACGGCGGAGGGCGCCTTCGCTTCGGTCGAATACATCATGCGCGACGTGGAGTGGGGCTGGCTGATTCGCTACATGCACACCACCGGCGCCTCGGCGTTTTTCGTGGTGGTCTATCTGCACATGTTCCGCGGCATGCTCTACGGCTCCTATCGGGCGCCGCGCGAGCTGGTGTGGATCTTCGGCATGACGATCTACCTGGCGCTGATGGCCGAGGCCTTCATGGGCTATCTGCTGCCCTGGGGCCAGATGTCCTACTGGGGGGCCCAGGTCATCATCTCGCTGTTCTCCGCGATTCCCGCCATCGGGCCGGACCTGGCGCAGTGGGTGCGCGGTGACTTCCTGATTTCCGGCATTACCCTCAACCGCTTCTTTGCCCTGCACGTGGTGGCGCTGCCCATCGTCATTCTGGCGCTGGTGGTGCTGCACATCATCGCGCTGCACGAGGTGGGCTCCAACAACCCCGACGGCGTCGATATCAAGAAGAAGAAGGACGAAACCGGCAAGCCCCTGGACGGCATCCCCTTCCACCCGTACTACACGGTCAAGGATCTGGTCGGCGTCGCGGTCTTTCTGTTCGTCTTCTGCGTGGTGATCTTTTACTTCCCCGAAGGCGGCGGCTACTTCATCGAGCAGCCCAACTTCGAGCCGGCCAACCCGCTGCAGACGCCGGATCACATTGCCCCGGTCTGGTACTTCACGCCGTTCTACGCCATTCTTCGCGCGATCACCTTCTCGATTTTCGGGCTGGAAGCGAAGTTCTTGGGCGTGATCTTCATGGGCGGTGCCATTGCCGTGCTCTTCGTGCTGCCGTGGCTTGACCGCAGCCCGGTGCTCTCCATCCGCTACAAGGGCTGGATCTCCAAGGTAATGCTGGCGCTGTTCGCCGTGAGCTTCATCGTTCTTGGTGTACTTGGCGTGCTGCCGGTGACAGCGGGGCGGACCATTCTCGCGCAGGTCTGTACCGTCATCTACTTTGCCTTCTTCCTGCTGATGCCGTTTTATACCCGGCTGGAGAAGACCAAACCCGTTCCGGAAAGGGTGACTGGCTAATGAAAAAGCAACTGTTTGCACTGCTCTTCGCGCTGCTGCCGGTAACGGCCATGGCGGCCGACGGGGGGCTGCCGTACTCCATGGAGCCGGACTTGCACGACCAGGCGTCGCTGCAAAACGGCATGAAACTCTACGTCAACTACTGTATGGGCTGCCACTCGCTCGAGCACCAGCGTTTCTCTCGGGCAGCGGAGGATCTGGGCATTCCCCAGGACCTGGTAGAGGACAACCTGATCTTCTCGCCGGATCAGGCGTTCAACGACCAGATGCACAACGCCATGCGGTCCGACGACGGGGAAAACTGGTTTGGTGCGCCGCCGCCGGATCTGACCCTGGAGTCGCGTCTGCGCGGCACGGACTGGATCTATTCCTACCTGCTGAGCTTTTACCGCGATGACAGCCAGTCGACCGGCGTCAACAACGCCGTGTTCGACCTGGTTGCCATGCCCAACGTGCTGGAGCCCTTGCAGGGCGTGCAGGAAAAAATCTGTGCGGCCACGGACGAGCCCGTCGAAGGGCAGTCGCCGGATCCGCTCACCGGCAAGTACCAGTCCTGCGACGTGCTCAGGGTAACCCAGCCGGGCGAGATGGAGCCTGACGAGTTCAAGGACGCGGTCTATGACCTGACCAACTTCCTGGCCTACGTCGGTGAGCCGTCCAAGCTCAAGGCCCAGGCGCTTGCGCCCAAGGTGCTGCTGTTCATTTTTATCCTGGGGATTATCTGCTACTTCCTCAAGCGGGAATACTGGCGTGATATTCATTAAGCCATGCTAGCCCCGTGAGCCAGGGCGCACGACGACCGTCGTGCGCCCTTTGTGTCTCGGGCGCCGGCGTGCCGGGCGTTTTCCCCAGAGACGCCGCGGCATGGTAGTATGACCTATTGACTTGAAGCGAGGATTGCTACATGGGTGTTGTGGCCAAACGGTCGTCGATGATTTTTTATTCCGGTACAGATGACCATTTCAGTCATCGGGTACGTATCGTGCTGGCCGAGAAGGGCGTGGCGGTGGATATCGTCGACGTAAGCGGCGGGCAGGCACCGGAGGAGCTTGCCGAGCTCAATCCCTACAACAGCGTGCCGACGCTTCTGGACCGTGATCTGGTGCTCTACGAATCCAAGGTGATGATGGAGTACCTGGACGAGCGTTTCCCGCACCCGCCGCTGCTGCCGGTGTATCCGGTGGCGCGGGCGCAAAGCCGGCTGTGGATGCATCGCATCGAGCGCGAGTGGTGCCCGATGGTCGAGCGCATTCGTACCGGCAGCAAGAAGGAAGCGGACAAGGCGCGCAAGGAGCTGCGCGAAAGCCTGGTGGGCATATCGCCCATCTTCGAGGACATGCCGTTTTTCATGAGCGACGAGTTTACCCTGGTGGACTGCTGTTTGGCCCCCATCCTGTGGCGCCTGCCCGAGCTTGATATCGAGCTGCCGGAAAAGCAGGTGCAGCCGCTGATGAATTACATGTCGCGCGTGTTCGAGCGCGATGCCTTCAAGGCTTCGCTCAACGAGCGTGAAAAAGAAATACGTGCCTGAGCGCACTTTGGTCCCTGGCCACAGTGTGCCCCTGATGCCGCGAAAGGAGAGCGACAATGACGCGTTCCAGCCGCCCCTATCTTGCCAGAGCCCTGTATGAATGGCTGCTGGACAACGAGCTGACCCCCTATCTGGTAGTGGATGCGACCCGCCCCGGCGTGGAAGTGCCCGAGCAGCTGGTGCAAAACGGCCAGATTGTGCTCAACGCCTCGCCGACCGCGGTGCGCGACTTCTTCATGGAAAACCAGGCCATCGGCTTCAGCGCGCGCTTTTCCGGCAAGCCGATGCAGATCATGATTCCCATGGAGGCGCTGATTGCGGTGTATGCCCGGGAGAACGCGGCCGGCATGGTGTTCGGCCATGAGCCTGACCTGGCGACGCTGGACGAAGAGGCCTCCGACGAGGCGTCTCCCGGAGACGACGACGCCAGGGCGCCGGCGCTGACGTCCGTGAGCGATAGCGGTGACGGCGCGCAGAAGGGCGAAAAGGACGAAGAGACGTCGTCCGACCGCGCCGGCGACAAGAGCGAAGAGACCGGCAAAAAAGATACCGGCAAAAAAAGGCCTTCGCTGCGGGTGGTCAAATAGAGCGGGCGAAATAACGGGGCCAAGCGCCACCACAGACTCGGCGAAACGCAAAACGCCTCGGCAGACGCCGAGGCGTTTTTTTCTGTGTGGCGTGATCTTGGCCTAGTTGGCCGCAGCACTGCCATCCAGGTATTCGAAGACCTTGACGATACGCTGTACGCCGGACACCCCGGATACCGCGGCGACGATGCGCTCGGCTTCCTGACGCGAAACGATGCCCATCAGGTAGACGCTGGCGTTTTCGGTGGTGACCTTGAGCTTTGACGAATCGATATGGTCGTTGGTGGCAAGCTGGCTCACCACGTTGGTCGTCAGCCAGGTGTCGGTCAGCCGCTGGCTGGCGGGCAGGCGGGCGGCAACGGCAAGCTCGTTGTGCACGGTCTCCACACCCCGCAGCTGCTCAGCTACCTGGGCGGCCTTTTGCTGCAGCTCTTCGCTGGGCACCTGACCGACCAGCAGCACCCGACCGTTGTAGCTGTGGGCGCGGATGCGGGCATCGCCCAGCCGGGCGTCAGCCTGCTCCAGCGCCTTTTCCACCTGATGTTCGATAGTGTCATCCACAGCCTTGACGTCGCCGGTGCGCTGGCCGTACTGGGACTGGTTGGTGGCTGAGCTGGTGGCGCAGCCGCCAAGCAGCAAAAGGCTGCCTGCGAACAGTGCCGCGGCGCAGGCGCGCGGCGTGGCAAGTGAGCGTAGCGTGGCGGCAAAGGCGTTTAACATGGGCTTGGCTCCCGGTAGTCACAAGAGGGTTCAACAGAAAAAGCGCTGGCACAGCAAGAATACTGCGCCGGACGGCAGAGCGATAGCCTGATGTGGCCGGCTTCAGGCACCGCCGAACAGCTGTTCATCGATTAGATCGCAGAGGCAGTGGATGACCAGCAGGTGAACTTCCTGGATGCGCGCGGTGGAAGTGGCCGGGACGCGGATTTCGCAGTCGTCCTGGCTCAGCAGCGCCGCCATGTCGCCGCCGTCGCGGCCGGTTAGCGCTACCACGGTCATTTCCCGGTCGTGGGCGGCCTGAATGGCCTGGACGATATTGGCCGAGTTGCCGCTGGTGGAAATCGCCAGCAGGACATCGCCGGGTTGGCCCAGCGCGCGAATCTGCTTGGAGAACACCTCGTTGTAGCTGTAGTCGTTGGCAATGGACGTCAGCGTTGACGAGTCGGTGGTCAGGGCCAGGGCCGGCAGGCTCGGGCGTTCGCGCTCAAAGCGGTTCAAAAGCTCCGAGGAGAAATGCTGGCTGTCGCCGGCGCTGCCGCCGTTGCCGCAGGCAACGACCTTGCCCTCGTTGACCAGGCTTTGCACCATCATCTGACTTGCGACCTCGATGAAGGGGGGCAGCACTTCGCTGGCGTAGGTCTTGGTATCGATACTTGAGTTGAAGTGATCGAGGATGCGGGTCTGAAAATCCATTGGGCGTCCTGTCTGCGTAGACCGTTTTGCCGAAAACGGTGTGGATCAAAAGGCGTCAAAGGCGGCCTGAACCCATTCAAATGTCAGCGCCGGAGGCGTCCCGAGGACGGCAAGAATATCAAAGCGGCAGGGGCCCTGGTGCGGCTCCCGGGCCAGATACGTGCGCGCCGCCTTGATCAGGCGGCGCTGTTTCTGCGCGGTAACGGTTTCCAGCGGATGGCCGTAGCGCGCGGTTTCCCGGTGCTTGACCTCGACAAAGACCAGGGTGTCGCCGTCCTCCATGATCAGGTCCAGCTCGCCGCCCTTGGCATGCTGGTTGCGCCCCACAAGCGCAAGCCCCCGCTGCTCGAGCCAGCGGGCGGCGAGGTCTTCGATGGCGCTGCCGCGCGCCCGCGCCGTTTGCGGACGGTTATTCACTGCTTGCAGGGCCGGACGACAGAATGGCGCCGGGTACGCCGTTTTGGAACTGCGCCCAGGGCAGCTTGCGGTAGATGCGTCCGTCGGCGGTCAGGTAAAGCTGCCCGGTGGCGCCCTGGAAGTTCTGCAGGGCGTTGATGTCGGCCAGCCGAGTGCCGGCTTCGTAGGCATCTACGCCCATGGCCAGCAGTCGGAACATGGAGGCGTCAGCGTCGTCGCTGAGCGCCCGATAGCTATTGTAGAAGGGCAGGGCCTCTTCGCCGCCGACGGCGGCATCGGGGATCTGCCAGGGGATATCGACGAAATTGATTCCGTCCAGGTTTTTGTCCTGGCGGGGCTGATCAATGCCTTCGTGCAGGTGCGAAGTGGCATACGTTGGCAGCTCGGAGGCGTAGTAGTAGTCCAGCAGCGATGGCACCTGACGGGCGTATTCGGGCACTGCGAGCAGGAAAAGCCCGTCAATGTTGTCCAGACGCGCGCGTTCGCCGCTGACGCTGAGCGCTTTTTTCACCGCGCTGTTGGCATTGCCTTCGGGGTTGTAGCGAATGGCGTTGGCGACGCTGCCGCCCTCGTTCTGCCAGGCGTCGAGAAAGGCCTCGCCGACGCGCTGGCCCCAGCTGTTGTCCGGCACCATCAGCGACATCTGCCGATGGCCCTCTTCGCTGGCGCGCTTGGCTACCTGGCGTGCCTCGTCTTCGGCAGAGAGGCCGTACTGGAAAAGCTGGCTGGCCTGGTTATGGTCGCTTTCGCCGTAGTTGAGGGCGAGCGTGGGCAGCGGTACGCTTCCGCGTTGCTCGAGCCTGGTGACGCTATCCTTGGACAGCGGGCCGATGACGATTTGGGCGTCCATGGCCCTGGCCTGTTCGTAGAGCTCGCTGAGCGATGCCTGGGAGGTGTCGAAAAAGCGCAGGCTGGTGCTGTCGCCCGAGATGTCCTGATGGGTCTGCATGGCGGTTTTCAGGGTGTCGGCCACGTTGCTCAGGGGGCCGGACTCCGGGAGGAAAACGGCGATGCGCTCGACCTTGCGGCCGGCAAGCCCGGGGACGGCAAGGCTTTTGAGGTCCGGCTGATCAAGCGCTTGGCGCGCCCAGCGGCGCCGCTCGATCAGGGTCTTTTGCTGTTCCGACGACATGGCCAGCTCGTCGTCCAGCACCCGCGCCGCCCGAGTAACGGCGCGGGGCTGCTCGAGCGCCCGGCCAAGCTCCGAGTGAAGCAGGGCCCAGCGTACGCGGTCGTCGGCGGAAAGCGCGCTTTCGTCGAGATTATCGGTGATCTCGTAGGCGCGCTCGCGATTGCCCTGGCGAGCCACGATGTGCGCTGCCTTCAGGCGGGTGCGGGCGGCTTCTGCCGGGGATTGGCTTTCGGCCTCGCCCATCAGCTGTCCGGCGTCGCGGTCGGAGGCGCGGTCTACCACGCTCGGGGATGGTTGCTGGGTGGCGCAGCCTGCCAGCAGCAATACCGCAAGCGCGGTGGCCAGCAGGCCACGAGATATCGGTTTCATGTATCCTTCCTTCGTTGGTAGTAGCGCGGATGCGTTGCTCGCGGCATTGGCTCGCTGATACGGCGATGATTCACCGTGAGGCGCTGCCCGAGACATCAGGTCCAAGGCTACAATGGCGCGCCGCGTATCGCCAGAGCGAGTCGGTCAACCCGCCAACACGTCAGCCATCATAAATCGGGAGTCACGATGACACAGAGGCGTACGGGCACATTGTACGTGGTTGCCACACCCATTGGGAACTTGGACGACCTGAGCGCTCGCGCCGCGCAGGTGCTGGGTCAGGTCGCCCGGGTGGCCGCCGAGGACACCCGCCACAGCAGCCGCCTGCTTGGCCACCTGGGCATCAGCGTGCCGATGCTCTCCCTGCACGAGCACAACGAGGCCGCGCGAGTCGCCCAGCTGACGCAGTACCTGGCCGCCGGCGAGGATGTCGCTCTGATCAGCGACGCGGGAACGCCGCTGATCAGCGATCCCGGTTTTCTTCTGGTGCGCGAGCTGCGCGCGCTTGACTATCCGGTAGTGCCGATACCCGGGCCGGCAGCGCTGATTGCCGCGCTGAGCGCTGCCGGGCTGCCCACGGATCGCTTTCGCTTCGGCGGCTTTTTGCCAGCCAGGCCCGGGGCCCGCCGCCAAACCCTGGAGACGCTTCGCGAGCGCGACGAGACGCTGGTGTTCTACGAGTCGCCGCACCGTATCGCGCATACCCTCGCGACTCTGGGGGAGGTGATGCCCGGGCGCCACACGGTGCTGGCCCGGGAGCTGACCAAGACCTTCGAGACGTTTTTGTCCGGCACCCCGGCAGAGCTCGGCGAGCAGCTCAAAAATGACGCCAACCAGG
The DNA here is from genome assembly GCF_031886125.1 of Halomonas piscis. Lineage (NCBI taxonomy): Bacteria > Pseudomonadati > Pseudomonadota > Gammaproteobacteria > Oceanospirillales > Halomonadaceae > Halomonas > Halomonas piscis. The sequence goes on from NZ_CP119391.1 coordinate 1,507,276, forward strand.
CCCGGGGGGAGTTTGTCATCATGGTGGAGGGTGCGCCCCCCGCCGTTGACAGCGAGCGTCGGGAAATGACGGCCGGGGCACTGCTGGAGGCGCTGTTGGCAGAAGGCGTGGGCGTCAAGCAGGGCGCGGCGGTGGCGGCGCGCCTTATGGGGGGGCGCAAGCAGAGCTGGTACGCGCGGCTGCAAGCGCTCAAGGAGAACTGAGCGCCCGGCTGCGGATAACGGCGGATCGCGATTGAGGCCGGGCGGGCGCGCTGTTATGCTTGCCCGCGGAGTTGGCCAGGCAGCCGCTGCCGCGCTTGCGCGGGGGAGGAAAGTCCGGGCTCCACAGGGCAGAGTGCCAGGTAACGCCTGGGCGGCGCGAGCCGACGGAAAGTGCAACAGAGAGTAGACCGCCAAGGCCTGACAAGGCCGGTAAGGGTGAAAGGGTGCGGTAAGAGCGCACCGCACGGCTGGCAACAGTGCGTGGCACGGTAAACCCCACTCGGAGCAAAACCAAATAGGAACCCGCTGGCGTGGCCCGCGCCGGGTTCGGGTAGGTTGCTTGAGCGCTGCGGTGACGCAGCGCCTAGAGGAATGGCTGTCCACGACAGAACCCGGCTTATCGGCCGACTCCCCCAGCAAACGCAGGGCGCAAGCGCGGCCTGCACAAGGCGCCGGCTTAGCCTGCGTCCTTATCCGTTAACCCGGTTGACAGACCTATGCGCGAGCGTCACATGTCCTTACCCGATGCGGCCCCGGCAGCCGAGGCCTTCCGCCATACCAGCGTACTGCTGGACGGCGCCGTGGAGACGCTGATGCACAAGGCAGACGGCGTGTATCTGGACGCCACCTTCGGCCGCGGCGGACACTCCCGCGCCATTCTGCAGCGCCTCGGCCCGGGCGGACGCCTGCTGGCCATGGATCGCGACCCCCAGGCCATCGCGGCCGCCGAAGAGATCAGCGACGCGCGCTTTCATATTACCCGCCAGGCGTTTGCCGAACTCGCCGAATTTGCCAGGGAGCAGGGCGTTTACGGCAGGCTTTCCGGGGTGCTGCTGGACATCGGCGTGTCCTCACCCCAGCTTGACGATCCCGAGCGCGGCTTCAGCTTCATGCGCGACGGCCCGCTGGACATGCGCATGGATCCCGGCCGGGGCGAAAGCGCGGCGGCGTTCCTCGCCAGGGCAGGCGAAGCCGATATTGCCCATGTGTTCAAGGCCTACGGCGAAGAGCGCTTTGCCAAGCGCCTGGCGCGTGCGGTCGTGACTCGGCGCAAAGAGGCGCCGTTTACCCGCACGGTGGATCTGGCCGAGGTGCTGAAAAAAGCCCATCCGGCCTGGGAAAAGGGCCGGCATCCGGCCACGAAAGCTTTCCAGGGGCTGCGTATCTACCTCAACGGCGAGCTTGAACAGCTCGACGCCGCCCTGGACGCCGCGCTCGAGGCGCTGGCGCCGGGTGGCCACCTGGTGGTGATCAGCTTTCATTCGCTGGAGGATCGCCGGGTCAAGCGCTTTATCCGTCACCACGTGCGCGGCGACGCTGACGTACCCCGAGGCATGCCGCTACGCGACGACCAGCTCAACCGCCGTCTCGAGTCGCTGGGCAAGGCGCGTCGCGCCGGCGCCGACGAAGTGGCCGATAACCCGCGGGCGCGAAGCGCGGTGATGCGCGCCGCGCGCAAGCGGGGGGCATGATGGGCAGCCGGGTAACGCCGCGGCCGCCGCACGCACGGCGACGAAAGGGCCCGAGCCAGTGGCTGAAGCGCCCAGAGGGGCCGTTTTCGCTGCGCGCCTGCCTGAGTCCGGGGACGCTGCTGGTGGCCGGGCTCATGGCGGCGTGCCTGTTCAGCGGCCTGAGCGTTGTCGTCATTACCCATGAGACTCGCGCCCAGTACGCCAGGTTGCAGACGCTGGAGCAGGAAAAAAATCAGCTAAATACCGAATGGGGCCGGCTGCTGCTGGAGGACGGCACCTGGTCGACGCCGGCTCGGATCGAAAAAATTGCCACGGAGCGATTGGATATGCGCATCCCCGATGTCCACGATGTCGAGGTCATCGCCCCGTGAGCGCCAGGCATCCGCGCGGCCGATCCGCCCCGCCTTCGGTAGCGCCGCCGCTCGCCCGCTGGCGTTTTGGCCTGGTCCTGGTGGGGATCGTCGCGGCGGCGGCGGTGCTGATCGGGCGAATTACGCTGCTGCAGGTGATGGACCGGCCGTTTTTGCAAAGCCAGGGCGACGCCCGCACGCTGCGCCACGAGGCCATTCCGGCCCACCGCGGCATGATAACCGACCGCTACGGAGAGCCGCTGGCCATCTCCACGCCGGTGGTCACGCTCTGGGCCAATCCTCAAAAGCTGCCTGAAGATCCGGTCAGGCGCGTGGTGCTCGCCCAGGCGCTGGACATGACTCTGGTTGACCTCGACGCCCGGATTGACCGCTATAGCGACCACGAGTTCATGTACCTGCGCCGCCAGATGACCCCACGGGCAGCGCAGGAAGTCCTCGATCTGCGCGTGGCGGGGGTGTACTCCCAGCAGGAGTACAAGCGCTACTATCCCGCCGGCGAAGTCGCCGCTCAGCTGATCGGCGTAACCGACGTGGACGACGCTGGGCAGGAGGGCCTGGAGCTTGCCTACCAGCCTTACCTGTCGGGCCGGCCCGGGCAGCGTCGTATTATCCAGGACCGTCGCGGTCGTTTGGTGCGCGAGCTCGGCGTGGTGCGCGAGGCTCAGCCCGGCGGCGATTTGACGCTTGCCATTGACCAGCGCCTGCAGTACATGGCCTACCGCGAGCTGCGCTCCGCGGTGGAAGACAACGACGCCGATGGCGGCGTGCTGGTGATGCTCGATTCGCGCACCGGTGAGGTGCTGGCCATGGTCAACCTGCCGTCCTACAACCCCAATAATCGCGCCGGGCTCGATCCCGGCGGGCTGCGCAACCAGGCGCTGGTGGACGTGTTCGAGCCCGGCTCGGTGGTTAAGCCGCTGGCGATGTCGACGGTGCTCGAAAAGCCTGGCTACAGCCCCGAGACGGTGATGGATACCGCGCCCGGCTGGATGCGCATCGATGGCTATACCATCCGTGACTTTCGCAACTACGGCGAGCTTAGCCTGACCGACGTGCTGGTCAAGTCATCCAACATCGGCATGTCGCGTCTGGCGCTGGAGCTTCGCGATACCGCCATCTGGGAGCGCTATAACCAGCTGGGCTTTTCCCACAGCCCGGGTACCGGCTTTCCCGGCGAGGCCGGCGGCAACCTGCCCGATACGGTGAATTTTTCGCGCAGCGAGCGCGCTTCGCTGGCCTACGGCTACGGGCTTTCGGTCTCGGCGGTGCAGCTGGCGAGCGCCTGTACCGCCATCGCCAATCGCGGCCGGCGTATGCCGCCGTCGCTTTTGAAGCTCGACGAAGCGCCGCCCGGCGAACCGGTCATCGAGCCGGCGGTCGCGGATGAGCTGATGGGCATGCTGGAGGCGGTGGTCGGGCCGGGTACCGGCGGCCGCCGCGCCCGGATAGAAGGCTATCGGGTGGCGGGCAAGACCGGCACCGTGCGCAAGACCGGCCAGAGCGGTTACGACGAGGATGCCTATCGCAGCGTCTTTGTGGGCATTGCCCCGGCCTCCAAGCCGCGCATCGTCACCGCGATAATGATCGATCACCCCAAGGCCGGGGAGTTCTACGGCGGCGCCGTGGCCGCGCCGGTGTTTTCCGACGTGGCCGGCAGCGCGCTGCGGCTGCTGGGCGTGCCGCCCGATGCCGACGAGTCGTCGCCATGAGGCCGAATCGCCACAGGTCAAGGAGACAGCATGACGCTTAGCGCAAGCGATCTGGTCCGGGCGCTGGAAAAGATCTGGCCCGCCAGCGACATTCCCTATGCGGCGCAGTATCTGCCCGAGACGCTAGGACTGCGAACCGATTCGCGCCAGGTAGCGGCGGGTGAGGTGTTCGTTGCCGTGCCCGGAAGCTCGGCCGACGGCCGGGACTTTGTCGATCGGGCCCTTGAGGCCGGCGCGGCGCTGGTGCTCAGCCATGCCGACGGCGGTGAGGCGACGCTTGAGGGGCGCATATTGACGCTGCCGCAGCTGGCGTCGCGGCTGGGCGAGCTGGGGCGCGCGCTGTTTGCCGTGCCCGACGCGCTCGAGGTGATCGCCGTCACCGGCACCAACGGCAAGAGCTCGGTGACCCACTACGTGGCCGCGCTGAGCGAGACGCTGGGTACGCCGGCCGGGGTGGTCGGCACCCTGGGTGCCGGGCGTCTCGGCGCCCTTGCCGATACCGGCCTGACCACGCCGGGCACGCTCGAGCTACAGGCCGCGCTTGGCCGCATGGCTCGGCAAGGGGTCAGGCGCGTGGCGCTGGAGGCGTCGTCCCACGCGCTGGATCAGCAGCGGCTTGATGCGGTGAGCATCAAGGCCGGAGTGTTCACCAACCTGAGCCGGGATCATCTGGACTATCACGGCAGCATGGCCGCCTACGCCGCGACCAAGGCCGGGCTGTTTCGCCGCGGCGAGCTTGCGCTGGCGGTGGTCAACGCCGACGATGCCCTGGCGCGGCTGATGCTGGCCGGCTGCCGCGAGGGCGTGCGGGTGCTGGCCACCGGTCAGGACGAAGCGGTGACGCTGCGGGTGCTCGAATGCTCGCTCCACGCCGCCGGGCTGCAGGCCATTATCGCCACGCCCGACGAAGAAAAGGTGCTTTCGCTTGGCCTGATGGGGCGCTTCAACCTGGATAATGTTCTGCTGGCCATGGCCGTGCTTTACGGACTGGGCGAGCCGCTGGACGCGCTAATCGAAGCGGCCGCCCGTCTGCAGCCGGTGCCCGGGCGCATGGCGCTTTACCGCATCGCCGGGGCGCCCAGCGTGGTGGTCGACTATGCGCATACGCCGGGGGCGCTGGAAAGCGCGCTGTCAGCGCTGCGCGCCCATCTGGGAAGCGCCGGGCAGCTGTGGTGCGTGTTCGGCTGCGGCGGCGACCGCGACCGCGGCAAGCGCGCGCCCATGGCTCGGGCGGCCGAAGCGGGGGCCGACCGCTGCGTGGTAACCGACGACAACCCGCGCAGCGAGTCCCCGGCAGCTATCCGCGAAGACATCGTGGCCGGGTTCGAGGATCCGTCCGCGGTGCTGGATATCGGCGAGCGCCGCCGGGCCATTGCCGAGGTGATCGCCCGGGCCGAGGTCGATGACGTGATCCTGGTCGCCGGCAAGGGGCACGAGGCCTACCAGGAGATCGACGGCGTACGCCATGACTACCTGGACGGTGACGAAGTCGAGCGCGCGCTTGCCGCCCGGAGCGAGTCATGACGCCGCTGGATGCAGGCCGCGTGGCCGGGGCCGTGGGCGGCGAGCGCCTCGGGGCGGCAGCGGACCTGCCTCTGGGCCGCGTGGTGACCGATACCCGTTCCCTGGCGCCGGGCGCCCTGTTCGTCGCGCTTGTCGGGGAGCGCTTCGACGGCCACGATTTTGTGGCCGAGGCGCGGGAGCAGGGCGCCGCCGCTGCCCTGGTCGAGCATCCCGTGGACGACGCGCTGCCCCAGATCGTCTGCGCCGATACCCGGCTGGCGCTGGGGCTGCTGGCCCGGGAGTGGCGGTTGGGTTTTGCCCACCCGCTGGTGGGGGTCACCGGCAACAGCGGTAAAACCACGGTCAAGGAGCTTCTGGCCGAGCTGCTGGCGCCGCTGGGGCCGGTGCATGCTACCCGGGGCAACCTGAATAACGACATCGGCGCGCCGCTGACGCTTTTGGGGCTGGCGCCCGAGCACCGCGCGGCGGTGGTGGAGCTTGGCGCCAATCACCTGGGCGAGATTGCCTGGACGTCCCGGCTGGCCATGCCCGGCGTTGCCGTGGTGACCAACGTCACCGGCGCCCACGTGGGCGAATTTGGCGGCATGGGGCAGATTGCCCAGGCCAAAAGCGAGATATTACAGGGCTTGCCGCCGGACGGCGTGGCGGTGCTCAATCGCGACGATCCCTACCATGCGTTCTGGGCGTGCTGTGCCGCGCCGGCGGCGGTGTCGAGCTTCGGTCTGCACCCCGAGGCCGATGTCCAGGCCCGGGCGCTTTCCTGCGATGCCCGGGGGCGTTATGCTTTCACGCTTGTCGTTGGCGGCAGGGACGTCGGTGAGGTTCGCCTCAGGCTTTGCGGGCAGCACAACGTCAGCAACGCCCTGGCAGCCGCCGCCGCTGCCCTGGCGTTGGGCGTCAGCGCGCCGGAGGCGGTCGCGGGGCTGTGCCGGGCAGAGGCGCTGGCCGGCCGGCTCAGCGTGCTGCCCGGCGTGCGCGATACCGCGCTGCTTGACGATTCCTACAATGCCAACCCCGGCGCGGTAAAGGCAGCGCTTGATACTCTGGCGCGCTTTCCCGGGCCGCGCTGGTGCGCGCTGGGCGCCATGGGCGAGCTGGGCGAGGCTTCCGAGGCGCTGCACGCCGACATCGGTACCCACGCCGCCGCGCTCGGCGTGGACGCCCTTTATACCCTGGGCGAGGCCGCAAGGCCTGCCGGTACGGCGTTTGCCGACGCCGCCAGTGGCGGGGGGCGGCCGCTTGATAGCCGTCACTTTGATAGCCGTCACTTTGATAACTACGCCGCGCTGGAGGAGCATCTCCGGCGCACGCTGCCCGAGGGGGCGAGCCTGCTGGTCAAGGGCTCTCGGAGCGCAGGCATGGAGCGGCTGATCGCCGCCCTGCGCAGGAACCAACTTTAAGGTAAGCGCCGCTCATGTTACTTCATCTGGCGAATTTTCTGGCGCAGTATCAAAGCGCCTTTCAGGTCATCAACTATCTGACGCTGCGCGTCATCCTGGGGGCGCTCACCGCCTTGCTGCTGTGCCTGTGGCTGGGCCCCTGGGTCATTCGTCGGCTGGTAGAGGGCCAGATCGGCCAGGCCGTGCGCGACGACGGCCCGCAGTCGCATCTGTCCAAGGCGGGTACGCCGACCATGGGCGGGGTGATGATGCTGATGGCGATTGCCGCAAGCACCCTGGTCTGGGGGGATCTGACCAACCACTACGTGTGGGTGGTGCTGGGCGTTACCCTGGGCTTTGGCACCATCGGCTGGATAGACGACTACCGCAAGGTGGTAGAGAAAAACCCCCGGGGCCTGCCGGCCAGGTGGAAGTATTTCTGGCAGTCGGCCATTGGGCTGGGGGCGGCCTGCATTCTCTATTTCACCGCGGCAAGCGCGGTGGAAATCAGCCTGCTTCTGCCCATGGTCAAAGGGGTGATGCTGCCCCTGGGCGCCTTTTTCATCGTGCTCAGCTACTTTGTCATCGTCGGCAGCTCCAACGCCGTCAACCTCACCGACGGGCTGGACGGGCTGGCGATCATGCCCACCGTGCTGGTGGCCATGGGGCTGGCGATTTTTGCCTACGCCAGCGGCAACGCGGTGTTTGCCGACTATCTGCACATGCCTTTTATTGCCGGCACCGGGGAGCTGGCGGTGTTTTGCGCCACCATCGCCGGGGCGGGGCTCGGGTTTCTGTGGTTCAACACCTATCCCGCCCAGGTGTTCATGGGGGACGTCGGCTCGCTGGCGCTGGGCGCGGCGCTGGGCGCGGTCGCGGTGGTGATACGCCAGGAGTTTGTGCTGTTCATCATGGGCGGAATCTTCGTGGTCGAGACGCTGTCGGTGATTCTCCAGGTAGGCTTTTACAAGCTTACCGGGCGGCGCATCTTCCGCATGGCGCCGCTGCACCACCACTATGAACTCAAGGGCTGGCCGGAGCCGCGCGTTATCGTGCGTTTCTGGATCATCACCGTGGTGCTGGTGCTGCTGGGACTCGCCACGCTCAAGGTCCGCTGACGGAGGAAAGGCATGACAGCTGTTCCGCGCGGCACGACGCTGGTAGTAGGGCTGGGCCTTTCCGGCCGCGCTATCTGCCGCCACCTGGCTCGCCTGGGCGTGCCCTTCATGGTCGCCGATACGCGCCGCGAACCCCCGGGGCTGGAGGCGTTTCGCCAGGCGCACCCGGGCGTTGCCGTGCACGGCGGCCCCCTTGAAGCGCTGGACATGAGCGAAGCCAAAGAGGTGGTGCTGAGCCCCGGCGTTGACCCGCACGCCCCGGCGTTTGCCGGCCTGGCGGAAGCGCACAGTCCGGCCACCGGCGAGCCGCGTCTGATAGGAGAGGTGGCGCTTTTCTGCCGCGCCGTGCGCGGGCGCGTGGCGGCGGTGACCGGCTCCAACGCCAAGTCCACGGTCGTTACTCTGCTGGGCGACATGGCGGCCGAGGCCGGCGTGCGGGTCGCCGTGGGCGGCAATCTGGGCACCCCGGCGCTGGACCTGCTCGCCGAGCATCCCGACGCCGAGCTGTACGTGCTTGAGCTTTCCAGCTTTCAGCTGGAAACCACGCCGCGGCTGGATGCCGAGTGCGCGGCCTTTCTCAACCTGAGCGAAGATCACCTCGACCGCCACGGCGACATGGCGGCCTACCGCGCCGCCAAGCAGCGTATCTTTCACGGCGCCCGCCACGCCGTGGTCAATCGCGACGACGTTGACACCTGGCCGGCAGCGACGTACGCGCTGGCCGATCGCCAAATCGTGCGCTTCGGCGTCGAGCCGCCGGAAGGGTCAAACTGGGGGCTTGCCCGTCGCGAGGGCCGGACCTGGCTGATGCAGGGTAAAACGCCCTGGCTTGCCGCCGACGAGCTGGGCATGGCCGGGCGGCACAACCAGCAAAACGCTCTGGCAGCGCTGGCCATGGGCCAGCTTCTGGGGCTGGCCCCGACGGCCATGGCGTCGGTGCTGCGCCGCTTTTCCGGTCTGGCTCACCGCAGCGAAACCGTGGCCTCGGCCAACGGCGTGCTCTGGGTGAACGATTCCAAGGGGACCAACGTGGGGGCGACCCTGGCCGCGGTGAAGGGCCTGGGACCGACCCTTGACGGCAGGCTGATACTGCTGGCCGGCGGCGAGGGCAAGGGCGCCGATTTCACTCCGCTGGCCGAGCCGCTCGCCGCTTGCGCGCGCGGCGCGATGCTTTACGGCGCCGACGCCGGCCGCCTGACCGAGGCGCTTGAGGGCCGTGTGCCGGTCAGGCGCTTTGACGATCTGGCGGGGGCCGCTCGCGCCGCTGCCGCGATGGCAGCTCCCGGCGACTGCGTGCTGCTTTCGCCGGCCTGCGCAAGCCTTGATCAGTTTACCGACTATCGGGCCCGCGGCGACGCCTTTTGCCGGCTGGTCGAGCAGCTCAAACAAGACGCCGGTTACGGAGTGAGCGCGTCATGAAAGATCGCCTCAAACGCTTGCGCGAAGCGCTCGATACCCGGCAGATGTCGTTTGACGTCTGGCTGCTGCTGGTGGCGCTGCTGCTGGCCGGCCTGGGATGGGTCATGGTCAGCTCGGCCTCGGTCGAGCTTGTGGACGACAGCTACCGCTATGCCCTGCGCCACGGCGTGTTTTTGCTCGCCGCCGCGCTGGCGGCGGTGCTCATGGTCAGCCTGCCCCTTGAGCTGTGGCGCCAGAATGCCGGCATGATTCTCGCCCTGAGCCTATTACTGTTGGCGCTGGTGCTGCTGGTAGGCCAGGACATCAACGGCAGCAAGCGCTGGATCGCGCTGCCCGGCCCCTTGCCCAGCCTGCAGGTCTCCGAGGTGGGCAAGATTGGCCTGGTATTCTACATGGCGGCGTTCATGGCGCGCTTCGCCGAGCCGCTGCGCACGCGCATGTTCACCCTGCTGCGCCCGCTGGCGGTGCTGGCGCTGCCGGCGGGGCTGTTGTTCGCCGCTCCGGACTTCGGCGGCATGGTGGTTTATACCGTCTGCGTGGTGGGCATGCTGATGATGGCCGGCGCTTCGCTGGTGCTGCTGGCGGGGGCCGGCGGGATACTGACCGCCGGCGCTACGCTGATGGTGGCGATGGAGCCCTACCGACTGGCACGGTGGACGAGCTTTCTCGACCCCTGGGCCGACCAGTTTGCCACCGGCTACCAGCTTACCCAGGCGCTGATTGCCTTTGGCCGTGGCCACGTCACCGGCACCGGCCTTGGCAATAGCATCCAGAAGCTGCATTTTCTGCCCGAGGCGCATACCGACTTCATCTTTGCCGTGATCGCCGAAGAGCTGGGCATGCTGGGGGCGGTGACCGTTGTGCTGCTGTTTACGCTGCTCATCGTGCGCGCCATGCTGGTCGGCCGGCGGGCGGAGCTTGCCGGCCACCTGTTCGCCGCCTACATGAGCTACGGCATCGGCTTCATCATTGCCGCCCAGGCATTCATCAACATGGCGGTGAGCTCGGGGCTTTTGCCGACCAAGGGACTGACGCTGCCGCTGATCAGCTACGGCGGCTCGAGCCTGCTGGTGACCGGAGTGATGATCGGCCTTCTGCTGCGTGCCGATCACGAAACCCGGCATTCTCCCCGACGGGCACCGACGCCGGCCCGCAAGCGCCGGCAGCCGGGCCTTTAAAGGATCGTTGGGCCTGCCTTTTGCGGGCCTGTCATGACAGGGAGACACGCGTGTCGCAACCTATCCCTCAACGTGTTTTGATCATGGCCGGCGGGACCGGCGGCCACGTGATTCCGGCGCTGTCGCTGGCCCGAGCGCTGGCGTCCCGGGGCGTGACGGTGGAGTGGCTGGGCAGCCCCCGGGGCATTGAAAATCGCCTGGTGCCCGAGGCGGGCTTTCCCCTGCACCGGCTGCGCATCGGCGGGCTGCGCGGCAACGGCCTGGCAGGCTGGCTCAAAGCCCCGTTCAATCTCTCTCGAGCCATCTGCCAGGCGCGCCGGGTGGTGCGTCGCTTCAAGCCCCAGCTGGCGGTGGGTCTGGGCGGTTTTGCCAGCGGCCCCGGGGGGCTGGCCGCCCGGCTCTGCGGCGTGCCGCTGATGATTCACGAGCAAAACGCCGTGGCCGGACTGACCAACCGCGTGCTGTCGCGGCTTGCCGGGCACACCTACGCAGCGTTTCCCCAGGCGTTTGGCGGGCGAGCCACGGTGGTTGGCAACCCGGTGCGCGACGACATCGCCGCGCTGGGCGAGACGCCGCGCAGTGCCCGGAAGATGCGGTCAAGGCGGCTGCGGCTGCTGGTAGTGGGCGGTTCGCTGGGGGCCGTGGCGCTCAATGAGCGTCTGCCCCGGGCGCTCGCCGAGCTGGACGAGGCGGCGCGCCCTGAGGTCTGGCATCAGGCCGGGCAGGACCGCGACGAGGCCACGCTTGAGGGCTATCGGCGGTGGGGCGTCGAGGCTCGAGTCAGCGCCTTCATCGACGATATGGCGGCGGCCTACGACTGGGCCGATATGCTGGTCTGCCGGGCCGGGGCGCTGACCGTGGCCGAGCTTGCCGCGGCGGCGAAGCCGGCGCTTTTTGTGCCGTTTCCCCACGCCGTCGACGATCACCAGCGGCACAACGCCCGAGTGCTGGTCGAGGCCGGCGCGGCGCGCTGCGTGGTGCAGCATGAGCTGACCCAAACGAAGCTGGCGCAGACGCTTGCCGAGCTCTTGTCCCCCGAGGTGCTGGCCGACATGGCCGCCCGGGCGCGGCAGGCGGCGCATCTGGATGCCACCGAGCAGTTAATGCAAGGCTGTCTACGCCTTGCCCGGAAGGAGAAAGTGCGTGACTGAGGGGACAGACAGTGCCGGGGCCGAGGCGCAAAGGCGCCCCCGGGGGCCCGGCATGCGGCGTATCCGGCGCCTGCATTTTATCGGCATCGGCGGCGCCGGCATGTGCGGTATCGCCGAGGTGCTGGCCAATCAGGGCTACTGCGTCAGCGGCAGCGACGTCAAGGTGACGCCGGTGGTGGAGCGCCTGCGCGAATGCGGGGTCAACGTGAGCCTGGGCCACGCCCGGGACAACGTCGAAGGCGCCGACGTGGTGGTGGTGTCAAGCGCTGTGGACGACGCCAATCCGGAGATCATCTGGGCCCGGGAACATCGAGTGCCGGTGGTGCGTCGCGCCGAAATGCTCGCCGAGCTGATGCGCTTTCGTCAGGGGATCGCGGTAGCCGGTACCCACGGCAAGACCACGACCACCAGCCTGACGGCCACGCTGCTCGCCGAGGGCGGGCTGGATCCCACCTTCGTCATCGGCGGCAAGCTCACCAGCGCCGGCACCAACGCGCGTCTGGGCGAGGGTGACTACCTGGTGGCCGAAGCGGACGAGTCCGACGCTTCTTTTCTGCATCTGCAGCCGCTGGTGTCGATTGTGACCAATATCGATGCCGACCACATGGCCACCTACGGCAACGACTTCGAGCAGCTCAAGGGCACTTTTCTCGAGTTTCTGCACAACCTGCCGTTTTACGGCCTGGCCGTGCTGTGCCTGGACGACCCTCAGGTGCGCGAGCTGTGCCCCCATCTTCAGCGCCACTTTGTCACCTACGGCTTTGACGCCGGCGCCGACTACCGCATCGTGGATTTTGTCCAGCAGGCCGGCGAAGTGCGCTTTACCGCGCTGCGCCCGGAAGGCGCGCCGCTGGACATATGTCTGGCCATGCCCGGGCGGCACAACGCGCAAAACGCCATGGCGGCGATCGTGGTGGCAAGCGATGCCGGCGTCAGCGACTCAGCGATTCTACGCGGTCTTGCCGGCTTTGCCGGCGTCGGTCGGCGCTTTCAGGTACACGGCGACTATCCGCTGCCCGGCGGCGGCGACCCGGTGATGCTGGTGGACGACTACGGCCATCATCCCCGGGAAGTGGAGGTCGGCATCCGGGCGGTACGCGACGGCTGGCCCGAACGGCGGCTGGTCATGCTCTATCAGCCGCACCGCTATACCCGCACGCGAGATTTGTACGACGACTTCGTGCGTGTGCTCTCGGGGGTGGACACGCTGCTGCTGCTGGACGTTTACAGCGCCGGCGAGACGCTCATCCCCGGCGCCGACGGCCGGGCGCTGGCGGGCTCGCTCCGCCAGCGCGGCGAGGTCGATCCGCTGTTTGTCGAACATAAAAGCGAACTGCCGGGGCTGCTGGCCAACGTGCTGCGCCCCGGCGATATCCTGATAACCCAGGGGGCCGGGGACATCGGCGGCATTGCCCAGCGCCTGGCCCGGGCCGAGCTGCTGCTTGACGAGGTGACACTGTGAGCCAACCCTTGACCTCCCATGCCGCTACGCCGGGAACGACCGCGTCGCCGGTGGTAGTGATCTATGGCGGCACCTCCGCCGAGCGCGAGGTGTCGCTCAAGAGCGGGGCGGCGATTCTTGCCGCTCTTGGGCGCAGCGGCGTTGACGCCGTGGGCTACGATCCCGCCGATCAGGGCCTTGTCGGCCTTGAACGGCTGGCGCCGGCCGCGGTGTTCATTGCGCTGCACGGCCGCGGCGGCGAGGACGGCTCACTGCAGGGGGCCCTCGAGCTGCTGGGCATTCCCTATACCGGCAGCGGCGTGCTGGCCTCGGCGCTGGGCATGGACAAGGCGCGTACCAAGCAGGTCTGGCAGGCGTTCGATTTGCCCACGCCGGAAAGCATCATGCTCAGCGGCGCCTCTGACTGGCAGGCGGTGGCCGGCCGGCTGGGGCTGCCGCTGATCGTCAAGCCCGTGCACGAGGGATCGACGCTTGGCATCAGCATCGTGCAAAGCGTCGCTGAGCTTGAAGCCGCGTATCATGAAGCCGCGCGCTTTGATGCCCGGGTCATGGCGGAGCGCTTTGTTCAGGGCGAGGAATATACCGTGTCGATCCTCGGCGATCGGGCGCTGCCGGCGGTCCGGGTCGAGGTGCCGGGGGGCTTTTACGACTACGAAGCCAAGTATCTGTCCAATACCACGCAATATCATCTGCCCTGCGGGCTCGATGAGGCTGACGAAGCCGAGCTTGCCGAACTTTGCCGGAAAGCGTTTGCGGCCATCGGCGGGGCCGGCTGGGGGCGCGTTGACGTCATGCGCGACGCCCGGGGGCATTTCTGGCTGATCGAGGTCAATACCGTGCCGGGCATGACCGACCACAGCCTGGTACCCCAGGCCGCGGCCCATACGGGGATGGACTTTGATCGGCTGGTGCTCGAGATTCTGGCAACCGCCGGCCATGTGGGCCACGATGCAGAAGCGTAACGTCTGGCTTGGCCTTCTGCTGCTGGCGCTGATGCTCGGCGCCGGCGGCCGGGCGCTGTGGCTGTGGCTGGATACGCCGGTCGAGCGCGTTTCGGTGCGCGGCGACTGGGACTACGCCAACGCCGACTATCTGCGTGGCCAGCTGGCGCCGCTGGTACGCGACGCGCGCTGGCTGTCGGTGGATCTGGCCGAGCTGCGACAGGCGGCGCTGGAAATCGGCTGGGTCAAGGAAGTCCGGGTGTCGCGCCAGTGGCCCGATGCCCTGGCGTTCGAGCTGGTCGAGCAGGAGCCGATCACGCGCTGGAACGATGATCAGCTGCTCAACGTCGAGGGGACACCCTTCGACTTTGCGCCGCTTGCCGCGCCGGAGGGGCTGCCTGACCTGGCCGGGCCGGAAGGCAGCAGCAAGGAAGTGCTGGCCTATTATCGGAGCCTGGAAAAGCAGCTGGGCAGGCTCGATCTGGCCCTTGATCAGCTGCGCCTCGAGCCTCGGGGCGCCTGGCGGCTGCAGCTGACTGACGGCGCCTGGGTCATGCTGGGTCGCCATCAGCGCGAGGCTCGTCTGGCGCGTCTGATGGCTTCCTGGCGGCACGAGCTTAACCGCTACGCCGGTGCTATTCGCTATATCGATCTGCGCTACCCCAACGGCGTGGCCGTCGCCTGGCACGGCGACTCGCCCCGAACGGCCGATGCCGTCTCGGAGGATCCGTCCTGAGCCGCGGCCTGGCCGGTAAGCGCTTGCCAACGGTGCAAATACTGTGCTCGGGGTTTAATTTCTGTATGGTTCTCAGTATCGTGGCGCCTGATAGTCGTTATACCATCTTTATGCCGATATTATAACGTCCGCCAGCCCTGCCGCCGTGACCGGATGTCATCAGGGCAGCGCCGGCGATGCCGACAGCTACGGCAGCTTATCCCATCTTTCAAGGCTACAAGGAGAATTCCCGGCTCATGGCAGGCTCATCCAGTGCATCCAGCATGGTGGTCGGGTTGGATATCGGAACGTCCAAGGTCGTTGCGATTGTCGGCCAGCCCACCGACGACGGTGGCATCGAGATTGCCGGGATCGGCTCCCACCCCTCGAACGGCATGAAGCGCGGCGTGGTCATCAACATTGAATCTACGGTGCAGTCCATTCAGCGCGCCGTGGAGGAAGCTGAACTGATGGCCGGCTGTGATATACACTCGGTCTATGTGGGGATTGCCGGCAGTCACATCAGCTCCATGAATTCCGACGGCGTCGTGGCGATCAAGGAGCGCGAAGTCAGCGCCTCGGATATCGATCGCGTGATCGATTCGGCCCGGGCGCGCGCCGTCTCCGAAGGCCAGCGCGTGCTCCACGTGCTGCCCCAGGAGTTTTCGATCGACGCCCAGGGCGGCATCCGCGAGCCGCTGGGCATGTCGGGCGTGCGCCTTGAGGCTCAGGTGCATCTGGTCACCGCCGCCGCCAACGCCGTACAAAATATCGAAAAGTGCGTGCGCCGCTGCGGCCTTGACGTTGACGCCACCATTCTTGAGCAGCTGGCTTCCAGCATGGCCGTGCTCACCGAGGACGAGCGCGAGCTGGGAGTGTGCATGGTGGACGTGGGCGGCGGCACCACCGACATGGCCATCTTTACCGAAGGCGCCATTCGCCACACCGCGGTGATTCCCATCGCCGGCGACCAGGTCACCAACGACATCGCCATGGCGCTGCGTACGCCGACCCAGCACGCCGAGGAAATCAAGGTCAAATACGCCTGTGCGCTGACCGAGCTTGCGGCCAGCGACGAGATGATCAAGGTCCCGAGCGTGGGCGATCGGCCCTCTCGGGACCTGTCGCGTCAGGCGCTGGCCGAGGTGGTCGAACCGCGCTACGAAGAGCTCTATATCCTGGTCAGGGAAGAGCTTCGCCGCAGCGGCTACGAGGACATGGTGGCGGCCGGCATTGTGCTGACAGGCGGCACCTCAAGGATGGAGGGGGCAAGCGAGCTTGCCGAAGAGATATTCCATATGCCGGTACGCATCGCCTGCCCGCAGAACGTGAAAGGGCTGGCCGACGTCGTGCGCAACCCGATTTATGCTACAGGCGTTGGCCTGTTGCACTACGCTTTGCAGGAAGCGCAGTACGGCCGCAGCCAGCAGGCGCAAGCCGGCGTGGTGGCCGCGCCTTCCGGGCGCGGCGACAAAAGCGCTGAGGCCGCCACCGGAACAACGCTTACGCGAATCAAGGGCTGGTTCAAGAGAAATTTCTGACAGGGTCGCAGACGCGGCTCAGGAGACGGGGCTTATGTTCGAACTGGTAGATAACGCACCCTCGAGCAGTGCGGTCATCAAGGTAGTGGGCGTTGGCGGCGGCGGCGGCAACGCCGTCAACCACATGGTGGAAAGCAACATCGAGGGCGTCGAGTTCATCTGCGCCAATACCGATGCTCAGGCGCTCAAGCGCGTCTCCGCCAAGACGATCCTGCAGCTCGGCAGCGAAATCACCAAGGGCCTTGGCGCCGGCGCCGACCCCGAGGTCGGCCGCCAGGCGGCCATGGAGGACCGCGAACGCATCGCCGAGCTGCTCGACGGCGCCGACATGATCTTCATCACTGCCGGCATGGGCGGCGGCACCGGTACCGGCGGCGCGCCGGTGGTGGCCCAGGTGGCCAAGGAGCTGGGGATTCTTACCGTCGCCGTGGTGACGCGGCCCTTCCCCTTCGAAGGTCCCAAGCGCTCGCGCTCCGCCGAAGAGGGCATGAAGGAGCTCTCCGAGCACGTTGACTCGCTGATCACCATTCCCAACGAGAAGCTGCTCTCGGTGCTGGGCAAGAGCGCCACGCTGCTGACCGCCTTCAGCGCGGCCAACGACGTGCTGCTGGGCGCCGTCCAGGGCATCGCCGAGCTGATCACCAGCCCCGGGATCATCAACGTCGACTTTGCCGACGTGCGCACCGTGATGTCGGAAATGGGCATGGCGATGATGGGCACCGGCGGCGCCACCGGCGAAAACCGCGCCCGCGAGGCGGCGGAAAAGGCCATCCGCAGCCCGCTGCTGGAAGATATCGATCTGCACGGCGCCCGGGGGATTCTGGTCAACATTACCGCCGGGCCGGATCTGTCGATTGGCGAATTCAACGACGTCGGTGCCACGGTCCAGGAGTTCGCCTCCGACGAGGCGACCATCGTGGTGGGAACTTCCATCGACATGGAAATGTCGGATGAGCTGCGGGTGACCGTGGTGGCAGCGGGGCTTGACGGCGGCCAGGCGCGCGTCGCGGCGCGCGAGCCGGCGCGGCGCGCGGCCCAGGCTGACGCCGGCGCCGACTATCGCACGCTCCAGCAGCCTACGGTCATGCGTCAGCAGCAGGCCGCGGCCCGGGCCGAAAAGCCGGAGAGCGAAAGCCGGCCTCGGTCCGACAAGCGCCGCGCCGCCGAGACGGACGACTACCTGGACATTCCGGCGTTTCTGCGCCGCCAGGCCGACTAGTTGTCAAAGCGACCTCGTTCACGGCAGGTCGGCAATCAATCCCGGCCTGCCGCACGGCGCACTCTGCGCCCGGGACAACACCCTTCATGATGGTTGCGTGCGCTGCCCGGCGGCGTGTTTTGCCATCAACGTTTTGCCATCACCACGGCCATCACTGGAGCCTGACTTCCCCCCATGATCAAACAACGCACACTGCAAAACGTCATCCGTGCCACCGGAGTGGGGCTGCACTCTGGCGCAAAAGTTCACATGGCGCTGCGCCCGGCACCCGCCAATACCGGCATCGTGTTCGTGAGGACGGATTTGCAGCCGGCGGTGGAAGTTCCTGCAAGGGCCGATCTGGTGGAAGACACCATGCTGTGCACGGCGCTTTCCCGCCGTGGTGTCAAGGTGGCGACCGTCGAGCACCTGATGTCGGCGTTTGCCGGCCTGGGGATCGACAACGCCTACGTTGACCTGAGCGCCGGCGAAGTGCCGATCATGGACGGCAGCGCCAGCCCGTTCGTGTTCCTGATCCAGTCGGCGGGCATCTGCGAGCAGAACGCGGCCAAGAAGTTCATCCGTATCAAGGAGCGAGTGAGCGTGGGCGACGCCGACAAGGAAGCCGTGTTTCTCCCTCACGAAGGTTTCAAGGTGTCGTTTTCCATCGACTTTGCCCATCCGGTGTTCGAGCAGCAGAAGCAGTCGGCGCTGATCGATTTTTCCACTACCTCCTTTGTCAAGGATGTTTCCCGGGCGCGGACCTTTGGTTTCATGCGCGATATCGAAAACCTGCGCGCCAACAACCTGGCCCTCGGGGGCAGCCTGGAAAATGCCGTCGTGGTAGACGACTACCGCATCGTCAACGACGGCGGGCTGCGCTACGACGACGAGTTCGTCAAGCACAAGGTGCTGGATGCCATCGGCGATTTGTACCAGCTGGGGCACAGCCTCATCGGCGAGTTTCGCGGGGTGAAGTCGGGCCATGCGCTGAACAATCAGCTGTGCCGCGAACTGCTGTCCCGACCGGAGGCCTACGAGATCGTTACCTTCGAGGAAGACAGGGCCGTGGCGCCGATTTCCTACGCCGCGCCGGCCATGGCGTAACGCTGCCGGCATGACAGGGCGGGCTGAAGGCACTGCCTCTGCTCAGGATGACGCCTGGGCAGGGCGGTGCCTTTTGCCGTTCAGGGGCGGGTTGGCCCCGGATTGTCGGGCCCTTTCAGCGGGGCGCGTGGGAGGCCAGCCGCTCAAGCGCGGCCTTGAGCCCGGGATCCCGGGTCTCCTCGGCGCATTCGGTGAGCACCTTGCCGGCGGATTGGGGCAGGGTGCGGCAGTAGCGGCGGGGCGCTTTCACCGGGCGCACCGGGCGCACCTTGAAGCGCAGGCCGGTCACGCCCTCAAACCCGGGGATGCCGTGGAGCAGCGTCAGCAGGCGCGGCTGCTCGAAGCGCAGCCAGGTGACCAGCGCGGCGCGGTCGCAGATCAGCGTCAGCCGCCCTTCGCTCACGCCGCCGACAAAGACGTGCTCGCGCATTGGCTCCGGCAGGTCAGCGCGCAGCCGGCGCTGGGCCTCGTCAATCAGGCGCGACGCCTGCATCAGCCGGCCGATATCGCCCCGGGGCTTGAGCAGTTGCCCCACGGGCTGTGCGCGAGAACGCTTAACCTTTATACTCATGCGCTTGCCTCGTGTGGATGCATCCATTCATGAAAGCCTAGCACGCCAAGGAGTGCGACCCCAGCATGCCCGCCCAGCCGACGCCCCAAGCGAACACTTCGCGGCCCTGCCGTCGGCGCGGCGTGGCGCGCTGGTGGCTGGCCGGCCTTCTGGTCAGCTGTCTGCTTCCCGTCGGACTGAGCGCCTGCCAGGCCGCGCGGCTGCCCGCCGGCCAGGTCTATGCGCTGGCCCTGGCGCCGGCCATCAGGCGTGTGCGGCGCCGTTCGGGGCGCCGGCGGCGGGCCATCATGCGCCGGCGGCGTCCGGGTCGCTGCTGCTCCCGTCTACCCGGCAGCCCGGCCCGCGTGCCGGGGCTGGTCGCCGCGCTCGATGCGGTGTCGCGCCGCGGGCCGCCAGCGTCTCTGCTCAAAACGCCTTGTTTCTTCGCGGCCAACCCGGTGGCACCGCTGTCGGCGGGTCGCCGCGCATTTTCCTGTTTTTACCGGGGACGCATGACGGCGTTTCCGGCAGCCATAGTGGAAAAGTCATGATCAGTAACGTACTGCGCAAAGTCGTCGGCTCCAAGAACGAACGCGAAGTCAAACGCATGCACAAGAGCGTGCAGCACGTCAACGCCCTGGAAAGCGAGTTCGAAGCGCTGAGCGAGGCCGAGCTGCAGGGCAAGACCGGCGAGCTGCGCGCCCGCCTGGACGACGGTGAGCCGCTGGACAGCCTGCTGCCCCAGGCTTTTGCCGTTGTCCGCGAGGCGAGCAAGCGGGTCATGGGCATGCGCCACTTCGACGTGCAGATGGTCGGCGGCATGACGCTCAACGACGGACGGATCGCCGAGATGAAAACCGGCGAGGGCAAGACCCTGGTGGCCACCCTTGCCGTCTACCTCAACGCCCTGCCGGCCAAGGGCGTGCACGTGGTCACGGTGAACGACTATCTGGCCCGCCGCGACGCCGACTGGATGCGTCCGCTGTACGAGTTTCTGGGGCTTTCGGTGGGCGTGATCTTTTCCGGCCAGCCCAACGAGGAAAAGCGCCACGCCTACGCCTGCGATATTACCTACGGCACCAACAACGAGTTCGGTTTTGACTACCTGCGCGACAACATGGCGTTTTCGCTCGAGGAAAAGGTGCAGCGCCCGCTGCACTACGCCATTGTCGACGAGGTGGATTCGATTCTTATCGACGAGGCGCGCACGCCGCTGATCATCTCCGGCGCGGTGGATGAAAACACCGAGCTTTACGGCGTCGTCGACCGTCTGGCGACACATCTGGAAAAGGGCGAAGAGCCGGAAGACGAAGATGCACCGCCCACCGGCGACTTTCTGCTCGACGAAAAGCAAAAGCAGGTCGAACTCACCGAGCAGGGGCATAACCGCGTGGAAGAGCTGATGCGCGCCGAAGGCCTGCTGGGCGAGGAGGAGTCGCTTTACGCCGCGCAGAACCTGGGGCTTTTGCAGCATATGCATTCGGCGCTGCGCGCCCGCCATCTCTATCAGCGCGACGTCGACTACATCATCGCCGACGGTCAGGTGGTCATTGTCGACGAACACACCGGCCGCTCGATGCCCGGGCGGCGCTGGTCGGAAGGGCTGCACCAGGCCGTGGAGGCCAAGGAGGGCGTCACCGTCCAGCGCGAGAGCCAGACCCTTGCTTCCACCACCTTCCAGAACTATTTCCGCCTTTACGAGAAACTGGCCGGCATGACCGGCACGGCGGATACCGAAGCCTTCGAGTTTCGCCAGATCTACGGCCTGGACGTGATCGTCATTCCCACCAACCGCCCCCAGGCGCGCCAGGATCTCAACGATCTGGTCTACCAGAGCGCCGAGGAAAAATACCGGGCGATCATCAAGGATGTGCAGGAGCAGACCGAGGCGGGCCGCCCGGTGCTGGTGGGTACCGCCTCCATTGACACCTCCGAGTACCTGGCGCGGCTGATGCGCGAGGCGGGCATCAGCTTCAACGTGCTCAACGCCAAGCAGCACCAGAGCGAAGCCGAGATCATCGCCCAGGCCGGGCGCCCCGGGGCCGTGACCATTGCCACCAATATGGCCGGCCGGGGGACGGATATCGTGCTCGGCGGCAACTGGGAAGCCGAGGCCGCCAGGCTGGAAAACCCCACCGCGGCGGATATCGAGACGCTCAAGAACGAATGGCAAAAGCGCCACGACGCGGTGCTGGAAGCCGGCGGCCTGCACGTGATCGGCTCCGAGCGTCACGAGTCCCGGCGCATCGACAACCAGCTGCGCGGGCGCTCCGGGCGCCAGGGTGACCCCGGCTCCACGCGGTTTTTCCTCTCTCTGGAAGACAGCCTGATGCGGCTGTTCGGCTCTGACCGCGTCAAGCGGATGATGAAGGCGCTGGGCCTCGAAGAGGGCGAGGCCATCGAGCACAAGATGGTGTCCAACGCCGTGGAGCGGGCCCAGAAAAAGGTCGAGGGGCGCAACTTCGATATCCGCAAGCAGCTGCTGGAGTACGACGACGTCTCCAACGACCAGCGTCGGGTGATCTACGAACAGCGCAACGACATTCTCAAGTCCGAAGACGTGGCCGACGCCGTGGCGGGCATTCGCGAAGAGGTCGTGGACGAGGCGATCAGCAGCTTCGTGCCGCCCCAGAGCCTCGCCGAGCAGTGGGACCTGGCAGGGCTTGAAACTCACCTCAAGACCGAGCTCAACCTGGAAGCGCCGGTGGTCGAATGGGCCCGGGAAGACCAGCGGCTGAGCGAGGAAAAGCTCCGCGAGCGGCTGCAGACCATGCACCGGGAGGCCTACGAAGCCAAGATCGAAGCGGCCGGCGAGGCGCTGATCCGGCGGTTTGAAAAGCAGGTGATGCTGCAGGTGCTGGATACCCGCTGGAAAGAGCACTTGCAGTCCATGGACCACCTGCGCCGGGGGATCCACCTGCGCGGCTACGCCCAGAAGAACCCCAAGCAGGAATACAAGCGCGAGTCCTTCGACCTGTTTCAACAGCTGCTGGCCAATATCAAGGCCGACGTCACGCGGATTCTGAGCCATGTCCAGGTGCGCCAGCCCGAAGAGGTTGACGCGCTGGAGCGCGAGCGTCGCGAAGCGCTCGAGCGCGAACAGGCGACCGCCGCCAGCCGCCACGACGAGCCCGAGGGCAGCGCGGATGAAACCGCATCCGAGACCCCCGAGGCCGCGGCCGCCGAGGGCCAGCCGGTGCGCCGGGAAGGGCCCAAGGTGGGGCGTAACGACCTTTGCCCCTGCGGCTCGGGTAAGAAGTACAAGCACTGCTGCGGCAAGCTCAGCTAAGCTAAGCGGCAATGCTTTCTGGTTGACAAACCCCGGCTGACGGCCCGGGCTGACGAAAGGAGGAATCCTATGGCGGTGGGTCATGTCCCGTTTCCCGCAATGCCGGCGCTTGACGGCGTACGCCTGGGCACGACCAGGGCCGGTATCGGCAAGGCCGGCCGGCGCGATCTGGTGGTGATCGAACTGCCCGATACGGCAAGCGTAGCCGGCGTTTTCACCCGCAACGCCTTTTGCGCCGCGCCGGTGCAGGTCGCCAGGGAGCATCTGGCCGCCTGCCGCCGGCAGGGCCAGGCGCCGCGCTACTGGCTGATCAATACCGGCAACGCCAACGCCGGCACCGGCGCCCAGGGGCTCGACGATGCCCGGGAAAGCTGCCGCGCGCTGGCCGCCGAGGCCGGCTTGCCGGCGCACCGGGTGCTGCCTTTCTCCACCGGCGTGATCGGCGAGGCGCTGCCCATGGAGGCGCTGCTGGCCGGCATCACCCCGGCGTTTGCCGCCCGAAGCGGCCAGAGCGAGGCCTGGGAGCAGGCGGCGGCGGGTATCCTCACCACCGATACGCAGCTCAAGGGGGCAAGCGTCGAAGTGCCCCTGGGCGATCGGCGGGTAACGCTCAACGGCATTGCCAAGGGGTCGGGCATGATTCGCCCTGACATGGCGACCATGCTCGGCTTTGTGGTGACCGACGCCGCCGTGGCGCCGGCGCTTCTCGAGCGGCTGCTGCGCCAGGCGGTAGACCGCTCGTTCAACTGCATCACCGTGGACAGCGACACCTCGACCAACGACGCCTGCCTGCTGGCCGCTACCGGGCAGGGGGCGGAAATCGCCACCGACGACGAGATTCGTGCCTTTGCCGACGGCCTCGAACAGGTGCTGGTGGCCCTGGCCCAGGCGATCATCCGCGACGGCGAGGGTGCCACCAAGTTCGTCACGCTCGACGTGGTCGGTGCCGCTAGCCGCCGGGAAGCGCTGGACGTGGCCTTTACCGTGGCCCATTCGCCGCTGGTCAAGACCGCGCTCTACGCCTCGGACGCCAACTGGGGGCGAATTCTGGCGGCGGTGGGGCGCGCGCCGGTGGCCGATTTCGACGTCGAGCGTGTCACCATTGACCTGGACGAAGTGCGTCTGGTAGAAGGCGGCGGCCGCGCGCCGGGCTATACCGAAGCCGCCGGCAGCGCGGTGATGGCGCGGGAGGAGATCGGCATCCGTATTGATCTGGGGCGCGGCGATAGCGACGCCAGGGTGTGGACGTCGGATCTTTCCCACGAGTATGTGTCCATCAACGCCGACTATCGCAGCTGAGCCTCCCGACCGGGCAGGGATTCGCGCCGATGATGATTCGTGCAGCAAGAGGCGTCGGCTAGGCCGATCAGCAAAACAGTGGAAAAAGACGTAATGAAAGCAATGGTAAAACGACGGGTTCACGTTGCCGCCGCGGCAATCATCAGCGATGACAAGCAGAAGGTGCTGATTGCGCGCCGGCCCTCAAGCTTCGATCAGGGCGGCCTGTGGGAGTTTCCCGGCGGCAAGCTGGCCCCTTACGAAACGGGTCTGGAAGGTCTCAAGCGCGAGCTGCACGAAGAGCTGGGGGTGGAAATTACCCGGGCCCAGCCGCTGATCCGCGTGCACCACGAATACCCCGACAAGCATATCCTGCTCGACGTATGGCAGGTTCATGCGTTTTCCGGCGAGCCGTTCGGCCGCGAAGGCCAGGCGGTGCGCTGGGTGCCCATGGAGGAGCTGTCGGGCTATCCGTTCCCGGCGGCCAACCTGCCCATTCTGCGCGCGGTCATGCTGCCCGCCGAATATCTGATCACCGCCGAAGAGGAAGACGAAGCGGTCTTTGGCGAGCGCCTGACCCGGGCGCTGGAGGAAGACGGCGTGCGGCTGGTGCAGCTTAGGGCCAAGAGCCTCGACGGCGAGCAGTATCTGGCCCGCGCCCGCCGGGCGCTGGCGCTTTGCCGGGAGTACGGCGCTCGGCTGCTGCTCAACGGCGACCCGGCTTTGCTCGAGCAGGTCGACGCCGACGGTATTCACCTGACCAGCGAGCGGCTGATGCAGCTTGACCGGCGGCCGATACCCGCGGGCAAGTGGCTGGGCGCCTCGACCCATAACGCCGAGCAGCTGGAAAAGGCGGCCGCTCTCGGCTGCGACCTGGTTACGCTGTCGCCGCTGGCGCCCACGCCTTCGCATCCGGACGCGGTGCTGATGGGCTGGCATGACTTTCAACAGCACGTGGAGCACGCCGGCATGCCGGTGTTTGCGCTGGGCGGAATGACGCGCCAGCATGCCAACCGGGCCCGCGCGGTGGGCGCCCAGGGCATTGCCTCGATCCGGGACTTCTGGCGCTGAGCCAAAGCGCGCCTGCCAGCGGGCAGGCGTTTTTATGCACGCCGGGCATGCCTGAGCGCTTGCCGACAAGGAGCACGTCATGCTTGACCGCTTGCCTTTTCTGGTGGGGCTGCGCTACGTGCGCGCCAAACGCCGCAACCATTTTATTTCGTTTATTTCGTTGACTTCCATGCTGGGCCTGATGCTCGGCGTGGCGGTGCTGATCCTGGTGCTGTCGGTGATGAACGGCTTTGACCACGAGCTGCGCACGCGCATTCTGGGCATGGTGCCGCACACCAAGATCGAGGCCGTCGACGGCCTCAAGGACTGGCAAGGGCTTGCCGAGCGGCTGACCGAGCGCGAGCGCGTGGTGGGCGCGGCGCCCTACGTGGAGCAGCAGGGCATGTTTTCCGCCGGCGGGCGCAACCAGGGCGGCATGGTGACCGGCATCAAGCCCGGCTGGGAAAGCCAGGTCTCGATCGTCGACGAGCACATGGAGCGCGGCAGCCTCGACGATCTGCAGCCCGGTACCTGGAAGGTGGTGCTGGGGTCGGCGCTGGCGCGCAACCTGGGGGTTGGCGTGGGTGACCGGGTGACCCTGCTGGTGCCCGAAGCCTCGATTACCCCGGCCGGGGTCTTCCCGCGGCTCAAGCGCTTTACCGTGAGCGGCATTTTCAGCGTCGGCGCCGAGCTCGATGCCCGCCTGGCCTATGCCAACATTGCCGACATGCAGACCCTGGCCCGGATGGGCAACACCGTGGGCGGGCTGCGCCTGGAGCTGGATGACCTCTTCGCCGCCAGCAGCGAGACCCAGGCCATTGTCAACGACCTGGGCGCGGGCTACCGCGGCCGCGACTGGACCTTCACCCAGGGCAACCTGTTTCAGGCCATCCAGATGGAAAAGCGCATGATCGGCCTGTTGCTCACGGTGATCATCGCCGTGGCGGCGTTCAACATCGTCTCCACTCTGGTGATGGTGGTCACCGACAAGCGCGCCGATATCGCCATTCTGCGCACCATCGGCGCCACGCCGCGTTCGATCATGGGTATTTTCATGGTCCAGGGCATGGCCATCGGCGTGATCGGCATCGCCATCGGCGTGGTCGTGGGCGTGCTGCTGGCGCTCACGGTGTCAGATCTGATCGGCTGGGTGGAAGGCGCCTTCGGCATCCACTTTCTCGATGCCGGAGTGTATTTCATCAGCGAGCTGCCCTCGCAGCTGCGCGGCAGCGACGTGCTCAATATTGTCGCGGCGGCGTTCGGCCTGACGTTTTTATCCACGCTGTATCCCGCCTGGCGCGCTGCCCGGGTGCAGCCCGCCGACGTGCTGCGCTATGAGTAAGGAAGCCTCCATGACGACCGCGACAACCGCCAACGCCGCCAAGGCTCGGGTGATGCTGGAATGCCGGGACGTGACCCGCACCTATAGCGAGGGGCCGGAAGACTTGACCGTGCTCGACGGGCTTTCGCTTCGCGTACGCGCCGGCGAGCGCGTGGCCATTGTCGGCAGTTCCGGCTCGGGCAAGACGACGCTTCTCAACCTGCTGGGCGGCCTCGATCGCCCCAGCCGGGGGCAGATCGTGATTGCCGACGAGCCGCTTGCGGGACTGAACGAAGCCGCGCTGGGGCGCTTTCGCAATCGCTATATCGGCTTTGTTTACCAGTTTCACCATCTGCTGGCCGAGTTCACCGCGCTGGAAAACGCCGCGCTGCCGCTGATTATCCGCGGTCAGCGCAAGCGCGAGGCGGAAAAGCGCGCCCGGGCGCTGCTCGAGCGCGTGGGTATGGCGCCGCGCGCCGATCACAAGCCGGGCGAGCTTTCCGGCGGCGAGCGCCAGCGCGTGGCCATTGCCCGGGCACTGGTCACCGACCCCGGCCTGGTGCTGATGGACGAGCCGACCGGCAACCTCGATCAGAGCACGGCGGCCACCATCCTCGGGCTGATGGACGAGCTGGCCCGGGAGAGCGCCTGCGCCTTTGTCATCGTCACCCACGATACCGATCTCGCAGCCCACCAGGATCGGGTCCTGCGCCTGGACGGCGGGCACCTGGTCGCGGACCCTGCCTGACGATCGCCGTCAGCTTCAGTCGTCAAATTCGGCCTCGAGGCGCGCCCGACGCTGGCGGCGTTTGCGCTGCCGGCGCCGCCAGTGGCGGGACACGTGCCAGCGCCAGATGAGGCGAACGGCAGCGTTGGCCAGCGCCGCCAGGATAACCGCCGAGATCAGCGAGCCGACCAGCAGCGCCGGCAGGATGTCGTGCATCTGCTCGGCGATCCAGCGGGCCGAGAGGCGCATCGGGGCTTCGCGAACCGGCGTGTCGAAAAACAGCGAGCCCAGCCGGTAGTTGGCGTAATAGATCAGCGGCATGGTCAGCGGGTTGGTGATCCATACCAGCCCCACCGCCAGAGCCAGATTGCAGCGGCTCAGGCGCGCGCCCAGGGCAGCGACTACCATCTGAAAGGGGATGGGCAAGAGCGCGCAGAATATGCCGACGCTGAAGGCGTTGGCCACGCTTCGGCGGGTGAGCAGCCAAAGCCTCGGGTCGGCAATCAGCGGCGCCATGAAACGCAGCGAGCGCCGGCGCTTCAGAGTGTCGGGTCGAGGCATGTAGCGCTGCAGGAAACGGCGCGGCATGTTGATTACTCTGGCCTTTGAAGCTAACCATTATCCATATACTGGGTGGTTTCGGCTATGCGGGCGTAGCGCCGCAAAGCGGGTCCGGGGAGCGGACAGACGATGGCGGCGAAAAAGCGCGGCGCAAGGGGTGTCAAGTATCGGCGTGCGGGACTCGCCTGGCCCCTGGCCGCGGCGGCGCTGGGCGGTGCCGGGGCAGGGGCTGCGGGCGTGGTCGACAACTATCCGCTGCTCGCCGCTGCCGTGCCGGGAGTGGCCTTGCTGCTGGCGGGACTGACGGGCCGACGATATCCGCTATGGCCGCTGCTGCTGGGGGCGTGGCTGCTGACCTGGGGCGGCGTTTTGCAGGAGCAGGCGAGCCGGCTGCCGCCGGGGCTAAGCGGCGTCGACCTTGGCGTTAGCGCGCGGGTGATCGAGGCGGATGACAGCGCCGGCATTCCCCGTCTGCTGCTGAGCGTCGATCGCTGCCGAGCGCCGCCCGGGCTGCCCCGCTGCGACCGGCTGGGCAAAGTCCGGGTCAGCGTTTACGGCGAGGCGCCCATGCGCCGGGGCGAGCGCTGGCAGATGACCCTGCGCCTGCGCCCGCCGCACGGGTTTCGCAACCCCGGCGCCTTCGACTATCAGGCCTGGCTGTGGCGCGAAGGCATTCACGCCACCGGCTACGTACGCCAGAGCCCGGCGCCGGTGCGTACCGACGCCGCCGCGCCGTCGCTGAAGCCCCGGGCGCTTTCCTTCATTGACCGTCACGCCGGCGATGCGGCCACCCGCCGCTGGCTGGCCGCGCTGACGCTGGGAGAAAGCAGCCGGCTCACCCGGGACGACTGGAACCTGCTGAACGCCAGCGGCACCACGCACCTGGTGGTGATTTCGGGTCTCCATGTAGGCCTGGTGGCGGGGTTTGGCCTCTGGCTTTCCCGGGCAGGGGCCCGCCGGTTAACGCCATGGAACTGGCGGCTGCGCCTATGGCCCTGGTGGGCGGCCGCAGGCTGTGCCCTGGGCTATGCGCTGCTTGCCGGACTGACGCCGCCGGCGACCCGGGCGCTGGTCATGGCGCTGGTAGGGCTCTGGGCGCTGGCCGGACGCCATGCTCCAGGCGCCTGGCAGGCGTGGTGGCTGGCCATGGCGATCATCGCAATAAGCGATCCTCTGGCCGTGTGGCGCCCCGGCTTCTGGCTATCGTTTGTTGCCGTGGGCTGGCTGATCGTGATCTGGCAGGGACGACGGCGGCCGACAGGGTGGCGCGGCTGGCTGTGGGCGCTGTGCCGCTCCCAGCTGCTGCTTGCCCCGATCATGGCCGCGGCGGTGCTGCTGGCCTTCGGCCGGGTCGCGCCGCTGGCCCCGCTGATCAACCTGGCGGCGGTGCCCTGGATGAGCATGATCATGGTGCCGCTGGCGCTGCTCGGCTGGCTGGCCGCGCCGCTTCCCTACGCAAGCGAGGCGCTCTGGTGGCTGTTTGGCCTGACGCTCGATCTGCTGCGCGGGCTGCTCGAGCTTGCGGTGACCGCGGCGCCGCTTTGGGAGCCGCCAATCGGGCAGATTGCGGCGGTGGCCGCCGCCCTTGGCCTGGTGGCGCTGTGCTGGGGGCTGCCCGCGGTTGCCCGGGAGCTGCGGACCTTGAGCCTGATGCTGATGTTGCTGGCGGTGGTGACCGTCTCGCCGCCGGCGCTGCCCGAAGGCGCGCTGCGGGTGCGAATCCACGACGTGGGGCAGGGGCAGCTGATCGAGCTGCGCACTCGCCATTCGCGCACGCTCTACGATACCGGACCGCGCTTTCGCTCGGGGTTCATGCCGCTTGCGGGGCTGTGGCCGCCGGGGCAGCGCTTTGACCGGGTGATCGTCAGCCACCGGGATAACCGACCACGCCGGCGGCATTCGCGCCCTTCAGGAAGCCCACCGGGTGGCTCGCTGGCAGGCGCCGGCCGGGGATGGCGTGGTGGCCGGGCAGCAGCCGTGTCGCAACGGGCAGCGCTGGCAGCGGAACGGCGTGGCGTTTGCCCACCTGTGGCCGCCGGCAAAAAGGCCGGGCGAGCTGTCGCCCAACGACGCCTCCTGCGTGCTGCAGGTGACGGCAGGCAAGCACCGGCTGCTGATCACCGGCGACGTGGGGGCCCGGGTCGAGCGCCGGCTTCTGTCGCTCGTCGACGCGCCGGTCAGCGTGCTGGTCGCCGGGCATCACGGTAGCGCGACGAGCTCCGGCGTGCAGTTCGTACGCTCGGTAGCCCCTCGGCACGCGGTGTTCAGCGCCGGGCGCAACAACCGCTTCGGGCACCCGGTAGACAGGGTGGTAAGGCGCTTTCGCCGCCAGACAAGCTGCCTTTGGAGTACTGCCCAGGACGGGGCGCTGACGTTCTGGCTGATCCCCGGGGAAGCGGTCAGGGTGGAGAGTGAGCGCGAGGTCCCGGGGGGCGAGCGGTGTTGATGGGCGCCGGCTTGAGGTAGAATCGGCGCATCGTGTTTTAGCGCCGGGAGTCCGCGTGATTGATTCAGGTTTGGCCATTTACAAGCGCCTGCTGGGCTATGTCAGGCCGCACTGGCGCGCCTTCGCCCTGGCGGTGACGGGGTTTGCCATCTATGCCGCGTCAAGCACGGCTCTGGCCGAGCTGATGAAACGCCTGATCGACGGCATCCAGAACCCCGACGCCGCCTTTCGTCTCTTTCTGCCGCTGTTTGTGATCGGCATGTTCGCCGCCCGGGGGCTGGGCACTTTTCTGAGCACCTATTTCATGGCCTACGTGGGGCGCTACGTGATTCACACGCTGCGCTGCGACGTGTTTGCCCATATGCTCCACCTGCCCGGGGTGTTTTTTGATCATCACTCCAGCGGCCATCTGGTCTCCCGGGTGACCTACCACGTGGAACAGGTCGCGGGGGCCGCCACCAAGGCGGTGACCATCCTGCTGCGCGAAGGGCTTTTTGTGGTGGGGCTGCTGGGCTATCTGCTGTGGACCAACTGGCTTTTGACGCTGCTGTTTCTCGCCGTCACGCCGCTGATCGCGCTGGTGGTGGGCTACGTCAGCAAGCGCTTTCGGCGTATTTCCAAGCGTATTCAGCACTCCATGGGCGACGTGACCCATGTGGCTTCGGAAGCGCTGTCCGGCTACCGCGTGGTGCGCACCCACGGCGCCGAAGCCCACGAAAAGCGCCGTTTCGAACGCGTCAGCGAGGAAAATCGCCGCCAGAGCATGAAGGAAGCGGTGACCAAGGCGGCGAGCTCGCCGGTGATCCTCATGCTGGTGGCCGTGTCCATGGCGGGGCTGGTGTGGGTGGCCATGGCGCCTTCGCTGCTCAACGACATGACCCCGGGGGAATTTGTCGCCTTCATTACCGCCGCCGCGCTGATGGTCAAGCCGGTGCGCCAGCTCACCGAGATCAACAGCCAGATCCAGAAGGGCATCGCCGCCTCCACCGAGCTCTTCGGGCTGATGGACGAGCCCGCCGAAGAGGACAGCGGCGAGCGCTTGCCAAAGCGCCTGCGCGGCGAGATCGCCTTTCGCGACGTCAGCTTTCACTACGCCGACGACCAGCCCGATGTGCTCCATCACGTTAATCTGGACGTGGCCGCCGGCGAGCTTGTTGCCATTGTCGGACGCTCGGGCAGCGGCAAGTCGACGCTTGCCAGCCTTTTGCCGCGCTTTTATACCTGCACCGGCGGCTATATTGCCATTGACGGCGTGGACGTGCGCGACTATCAGCTGGCCCCGCTGCGCCGCCAGATTGCGCTGGTATCCCAGCAGGTGACCCTGTTTAACGCCAGCGTGGCCGACAACATCGCCTACGGCTCCCGCGATCCCGACCCCGCGGCCATTGAAGCCGCCGCACGGGCTGCTTACGCCCACGAGTTCATCGATACTCTGCCCGACGGCTACGAGACTCGAGTGGGCGATAACGGCGTGATGCTCTCCGGCGGCCAGCGCCAGCGGCTGGCCATTGCCCGGGCGATTTTCAAGGACGCGCCGATCCTGGTGCTGGACGAGGCTACCTCGGCGCTGGACACCGAGTCCGAACGCTATATCCAGAAGGCCCTCGAGCGGGTGTGCGAAGGGCGCACGACCCTGGTCATTGCCCATCGGCTTTCCACCATCGAGCGCGCCGACCGCATTGTGGTCATGGAGCAGGGGCGTATCATCGAGCAAGGCACTCACCGCGAGCTGCTAAAGGTCGACGGCGCCTACGCCGCGCTGCATCGGCTGCAGTTTGAGGACGCGGCGTGAACCTGGCCGAACGCTGGGTCCGGGCGGCCTACCGCGGCAGCCCCTGGCTGTACCCGCTGCGCCCTCTGGCGGCCCTGTATCGGCTGATGGTCGAGCGTCGCCGGATAGCGTATGCCGGCGGTAAAAAGGCCGTGTGGCAGGCGCCGGTGCCGGTGATTGTCGTGGGCAATATTACCCTGGGCGGCACGGGCAAGTCGCCGCTGGTGGCCTGGCTGGTGCGCTGGCTAAGCGAGCGGGGCCATACCCCGGGGATTATTACCCGGGGCTACGGCGGCAGGGCCGACAGCTACCCGCTGCGGGTGACGCCGGCGACGCCGGTTGCGCAAAGCGGCGACGAGCCGCTGATGCTTGCCCAGCAGACCGGAGCGGCCGTGGTGGCCGACCCCGATCGCGTCCGGGGCGCTCGAGCGCTGGGGGAGGCCGGCTGCGATATTATCGTCAGCGACGACGGGCTGCAGCATCTGGCGCTGGGGCGGGATCTGGAGCTTGCGGTGGTGGACGGTGCGCGGGGCCTGGGCAACGGCCAGTGCCTGCCGGCCGGCCCCCTGCGCGAGCCGCCCCGGCGGCTGGCCGAGGTGGACGCCGTGCTGGTCAACGGCGAGGCGCGAAGGCGGCTCGGGGTGAACACCGTACCCATGCGGCTGGCGCCGATTCGCTGGCGCCGGCTGGCCACCGGAAAGACCTTTGCGCTCGACCCGCTGCCGTTTGCGCTGCCGGTGCGTGGCATTGCCGGCATCGGCCGGCCGGCGCGCTTTTTTGCCACACTGGAAGCGCTGGGCGTGTGCGGCTTCTGGCAGGGCTACGCCGATCACCATCGTTTCAGCGCCGGGGACCTTGAAACAGCACAAGGGCAGGCGCTGGTGATGACCGCGAAAGACGCGGTGAAGTGCGCGGCGCTGGCGCCGCCGAACAGCTGGGTACTGGACGTCGAGGCCGTTCTGCCCGCCGATTTCGAACGCTGGCTGGCCGCACGGCTGGCAGCTCTTACCTGCAGGAGACAGGCTCATGGATAAACAACTGCTGGCGATGCTGGTATGCCCCCAGTGCCAGGGCAAGCTTGAGTACGTGCGCGAGGCCGGCGAGCTGCACTGCCGCTACGACGGTCTGGCCTACCCGATAAAAGACGACATCCCGGTCATGCTCCCCGACGAGGCACGCCAGCTGAGCGTGGACGAAAAGCTGCCGGCGTCAACCGGCAGCGCGGGAGACGCCTGAGTGTCCGTGCCCGAATTCACCGCGGTCATTCCGGCGCGCTACGCCTCCACGCGGCTGCCGGGCAAGCCGCTTTTGCCCATAGCCGGCGAGCCGATGATCGCCCATGTCTGGCGGCGCGCCTGGCAAAGCGGCGCTGCCCGGGTGGTGGTCGCCACCGACGACGTACGCATCGACGAAGCGCTGGCCCCCTACAACGCCGAAGTGGTCATGACCCGGGCCGATCACGCCACGGGCACCGACCGGCTGGCCGAAGTGGCCGAGGCGCTGGCGCTTGCCGACGAGGCGCTGGTGGTCAACGTTCAGGGGGACGAGCCGCTGATGCCGCCGGCGCTGATTGATCAGGTCGCCGCGCGGCTGGCCGATGACCCCGGAGCTTCGATCGCCACGCTTGCCGAGCCGCTTACCGAGGTCGAGTCGCTTTTTAACCCCAACGTGGTCAAGGTGGTGCGCGCCTTCGACGGCCGGGCGCTGTATTTTTCCCGGGCGCCGGTGCCCTGGGACCGCGAGCATTTCAGCGACCCGCCGGCGCTGTTGGCGACCGATGCCTGGCTGCGCCATATCGGTATCTATGCCTACCGCGCGGCTTTTCTGCACGCCTTTCGCGACTGGCCGCCGGCCGCGCTCGAGCAGCTCGAGCAGCTCGAGCAGCTGCGCGCGCTGCAGCGCGGGCATGTTGTGCAGGTGGCGCTGGCCTGCACGGTCAACCCACCCGGCGTGGATACGCCGGATGATCTGGCGCGGGTGCGTCGCCTGATGGCGTCCCGCGACATCCATTCTGATAGGGAGTCACCATGAAGGTGCTATTCGTCTGTCTGGGCAATATCTGCCGTTCGCCGAGCGCCGAAGGCGTGTTTCGTCGGGCGGTAGAGCAGGCAGGGCTTGAGCCGCATGTCACCGTGGATTCGTGCGGTATCGGCGACTGGCATGCGGGCAACCCGCCCGACGAGCGGGCGCAGGCGGCGGCCAAACGTCGTGGTCTCGATATCGGCAATCTTCGGGCGCGCCAGCTTGGCCGCGAGGATTTTGACGAGTTCGACTATATTCTGCCCATGGACTACGGCAACCTGCGCGACATTCGTGCCATGGAGCCGGAGGGCCACGGCGCCCATATCGAGCTGTTCCTGGCGTTTGCCGGCATGCCCCAGGGTGAAGTGCCGGACCCGTATTACGGCGGCGAGCAGGGCTTTGAGGAGGTGCTCGACATGATCGAGGCGGCCTCCCAGGGGCTCGTCGAGCATATTCAGGCTGCCCGGTGATGCCGCCGTCGGCTCCCGCCACGTGGCAGCCCGACTGCGAGCTGGCTCGGGCCAACACCCTGGGCCTGCCGTGCCGGGCGGCATTTTTCGCCGCGCCGTCGACGCTTTCCGCGCTGCGCGACTGCCTGGGCGCGGCGCGCCGGGCGGGCCAGCGCATAACCCTGCTGGGCGGCGGCAGCAACGTGCTGCTGCCGCCCAGGCTGGGCGGCGTGGTCGTGCGCCCGGCGCTTCGCCAGTGGTGGCTTGAGCGCGACGGCGACAGAGTCCGGGCGCATGTGGGCGCCGGGGTAAACTGGCACGGCCTGGTAATGACGCTTGCCGCGCGCGGGCTCTGGGGCCTTGAGAACCTGGCGCTGATTCCCGGTGACTGCGGCGCGGCTCCGGTGCAGAACATCGGCGCCTATGGCGTCGAGCTGGCCGACGCGCTGCACGCGGTCGAGGTCATGTATCTGGCCAGCGGGCGCACTCGCCGGCTATCGCCCGGCGAGTGCCGGTTCGGCTACCGCGACAGCGTTTTCAAGCACGAGCTGGCCGGCGAGGTGGCGATCACCCGACTGGTGCTCGAACTTGGCCGTACTCCCCGCCCGGTGCTCGGGTACGGCGACCTGGCTGCCCGAGCAGGGGCCGATCCCACGGCCCTTGAGGTCGCGCAAACGGTGAGCGCCATTCGCCGGGAAAAGCTGCCGGATCCGCGGCGCCTGCCCAACGCCGGCAGCTTTTTCAAGAATCCTGTGGTGGAGCACAGCGTCGCCAAACGGCTGCTTGAGCAGCATCCCGACATGCCGCATTTTCCCCAGGCGGGCGGCGGCTGCAAGCTGGCTGCCGGCTGGCTGGTGGATCGCTGCGGCCTGAAAGGACAGCGCTTTGGCGCCTTTGGCGTCCACGAGCGTCAGGCGCTGGTGCTGGTGCATTTCGGCGGCGGTGATCGTGCCGGGCTTAAGCGCGCGGCAGGCCAGGTGGCCGGCGCGGTCAAGGAGCGCTTTGGCGTGGCGCTGGAAGTGGAGCCGCGCACGATTCCGGCGTGAGCGCACAGACATTTCGCCTTAAAAAAAAGCCCGGCACCTTCAAGGTGCCGGGCTTTTTTGTGGGCAGGCGGCGCTACTCGGCGCTGTTCTCCTGCTGGCGACGGCGCTGTTCGCGCGGGTCGTTATGCGCCCGGCGACGGCGACGCGGCTTGGCAGGGGCCTTTTCCGCTGCCCTGGCCGGGGCTTTTTCCTCGGCTTTCTGCGGGGCTTTTTCCGGAGGCTGTTCCGGGGTCGGCTCCGCTGCCTTTTCCGGCGCTGTCGGCTTTTCGGCTGCCGGGGCGTCGGCCTTTTCCGCTGCCCTGGCCGGCGCTTTTTCTTCGGCCTTCTGCGGGGCTTTTTCCGGGGGCTTTTCCGGGACCGGCTCCGCCGCCTTTTTCGGCGCTGCCGGCTTTTCGGCTGCCGGGGCATCGGCCTTTTCCGCTGCCGGGGCTTCAGCTTCGGCCTGGAGCCTGAGTTGCTCGGCTTCGGCCTTGGGGTTCAGCGCCTGCTTGCGGCTGCGCTTGCGCGGGTTGTTGCGAGTGCGCTTGGGCGTGTCCACGGCGACGGCCGGCGCTTCGTTCGGCGAGGCAGCTTTGGCCTCGTCGGGCTGCCTGCCGGTCTGGGGCTCGGCCTCCTTGGGCAGGGT
This sequence comes from Halomonas piscis, assembly GCF_031886125.1. Taxonomy (NCBI): domain Bacteria; kingdom Pseudomonadati; phylum Pseudomonadota; class Gammaproteobacteria; order Oceanospirillales; family Halomonadaceae; genus Halomonas; species Halomonas piscis. The sequence goes on from NZ_CP119391.1 coordinate 1,542,899, forward strand.
AGCAGGCGTATCGGCGGGCTTGTCTGCCCGGGGCGCAGCCGCTGCGCTTTGGCGTTCTTTGCTGTCCTGCTGGGGGTGGCGACGACGGCTGCGCGAGCGGCTGGGGCCGCTGCGCTGGCTGTCCGCGCTGGCGGGTTTGCGCTGGGCATCGCTGCGCGTGTCATCGCTCTTGTCGCTGCGCGATGCGTGGCTACGCTGGGCGTTCGACGAGCTCTTGCTTGAGGCCTCGGTTTTTGCCGTCTCGTCGCCCGTGCGGCTGCGGGACTTGCCGGCAGCGTCGCTGCCGGTATCTTTTGCCGAGCTCTTGCCCTGGCGCGAAGCGCTGTCATGACCGGCGGTGCTGCCCTTGCCCGACCGACTTTGCTGCTGGTTTGCGCTGCGCGGGCGGCGCTCGACGGCCGGCTTGTGCCGGGCCGGCGCCGGGCGCGACCGGCGCTCGTCCGCGTCGGATGCCTGCCGGCTTTGGGTCTTTTCCAGTGCCTGTTCCGTTTCTTCGGCCCCCAGAAACTTGGCAAAACCGCGGATAAAGCGGCCCACCACGCCGGACGAGGCGTCGGGGGTGGCTTCTGCAGTCGTCCGAGGGGCGCTGTGGCCGTCGCTTTGCAGCGAAGCGGGGGCCGGGGCGTTGTGCGTTACGCTCTTGACCGCGGCGACGTCGCGCTGGGCCGGCGGCGTCATGCCGGGCTCCGACTCCTTGCCGGCTTCGCTTTCCACGGGCAGCTCGAAGCTGGAGGCCGCGGTGAGGTCGCCGCCTTCCAGATGGTCGTCGCGCAGGCGCTGAACGTCGTAGTGCGGCGTGTCCATGTCCGGGTTGGGCAGCAGCACCACGCGAACGTCCTGGCGCGCTTCGATATCGGCCAGCACGCTGCGCTTTTCGTTGAGCAGGTAGGTGGCGACCGGTACGGGCAAAACGGCGCGGATCTGGGCGCTGCGCTCTTTCATGGCTTCTTCTTCGAGCAGGCGCATCACCGACAGCGACAGCGAACGCACGTCGCGGATGGTGCCCTGGCCGTTACAGCGCGGGCAGACCACGCCGCTGGTTTCGCCAAGCGACGGGCGCAGGCGCTGGCGTGACATTTCCATCAGGCCAAAGCGCGAAATTCGCCCGATCTGGACTCGGGCGCGGTCGATCTTGAGCGCGTCACGGGTGCGGTTTTCCACTTCGCGCTGGTTGCGCGCCGGGCCCATGTCGATGAAGTCGATGACCACCAGGCCGCCGATGTCGCGCAGGCGCAGCTGGCGGGCGATTTCGTCGGCGGCTTCGCTGTTGGTCTGCAGCGCGGTTTCTTCGATATCGCTGCCCCGGGTCGCCCGGGCCGAGTTGATGTCGATGGAGACCAGCGCTTCGGTGTGGTCGATGACAATGGAGCCGCCCGAGGGCAGCTTGACTTTGCGCTGGTAGGCGGTCTCGATCTGGGATTCGATCTGAAAGCGCGAGAACAGCGGCACCTCGTCGGCGTAGAGCTTGATCTTTTGCTGGTAGGAGGGCATGACCTGGCGAATAAAGCCCAGCGCTTCGGCGTGGATCTCGGGGCTGTCGATCAGCACCTCGCCGATGTCCTGGCGCAGGTAGTCGCGCATGGCGCGGATGATGACGTTGGACTCGCGGTAGATCAAAAAGGGCGTGGCGTGCTTGCCGGCCTCCGCGGTGATCGACTCCCACACCTGCACCAGATAATCCAGGTCCCACTGGAGCTCTTCGGGCGTGCGGCCGATACCCGCGGTACGCACGATCAGGCCCATTTTGTCCGGCATGGTCAGCTGGCTCATGGCGTTTTTGAGCTGGCTGCGGTCCTCGCCTTCGATGCGCCGGGAAATGCCGCCGGCGCGGGGGTTGTTGGGCATCAATACCAGAAAGCGCCCGGCCAGGCTGATGAAGGTGGTCAGGGCGGCGCCCTTGTTGCCGCGCTCTTCCTTGTCCACCTGGACGGTGACTTCCTGGCCTTCCTTGATCACTTCCTTGATGCTGGGGCGGCCGTTGACGTCCTTGACGAAATATTCCCGGGAGATTTCCTTCAGCGGCAGAAAGCCGTGGCGCTCGGCGCCAAAATCGACAAAAGCGGCTTCCAGGGAAGGTTCAACCCGGGTGATGCGGCCGCGGTAGATGTTGGCTTTTTTCTGCTCCCGGGCGCCGGACTCGATATCCAGATCGTAAAGGCGTTGACCATCGACAAGAGCGACGCGCAGCTCTTCAGGCTGGGTCGCATTGATGAGCATCCGTTTCATGTTGTCTCGCATAGCGTTGCGTGCCGGTGCTCCGTCAAAAACGGTGCGGAGATGTCGCGGAAGCTACCGGCACAACGTTGAACTTGTTTTCGCCCGCCGCCGGGCGCGCTCGATGACGTGAAAGCACGGCGGCGCCGGGCGTAGCGTGTTGTCCTGTCCTTGCCAGGGCCGGCGCTTAGCGTTAAGCGCCGCCGGGCGAACGCGCGGGATAATCCCCGGGCGCCTGTGTCCTTTACCGGCAAGCTGTTACCGGCGGCAGCGATGCTGCCCGGATCCTTGCGGCTGCGCGCGGATACCATTGCCGTGGCGCGCAGATGACGGCGGCATGCGTACACGGCGTCGTCCTGCTCTGGCCTGCGTGTCGGTCGGGCAGGCGCTTTGTCCCAGGCAAGCGTTTGCCGGCCTTGCGGGCTTTCTGTGATGGCGCTTGTCTGGCGCTAGGGCACTTGTTCAGTCGTGCGCAGAGGCGTGGCACACAGAAGCGTGGAAACGCTTGGAGGGCGAGCGTTCCGGAATATAACAGCAAAGCCACCGACCAGCAATTTACCCGCCGATAAATGACGCCGGGTTCGCCTGCCCGGGGCGCATTGTTCGAGCGTGTGCGATAGAATGGCGCTTTTCCCGGCGCAAGGAGGACACCGCCATGGCCGAAGGGCGAGACGTGCAGTGGGTGGACATCGCCCCGGAGCAGGCGGGGCAGCGCCTCGATAACTTTCTCATGACCCGACTCAAGGGGGCTCCTCGGGCGCTGATCTACCGCATTGTGCGCAAGGGCGAGGTGCGGGTGAACAAAAAGCGCGTCAAGGCCGGCTATCGAGTGCAGGCCGGCGACACGGTGCGCGTGCCGCCGCTGCGGCTGGCGCCCCGGGAGGCGGTGAAGGAAGTCAGCGACAGCCTGCGCGACCTGCTGCTGGGCAGCGTACTGCGCGAAAGCGCCGACTGGCTGGTGCTCAACAAGCCGTCGGGGCTGGCGGTGCACGGCGGCAGCGGCGTCAAGATCGGCCTCATCGAGGCGCTGCGCCAGGTGCGCGACGATCTTGACTTTCTGGAGCTGGTGCACCGGCTGGACCGCGACACCTCGGGCTGCTTGCTTCTGGCCAAGTCCCGCGAAGCGCTGCTCTCGCTCAACCGGGCGCTCAAGGCGCAGGGCATGGAAAAGCGCTACCTGGCGCTGGTCAGTGGCCGCTGGCCGGCGCGCAAAACCTTTGTCAGCGCGCGGCTGGACCGCTTTGACGCGGGCAACGGCGAGCGTCGCGTGCGCGTGACGACCGACGGCAAGTTCGCGCGCACGCGCTTTGCCGTGGAGGAAGCGTTTGCCCACGCCACGCTGATCGAGGCCGAGCCGGTGACCGGGCGCACCCATCAGATTCGCGTGCACGCCGCCCATGCCGGGCATCCGCTGCTGGGGGATGACAAGTACTCAAGCCGGGAAAGCGCGGCGGTTTCTCGCCGCCTGGGCGCGGAGCGGCTTTTTCTGCACGCCCGCTCGCTGAGCTTTCCCGAGCCCGGAAGCGGGCGCATGATCACGGTCAAGGCGCCGCTCCCCGAAGCGCTGGAGAGCGTGCTGACCCCTCTTCGTGGATAGGACACAAGCATGTCGACAACAGCGTCGTTTGAACTGATGATTTTTGACTGGGACGGCACCCTGATGGACTCGGTGCCGCGCATTGTTTCCAGCATGCAGGCGGCCGCCCGGGACGTCGAGTGGGGGGAGCTTGCCCCCGATGCCGTGGAAAACATTGTCGGGCTGGGGCTGCCCGAAGCGGTGGAGATACTGTGCCCGGGTATTTCCGCGGCGCACTCGGCGCGCCTGCGCGAACGCTACGCGCACTATTTCGTCCACGCCGACCCCACCCCCATGACGTTTTTCGGCGGCGCCGAGGCGCGGCTCGAACGCCTGCACCGCCGGGGCGTCTCCCGGCTTGCGGTGGCCACGGGCAAGACCCGCCGCGGTCTCGATCGGGTTTTTACCGAGACAGACAGCGCTCGCTGGTTCCATGCCAGCCGCACCGCCGATGAGACCCGCTCCAAGCCGGACCCGCTGATGCTGGCCGAGCTGCTCGACGAGCTCGACGTGCCCGCCAGCCGGGCGGTCATGGTCGGCGATACCGAATACGACATGGCGATGGCCCGTGCGCTGGGCATGCCCCGGGTAGGCGTGAGCTACGGCGTGCACAAAAGCGAGCGGCTGGCGGCCTTTGCGCCGCTGCACATTGCCCACGATATTGACGGGCTCTTCGATTGGCTGGAGGCGTCAGCGGTGAAGACAGCGCCCGCGACAGCCGCGACGTGACAAGGAGACAGCATGAGCGATAAATCAGCCGGCAACGGCAGGGGAGAGCCGTCATCCCGAGCCGCCTCTGACCCCTGGACCGAGAACGAGGCGGTATCTGACACGGCTGCCGCCGAGGCTAGCTACCCGGACGACGACGCCGCGACCCTGCGCGAGCGCCAGCGCTTGCAGCAGCAGGAAATGATGGACCGCTGGATCGGCGGGGTGCTGGCCGAGCAGCGCCGCAGCCGGCGCTGGAAGATCGCCCTGCGGCTGACCCTGCTGGCGCTGCTGCTGGCGTCGGTGCTGCTCGGCGCCTACGGTCTGTTCGGCGACAGGTCGGCTACCCCAGTGAGCGCGCAGCCGCACCTGGGCGTGGTGGAGGTCGAAGGGGCCATTGCCGACGATTCGCCGGCCAATGCCGAGCGGCTCATCCGCGGGCTCAATCGCGCCTGGGAGGCGGATAACGCCAGGGCGGTGGTGCTGCACATCAACAGTCCCGGCGGCAGCCCGGTGCAGTCCCAGCGCGTCTACGCCGAAGTCATGCGCCTGCGCCAGGCGGGCGACAAGCCGATCATCGCGGTGATCGAGGATATCGGCGCCAGCGGCGCCTACTACATTGCCGCTGCGGCAGACGAGGTGGTGGCCTCACCGGCGAGCCTGGTGGGCTCCATCGGCGTGATCTACTCCGGGTTCGGCCTGCAGCAGGCCATCGACAAGCTGGGCGTCGAGCGCCGGGTCATGACCGCCGGGGAAAACAAGGCGTTCCTGGATCCGTTTCAGCCGCTTGACGAGGACACCGAGACGTTCTGGCAGTCGGTGCTGAATACTACCCATCAGCAGTTCGTGGCCGATGTGAAGGCCGGCCGCGGCGAGCGCCTGAGCGAGGATCCGCGGCTGTTCTCGGGGCTGGTGTGGAGCGGCGAACAGGCCCTTGAGCTGGGGCTGGTCGATCGCCTGGCGAGTATCGAAGAGGTGGCGCGCGACTATACCGACGGCCTGCGCCGGGAGGACTACACGCCGGCGCTTGGCCCGCTTGACCAGCTGTCGCGCCGCTTTGCCCGCACCGCGGCCCGGGTGCTGGGTGTTTCCACCTCGCCGTCACCGCTGCGGTTCACCATCGAGCGCTAGAGGGGCGGTGCCGCTTTATCCTTCCCTCAGGCTTTGACACCGGCGGGGGGAGTGCCTATCATTGCGCGCCTATGTTGACCTCACGACTTCCTGATCGGGTTGAGCCTTACAAGCTTGCCGCCCGTCGCGAACGCCTTGAAGGCCGGGTAGCGCTCAGCGGCCTCTCCCGTCTTGCCGAAGAAGCCGGCCCGCAGTCGGGAGATTGCCGCGTCGTGCTTGAGTTCGGCATTGACGCCCAGGGACGCCGCGAAATACACGGCTCGCTTGAGGCCTCGCTCATGCTCGCCTGTCGGCGCTGTCTGGTACCCATCGAGCATCCGGTGAAGAGCGACTTTCTGCTGGGCATGGTGGCCGACGAAGCGCTCGCCGGCGAGCTGCCCGCAAGCCACGAGCCGGTGCTGGTGGAAAACGAGCAGCTGAACCTTTTGACGCTGGTCGAGGACGAGCTGATTCTGAGTCTGCCCCAGGTGATCTATCACGATGAAGCCGACTGCCTTGTGCCGGCGGAGCAGCTGGTCAGCAAGGCCGACGAAGCCGAAGAAGACGAAGCGGCGTCTGACGACAATCCGTTTGCGGTGCTTCGCACCCTGAAAGACAAGCAATAAGTTTCTCTTACCATTGTTGGAGTAATGACCCATGGCAGTTCAAAAGAACCGTAAAACCCGCTCCGCCCGCGGCATGCGCCGCAGCCACGACTCGCTGAGCGCGCCGACGATTTCCGAGGACAAGGAAACCGGTACCAAGCATCTGCGTCACCACGTAGCGCCCGACGGCTACTACCGCGGCCGCAAGGTCGTCGAGGTTTAAGCGTCAAGTGTCTGACGTGCGAAAGCCCGACGACGCGTGCGCATAGCCGTTGATGTCATGGGAGGCGATCACGGCTCCCAGGCCATCATCCACGGCGCTGCGCGCGCAGCGCAGGAAGACCCCGGGCTGGTGCTTGAGCTTTTCGGCCCTTGTCAGCACGTACGGGCCGAAATTTCACGCTTGCCGCAGCCCCTGGCTGCGGCAGCGTCGCGTTTAATCCCCCGGGATGCCGCCGACGGCGTGCCGGCCGAGGCCACGGCGGCCTGGGCGCTGCGTCACGGCCAGTATACCAGCATGGCCTGCATGCTCGACGCCCTCGGCGATAGCCGGCGTCAGCTCGATGCCGCGGTGAGCGCCGGCAATACCGCGGCGCTGGTGGCGCTGTCGCGCCGCTCCCTGGGCACGCTCCCGGGCGTTGGCCGACCGGCAATCAGCACCGCCATACCGGCCCGTCGCCGGCGGCAGTGCTACCTGCTTGATCTGGGAGCCAACGTGGATTCGCCGGCGCGCCGCCTGGCGGACTTTGCCCTCATGGGGGCCGCCATGGCGCAAAGCGTGGACGGCCTGGAGAGGCCGCGCGTGGCCCTTCTGAACGTGGGTGCCGAGGCGACCAAGGGCAGCGCCGAGCTGCGCGACGCCGATACGATCCTGCGCCGCTACGGGGCCGTCGGGGCCTTTGACTATCGCGGCTACGCCGAAGGCGGCGACCTTTACAGCGGCTCGCTTGACGTTCTGGTATGCGACGGCCTGGTGGGTAACGCCGTGCTCAAGTCAAGCGAAGGCCTTGCCGGCATGCTGGTCGAGCGCGTGCAGGAAGCGTTCGAAGCCCGGCTCAGCGGCCGGCTGGCAAGCCTTCTGGCCCGGCCGGTGCTCAGGCGGCTAAAACGGGAGCTTGACCCCGTGCGCTATAACGGGGCGAGCCTGCTGGGGCTTTCTCGCATTGTGGTCAAAAGCCACGGCGGCGCTCACGAGGAAGGCTTCTACTATGCGATACGGCGGGCGATGCAGGAAGTCGAGCACGACCTGCCCGGCCGCCTCGCCGAACGCTGGCAGGCGATGCCTTAGGCGCCTTCGCCGCGCTCAAGCGGGCTCGGGCCGGGGCGCAAATGCCGAGAAAAGCCAACAAGAGCAAAGGTGAAATAACATGTCTCAACCCCTTGCCCTCATGTTTCCCGGGCAAGGCTCTCAGCAGCTGGGCATGCTGCGAGAGCTGGCAGAACGCTATAGCGTGGTGGGAACCACGTTCAACGAAGCGTCGGACGCGCTGGGCTATAACCTGTGGAAGGTTGTTCAGGAGGGGCCGGAGGCCTCGCTGAACGCTACCGCCTGCACGCAGCCGGCGCTGCTGGCGGCAAGCGTGGCGGTGTGGCGCGTGTGGCAGGAGCTGGAAGGACCGCGCCCGACGGTAATGGCGGGGCACAGCCTGGGCGAATACAGCGCCATGGTGTGCGCCGGCGTGATGAGCTTTGCCGAAGGGGTGCGCCTGGTGCGCCTGCGCGGCGAGGCCATGCAGCAGGCCGTGCCCGAGGGCGAGGGCGGCATGGCGGCGATTCTGGGCCTCGACGACAAGGCGGTAGAAGCGGTCTGCGCCGAGGCTGCCCAGGGCGAAGTCGTGGCCGCGGTCAACTATAATGCGCCGGGCCAGGTGGTGATCGCCGGCGCCAAGGCGGCGGTGGAGCGGGCCATTGCCGCCTGCCAGCAGGCCGGCGCCAAGCGGGCGCTGGCGCTGCCGGTATCGGTGCCGTCGCACTGCGAACTGATGCGCCCGGCGGCCGACAGGCTGGCCGAGGCCCTGGGCGAGGTCACGCTGCGGGCGCCGCGCTATACGGTGATCCAGAACGTTGACGCCCGGGCCCACGCCGATGTCGACACGCTGCGCACCCGCCTGATCGAGCAGCTGTATCGGCCGGTGCGCTGGAGCGACTGCGTGCTGGCCATGCAGGAGCAGGGCGCCAGGGTGTTTGTCGAGTGCGGGCCGGGCAAGGTGCTGACCGGGCTCAACAAGCGCATCGTGCGTGGCAGCAAGGGGCTTGCGGTCAACGACCCGGACAGCCTCGATGCCGCGCTGGAGCTGGCCCGGGCCGACGTTGCCGGCGAAGGCTGATCCTCCTTTGAGATTCCGTTCTGATTCTTGACTAGGGCATAGTGCAATGACACAGGGTGCAATGACACAGGAAGAGACGAGCCGGCAGCGCCGGGTAGCGCTGGTCACCGGCGCTACCCGGGGCATCGGCCGCGCCGTGGCGTACGAGCTTGGCCGCCAGAGGCGCATCGTGGTGGGTACGGCGACCAGCGACGCCGGCGCCGAAAAAATCGATGCCGCCCTTGCCGAACAGGGCATTGAAGGGGCCGGCATGCGCCTCGACGTTACCGACCAGGCAAGCATCGACGCCGTGCTCAAGGCCATTGGCGAGCGTTTCGGCGCGCCGACCATCCTGATCAACAACGCCGGCATTACCCGGGACAACCTGCTGATGCGGATGAAGGAAGATCAGTGGGGCGAGGTGCTGGATACCAACCTGACGTCGGTCTATCGTCTGAGCAAGGCCTGCCTGCGCGGCATGACCAAGGCGCGGTTCGGGCGCATCGTCTCGATCAGCTCGGTCGTTGCCACCATGGGCAACCTGGGGCAAAGCAACTACGCGGCGGCCAAGGCCGGCATGGAAGGCTTTAGCCGCGCGCTGGCGCGGGAGGTGGCCTCGCGCGCCATCACGGTCAACGCCGTGGCGCCGGGATTTGTCGCCACCGACATGACCGAGTCGCTGCCCGAGGCGCAGAAAGAGGCGCTGCTGGCGCAAATTCCGCTGGCGCGCCTGGGCGAACCCGACGAAATTGCCGCGGCCGTGGGCTTTTTGACCAGCGACGGCGCCGGCTACATCACCGGTGAAACGCTGCACGTCAACGGCGGTATGAATATGCGTTGATGCCCTTGGAAATGGCGGTTGCGTCAACTCAAGGGCGTCTATAAACTACCCGCAGCTTTTGGCTTGCGGTTTCCCCATAGCCGGCACAGACACGGCTGACGAGAATGACTGGAGTACGTTGATGAGTACTATTGAAGAGCGCGTAAAGAAAGTTGTAGCCGAGCGCCTGAACGTCAAGGAAGACGACATTCAGAGCAGCTCTTCCTTTACCGAAGATCTGGGCGCGGACTCGCTGGACACCGTTGAGCTGGTCATGGCGCTCGAGGAAGAGTTCGACACCGAAATTCCCGATGAGGAAGCGGAAAAGATCACCACGGTTCAGGAAGCTGTCGACTACGTGAACACCCACCAGTAAGGGTCGTGTTGCAGTGACAAACCGGGGCGGTGCAGTCGCCCACATAAAAGCCGTCCTGGCAGGGCGGCTTTTTGTTTGCCGGCTGAATACGGCGGGTAAATTTCGTTATACTGTGGCGCTTGATCTCTGCGCTGTTTACGCTGCAGCCAGTGCCCCCCAAGCGGGTTACGTCACCAAGGATGCCTGGAGGAAAGCTGATGGCACGAAAAAGGGTAGTGGTAACCGGGCTTGGCCTGGTGACCCCGGTCGGGAATACCGTTGACCGGTCATGGGCCAACATCGTGGCCGGCAAGAGCGGCATCGCCCCTATCGAGCATTTCGATACCCAAGGGTTCAACACGCGCTTCGGGGGATCGATCAAGGAATTTGACGTTTCGCCCTATCTCAATCCCAAGGACGCCCGCAAGATGGATCTGTTCATCCAGTACGGCATGGTCGCCGGGGCCCAGGCGATCGCCGATTCTGGTATCGAGTGCACGGAGGAGAACGCCGAGCGCATCGGCGTGGCCATCGGCTCCGGCATCGGCGGGCTGCCGATGATCGAACATAACCACAAGGCGCTGGAAAAGAGCGGCCCGCGGCGTATCTCGCCGTTTTTCGTGCCCGGCTCCATCATCAACATGATTTCCGGCAACATGGCGATCCAGCACGGCTTCAAGGGTCCCAATATCGCCATTACCACCGCCTGCACCACGGGCACCCACAACATCGGCTACAGCGCGCGGACCATTGCCTACGGCGACGCCGACGTGATGATCTGCGGCGGTGCCGAAATGGCCACCACGCCGCTGGGGCTGGGCGGCTTTTCCGCGGCCCGGGCGCTATCCACCCGCAACGACGACCCCGAAGCGGCCAGCCGACCCTGGGACGTGGAGCGCGACGGCTTTGTGCTCTCGGACGGCGCCGGCGTGCTGGTGCTGGAAGAGTACGAGCATGCCAAGGCCCGCGGCGCGACCATCTACGCCGAAATGAGCGGCTTTGGCATGAGCGATGACGCCTTTCACATGACCGCCCCGCCCGAGAACGGCAGCGGTGCGGCGCTTTCCATGCGCAACGCCATCAAGGATGCCGGCATCGATCCGGCCCGGGTGGACTACATCAACGCCCACGGCACCTCGACGGCCGCCGGCGATCTGGCCGAGAGCCGCGCCGTCGAGCAGGTGCTGGGCGAGGCCGCGTCCCGGGTGGCGGTGAGCTCCACCAAGTCGATGATCGGTCACCTGCTGGGCGCGGCCGGCGCCGTGGAGGCCGTGTTCAGCGTGCTTTCCATTCGCGACCAGGTGGCGCCGCCGACCATCAACCTGGACAACCCCCAGGATGGCTGCCGCCTGGACTACGTGCCGCATACCGCCCGCGACATGCGCATCGACGTGGCGCTGACCAACTCCTTCGGCTTTGGCGGCACCAACGGGTCGCTGCTGTTTCAGAAGGTCTGAGGACGCAGGCGTCGGACCGTCCAGGACGCGGAGGAGACCATGGCAGCAGCGGACCAGGTGCCGTTCGACGACCGCGGCCTGGCCTTCGGCGACGGCGTGTTTGAAACCGTGCTGATGCGCGACGGTGCGCCGCTGCTGTGGCCCCGGCACCGCGCTCGGCTGCGCCACGGCTGTCGGACGCTGGGGATTTCCCCTCCCGACGACGCTGCGCTCGAGGCCTGCTGGCAGCCGCCGGCAAGCGGGCTAGAAGTGCTCAAGATCATGGTGACCCGGGGCAGCGGCGGGCGCGGCTATGCGCTGCCCGAGCGTCAGCGGCCGCGGCTGCTCTACCGGCGCACGGCGTTTGCGCCGGCGCGCTCCCGCTGGCGCGGCGTCGACGTCTGCCTGTGCGCGCTGCGCCTGGCCCGCCAGCCGGCGCTGGCCGGCATCAAACACCTCAACCGGCTGGAAAACGTGCTGGCGCGCCGGGAGTGGCAGAGCGCCGACATTGCCGAGGGTCTGCTCGCCGATACCGACGGCAACCTTGTCGAGGCCACGGCAATGAACGTTTTCTGGCGGGCGGATGACGCCTACTGGACGCCGCCGCTCGACGCCAGCGGCGTCGCCGGCACGCTGCGCGCCGCCTTGCTGGAGCAGGGCCGGGTGCAGGAGGCGCCGCTGAGCGCCGAGACGCTGCTCGAGTCGTCCGCCGTCGAGCAGCTGTTCGTGGGCAACTCGGTTCAGGGCCTGTGGCCGGTGAACGCCCTGGTCACGCCCCGGGGCCGGCGCCTGCGGCGCTTTGCCGAGGCGGCCGGCGCGCCGCTGCAGGCCGACGCCCACGCCCTGCTGGGGTATCCAACACTGTCCCGGGAGGACTGACGTGAAATCTATCCTCAAAGCTTTAGTGGTGCTGATCGTGCTGGGGGCCGTCGCGGCGGCGGGTGGCTACGTCTACTGGCAAAGCCGGCTGGCCGCGCCGCTGGCGCTGGACAAGCCTTTGCTGTACCAGGTGCCCGAGGGTGCCGGCTTCAACCAGGTGGTGGACGAGCTTGGCCGGCGCGGAGTGATTGCCGACCCCTGGGCGCTGAAGGTGCTGGCCCGGGCCGAACCGGAAAAAGTGCCCTCGCCCCGGGTAGGCGAATACCGGCTGACGCCGGATATGGACAGCCGCGAGCTGGTAACGCTGCTGGGCAGCAACAACGTGGTGACGTACCCCCTCACCGTGCCCGAGGGCTGGACGTTTGCCCAGATGCGCCGCCTGCTGGACAGCGCCGCCAAGCTTGAACACCGCACCGCCGACATGAGCGACGACGAGGTGATGGCGCTGATCAATGCCGACAAGGAGCATCCCGAAGGCTGGTTTTTCCCCGATACCTATCGCTACCATCTGGGCATGAGCGATACGGACATTCTGCGCCAGGCCCACCGGCGCATGCAGCGCATGCTCAAGGCCGCGTGGGAGGATCGGGATGACGCGCTGCCGTTCGACTCGCCCTATGAGGCGCTGATCATGGCCTCGCTGATCGAGCGGGAAACCGGCGTCCCCGCCGAGCGCCGGGAAATCGCCGGCGTATTCGCTCGCCGCCTGGAGAAGGGCATGCGTCTGCAGACCGATCCCACGGTCATCTACGGCATGGGCAGCCGCTATGACGGCAACATCACCCGAGCCGATCTGCAGGAAAAAACGCCGTACAACACCTACGTGATCGAGGGGCTGCCACCCACACCCATTGCCATGCCGGGGAAGGCGGCCCTGGAGGCCGCGGTGAGCCCCGAGGAGGGCAATGCCCTGTATTTTGTGGCCAAGGGTGACGGTTCGCACCATTTTTCAGGCAGTTTGCGCGAGCACAACCACGCGGTGAACCGCTTTATCCGCAGCGAACGCAAGGACGATGCGGGCAGCGATGACTAACCTGACACACGGCGGCGAGGTATCCATGACTCAGCGCGGACGCCTGATCACCCTGGAAGGAGGAGAAGGCGTGGGCAAGTCAACCAACATGGCCTTTGTCAGCGCCTGGCTTGAAGCCCGAGGGGTCGAGGTGGTGCGCACCCGGGAGCCTGGCGGCACGCCCCGCGCCGAGGCCGTGCGCGAGCTGCTGCTGGACCCCGGGTTTGACGAGCCGCTGGCCGCGGACGCCGAGCTGTTGCTGATGTTTGCCGCCCGGGCCCAGCACCTAGCGGAGAAAATTCGCCCGGCGCTGGAGCGCGGTGCCTGGGTGGTATGCGATCGCTTCACCGACGCCACCTACGCCTACCAGGGCGGCGGGCGCGGGCTTGATGAGGCGCGCATCGCCGTGCTCGAGCGCTTTGTCCAGCAAGGCATGACGCCGGATCTGACTCTGCTGCTGGACATGCCCGTGGACGCCGCCTCGCGCCGGGTCAGCCAAAGGACGGATGCCGGCGGCGGCGAGCGGGATCGCTTCGAGCGCGAGCGCGAGGATTTTTTTTCCGCGGTGCGCCACGCCTACCGCCAGCGCGCCGAGGCTGAGCCCGAGCGTTTTGCCCTGATCGATGCCGCAAGGCCCCTGGCGGCGGTGCAGCATGAGCTTGCCGCCGTGCTTGACCGGCGGACGGCCCCATGGCGCTAGCCGCAGAGGACAGGCTGCCGCTGCCCTGGCACCGGCCGCTGTGGGAGCGTTTGTGGCAGCTCGAGCAAAGCAACCGGCTGCCCCATGCGCTGCTGCTGAGCGGCCCCGGGGGCGTGGGCAAGCAAGTGCTGGCCGAGGCGCTGGTGGCGCGCATTCTCTGCGCCGCCGATACGGCCACGGCCTGCGGCCGGTGCCACGCCTGCCGGATGCTGGGAGCGGGCTATCATCCCGACCTCATGCGCGTTGCCCCCGAGGAGGGCAAGCGCCAGATCCGTATCGACAGCGTGCGCGAAATCAACCGCTTTGTGGCCCAGACCGCTCAGCAAAGCGGCTATCGGGTGATCGTCATTGCCCCGGCCGAAGCGATGAACGTGGCGGCCAGCAACGCGCTGCTGAAAAGCCTTGAGGAGCCCGGGCGCCAGACCCTTTTCGTGCTGATTGCCGACGTGCCGTCGCGGCTGCTGCCCACGATTCGTTCGCGTTGCCAGCAGTGGTCGCTGGCGCCGGTGGCGTTTGACGACTGTCGCGCCTGGCTGGCCGGGCAGCTACGGGGAGACGACGAGGAAGCGCGCTTCTGGTGGCAGGTGGCAGGCGGCTTGCCGCTGCTGGCGCTCGAGCTTGCCGCGCCAGAGCAGCGGGCGCTGCGCCAGCAGCTCCACGACTGCTTTGAGCAGCTGGTGCGCGGCGCCGAGCCGGTCGCCGAGGCGGCGCGGTTTGACCGCGAGGCGGTAGACGCCATCCTGTGGTACGGTATCGCCTGGCTTGAGGATCTGATCGGCTTTGGCCTGTCCGGCGACAGCCGGCGGCTGCGCAATCCCGACCTGGTGCCGCTTTATCGCCAGGCGGCGAAGAATGCCCGGGTGCAGGACTGGTTCCGACTGCTCGACTACGCCCGGGAGCAGCGGCGCCTGTTGGCGGTGGGGGCCAACCCCAACCCGCAGCTGATGCTGGAAGCCTGGCTGGTGCGCTGGTCGGCGCTGCTGCGCTCTTGAAGGAGGCTTGCTGTGAGCACGCAAAAACTGCTGACAACGACGCTGCCCGACGTGCCCGCGCTGCTCGCGATGTACATGCCGTTTCTCGAGCGCGGCGGTCTGTTCGTCGCCACCCGGGAGCGCTGCACGCTGGGCGATCCGGTTATCCTGATGCTGACCCTGCCCGGTGATGACCAGGAGCTCACGGTGAACGGCAGCGTGGCATGGATTTCTCCCGATGGCGTTACCGGGCGGCGCCTGCCCGGGGTCGGCGTGCACTTCAGCCACCAGGACCACAACGTGCGCGACCGCATCGAGACGCTGCTTGCCGGGCAGCTGGACGGCGCCGCCGCTTCCTGCACGCTGTAAACGTCAATTTCTACCCAGGCGAAGTGTCCCATGTTTGTTGACTCCCACTGCCATCTAGACCGCCTTTCCCACAAGACCCACGGCAGCGACGTTGCCGCTGCGCTCGACGCGGCCCGCCGGGCACAGGTCAGCCAGTTTCTTGCCGTCTGCGTGAGTCTGGATGACATGCCCGGGCTTGCCGCTCTGTCCCGGGAGCACGACGACGTGGTGATTTCGGCCGGCCTGCACCCGTTGCATACCCCGACCGACGAACCTGACGTCGACGCCATCATGGACGCCGCTACCCGCTTTGACGCGGTGGCCATCGGCGAAACCGGGCTCGACTACCACTACCGCGACAGCGTGCCGGCGGACGTCCAGCACGCGCGTTTCGAACGCCACCTGATCGCCGCCCGGAAACTGGGGCTGCCGGTCATCGTGCATACCCGAGACGCCAAAGAGGACACCCTGGCGCTGCTGGAAAAGCACTTGGACCCAAGCGTCGGCGGCGTGCTCCACTGCTTCACCGAAGATCTGGACATGGCTCGCCGGGCCGTGGCGATGGGGCTTTATATTTCGCTTGCCGGCATTGTGACCTTTGCCAGCGCCGAGGCCCTGCGCGACGTGGCGCGCCGGCTGCCGCTGGATCGTTTGCTGATCGAAACCGACAGCCCCTATCTCGCACCGGTGCCGCATCGGGGCAAGCCCAACGAGCCGGCCTGGGTCGTGGCAGTCGCCGAGTGCATCGCTGAGACGCGCGGCATCAGCGTGGACGAAGTGGCGATGCAGACCCGGGCCAATTTCTACCGCCTGTTTCGCGCCGCCGCTCCCGAGGTGTCGGCCGAGCTGCGCGACTCGCTGAGCCGGGCTGGCATGGTATAGTGGCGCTGCCGTGCCATTGATGCTGGACCCCGCGCCGGGCACAGGCCGGGCGCCGGTAAAAACGGGAGGTTAGCATGCACCTTGAGCATTTGCTGGAACACGGCGAGAGCGCCGCGAAGATACCGCCGGTGGACCAGTGGCAGCCGCCGTTTTGCGGCGACATGCCGCTGACCATCCGGGCCGACGGCAGCTGGTGGCACCAGGGCGAGCCGTTTACTCGCCCGGAGCTGGTGCGGCTGTTGGCGAGCCTGATGCGCCGCGACCCGGAAGGGGTGTGCCTGGTGACCCCCGCCGAGCGCGTGCGCATCGAAGTGGAAGACTGTCCGCTGACGGTCGTCGCCGCCCGGCAGGAAGGCGACGACTGGTGGCTGACCACCGGGCAGGGCGATGAGTTTGCCCTGGACGCCGACCACCAGCTAACGATGACGCGCACGCCCGCCGGCGACGAAGCGCCGGAAGTGCCGGTGCGCTTTGGCCTGACGGCCAGGCTCAATCGCAACGTCTATTATCAGCTGGTGGACGCCGCCAGCCTGCGCCAGGGCGAAGACCATGCGCAGGCGCGCACCCAGGTCGGCATAGAAAGCGGCGGCGCCTGGCACGTGCTGGGTACGCTCGACGACGAGGCGCTGTGAAGCTTACCGCACAGCAGCAGGCGGTGATTCACCACGCCGGCGGCCACGCTCGGGTGGCCGCGGTAGCCGGTGCCGGCAAGACCACCACCATGGCGGCCAGGGTGCTGTACCTTCTCGACAGCGGTGTGGCCCCCAGGCGCATGCTGGTGCTGATGTTCAACCGCTCGGCCCGGGAAGATTTCCAGCGCCGCCTGGCCGGCATGGCGCCGCCGGAGCAGCCGCTGCCCGACGTGCGTACCTTTCACTCGCTGGGCCATCGGCTGACCCAGAGCCTGTGCCGCTGGGGCGTGCTCGAGCCG
Source organism: Halomonas piscis (assembly GCF_031886125.1). NCBI lineage: Bacteria > Pseudomonadati > Pseudomonadota > Gammaproteobacteria > Oceanospirillales > Halomonadaceae > Halomonas > Halomonas piscis. The sequence continues at coordinate 1,559,752 of NZ_CP119391.1, forward strand.
CGCCGACTGCTGTCGGCCGACTGGCAGCTGGAACGCCTGCTGCGCCAGGCCAGCCTGAGCGTGCTGGAGCACGAGCGCGAACGCCGGGACGCGGCCCTGGAGGGTGAGCGCCTGGAAACCCTGGCGCACTACTGCGCCCTGGTCAAGGCCGAGATGATCTCCCCCGAGGCGCTGTATCCGCGTCTCGACCTGGACCCCGACACGGACTATTTTCCCGCCGCCTTTCACGAAGCCGAGCGCCTTTTGCGCGACGACGGCGTAATGACCTATGCCGACCTGCTGTATCGGCCGCTTCGGGCGCTGGAGGCCGACGGCGCCCTGCGCGCTCGGGTAGAGGGCTTTCTCGATCACGTCATCATCGACGAGTACCAGGACATCAACGCCGCCCAGCAGCGCCTGCTGGCGATTCTGGCGGGCGAGAGAGCCGACGTGATGGCGGTGGGGGATGCCAACCAGTGTATCTACGAGTGGCGCGGCGCCCACCCCGACACCATGCTGGCGGACTTCACCGCGACCTTTGGCGCGGCCCGGGACTACCCGCTGTCGATCACCTTCCGTCACGGCCACGCGCTGGCGCTGGCGGCCAACTACGCCATTGCCGCCAACTGCCGCCGGCCCGATCAGCTGTGCCTGGCCGGCCCGGACAATCCGGCCACCCGGGTCACCGTCGGGCAGGGCAGCCGCGCGCTGCTGGATACGCTGAGAGACTGGCAGGCCCGGGGGCGCGGCTTTGCCGAGGCCTGCCTTCTGGTGCGCAGCTGGGCGCTGTCGGTGCCGTTCCAGCTGGCGCTGCTCCAGGCCGGTTTGCCGTTTCGCCTCTCCCGGGAAGACCGCTTTGTCTTTCGCCTGCCGCTGGTGCAGGCGCTGGCCGGCTATCTCAAGCTCGCCCGCCAGCCGGGACTGCTTCACGATCCCTCGCTGCTGCTGCTGCTGCTCTCCCAGCCGACGACCTTTGTCGCCCGGGAAAGGCTCTGGCGGCTAGCCTGCCGCCTGGCCGAGACCCAGCGCTGGCCCGAGCGCGGCGATTCGCTACTTACAGAGCTCAAGCCGCTGCAGCGGCGCACGCTGAAAAAGCGCTGGGCGCTCTTGTGCGAGCTGCCAAGGCTCGGCGCCTGGCCGCCGGCGAAGCTCTTGCGCCACGTGGTGGACGAAGTGGAAGCGGAAAAGGTGCTCAAGCGCGCCGCCGCCCGGCGGGACAAGGGCGAAGAGGACGTGCGCCTGCTGGATGTGCTGATCGAGCAGGCGCAAAGCGTACCCGACCCCGACGCCTTTATCGAGCTTTTGCAGCGGCCGGTGCACAACCGGGCCGAAGGCGTGCTGATCAGCACGGTGCACGCCGCCAAGGGCCTCGAGTGGCCGCTGGTGGCGGTCGCCGGAATCAACGAAGAAGACTTTCCCCACTACAGCCGCGACAACCCGCTCACCGACGAGCGCCTGGAGGAGGAGCGCCGGCTGTTTTATGTGGGCATTACCCGAGCCCGGGAAGCGCTGCAGCTGATCCACGACGGCGGCGAGCACCGCCCCAGCCGCTTTCTGGCCGAATGCGCCTGGCAGGATGCCATGGCGGTGGCCGGGCAGCTGGCTGCCGATTCGCCGCCCGCCAGGCCGCTGCCCGTGGGCTCGCCGGGCATTGCCCGGCGCTATCTGGAAGCCGTGGAGCGCAGCGACATAGCGCTCGAGGCGCAGCCTCAGGCGCCGGCCGCGGCGGTTCCGGCCTCCGGCGGCTTCTTTCCCGGCCAGCGGCTGCGCCATGCGGTGTTCGGCGAAGGCGAGGTCGCCGCCGTCGAGGGCAATCCCGACGATCCGGTGATCGACGTGCGCTTCCTGCGCGCCGGCCGCCGCCGCCTGATGGCCCGGCGGGCGCCGATTGAATCGCTGGACAGCGCCGCGCCTTGAGGCCAGCCTGTTCGTGTCTAGTTGTGTAAACCCACCAGGTTGTTCACGGAAAGCCCCAACCGGCTAACCGGAGGGTGATAGTTCAGGCTGGCATGTGGCCGGTGCCAGTTGTACTGGTGAAGCCAGGCGGAAAGGTGTTTGCCTCGCTCCTCCGAGCTCTCATAAGACTGGGCATAGGCCTAATGCCAGTCAGTTAACGCTGACTGGCATTTTTCTTAGTGGGGTATTTCTGTGGTCGCCGCCTGACTGAGCGAGGATAAGATCGTTCGCGTCGTTCAGGCAGGACGAAGGAAGGTGCCATGTCCAGCATCGACTGAACCACGCCGGGCACGCGTCCTGGCGAGACCCAGGGCAGGATCGTTAACTCCTTGATGAGCCAGTGAGCAGCCTGATGGAAGCTGAGCTGATTGGGATGCACGGCATCCAGGCTATAGGCCATGCGAGCCATCTGGAAGCGGATCAGGTTATAGGCTAACAACGTGCCCCAGAGCTCCTGAAAGACCATCTCCGGGGTGCGGCTACGCAGTGTCAGGCGGTTACCCAGCAGAGATTGCTTCATTTCCCGGTAGCCCAGTTCGATTTCCCAGCGGTGGCTGTAGAGATCGACGATATCCGCCGCCGGAAAGCGCAGCGGGTCGGTCATCGAGGTCAGGATCTGCACTTCCTTGCCGTTCACCTTGCGGCGTAACAGCCGCGCCGTCATCGTCGGCGGCAAGGCTGGCCACTTCTTGCGCGCCTGAGGTGACGTCGACAGGGTCACCAGGCGATCCTGCCGGCCTAGTGAGCGCTCTTCCTGATACTGTGTTCCCTTCTTTAGAGGAATCAGCCAATGCCGCTGCTCGCCGGCGCTCTGCCAGGCATGCAGCAAACCCAGTGAGTAGAACCCACGATCAAACAGCGTCAGGGAGTGATCCGGGGTGCTGCCGATGAGCTGAGTGGTCAGCTCCATTTCACTGCTCGCGACACTGTCGAAGGCGGATCCCGTCAGCAGGTGGCTGGTCAGCTCCATCTGGCACACCATGCGAATCTGCGGATAGCTCGCCTCCCCCTGAGCATTGCGCGTGCGCGCAAAGGCTGCCTGATTCTCGGGAGAGTCAGGAGTACGCCAGACCACACCATCAACGCCCAGTAACGTCAGACCACTCCAGTGGGGGTGAGGGGTCTGCTGATGCCACAGGGCCTGGGTCTGCTCGAAGACGCGCTTGACGGGCTCCACTCCAAGCCGTTGACGTGCCTGCACCACGGCACTGGGCGCGACGAAGGGACGCTTGCCGGGCAGCATGATGTCGAGGTGATTGACGATCTGCCCCATCGGGATATGCCGAAACAAGGCCATCCCGACAACCGCCCAGACCACCATGTCCAACGGCAGGCGACGCTTGCGCAGTGTGGCCACGCCGGCTTCTTCAAGACAGGTGTCGATCAGTTCAGGGGAGAGCACCTCGGAGAGGCTGGAGAAATCGTCGGGTACCGACTTGGCGATGGCATCAATAGCGTCGCTGAAATGCATGGACCTTCCCGTGTCAGTGTGCCTGACACGGGAAGGTCTCATGATCAACTTATTGAGAACAGGCTTAACTGACTGGCATTAGGGCATAGGCCCACTCGCGCAGAGCGGTTTGAATGAACCGTTCTGCCTTGCCATTGGTGCGGGGCGTATAGGGGCGAGTGCGCTTGTGCTTCAGCCCCACCCGCCGGCACAGGCGGTGAAACGCCCGGGACCGGTAGCAGGCGCCATTGTCGGTGAGCACCCGCGTGAAGCGAGTCCCCAAGTCTCGATAATACCGTATGGCCTCCAATAGCGCATAACAGGCGCTCCAGCCGGTTTCATCCGGGTAGCGAGTGCCGAAGGCCACCCGCGAGTGATCGTCGATGGCGATATGGACATACTCCCACCCTGCGCCGCGCGTGGCCTGTTGGCGATCGCCGGTGACCCGATGCCCCGGGCGCGCGAAGCGACCGAGCTTCTTGATATCCAGATGCAGGAGATCCCCGGGTGCGTCGTGCTCATAGCGATTGCTGGGCCTTGGCGGTGTCAGAGCCGCCAAGCGATTCAGCCCCTTGCGCTTGAGAATGCGCGCTACCGTGCTCTGGCCAACCCCCTGCGCCTGGGCAATCTGGCAATAGGTCTGGCGTCGCTGACGACGCTCGACGATCTGCTCCACCGTCGTTGCGTCGGTCGCCCAGGGACTTCGGGCAGGGCGTGACCGACGGTCCTGGAGGCCCTCGAGTCCCTCCTCACGGAAACGACGCACCCATTTGTAGGCCGTTCTCACACTGACGCCCTGGGCTTGCGCGACCTCTCTGGGCCGCAACCCTTCATCGATGACGCGAGCGACCAGCAGGGCTCGACCGTGCGGAGTGAGTCGGGCATTCTTATGGGTGTTCATCCGGGCCTCCTGGAGAGATTGGTTGGTTTGCATCTCCAGTCTTCCGGGTTGGCTCCGGATGAACAACCTACCGAGAGATCACATCTAGTTGAGTCATCACGGGAGCCATGCCATGTCACACCCGCTGATTAGCGCCGCAGCGCTTGATGCCGCCCTTGCCGGCAAGGCGCCGCCGCTGGTGCTGGACTGCCGCGCGCGGCTGGATGATGCTGAAGCCGGCGAGAGGCTGTGGGGCGAGGGCCATGTCCCCGGAGCCCGTTACGTGGCGCTGGAAGGCGATCTCGCCGGTGCGCCGGGCGCCGGCGGGCGCCATCCGCTGCCGTCGGCTGCGGCGTTTACCCGCACCGTGCAGCGCCTGGGCATTACCCCTGAGGCCGCGGTGGTAGTGTATGATGACCGCGGCGGCCAGCTGGCCGCCGCGAGGGCCTGGTGGATGCTGGCCGTGTGGGCCGACCACCCGGACGTGCGCGTGCTCGACGGCGGGCTTGATGCCTGGAAGCAGCGCGGCGGGGCGTTGGTAACGGCGACGCAAGCGCCGACCCCGAGCGCCTGGCAGCCGCGGTTCAACGACGCCGCCTGGGTGGGTGCCGATACCATCGCCGAAGGCGAGGTGCTGCCGGTCGACGCCCGGGCGCCGGCGCGGTTTCGCGGCGAGAGCGAGCCCGTGGACCCGGTAGCCGGTCACATCCCCGGTGCCCACAGCAGGCCAGGCGCGGACAATTTGACCGCCGACGGCTACTTCAAGCCCGCCGCCGTACTCGACGACGAGCTGCCCCGGGCGCCAGCCGTTGCGGCCTACTGCGGTTCCGGCATCACTGCCTGCCACAACGTCCTGGCCTACGCCGTGGCCGGGCGGGCGCTGCCGGCGCTTTACGCCGGCTCCTGGAGCGAATGGATCACCGTGGCGTCGCGCCCCGTCGCCACCGGCGAGTCGTCTCGGTAGCGCGGCGTGTCCGCTTTCCTGGGGCGCCGGCTTCTGATTGCCGGGCTCGGCAGGCATAATATCGGCGTATTAACACTCCCCTGATCTTTATCGGCGTGCCTTGAGCGGCCATTCCGCAGCGCGCAGATAGCGACGGGGAGTCGGCATTCCCCTCAGGTCAAGCGAGGCACCTATGAAAGTACTCGTCGCGGTGAAACGCGTCGTCGACCACAACGTCCAGATCCGGGTCAAGCCGGACGGTTCGGATGTGGAACTGACCCACGTCAAGATGGCCATGAATCCGTTTTGCGAAATTGCCGTGGAAGAGGCCGTGCGCCTGAAAGAGCAGGGCACGGCCAGCGAAATCGTGGCCGTGACGATTGGCCCCAGGGCCGCCCAGGAGCAGCTGCGCTCGGCCATTGCGCTGGGCGCCGACCGCGCCATTCATGTCCAGACCGAGGAGCGCGTGGACTCCCACTGTGCCGCCAGGGTGCTGGCGCAGGTGGCCGAGCAGGAGCAGCCCGGGCTGGTGCTGCTGGGCAAGCAGTCCATCGACAGCGACAACAACCAGACAGGCCAGATGCTGGCCGCGCTGATGGGCGCCGCCCAGGGAACCTTTGCCTCGAACATCGAGATAGACGGCCAGGCAGCGACGGTGACCCGGGAAGTCGACGGCGGCCTGCAAAGGCTGCGGCTGTCGCTGCCGGCGGTGATTACCGCCGACCTGCGCCTGAACGAGCCGCGCTACGCCAAGCTGCCGGCGATCATGAAGGCCAAGAAGACGCCGCTGGAGGATACCACCCCCGAAGCGCTCGGGGTCAGCACGGCGTCGAATATCGAGCTGCTGGGCGTTGAGCCGCCGCAAGAGCGCCGGGGCGGGGTCAAGGTAGCCTCGGTGGATGAGCTGGTGGACAAACTCAGGAATGAAGCAAAGGTGATTTCATGAGCATTCTGGTACTCGCCGATCTGGAAGCCGGCCGGCTGGCCGGCGAAACGGCCCACGTGCTGGCGGCCGCCCGGGCCATCGGCGCAAGCGTGGACGTGCTGGTAGCGGGCGAGGGCGTCAAGGCGGCTGCCGAAGCCGCCGCCGGGCTGGACGGCGTGCGCCGGGTACGCCTGGCGGACCACGACGTTTACGCCCACCGCTTGGCCGAGCCGATGGGCGCCCTGCTGGAAGCCCTCGCCGACGACTACACCCATGTGCTGGCAAGCACCTCCTCGGCGGGCAAGAACGTACTGCCGCGCCTGGCGGCGCTGAAGGGCGTGGGCCAGGTGTCCGATATCATCGCCGTGGAAAGCGCCGATACCTTCAAGCGTCCGATCTACGCCGGCAACGCCGTGGCGCGGGTGCAAAATCACGAGACGCTCAAGGTCATCAGCGTGCGCCCCAGCGCCTTTGATGCGGTGGCGCCGGCGGCAGAGGCGGCGCCGGTGGAGGCGCTGGATATCGTCGTGGAAAACACCCTAGCGCAGTTTGTCGACGAGCAGCTGGCCGCAAGCGAGCGCCCCGAGCTTGGCGGCGCCAGCGTCATCGTCTCCGGCGGGCGCGGCATGGGCAACGGCGAGAACTTCAGGCTGCTGGGCGGCATTGCCGACAAGCTCGACGCCGCTATCGGCGCCTCCCGGGCGGCGGTGGACGCAGGCTTCGTGCCCAACGACATGCAGGTGGGCCAGACCGGGAAGATTGTCGCCCCAGAGCTCTATATCGCCGTGGGCATCTCCGGGGCCATCCAGCACCTGGCCGGGATGAAAGACTCCCGGGTCATCGTCGCCATCAACAACGACGAGGAAGCGCCGATTTTCCGGATCGCCGACTACGGGCTGGTGGGGGATCTGTTCGAGGCCCTGCCCGAGCTTGAAAGCAAGCTCTAGGCGGTTGAATATCCTTTCTTTTCAGCGGAGCCTTGCGCCGGGCTAAAAACCCCGACCGGTTTTGTTCCCGGCGACGTCTTCGCTACACTCCCGGGCGTTGGCCACGCTGCCGGGCCATGGGCGTATGAGCAGGAAACGGTTGAAATTCTGCTGCCAAGGCCGCATCTTGGAAAGCGTTGGCAAGAGCAACGGTCACACCATAACGCAAGGAGAGGATGCAATATGGCACATAAACTGCCCGAACTACCCTATGCCTACGATGCGCTGGAACCGCACATCGACGCGCTGACCATGGAAATCCACCATTCGCGTCACCACAATACCTATGTCAACAACCTGAACGCCGCGCTTGAGGGCACCGGCCTTGAAGACGTGCCGGTGGAAGAGGTGCTGGCCGATCTGGATCGCGTCCCCGACGACAAGCGTCAGGCCGTGATCAACAACGGCGGCGGCGTCTCCAACCACAGCATGTTCTGGAAGATGATGTCGCCCAACGGCGGCGGCAAGCCTCACGGCGACGTGGCCAAGGCCATCGAGGCCGAGCTTGGCGGCTATGAGGCCTTCCAGGACGCGCTGAAAAAAGCCGCGCTGGGCCGCTTCGGCAGCGGCTGGGCATGGCTCTCGGTCACGCCGGAGAAAAAGCTGGTGGTAGAGAATACTCTCAACCAGGACAGCCCGATTTCCCACGGCAACACGCCGATCCTGGGGCTGGACGTCTGGGAGCACGCCTACTACCTCAAGTATCAGAACAAGCGTCCGGACTATATCGACGCCTTCTTCAACGTCATCAACTGGGATGACGTCGAGCGCCGCTACAAGGCCGCCGTTGCCTGAGTCGCATCTTGACGCTACCCCAACGGTAGCGCTCTCCAACCGCCCGCTGGCCGCCAGCGGGCGGTTTTTTTATGCCTGAACGTCCGCTTTTTTTGTTCGCTCTCCCGCCTGCCCAGCACTAGAACCGGCGCGCCGACAGCTTGACATCGCGCTATTTTTATAAACGGCTGTGTTAACTATATGTAGTGCCAATATGGGGTTGAAGTCGCGTATATATACTATATATTGTGTGCTCTCGGTGAGCGAAACCGCCGCCTGATACGCGATTTGGCACGGACAGAGGAGACCATCATGACTATCAGGGTGTATAGCGCTGCGGCCTGCGTGCAGTGCCTGGCGACCTGTCGGGAAATGGAAAAGCGAGGGCTTTCTTATACCGTTATCAACGTCGACGAAACCCCCGCCGCCCGAGAAGACCTCGCCCAGCTTGGCTATCGTCAGCTGCCGGTCGTTACCGTGGGCGAGTCGCACTGGTCGGGCTTTCGTCCGGATCGTATTCGCGAACTCGCCGGCGCTACGGCATGAGTCGCGCACCGGAGCTTGTGTACTTTTCGACAAAATCGGGCAATACCCGCCGCTTTGTCGAAAAGCTCGGCCTTTCCGCCGAGCGCATTCCCTTCGAGAAGGAGGCGACGCCGCTGAAGGTTGATTCGCCCTATATTCTCATCGTGCCCAGCTACGGCGGCGGCACAGTAGCGGGGGCCGTACCCAAACCGGTGATTCATTTTTTGAACGATGCGCACAACCGGCGCCTGATCCGCGGCGTTGTCGCCGCGGGCAATACCAACTTCGGCACTGCCTACGGCATTGCCGGTCGCATCGTCGCGGAGAAGTGCGGCGTGCCGCTTTTATATCGCTTTGAGCTTTTCGGCACGCCGCAAGACGTCGTCAACGTTCGTCAGGGAGTTACCTCGTTTTGGCAACCACATCTGTAGCACCGGCGCCTTCCCAGCAGGCAGCAAAAACGCTGGATTATCACGCGCTCAACGCCATGCTCAACCTGTACGGCGCCGACGGCCGCCTGCAGCTGGACAAGGACCGCGAGGCGGCGCGCCAGTATTTTTTGCAGCACGTCAACCAGAACACGGTATTTTTCCATTCGCTGGAAGAGAAGCTCGACTACCTGGTGGAAGAGGGCTATTACGAAGCCGAGATGCTCGAGCAGTACCGCCTTGATTTCGTCAAGGCGCTGTTTGAGCAGGCCTATGGCTACCAGTTTCGCTTCTCGAGCTTTCTCGGCGCGTTCAAGTACTACACCAGCTATACGCTCAAGACCTTCGACGGCAAGCGCTACCTGGAGCGCTTCGAGGATCGAGTCTGCATGGTGGCGCTGACTCTGGCGCGGGGCGATGAAACGCTTGCCCGCGCGCTGGTCGACGAGATCATCAACGGCCGTTTCCAGCCCGCCACGCCGACGTTTCTCAACTGCGGCAAGCGCCAGCGCGGCGAGCTGGTGTCGTGTTTTCTGCTGCGCATCGAAGACAACATGGAGTCCATCGGCCGCTCCATCAACTCGGCGCTGCAGCTGTCCAAGCGCGGCGGCGGGGTGGCATTTCTGCTCAGCAACATTCGCGAGCAGGGCGCACCGATCAAGCGCATCGAGGATCAGTCGTCGGGTATCATCCCCATCATGAAGCTTTTGGAAGACGCGTTTTCCTACGCCAACCAGCTGGGCGCGCGCCAGGGCGCCGGAGCGGTGTATCTCAACGCCCACCACCCGGATATCCTGCACTTCATGGACACCAAGCGGGAAAACGCCGACGAGAAGATCCGCATCAAGACGCTGTCCATGGGGGTGACCATCCCCGACATCACCTTTGAGCTGGCCAAAAGCAACGAGGACATGTATCTGTTCTCGCCCTACGACGTCGAGCGTGTCTACGGCGTGCCGTTCGGCGATATCAGCGTGACCGAGAAGTACCACGACATGGTCGCCGACAAGCGCATCCACAAGACCAGGATCAACGCCCGGGCGTTTTTCCAGACGCTCGCCGAGCTGCAGTTCGAATCCGGCTACCCCTATGTATTGTTTGAAGACAGCGCCAACCGCGACAACCCCATCGCCGGGCGGATCAACATGAGCAACCTGTGCTCGGAAATTTTGCAGGTGAACACGCCCAGTCGCTACGACGAAGACCTGGGCTATGAGCACGTGGGCGAAGACATTTCCTGCAACCTGGGCTCGCTCAACATTGCCAAAGTAATGGATTCCGGCGATATCGGCGCAAGCGTCGAGACCGCCGTGCGCGGGCTGACCGCGGTCTCCGAGATGAGCAATCTGGCCTCGGTGCCGTCGGTGGCCAACGGCAACGCCCAGTCCCGGGCCATCGGCCTTGGGCAGATGAACCTCCACGGCTTTCTCGCCCGGGAGCATATTTACTACGGCTCCGAAGAAGGGCTCGATTTCACCAACCTGTATTTCTACTGCGTGACCTACCACGCCCTGCGCGCGTCCAACCGCCTGGCCATGGAAAACGGCGACACCTTCAAGGGCTTTGCCGACTCCGACTACGCCAGCGGCCGCTTTTTCGACAAATATACCGACCGGGTCTGGGAGCCGCGCACGGCCAGAGTCAGGGAGCTGTTTGCGCGGGTCGGCATCGCGCTGCCGACTCAGGACGACTGGCGCGAACTGAAAGCGTCGGTGATGGCCTACGGGCTTTACAACCGCAACCTCCAGGCGATACCGCCCACCGGCTCGATTTCCTACATCAACCATTCGACGTCGAGCATTCACCCGGTGGCGGCGAAAATCGAAATCCGCAAGGAAGGCAAGCTCGGCCGGGCCTATTATCCGGCGCCGTACCTCGACGACGAGAACATGGCGTATTTCCAGGACGCCTACGAGATCGGCGCGGAAAAGATCATCGATACCTACGCCGAGGCCACCCGGCACGTGGATCAAGGGCTGTCGCTGACGCTGTTTTTCCCCGACACCGCCACCACCCGGGACATCAACCGCACCCAGATCTACGCCTGGCGCAAGGGCATCAAGACCCTTTACTACATCCGCCTGCGCCAGGCCGCGCTTGCCGGAACCGAAGTCGAAGGCTGTGTCTCCTGCACGCTATAAGGAAAAAAGATGACCGATATGCAAACGTCGACCGCCCCGCGGATCTCGCGGGTTGACGCGATCAACTGGAACCGCCTCCAGGACGACAAGGACCTGGAAGTCTGGAACCGCCTGACCAGCAACTTCTGGCTGCCGGAGAAGGTGCCGCTGTCCAACGATCTGCCGTCGTGGCATACGCTGACCGCCGAAGAGCAGCGGCTGACCATCCGCGTGTTCACCGGGCTTACGCTTCTCGACACCATTCAGAGCTGCGTCGGGGCGCCGGCGCTGATGCCCGATGCGCGCACCCAGCACGAAGAGGCGGTCTACGCCAACATCACCTTCATGGAGGCGGTGCACGCACGCTCCTACAGCTCGATCTTCTCGACGCTGTGCAATACCCGGGACGTGGACGACGCCTTTCGCTGGAGCGAGGAAAACCCCACGCTGCAGGCCAAGTCGACGCTGATTCTGGATCGCTACTATTCCGACGACCCGCTGATGCGCAAGGTGGCGAGCGTCTTTCTCGAGTCGTTTCTGTTCTACTCGGGCTTTTTTCTGCCCATGTACTGGTCAAGCCACGCCAAGCTGACCAACACCGCCGATTTGATACGGCTGATCATCCGCGACGAAGCGGTGCACGGCTACTACATCGGCTACAAGTTTCAGCTGGCCTACGAAGAGGCGTCTCCCGAGCGCCAGGCCGAGGTCAAGCAGTACGCCTATGACCTGCTGATGGAGCTTTACGACAACGAGGTGAAATATACCGAGTCGCTATACGACGGCGTCGGGCTCACCGAGGACGTCAAGAAATTCCTTCACTATAACGCCAACAAGGCGCTGATGAACCTGGGGTTCGAGGCGCTGTTTCCGGAAAGCTTGACCGACGTGGACCCCACCATCATGGCGGCATTGGCGCCCAACGCCGATGAAAATCACGATTTCTTCTCGGGGTCGGGCTCGTCCTACGTGATCGGCCGCGCCGAGGCTACCGAAGACGACGACTGGGCGTTCTGACGGGCTGCCCGTCCCGCCGGTGGAAACGCTTCCGGTCGCGCCGGGAGCGTTTTTTCATGGGCGGGACAGGGCCGATTTCCCCTGTGTTGAATGATAAATATTGTCATCTGAGCAGAAAATGATAGGCTGTGCCGCGTAAACGTAAACCGTTCTTATATCTTGGGCGTTCTCACCTATCGAGCGGCTAATATATAAGCAACGCTGACCCCCGCAGCGGAGATGACTCTTGAGCAAACTCTTTCGTGCGGCGGCGTATGGTCTGGTCATGGCCGGCAGCGCGGCGATGCTGCTGCCGGCTGGCCCCTCGCTTGCCGCTGATGACCCGGCTACGTCTCGCCTGGCGCAGAGCGGCGTGGACGCCCAGCGGACCCAGGCGGCGCTCCAGGAGCAGATCGACCAGGCCAGCGACCAGACCCGGGAGGCGCTTGCCGAACTGCGCGACCTGGAAAGCGAGACCCGCACGCTGCGCCAGCAAAACCGCACCCGCGCGCACCGCCTGGCCGACGAGGCCGAGCGGCAGCGGGCGCTCGCCCGGGCGCTGGATACCCTGGCGGACACGCGGGAGGCGCTGCCGCGCATCGAGCAGAACATGGCCCGCCAGCTGAGCCGCTTTATCGAGCGCGACATGCCGTTTCTGGCGCAGGAGCGCCTGGCGCGAGTGGAGAACGACGAAGCGCTTGCCCCCGCCGCGCGGATCCGCCGGCTGCTAAAAGCCTGGCGCACCGAGCTTGACTACGGGCGCGAAGTCGACAGCTGGCGCGGCCGGCTGAGCCAAGCCGACGACGACGCCCGGGAGGTGGATTTTCTGCGTCTGGGGCGTGTCGGCTGGTACTACCTGACGCCGGACGGCCGCGAAGGCGGCGTCTGGCAGGCAGAGCGCCGCGAATGGCAGCCGCTTGACGAAGCCGGCCGGCGCGAGGTGCGCCACGGCCTGCTGATGGCCGACGACCAGCGCGCGCCGGAGCTGTTGACCGTGCCGCTGTCGGTCAAGGTGTCCGCGACCTCGAGCAACAGCGAAGCGACCGCCGAGGGGGATGACGCATGAGCCGGTTTCGATGGATGACGCTGCCGGTCGTCGCCGCCGCGCTGCTGATGTCGCTGGCGGGCACCGCCCAGGCGCAAACGGCGCCCGACGTCGACTCGCTGCGCCAGGCGCGCCAGGCAGCGGAAATGCGCGACCGTCAGCGGCTGCTGACGCTGCTCGACGATCAAAAGGCGCTGGAAAGCGCGCTGGCCGACGCTCGGGAAGCCCACGCTCGGGCCAGCCGCCAGGACGCCGCGCTGCGTATCGAAGAGGCGGTTCGGGCGCTCAGCGCCGCTCGGCTGGAAAGCCGCCGAAGCGACCAGGACGACCGGCTCGCGGGCCTTTTGTCGGCGCTTGCCCGGCACAGCTCCGAGGTGCGCAACGCCCTGGGCGACGACAGCTGGCTGACCCTGGGCGATACGCCGCTGCCTCCGCGGCTGGACGATGCCGAAGTGCTCGAGCAGCGCCATCTGGAAGACGTGGTGGACAGCCTTGCCGCGCTGACCCGGGCGACCGGGCAGGCCACGGCGATGACGCTGCCCGTGGTCGAGCCCGGCGGCGACGTTCGCAAGCGCGAGGTCGTGCGGCTGGGCGACTTCGCTGCCTTTACCCCGGACGCCCTGCTGGCGCGCTCCGGCGCCGGCGAAAGCCCGGCACTGGAGCCCGACACGCCGAAGGAGGTCAGCCGCTGGCTGGCCGACTACGCCAGCGGCGAGGACCGCACCCTGGCCGTGGACCCCACCCGGGGCAGCGTGCTCGAGGCGCTGACCCAGCGGCCGACGCTTGGACAGCGCTTCCACCAGGGCGGCTACGTCGGCTACGTCGTGGTGACGCTGGGCGCGCTTGGCCTGCTGGCGGCCGCCCTGCAGTACGCCTACCTGCTGCTGGTCAGCGCCCGGGTGCGCCGCCAGCGCCGTGCGCCTGACACGCTGCGCTCGAACAACCCGCTGGGCCGGGTGCTGTTGCGCTTTGCGCGGCTGGACAAAGCCCAGCCGCCCGAGGCGCTGGAGGCCCGGCTGGACGAAGCCGTGCTGGCCGAGCTGCCGCGGCTCGAGCGCGGCCAGCCGCTGGTCAAGCTGCTCGCAGCTATCGCGCCGCTTCTGGGGCTGCTGGGTACCGTCACCGGCATGATCGTCACTTTCCAGGCGATTACCGTGTTCGGCACCGGCGACCCCCAGCTCATGGCCGGGGGCATCAGCCAGGCGCTGGTGACCACGGTGCTGGGGCTGGTGACCGCCGTGCCGCTGCTGTTTGCCCAGACGGCGCTGTCGAGCCGCAGCCGCGCCCTGATCCAGCTCATCGAAGGCCAGGCCAGCGCAGCGCTTGCCACCCATCTGGAAGCGCAGTCGCCGGAAGGCGCCGCGGAGGGCGGGCATGACCCTGCACCCCACCTGGCTTGAGCCGGTTGAGCGCCTGGTCGATGCCGGCGGCATGGTGCTGGTGGTGCTCGCCGGCGTGGCGGTGCTGGTATTCAGCATGGCGGTCGAGCGCTTCTGGTTTTACCGCCTGAGCTGGCGTCCGGCGCGCAGACAGCTGGTGCGCTACTGGGCGGCGCGCCGCGACCACCAAAGCTGGAGCGCGCGGACGCTGCGCGATGTCTGGGCCGATGCGCTCATTGCCCGGCTGGGCCGGCCGCTGCCGTGGCTCAAGCTGCTGGTGGCGCTGTGCCCGCTGTTGGGCCTGCTGGGCACGGTAACCGGCATGATCAGCGTCTTCGATAGCCTTGCGCTCAGCGATACCGGCCAGGCCCGGGCCATGGCCGACGGCGTGGCCCGGGCGACGCTGCCCACGCTCACCGGCATGGCCATTGCCGTGGTCGGGCTTTTGTTTATCAGCCGCCTTGAGCACGTGATCCGCCGGGAAGAACAGCGGCTGCACGATCGCCTGGCACAGGCTCTGGAAAATCGGGAACTGGCACTCCAGGCCCGGGAGGAAAAGGATGCGTAGACGCCGCTCGCGAGATATCGCTGACGACAGCAACGAAGTCAACCTCACGCCGATGCTCGACGTGGTCTTTATCATGCTGATTTTCTTTATCGTCACGACCAGCTTCGTCAAGGAAAGCGGGGTAGAGATCGAGCGGCCCGAGTCAAGCGAGGCGACGCCGCGTCCGGAGGCCCAGGTGCTGGTGGCGCTGACGCCGGAAGGCGCGGTCTGGGTGGACGGCAACCCGGTGGATACCCACCGCGTGGGGCAGACGGTGGCGGACATGATAAGCGACGACGGCGGCGTCGTGATCCAGGCCGATAAAAGCGCCGAGACCGGCCTGCTGATCGAGGTGATGGACCGGCTCAAGAAGGCCGGCGTCGAACAGATTGCCGTGGCCGCCAGCCGCGGCCAGGCGTGAGGTGGGCCATGGACAGCGCCTTGATTCAAAAGCCGGGCCGCCAGGACAGGCAAGGCATGCCGGAAGGCCGGCGTCGGGGAGGCTGCCATGTGGCGTAACAGCTTCTCTGCGCTCGGCGGCGCGGGACTGGCGCTGGGCCTTTTCTGGCTGCTGGCGCTGTTGGTGATGCCGCCAAGCGCCGACACGCAAACGCCCGATGAAGCAATGACGCTGTCGATCACCCGGGCGCCGCCGCAGCAGCAGAGTAAAAGCTCCTCGGTGGAAACGCCGCCGGAACCGGTGGAAAGCGCGGCGCCGCCGCCGCCCGCGCCGACACCGTCGCCGGCAGCAAGCAGTGCGGTTGCGCTGCCCGAGACGCCGTTGCCGGAAGCCAGGGCGGAGGAGGTGGCGCTGGACAGCCGGCTGCCCGAGCTGACCGAAGCCCGTCCCGAGCCGAAGCCCGAGCCGGAACCCGAACCGAAGCCGCAGCCAAAACCCGCGCCCGAGCCCGACCCGGAGCCGGCACCCGAGGTCAGCCCCGACCCCGCGCCTTCCCGCGCTGAGGCAGAAAGCGCCGCCTCGGCCGAGGCGGAGTCGAGCAACCCCGCCGCCAACGAGCCGGTGAACGTGGGTCAGGCGACCCCCACCAGCCGGGTGAATCCGACGTATCCGTCCCGGGCCCAGCGCCGGGGGATGGAGGGCTTTGTCGAGGTCAGCTTCATCATCCGCCGCGACGGCCGCGTGGAGCCCGGTTCCATCGACGTTACCCGGGCCAGGCCGCGCCGGATGTTCGACAAGGCCGCGCGGGAGGCCATCCGCCAGTGGCAGTTCGAGCCGAGTGAGCGGCGTCGCCGCGCCACCCAGCGTATTCAGTTCCAGTTGAGGTAGCCCCATGAAGCGTTGTCTTGCCCGCTTGCTGTGCCTTGCGCTATGCATCCTCTCTGTCGGGGCGCCGAGCGCCGGCGCCTGGGGCGCGCCCGCGCTTGCCGGCGGGGTGATCCGCGATCTGGAGTCGATCGAGCAGGCCCTCGAACAGGGCAAGCTTGCGCGGGTGGTGAGCCACGGCAAGCGTCAGGCCGAGCGCTTTGGTTCCGGCAACGCCGCCGACCGCTACGCCAGCGCGCTCTACCGCCAGCTCGCCGCCAGCGCCCTGACAGAGCAGGAGCGCTACGCTAAAGCCGCCGCCCAGCTTGCCCGAGCGCGACAGGCGCTGGGGCCGGCCAGCGCGCTGAGCCGGCGCTGGCTGCGCGAACAGGCGCGGCTTTACCGGGCGGCCGGGGAGCAGGAGCGGGCCATTGCCCGGCTGAGCGAGTGGCTCGAGACGGCCTCGGGCGGCGCCGAGCGTCGCGACGAGCGCTGGCGCCTGATCGGCTGGCTGGCCCGGGAGCAGCGCTGGCAGGAGGCAGCAGAGCAGCTGGACAGCGTCACCGCCGAGGGCGCGCCGGCTGACGACCACCGGCGCCGGCTGGCGCTGGTAGTGAACCTCAACGCCGGGCGCATGGAGAAGGCGCTTGGCGAGCTTGCCGCGGGGCTGGACGGCGAAAGCCCGGCCACGGACTGGCGCCGGGCTGCCGGCGTGGCGCAGCGTGCCGGCCAGCCGGGGGTAGCCGCCGGGCTCTGGGATACCGGCTGGCGGCTGGGTCGGCTCGAACGCCCGGACGACTACTGGCAGCTTTTGGCATTGCACATGGCGGGGGGCACGCCGGCCCGCGCTGCCGAGCTGCTGGAGACAGGGCTGGCAGAAGGGCGAGTGGTGCGCAGCGGCCTCACCCTTGAGCAGCGCGCGGCGGCCTGGCAGCAGGCCGGCGACATCCCCCGGGCGCTGGCCGCCCGGGAAGCGCTGGCTCGGCATACGCAGAGCGCCCACCAGTGGCGAACACTTGGCCAGCTGGCCTACGCCTGGGGAAAAGGCGACCGGGCCAAAGCGGCCCTTGAGCGCGCCGTGGCCCTGGGCGACGAGCAGGCAAGACAGTGGCTGGCGACGCTGTGATCAGGCCAGGGGCCAGTCGAACTGCGTCCACACCGGGGCATGGTCGGAGGGTTTTTCCATGCCGCGCAGCGCATAGTCGATGCCCGATTCCCGAACGCGTTCGGCAAGCGGCGAGCTGACCAGAATATAGTCGATGCGCAGGCCGCGCCGGGGGTCGCGGTCAAAGCCCCTGGAGCGGTAGTCAAACCAGCTGAAAAGGTCGTCGCGCTCGGGGTGGCGCACTCGATAGCTGTCGGCAAGCCCCCAGGCCTTGATCCCGCCGAGCCATTCACGCTCTATCGGCTGAAAGCTGGTCTTGCCCTCGCGCAGCCAGCGCTTGCGGTTGGCCTCGCCGATGCCGATATCGCGATCCTCCGGCGAAACGTTGAAATCGCCCATCACCGCCACGCGCTCGTCGGGGGAGTGGTGCTCCCGGAGCAGCCGCGAGAGCTGGGCGTAAAAGCGCGTCTTGTGCGGAAATTTGGTCGGATGGTCGACGTTTTCCCCCTGGGGAAAATAGCCGTTCCACACCGTCACCGCCTCGCCGTCAGCGCCGCGCAGGCGCACCCCGATCAGCCGCCGCTGGGCGTCGGCTTCATCGTCGGGAAAGCCGTAGAACACGGCTTCCGGCGCCTGGCGGCACATCAGCGCCACGCCGTAGTGGCCTTTTTGACCGTAGTAGACGACGTGATAGCCAAGCGCCTCCACGCTTGCCAGGGGAAACTCGCTGTCCTGCACCTTGGTTTCCTGTAGACCGATGACGTCCGGAAGATGGGCGTCGACGAGGGCTTTCAGCTGGTGCGGGCGCGCCCGTATGCCGTTGACGTTAAACGAGACCAGCCGCATCAGCGCGTCCCCTCGTTGTCGGGCGAGCCTTTCGTGGCCGGGTGTATCTCGATGTCCGGCGCGTTTTGCTGGCGCGCCAGGCGACGCTGCGCCTGCAGCTTGCGCTGCTTTTGCTTTTTGGCGGCAAAGCGCTTCGACGGCCCCGCCTGATCGGGGTTCTCGTGGCGCCATTGCTTGTAATCCTTACGCCGACCGGTGCGGAGGGATACCTTGTCGGCAAGCGAGCGGGTTTTTTTGCGACGCGTCATGGGGCGCTCCTGATTAACCTGTAGCCTGATATGGTGGCGCATTCTAACAGGCGGCAGCGTCGGGCATACAGCAACGCCGCGCCTCCGGCGCCAAGCCCTGTTACACTAGGGCGCTGGTGTACGCGCCTTGGCGGGTACGCCAGCCCTTTCGTGATGTCACTCATCCACCGTAACGGATAGATGGAAAGCCTATGAGCGAGTCGGAAAAGAGCACACAAGACGCGACGGCGCGAAAGCCCAAGCGCCGTCGCCGCAAGCCGCGTCGTCGCCAGTCGGGCTGGGACCTTCGCCAGTTCAAGGTGCCCGCCGTTGCCGGCAAGTGGCGCTTTCATGACTTTGACCTGCCGCTGCCCCTGATGCGCGGCATCCAGGCCCAGGGGTTTGAGTACTGCACGCCGATCCAGGCGGAAACCCTGCGCCATACGCTGCTGGGCGGCGACATCCTGGGCAAGGCGCAGACCGGTACCGGCAAGACGGCGGCTTACCTGATTTCGATTCTGGCCTACTTTCTGGAAGAGAAAGCCCCGGACGGACAGAAGCTCCGGGCGCCCAGAGCGCTGATCGTTGCCCCCACCCGGGAGCTGACGCTGCAGATCGAAAAGGAGGCCAGGGGGCTGGCTCGCTATACCCACCTGTACGTGACAAGCGCGGTGGGCGGTACCGACTACCAGCAGCAGCGCGAGCAGCTGGATCGAAAAGTCGACCTGCTGGTGGCCACCCCGGGGCGCCTGCTGGATTTCCAGCAGAAGGGCGAACTGGATCTTGCCCAGACCGAGGTGCTGGTGCTGGACGAGGCCGACCGCATGCTCTCCATGGGCTTTATTCCCGACGTCGAGCGCATCATCCCGCACATGCCGAATCGGGACGAGCGCCAGACCTGGCTGTTTTCGGCCACTTTCAGCGAGGATATCCGGGCCCTGGCCGAGCAGTGGGCGCAGTCCCCGGCCGAGGTACGCATTCAGGCCGACGCCGACAGCCAGGCGGACGTCGATCAGCGGGTTTACCAGGTCGCGGACGCCGACAAGCCGCAGCTTCTGGTCGCGCTTTTGCAGCGGGAAGGCGTCGAGCGGGCCATCGTGTTCGGCAATCGCCGGGACCGTATCCGCGAGCTCGAGGACGAGCTCCAAAAGGCCGGTATCAGCGCGGGAGTTCTCTCCGGCGATGTGGCCCCGGACGAGCGGATCACCACCCTGGATCAGTTCCGCGAAGGCAAGCTTCAGGTGCTGGTGGCGACCGACGTCGCCGGGCGCGGTGTCCACATTGACGACGTCAGCCACGTGGTCAACTACACGCTGCCGGAAGACCCCGAAGACTATGTCCACCGCCTCGGGCGTACCGGCCGGGCCGGCGCCAGGGGTACGCTGATCAGCCTGGCCGGCGAAGAAGATACCTTCTCGCTGCCCGAAATCGAACGCTACACCGGCGACAGGCTGCCTCGCGAGCAGCCGCCGGAAGGCCTGCTCTAGCCGCCATGCTCGACGATGCGCTCAAGGGCGAGATCCAGACCGCCTATCGGCATATGGTAGAAGCGCTGGCGCTGACGCCGCGCTACGGCCAGCGGCTGATGATTGCCGAGATTGCCCGCACGCTTGGCGGCATCGAAGTCGACGAGGCCGGCAAGCGCCAGGACGACACCCACGTCTGCGTGCTGGAGGCCGGCACCGGCACCGGCAAGACGCTGGCGTACCTGGTGGCCGCGCTGCCGGTGGCCCGGGCACGGGGCAAACGGCTGGTGATTTCTACCGCCACCGTGGCGCTGCAGGAGCAGGTGCTCAACCAGGATCTGCCGTCGCTTTCCGCCCACAGCGGGCTGGACTTTCGCTACGCGCTGGCCAAGGGGCGCGGGCGCTACGTCTGCGTGGCTCGGCTGGACGACGCCATGGGCGACAGCGAGCCCAACCCCACCCAGTCGCTGTTCGAGCAGGACCTGATCGCCAGGAGCGGTGATTTTACCCGCCTGGCCACCGAGATGGCCGAGGCCTACGGTCGCGGCGACTGGGAAGGCGACCGCGACAGCTGGCCGGACACCATCGACGACGCCACCTGGCGGCGGCTGACCGTGGACCATCGCCAATGCACCGGCCGGCGCTGCGGGCACTTCTCCGCCTGCGCGTTTTTCCGCTCCCGGCGGGAGCTGGAAAACGCCGACGTCATCGTCGCCAACCATGATCTGGTGCTGGCCGACCTGGCGCTGGGCGGCGGGGCGATCCTGCCCGATCCCGAAGAGTGCGTTTTCGTTTTCGATGAAGGCCACCATCTGCCGGACAAGGCGCTTTCCCACTTTGCCCACCGCTTTGCCGTACACGGCTGTTTGCGCTGGCTGAACACCCTGCGCTCAAGTCTCACCGAGCTCCACCAGGCGCTGGGCGCCCAGCCCGCCGTGGCGCGACTCCTGGCCGGGCTGCCGGAAACCCTGCAGGCCCTGGAGCCGGCGCTCAAGGAGGTATTCACCAGCGGCCATCAGCTGGCCGAGCGGCCTAACGGGCTCGGCGACAGCGAAGCCACGCACCAGCAGCGCTTTGCCAGGGGCGCGGTACCCGGGGCGCTGCGCGAGCAGGCCGGGCAGCTGTTGACCATGTTCGCCGTGCTTGCGCGCAGCCTCGAAAGCATCAGCGATATCCTGCGCGAAAGTCTCGACCCCGACAAACAGACCGGCCTTGAGCGCGAGCAGGCCGAGGCCTGGCTGCCGCTGGTGGCGCTGCTGCACGGCCGAGCGCTCGAGGCTCACGCGCTGTGGCAGGCGTTTGCCGCCGAGGATCCGCCGGACGCGCCGCCCCAGGCGCGCTGGCTGACGCTTTCCCGCTCGGGCGGCGAGGCCGAAATCGAGTTTTCCGCCAGCCCGGTGTCGGCGGCGCACACCCTGGCCAAGAACCTTTGGGGGCGCTGCCACGGCGCAGTGGTCACCTCGGCCACGCTTACCGCACTGGGGCGCTTCGAGCGCATTCAGGAGCGGGCGGGCCTTGCCGGGCGCTATCGCTACCAGGCGTTGCCCAGCCCCTTTGACTACGCCAGCGCCGTGCTCAGCGTGCCCCAGGCCGCCGCCGACCCGGGCGACCGCGAGGGCCATGAGCAGGCCATTGTCGACTTCATTTCCCGGCTGGCCCCCCGGGAAGCGGCGCTGGTGCTGTTCTCGTCCCGGGCGCAGCTGCGCGCGGTGCGCAAGGCGCTGCCGGCAGAGGTGGAAAAGCGCCTGCTGGCCCAGGGAGCGATGCCCAAGGCCGAGCTATTGAAGCGCCACCGCGCCGCGGTGGATCGCGGCGAGGGCAGCGTGATCTTCGGCCTGGCAAGCTTCGCCGAAGGGATCGATCTGCCCGGCGACTACCTGACCCACGTGGTGATTACCCGGCTGCCGTTCGCCGTGCCCGATGACCCGGTGGGCGCGACCCTGGCCGAGTGGATCGAGAGCCAGGGCGGCAACCCCTTCATGCGCATCAGCGTCCCCTATGCTTCGATAAGGCTGGTGCAGGCCTGCGGGCGGCTGATTCGCCAGGAAAGCGATACCGGGCGCATTACGCTTCTGGATCGCCGGGTGCTGACCCGGCGTTACGGCCGGGCGCTGCTGGACGCGCTGCCGCCGTTTACCCGGGAAATTGCCTGAGCCGATACCGAAAACAGAAACGCCCCGGCGAGTGCCGAGGCGTGGCAGGCGAGGCGGTTGAGCCGATCAGGCGGCGCTGCGCCTGGCCAGGGTGGCGGCGAGCTGGTCGCTCATGCGCACGAAGGATTCCACCGTGGTATCCCAGTCGATGCAGGCATCGGTAATCGACACGCCGTACTCAAGCTGGCTGATGTCCTCGGGGACCTTCTGGTTGCCCCAGCCGAGGTTGGACTCCACCATCAGTCCGATGATCGAGGTGTTGCCGTCGAGAATCTGATTGGTGACGTTTTCCAGCACCAGCGGCTGCAGCCCGGCGTCCTTGTTGGAGTTGGCGTGGGAGCAGTCGATCATGATGTTGGCCGAGAGGCCGGCGCCGGCGAGCTCCTGTTCGGCCAGGGCGACGCTGACGCTGTCGTAGTTGGGCTTGCCGTTGCCGCCGCGCAGCACCACGTGGCCGTAGGCGTTGCCCCGGGTGCGGATGATCGCGACCTGGCCGGAGTGGTTGATGCCGAGAAAGTTGTGCGGGCTGGCGACCGACTTCAGCGCGTTGATCGCCACGTCCAGGCTGCCGTCGGTGCCGTTTTTGAAGCCCACGGGGCCGGACAGGCCCGAGGCCATTTCGCGGTGGGTCTGCGACTCGGTGGTGCGCGCGCCCACCGCGGACCAGCTGATGCAGTCCTGGATGTACTGGGGGGAAATCGGGTCAAGCGCTTCGGTGGCCAGCGGCAGACCGATCTCGGAAAGCGCCACCAGCAGGCGCCGTGCCTTGTGCAGGCCTTCTTCGATTTCAAACGAGCCGTTCAGGCGCGGGTCGTTGATCAGGCCTTTCCAGCCCGTCGTGGTGCGGGGTTTCTCGAAGTAGACGCGCATCACGAGATAGAGGCTGTCGCTGACCCTGTCGGCCAGCTCGCGCAGGCGCTTGGCGTAGTCGATAGCGGCGTCGACGTCGTGAATCGAGCAGGGGCCGACCACGACCAGCAGGCGCGGATCCGTGCCGTCGAGGATGTTCTGGATGGTTTGGCGGCCGTCGATGACCGTGCGCTCGGCTTTGTCCGTGAGCGGAATCGTCTGCTTGAGCTCGTCCGGAGTGACGAGCACGTCCTGAGCGAGGACGTTGAGGTTGTTGACCTGTTGATCGGGCATCTTGCTACCTGTGCATGCGCGGAGTTCGAAAAACGTGTTGCGTGTATCGTCAGTGTGTCTACTATCGCCCGCCGTAGCGGTAAAAATCAATCGCTTTGCCGCCGGCAGCGAGGCCTGGGCGCCGTTCATGGTGCGAGGTGGCGCTTGATGCGCGCGGTGGAACGCGCAACACTGGCGTGATTTTGCCGGTGCGAGCTGTCGGGAGGCGACCGGAGGCCCGGGCGCGTGGCGGCAGCAGGGTGCTCAATGTGAATGTGAAATGAAAACTGCCCAAGGAACACTATGCGTTTTGCCGTGAATGCCACCCGTACCAGGGGGCTTGATAGAGTAGGTTGCCGCGCCGACTGGGCGGGCGTCAGGAGCGTGTAAATGGGCACTCGGGAAACGGATCAGCAGCTGGTGGAGCGGGCGCGCCAAGGCGATAACGGCGCGTTCGACCTGCTGGTGAAAAAATATCAGCACAAGATCATCGGCCTGATCAGCCGCTATGTCCACGACCATGCCGAAGTGCATGACGTGGCCCAGGAAGCCTTCATCAAGGCCTATCGGGCGCTTGGCAACTTTCGTGCCGAAAGCGCGTTTTACACCTGGATGTACCGGATCGCCATCAATACGGCCAAGAACCACCTGGTGTCTCGGGGCCGTCGCCCGCCGGGCAGCGACGTCGATATCGTCGATGCCGAAATCGTCGACCAGAGCGGGCGGCTGGCCGACAGCGAGTCGCCGGAAGCCGCGATTGCCCGGGACGAGCTGGAGGCGTCGGTATTCGAGGCCATCGACAAGCTGCCCGACGACCTGCGCACGGCCATTACCCTGCGCGAGTTCGACGGTTTGGCCTATGAGGACATCGCTCATATCATGCAGTGTCCGGTGGGCACGGTGCGTTCGCGTATCTTCCGCGCCCGGGAGGCGGTGGACGAGCACATCCGGCCGCTGATGACCACGGCGCGGAACAGTCGCGACGATTAGCGGTCAGAGGCCAGGGTGGCGTAGCGGCCGGCCAACAAAGCGTTACTGTTTTCCCCGATTTCTGAACTGTTGGCGCCTGCTGGCGTCATAAGGTCAGACAGGCGCCGCAGGGAAGCCGGCAACGCCTCATGAAGCCGAACTGGCGTCGGCTGTCTCCAATCAGTGTGAGGGTGTGAAGCATGAGTCAAGACACACGGGAAGCGCTTTCGGCGTTAATGGACGGCGAAGGTGACGAGCTGGAACTGCGGCGAGTGCTCAAGACGCTGCCCGAGGATACCGGCGCGGCGGATGCCTGGCGGCGCTATCATCTGGCGCGCAGCCTGATGCAGCGCGACCATGGGGTGGACACCAGCGCCGACCTGTCGGCGGGCGTCATGGCCAGGCTTCAGGACGAGCCTGTGCCGGTGGCCGAGGCGCCCACCGCGGCCGCACCCGCTGCCAGGGCATCGTCTCGCGTGTCGCTGATGCGCGGCGCCGGCGTCGCTGCCGCCGTGTCGCTGATGGTGATTACCGGCGTACAGTATTTCGGCAGTACCAGCAGCAACACCGCCGACTCGCCCGAGCTTGCCGGCGAGCCCGTGGCGAGCTCGGATGACGGCGCCCAGGCAATACCGCAGCCGGTGAGTCTGGCCGCATCCGAGTCGGGCGGCTCGACGCCGATGTTTGAGCCCACACCGTTTCAGCTGAATCGGGAAAGCCGCCGCCAGGGGCTGATGACCGTCAGCGACGGCGGCAGCCTGGCCCCATCGGCCGGTCAGGCGGGCGCCTCCCGGGCGGCCATGCAGGTAGACAGCGAGCAGATCCACCTGCTGCAGTCCTATCTTCAGGAGCACGCCCACGGCGCGGCCTACAGCAACAGCGACAGCTGGCTGCCGCTGTCGCGCTCATCGGCCATGTCTGACGCGCTGGGGCGCTAAGCGTCGATGCGCCGTCCACCACGCAACCCGTTTACCCCCATGCCCGATTTTGTTGCCTGCCGCTCTCTGTCCAGTTGGCATTTGAACGGCCGGGGTGCCGCTTTTGCACTGCTGACCGCGCTGGGCTTGCTGATGGCAACGCCGGCCGCGGCGGCGGAAGAAAACGCCGACGAGCCCGCAGGCGAGGCCACGCTGCGCTGCAAGTCGCTGGGTGAGGAGACGCCGCAAACGCCGGTGGCCTGGCTCACCGCCAGCCTCAAGGCGAGCCACTGCTACAGCTTTCAGGCCCGGGCCGTGGCGATCGACGCGCTCAACGTGCGCACCCTGGCGCTGTCCCACCGCATTCAGGACGGCGTTCGCCAGCAGGTGATTCAGCACCTTGACGGGCCGTCGGTCAACGTCGAGCGACGCGCTCGGGCCGGACTCTGGGGCTGGCCCGGCGGTCGGCCGGCGCCGGCAGAAGGAGCCGGTAGTGCCGGTGAAAGCGCTGACGCCCCCGCCCCCATGCCAAGACGCTGGGCCGAGCACGTGGCGTCGGTTTATGACATAACGCTTGACGCGGACAAGCGCGTGGCCGACCGCGATGCGGTGGCGCTGACCTTTACCCCCAAAAGCGGCGATCGCTACCGCCATCAGTGGTGGCTAGATCAAAACACCGGGCTTTTGCTCAAGCACGTACTGCGCGATAACGACGACGCCATTCTGGAAACCTTCCAGATCACTCGGCTGAAAACCCCCGAGCGCTATACCCGCGACGTTAGCGTAGCGCCGCCCCAGCGCGATGACGGGCCAAACTGGAAGACCGGCTGGCTGCCCGAGGGCATGGTTGAACAGCCCGATACGGTGGAGAAGGAGCACGAAGACCGCACCCGGCGCCTTTACAGCGACGGGCTTTCCACCGTCAGCGTGTTTGTCGAGGCACCGGCGGCCACCACGGCCCTTGCCACCGGGGTACACCGGCTGGGCGCCTCGGCGATTGCCGTGGAGCGTCATGACACCGCCGACCCCTGGCAGGTCATTGCCATCGGCGAAGTGCCGCCCAGGCTGCTTGGCCGCATCGCCCGCTCGGTAACGCGCACCGCGCCTGATACCGAAGAGCCGGAGGCTTCCGATTCCCCTTCTGACGCCCCCAACGCCGATGGCTCGGCGTAGGCAGAAACAGGCCGCCACGGGGAATGCGGCGGCCGCGAAAGCTTTATCAACAGCCGGCATCAGCCGGCTTTTACCCGTCGCCATGTCACGTCACCCCATGTCACTTTACCCAAGGAGTTCTTGCATGAAGCGCTTGATCCTCCCGGCCACGCTGTGGCTATGTTTGCTGTTCGCCGTTACCGCCGGCAGCGCCGCCCAGGCGCGGGACCTGCCGGACTTCACCCAGCTGGTCAAGGACGCCGCGCCGGGGGTGGTGAACATCGCCACCAGCCGCACGATCGAGCGGCGGGGCGGCTCGCCGCTGCACGGCTTTGAAGGCCAGGACATTCCGGAAATCTTCCGCCATTTCTTCGGCGATCGTTCGCCGATACCGCCCGGGCACGGCGGCCGCGGTCGCAGCCAGGAGCGCCAGTCGCTGGGCTCGGGATTCGTGATCGATGAAAACGGCTATATCCTCACCAACGCCCACGTCGTAGAGGACGCCGATGAAATTCTGGTGCGCTTCAACGACCGCCGCGAGATGGCAGCAAAAGTCGTGGGCAGCGATCCCAAGACCGATATTGCGCTGCTGAGCGTCGACGCCGACGACCTGCCCACCCTTGAGCTCGGCGACTCCGACGATCTCGAGGTCGGCGCCTGGGTGGCCGCCATCGGCTCGCCCTTCGGCTTCGATCATTCGGTGACGTCGGGCATCATCAGCGCGATGAACCGTACCCTGCCGCGGGATGCCTACGTGCCGTTCATCCAGACCGACGTGGCCATCAACCCGGGCAACTCCGGGGGGCCGCTGTTCAATCTGGACGGCGAAGTGATCGGCATCAACTCGCAGATCTTTACCCGCAGCGGCGGCTTCATGGGGCTGTCGTTCGCCATTCCCATCAACGTGGCCATGGACGTTGCCGACCAGCTGCGCAACGAGGGCCACGTCAATCGCGGCTGGCTCGGGGTGATGATCCAGCCGGTGTCCCGGGATCTGGCCGAGTCCTTCGGCATGGACAAGCCCGGCGGCGCGCTGATCGCCGATCTTGACTCCGACGGTCCGGCGGCCAAGGGCGGCCTGAAAGCCGGTGACATCATCCTCGCGGTGGACGACCAGGAAGTGACGCGCTCGAGCACGCTGCCGCGCCTGATCGGCCGGGTAGCGCCGGAGGAAACCGTCGAGCTCTCGCTGATGCGCGACGGGGAGAAGATGACCGAAACGGTGGCGCTTGGCAGCTGGCCCGATAGCGAGCAGTCGCCTCGTGACCAAAGCCGGAACGACAGCCAGGCCCGCCTGGGCATAGAGGTCGGGGAGATCGACGATGCCCTGCGCGAACGGCTGGGCGTTGACGGCGGCGTGGAAGTGCGCGACGTCGAGCCGGAAAGCGTGGCCGCCCGTGCGGGCATCCGCCCCGGCGATATTCTGGTCAGCATCGACCACCAGAGCGTGTCCACGGCCAGGGAGCTCAGCGAGCGGGTCGAGGCGCTGCCCGACGACCGCGCGATTCCGCTGCGGCTCTATCGGAACGGCCGTTCGCTGTTCGTGGCGCTGCGCCTGAAGTAAGCGCCCGAGCTCGCTTCACCGATGCCCGGCGACATGCCGGGCTTTTTATTGCCCTTGCCGGCCTCGGCACGGCATAGCACGGCGCACCCGGGAGCGGTACAATGGCCGCCATTAATTACACGCGCGCTGCGCTGAAAGTCGCCAAGGGCGTGACCATGAATCGGATTGTGGCACCTGATGACAGATAAAAATCGAAGCATTATCAAACATATACGAAATTTCTCCATCATCGCGCACATCGACCACGGCAAGTCCACGCTGTCGGATCGGCTGATTCAGGTCTGCGGCGGGCTCACCGACCGCGAGCTGAAAGAGCAGGTGCTGGACTCCATGGACCTCGAACGCGAGCGCGGTATCACCATCAAGGCGCAGTCGGTCACCCTGGATTACCGGGCCGCCGACGGCGAGCTTTACCAGCTCAACTTCATCGACACTCCCGGCCACGTGGATTTTTCCTACGAAGTATCCCGCTCGCTCTACGCCTGCGAGGGCGCGCTGCTGGTGGTGGACGCCGCCCAGGGCGTCGAGGCCCAGTCGGTGGCCAACTGCTACACCGCGGTGGAGCAGGATCTGGAGGTGCTGCCGGTGCTCAACAAGATTGACCTGCCTCAGGCCGACCCGGACAGCGTGGCCCAGGAGATCGAAGAAATCATCGGCATCGACGCCGCCGATGCCTGCCAGGTATCGGCCAAGAGCGGCCTTGGCATTGATGAGCTGCTGGAGCGCCTGGTGCGCGACGTGCCGCCGCCCAAGGGCGATGTAGACGCGCCGCTTCAGGCGCTGATCATCGATTCGTGGTTCGACAACTACCTGGGCGTGGTGTCGCTGGTGCGGCTTTTTGACGGCACCCTGCGCAAGGGCGACAAGGTGAGGATCACGTCCACCGGCGGCGACTGGGTGTCCACCGAGGTGGGCATTTTTACGCCGCTGCGCAAACAGACCGACGTGCTTCGCGCCGGCGAGGTGGGCTTTCTGGTGGCCGGGATCAAGGATATCCAGGGCGCCCCGGTGGGCGATACCATCACCCACAGCAAAACGCCCGACGTTCCCCGGCTGCCGGGCTTTCAACAGATTAAGCCCCAGGTCTATGCGGGGATGTTCCCGGTGAGCGCCGACGACTACGAAGGCTTTCGCGACGCTCTGGAAAAGCTCTCGCTCAACGATGCCTCGCTTGACTACGAGCCGGAAAACTCCGATGCGCTGGGCTTTGGCTTTCGCGTCGGCTTTCTTGGCACCCTGCACATGGAAATCGTCCAGGAACGCCTGGAGCGCGAGTACAACCTCGACCTGCTGACCACGGCTCCCACCGTGGTCTACGAGCTCTTGATGGAAGACGGTGAGGTGCGCTACGTGTCCAACCCGTCGAAGCTGCCCGACCTGGCCGACGTGGCTGAGATGCGCGAGCCGGTGGTACGCGCGAGCATCCTGGTGCCCCAGGAGTTCGTCGGCAACGTCATTGCCGAGTGCGAGCAGCGTCGGGGCACCCAGCTCGACATGCAGTTTCTGGGCAATCAGATTCAGCTTACCTACGAGCTGCCCATGGCTGAAGTGGTCATGGACTTTTTCGACCGTCTCAAGTCGCTGTCCAAGGGCTATGCGTCGCTCGAATACAATTTCGAACGCTTCGAGGCGGCGAAGCTGGTGCGCCTGGACGTGCTGATCAACGGCGACAGGGTGGACGCTCTGGCGGTGATTGTTCACCGCGATCAGGCCCATCCCCGGGGCCGGGCGCTGGTGGAAAAGATGAAGGAGCTTATCCCCCGGCAGATGTTTGACGTGGCGATCCAGGCGGCCATCGGCGGCCAGGTGGTGGCCCGCTCCACGGTCAAGGCGCTGCGCAAGAACGTGACCGCCAAGTGCTACGGCGGCGACATCACGCGCAAGAAAAAGCTGCTGGAAAAGCAGAAAGCCGGTAAAAAACGCATGAAGCAGGTCGGGCGCGTGGAAATTCCCCAGGATGCCTTTCTCGCCGTGCTCAGAGTCAACGACTAGGACAGACGCTACCCATGAATTTTTCCTTACTGCTGGTTCTGGCCGTAGCGCTGTCCGGCGTGATCTGTTTGCTGGACATCGTCATCTGGCGCCCGCGCCGCCGCGCCCGGGCGGCCCGCGCCGAGGCGTCAAGCGAAGGCGGGCTGGGCGCGGCCGAGCGCGCGAAGCTCTACAAGGAGCCCTGGCCTGTCGACTACGCGCGGTCGTTTTTTCCCGTGCTGCTGGTGGTGCTGGTGGTGCGCAGCTTCATCATCGAGCCGTTCCAGATCCCGTCGGGCTCCATGCGGCCCACGCTCAAGGTCGGCGACTTCATCCTGGTCAACAAGTACGCCTACGGCCTGCGCCTTCCGGTGATCAACACCAAGTTCCTCGACGTGGCGGATCCCGAGCGCGGCGACGTCATGGTGTTTCGCTACCCCGAAGAGCCGTCGGTCAACTTCATCAAGCGCGTGGTCGGCCTGCCCGGCGATCGGATTCGCTACGAGGGCAAACAGCTTTACGTCAACGGCGAGGCGGTTACCAAGACGCTGGTAGAAAAGGGGCCCGAGGCCTCGCCCCGCCAGCTGCTGCTGGGCGAAACGCTGGGAGAAACCCGTCACGACATCTACAATAATCCGCTGGATCCCGGTCCCCAGGTGCGCGAGGTCGAAGTGCCCGAGGGCCACTATTTCATGATGGGCGATAACCGCGACCATTCCAACGACAGCCGCTACTGGGGCTTTGTGCCGGAAGAGAACATCGTCGGCCGCGCCTTTGCCGTGTGGATGCACTGGGACGGCGGTCTGCCGAGTTTCACCAGCATCAGACACATCGAGTAAGCGCCCTGCGCGCGATATTTTACGCATCGCCGCCTCATTCACCCATCAACGTCTGTGACGTGGGAGTCCCGTGAGTCAGACCCTGAACGCCTTTAGCCAACGTATCGGCTACGAATTCAACGATACGGCGCTGCTGGAGCTTGCCATGACGCATCGCAGCTACGGCGGTCGCAACAACGAGCGCCTGGAGTTTCTGGGTGACTCGATCGTCAACTTTGTCATCGCCCAGGCGCTTTTCGAGCGGTTTCCCGAGGCCCGGGAAGGCCAGCTTTCCCGGCTTCGGGCGCGGCTGGTAAAAGGCCAGACCCTGGCCGAGCTGGCCCGGGAGATGCGCTTTGGCGAGTGCTTGCGGCTGGGGTCCGGCGAGATGAAAAGCGGCGGCCATCGGCGCGACTCGATCCTCGCCGACGCCGTCGAGGCGGTGATCGGGGCAATTTACCTGGATACCGGCATGGCCGCGGTCAGCGAGCGTATTCTGGCCTGGTTCCACGAGCGGCTGGCCGGCATCTCGCTGCAGGATACGCAAAAGGATCCCAAGACCCGCCTGCAGGAGTTTCTGCAGTCCCGCCAGGCGGCGCTGCCGCACTACGAGGTGGTGACGGTTAAAGGCGAAGCCCACGCCCAGACCTTTACCGTCGAGTGCCACGTCGAGCTGCTTGAACAGCACACGACCGGCAAGGGCGCCAGCCGCCGTCACGCCGAGCAGCAGGCGGCCAGCGACGCCCTTGACCACCTGGAAAAACGTTCCGGAGACAACGCATGACCCAAACCTGTGGATTCGCGGCCATTGTCGGGCGCCCCAACGTGGGCAAGTCCACGCTGATGAACCGCATACTGGGGCAGAAAGTGTCGATCACCTCGCGCCGTCCGCAGACGACGCGACACCAGGTCATGGGCATCAAGACCGAAGGCCAGGCCCAGTGCATCTACGTGGACACGCCGGGCATGCACATCATGTCCCGGGATCGCAACAAGGCCATCAACCGCTTCATGAACCAGGCGGCGGGCCGGGCGCTGCGCGACGTGGACTGCGTAGTGTTCATCATTGATCGCACCCGCTGGAGCGATGAGGACCAGGCCGTGCTCGAGCGTTTGGAGAACGTCACCGCCCCGGTGATTCTGGCGGTCAACAAGGTAGACCGCCTCCAGGACAAGGGCGAGCTTCTGCCCTGGCTCGAGTCCGTGGGCGCCCGGCGCGACTTTGCCGCCATTGTGCCGATCTCGGCCAAGCACGGCACCAACGTGGAAGCGCTGGAAGGCGAGGTGATGTCCCGGCTGCCGGAAAGCGTGCACTATTTCCCCGACGACCAGATTACCGACCGCAGTCTGCGCTTCATGGCCGCGGAGCTCGTGCGCGAAAAGATCACGCGCCAGCTCGGCGACGAGCTGCCGTACCAGATGACCGTGGAAATCGAAGAGTTTCGCGAGGCCGGCAACGTCACCCATATCAGCGCGTTGATTCTGGTTGAGCGCCAGGGACAGAAGGTCATCCTCATCGGCGATCGCGGCGAACGTATCAAGAGCATCGGCCGCGATGCCCGGCTGGATATCGAGCGCGTGCTCGACGGCAAGGTCATGCTCAACCTCTGGGTCAAGATCAAGCGCGGCTGGTCCGACGACAGCCGAGCGCTCAAGAGCCTTGGCTACGATCTGGACTGACGCGCGCCGTGACCCGGCAGATGCCCCCCGAGCCCGCTTTTCTGCTCCACCGCCGGCCGTACCGCGAAACCAGCGCGCTGGTCGATTTGCTCACGCTGCACCACGGCCGAATACGCGCCGTGGCCCGGGGCGTACAGCGCCCCGGCGCCAGGTCCCGCCAGCGCCTGCAGCCGTTTGCTCCGCTGTTCGTGACCTGGCGGGGCGAGCGCGAGCTCAAGCGCCTGATGCTCATGGAAACCCGCGGCCAGGTGGCGCTGCTGGCCGGGGAAGGGCTCTTGTGCGGGTTCTATGCCAACGAGCTGGCGACCCGGCTGCTGCCGCCGGAGATGCCCGCCGCCGACGTCTTCGCGTTCTATACCGCGCTGCTGGAAGCGTTGCCCCGCCCGCCCGAGCGCATGCTGGCGCTGCGCCGCTACGAGTGGTCGCTGCTCGAGGCGCTGGGCGCCACCCCGCGCTTTGCCACCCCGGACGGCGCGGCCCTGGACGGGCAGACGCGCTACGCCTTTGATGCCCCGAGCGGCGCCTTTGTCCCCGCCGACGGCGGTATCGACGGCCGCGCGCTTGGGCTTCTGGCTCGGGGGAGCTGGCACCGGCCGGGGCTTGCCGGCGCGCTGAAGGCGCTGATGCGCCAGGCGCTGGCGCCGCACCTGGGCCATACCGAGCTTCGCTCCCGGCGCCTGCTCCAGGATCTGATTCATCGCCGCCGCGCCCGCGGTAACGGCTAGGGCGCGGCGCTCTCGCCACGTTTTGGAGGCTTTATGCATCCCCCTCGCATCCTGTTGGGTGTCAATATCGATCACGTTGCCACGCTGCGCCAGGCGCGCGGCACGCGCTATCCCGACCCGGTACAGGCCGCGCTGCTGGCCGAGGAGGCCGGCGCCGACGGCATTACCGTTCACCCGCGCGAAGACCGTCGCCATATCCAGCCCCGGGACGTACGCCTGATAGCCCAGGTGCTCAATACCCGGATGAATCTGGAAATGGCGATCACCGAGGAGATGCTGACGCTGGCCGAAGAGGTAGGTCCGGCCCACGTCTGCCTGGTCCCAGAGAAACGCGAAGAGCTGACCACCGAGGGCGGGCTCGACGTCGCCGGCGGGTTTGACGCCTGCGCCGACGCCTGCGCGCGGCTTGGGACCATCGGCAGCGATGTTTCGCTGTTTATCGACCCCGAGCCGGCCCAGATCGACGCCGCGGTGCGCGCCGGCGCCTCCACCGTCGAGCTGCACACCGGCGGCTTTGCCGAGGCGGTACCCGGCAGCGCCGCCGCCAACGCCGAATACCAGCGCCTCACCGCCGCTGCGGTGCACGCCGCCGAGCTGGGCCTGGTCGTCAACGCCGGCCACGGCCTGCACTACCACAACGCCGAGGCCGTGGCGGCGCTTCCCGGCATCAACGAGCTCAATATCGGCCATGCAATTATTGCCCGAGCGCTGTTTGTCGGGCTGAAAGACGCGGTGCGCGAGATGAAGCGCCTGATCATCGCCGGCCAGGAAGCCGGGCTCATGGCCGCGCTGGACGCCCACGACCACGAACACGAGCACGAGCACGAGCACGGCCAGGAGCGCTGAGGTGATTATCGGCATCGGTTCGGACATCGCCCGGGTGCCCCGCTTCGAGGCGGCGCTTGCGCGCCACGGCGAGCGTTTTCCCCGGCGCGTGCTGGGCGACGACGAGTATCGGCGGCTGACGCGCCATGCTTTCCCGGCGGCGTTTCTGGCCAAGCACTTTGCCGCCAAGGAAGCCTTCGTCAAGGCGCTGGGCACCGGCTTTCGCTGGGGGATTCAGTGGCGCGATATCCAGGTGTACAACGACTCGCTGGGCAAGCCGGAGCTCGCTCTGAGCGGCCAGGCAGCGGCGGTGGCGCAAAGGGCCGGCGTGCAGGCAAGCCACCTCACGCTAAGCGACGAGGCCGACTACGCCCTGGCCTTTGTGGTGCTGGAGCGCTGAGCCGCCCGGCAGCGTATCTGTCTCGTCTGCCTTTGCCACGATACAATGCCGGCTAACGATGACAAGAAGGAAGGCACCATGGAATACCCGACCCTGGAAGATACCGTTGGCAACACCCCGCTGGTGCGCCTGAAGCGCATCGGCGCCGGGCGCAACAACACCCTGCTGGCCAAGCTTGAGGGCGACAACCCGGCGGGCTCGGTCAAGGACCGGCCGGCCATGGCCATGCTCGCCGAGGCGCAAAAGCGCGGCGACATTGCCCCCGGCGATACCCTGGTCGAGGCCACCTCGGGCAACACCGGCATTGCGCTGGCCATGGCCGCGGCGATCCTGGGCTACCGCATGGTGCTGGTGATGCCGGAAAGCGCCTCCGAGGAGCGCAAGCACGCCATGGCGGCCTACGGTGCCACGCTGATTTCGGCCAGCAAGGAAGGCGGTATGGAAGAGGCCCGGGATATCGCCGAGGCGATGATCGCCCGGGGCGAAGGCAAGCCTCTGGACCAGTTCGCCAACCCCGATAACCCGCTGTCCCACTACCGCACCACCGGTGCGGAAATCTGGCAGCAGACCGGCGGAGCGGTGACGCACTTCGTCAGCTCCATGGGCACCACCGGTACCATCATGGGCGTGTCGCGCTACCTCAAGGAGCGCAACCCAGACGTGGAAATCGTCGGCCTGCAGCCCGAGGACGGCGCCAGCATCGCCGGCATCCGCCGCTGGCCCGAGGCCTACCTGCCGTCGATCTTCGACGCCTCGCGGGTGGATGCCACCCTGGACATCGGCCAGTTCGAAGCCGAAGAGCACATGCGCCGGCTGGCCCGGGAAGAGGGGATTCTGGCCGGCGTTTCGTCCGGCGGCAGCCTCGCCGGGGCGCTGCGCATCGCCGAACGGGCGGAAAACGCGGTGATCGTGTTCATCGTCTGCGACCGCGGCGATCGCTACCTCTCCACCGGCCTTTACGCCCCGGAGGTGTAGATGGCGATGCTGGGCAAAAAGCGCCCGCCGCGCCGGCAATCCGGCATCTCGGGGCTGGCGCGGGTGCCGCACGGCGAGAAAGCGCCGCCGGAGAGCCAGGCGCCGGAAGCGCAGAGCGACGCCGCGGCGAGCACCGTGACCGTTGAGCGGCTGGCCCACGACGGGCGCGGGGTGGCGCGCTCCGCCGCGGGCAAAACCCTGTTCGTGACTCAGGCGCTACCCGGTGAGCGAGTCGAGGTTGCCGTGCATCGCACCCGCAAGCGCTTTGACGAGGCCCACGTCAAGCGGCGGGCGAACGACTCGCCTCGGCGGGTCACTCCGCCCTGCGCGTATTTTGGCCGCTGCGGCGGCTGCGACTTGCAGCACATGGCCCTGGACGCCCAGCGCGAGCACAAGGTAGCGGCGGTGCGCGAACTGTGTGCTCGCCAGGGGCTCGAGCTGCCCGCCGACATGGAAATGCTCGCCACTCGGGCAGAAGACTACCGCCGCCGGGCGCGGCTGGGGGTCAACGTCGACGGCCAGGGGCGCGTGCTCGTGGGCTTTCGCGCGGCGGGCAGCCAGCGGCTGGTGGATATCGACCGCTGCCACGTGCTGGTGCCTAAGCTTGCCGCGCTGCTGGCACCGCTGCGCGAAGTGATACAGGCGCTGGAGGCGCCGCGTCGGGTGGGCCACGTCGAGCTGGTCGACACCGCCGGCGGCTGCGCGATCACGGTGCGCCAGCCAAGGCCCCACGCCAACGATGCCGAGCGCTGGCGGGCCTTTGCCGACCGGCTCGCCGCGCAGGGAGTGGCGCTCGCTCTGCTAGAGGGCCGCGATGCGCCGCGGCTCGAGTGGCTTGGCGAGCCGCCGGCCCTGGCGGAAACGCTGGCGCTGCCGGGCCTTGCGCCGCTTGAACTGGGGGTGGCGCCGGGGGATTTTCTCCAGGCCAACGCCGCCGTCAACGCGCAGATGGTGGCCCGGGTCATGGAGTGGCTGGCGCCTTCGCCCGGCGAGCGCTACCTCGACCTCTTTGCCGGTATCGGCAACTTCAGCCTCCCCGCCGCGGCGGCCGGCGCCAGCGTCACCGCGGTCGAGGGCCACCCGGCCATGGTCGAGCGCCTGGCAGCCAACGCCCGGCGCAACGGCCTCGACCTGCGCGCTACCCGGGCCGATCTCAACGTCCCGGGCACCGCGGCGGCGCTGCTCGACGAGACCGCCGCCGACGCTCTGATTCTCGACCCGCCCCGAGCCGGGGCCGAAGCTATCTGCCGGACGCTCGCCGACGCCGTTTCGCGCCCCGCGCAGCTGGCCTATGTGTCCTGCGATCCGGCAACGCTTGCCCGGGACGTCGCGCGGCTCACCGCCGGCGGCTATCGCATCGGCCAGGTGGCCGTGGCCGACATGTTTGTGCACACTGCCCATATGGAAACGCTGATGCTGCTGGAGGATATCCGTCAGCCCGGCGCCAGCTAAAGTCGCGGCTGCCGGGCATGAAGGATCGTTTAAGCCGTCCGGGCAGGGCGGCAAGGCAAAGGCAACTACCGGCGCAGGGCCGTCAAGAGCAGACGCTGGCGGCTGGGCCGAAGGATAAGTGAACAACATGGTCAAAGTGCGTGAAGACCAACCGCTGACGACCGACGGCAGGGTAGACCTGCCCCAATGGCTCAGGCGCCTGCAGGAAGACGTGCGCCTTGACGACGCCGAGCGCTTGCGCGAGGCCTGCGAGCTTGCCGACAGGCTGGAACGGGAGGCTCCCGACGCCCCGCGCGGCTTTCTGACGCCGAGCTCGAGCTTTCGCATGGGGCTTGAGATGGCGGATATCCTCGGCGAACTCAAGCTTGACCAGGCAGCGCTTGAGGCCGCCGTGCTTTATCGCTCGGTGCGCGAGCGGCTGATGACGCTGGAGACCGTGGCTAAACGCTTCGGCGACGAGGTGGCAGGGTTGATCGACGGCGTGCTGCAAATGGCCGCCATCAGCCACTCCCAGTCGCCGCACCAGGGCATGAGCCAGCACAACCAGCAGGAAAACCTGCGCAAGATGCTGGTCAACATGGTCGACGACGTGCGCGTGGCGCTGATCAAGATTGCTGAGCGCACCTGCGCGCTGCGCCAGGTGCGCGATGCGCCCCGGGAAAAGTCCCTGGAGGTGGCCAACGAAGTGGCCGAGATCTATGCCCCGCTGGCCCACCGGCTGGGCATCGGCCAGGTCAAGTGGGAGCTGGAGGATCTGGCGTTTCGCTACCGGCACGCCGACGACTACAAGGCCATTGCCAAACAGCTGGCGGAAAAGCGCCTGGATCGCATCCGCTACATCAACGACGTGGTCGAGACCCTGAAGCAGCTGATGGGCGATCAGGGCATTCGCGACTACGACGTCAGCGGCCGGGCCAAGCATATCTATTCCATCTGGCGCAAGATGAAGCGCAAGGGGATCGATTTTTCCCAGGTCAACGACATCCGCGCGGTGCGCATCCTGGTCCCCAACGTGGCCGACTGCTATACCGTGCTGGGCATTGTCCATTCGCGCTGGCACCACGTGCCCGACGAGTTCGACGACTACATCGCCAACCCCAAGCAGAACGGCTATCAGTCGCTTCACACTGCGGTGCTCGGGCCGGAAAACAAGGTGCTGGAGATCCAGATTCGCACCTTTGCCATGCACGACGAAGCCGAGCTTGGCGTCTGCGCCCACTGGCGCTACAAGGGCCACGACTCCCGGGGCAAGAGCCGCGGCTATGAAGAAAAGATCGCCTGGCTGCGCCACGTGCTCGAATGGCAGGAAGAAGTCGGCGACCTGGGCGATCTGCGCGAGGGGCTGGCAAACGACGTGGCGCCCGACCGCATCTACGTGTTCACCCCGGAAGGGCACGTCATCGACCTGCCCAGCGTCTCCACCCCCATCGACTTTGCTTACCGGGTGCACACCGAGGTCGGCCATCGCTGCCGGGGGGCCAAGGTCGACGGGCGTATCGTGCCGCTGACCTACCGGCTCAAGACCAGCCAGCAGGTGGAAATCCTCACTGCCAGCAAGGGCGGCCCCAGCCGCGACTGGCTGAACCCGAATCTGGGCTACGTGCGCACCTCAAGGGCTCGGGCCAAGATCCAGGCCTGGTTCAAGTTTCAGGCGCGCGATCAGAACCTGGCAGAAGGGCGCGCGCTGTTCGAGCGGGAAATGCGCCGCCTGGCGGTGGAGGGCCTTGACCTTTCCCGGCTGGCCGCCGCGGTCAACCGCGCCGGCCCCGAGGACATGTACGCAGCCCTGGGGGCCGGCGATCTGCGCATCGGCCAGGTGCTCAACCAGGCCCAGCACCTGTTCGGCGAAAACGACGACCAGGAAAAGCTCAACCGGCTGCTGGCCAAGCCCCGGCGGCAGCCGAGCCGCAAGGCCCAAAACGACATCACCGTGCTGGGGGTGGGCAACCTCAAGACCCGCATGGCCAACTGCTGCCGCCCGGTGCCCGGCGAGCCCATTGCCGGCTTCATCACCCAGGGGCGCGGGGTGACCGTTCACCGCCAGGACTGCGCCAACCTTCTGCAGCTGCGCGCCGACGATCCCCAGCGCATTATCGAGGCCGAGTGGGGCGAGCGCGAGCAGACCCGCTACCCGGTGACCATCGACATCCAGGCCTGGGATCGCTCCGGCCTGCTGCGCGACGTCACCAACCTTCTGAGCCACGAAAAAGTCAACGTGCTGGCGGTCAATACCGACACCGACCCCGATGAAGGTACCGCGCGGCTGCGCATTACCCTGGAGGTGGACGGCCTGGAAACCCTGGGGCGGCTTTTTTCCCGCATCCAGCAGCTGCAAAACGTCATCGAAGTGCGCCGGCTGCGCAACGCCGCGCCGGCCGGCGTCGAGCACAAGGGAGGTGTGTGATGCGCTACACTGTGGATGACCTGCTGACGCTGATGGCGGTGCTGCGCGACCCGGATCAGGGCTGCCCCTGGGATATCCGTCAGGACTGGGACAGCATCGTGCCGCACACGCTGGAAGAGGCCTACGAGGTGGCCGACGCCATCGAGCGGCGCGCCTACGACGAGCTGCCCGGCGAGCTCGGCGACCTGCTGTTTCAGGTGGTGTACTACGCTCGCTTCGGCGAGGAAGAAGGGCGCTTCGACTTTGCCGACGTGGTCCATGCCCTGACCGCCAAGATGCTGAGGCGCCACCCCCACGTCTTTCCCGACGGCACGCTTGAATCGCGCCGCCCGCCGGGGGCGGATCCGGACGGAGTCGAGCAGCGCCACGTCAAGCAGAACTGGGAGGCGCTCAAGGCCCGGGAGCGCGAGCAGCGCGCCCGGGCGCCGGCCTCGGCGCTGGACGACGTGCCGCGGGCGCTGCCGGCGCTGTCCCGAGCGGCCAAGCTCGGCAAGCGCGCCGCCGGCGCGGGCTTCGACTTTGACGATGTCCGGGGCGTCATGGATAAGGTTCACGAGGAGCTCGCCGAAGTGGAAGAGGCGCTGACCCGGGACGATGGCGAACACGCCGGAGAGAAAGTGGGCGACCTGCTGTTTGCGGTCACCCAGCTGGCACGCCGGCTCAAGGCCGACCCCGAGCAGGCCCTGCGCGCCACCAGCGCCCGGTTTGAAGCCCGCTTTCGCTACGTCGAGCAGCGCCTGGGCGAGGGCGAGCAACGCCTGCACCGGGCGCCGGCCGAGGAGCTCGAGCGCTGCTGGCAGGCGGCCAAGCGTCTCGAATCGCTCAAGCGATAACCATTAGCCGCGATCCGGCTTGCCGGCCGGTTTTTCAGGAGGCCATGACATGAGCCACGACCTGCACGAATCCCTGCGCGACAACGTCCGCATCCTGGGCGATAACCTGGGGCATACCATTGCCGATGACCTGGGGCAGGAGTTTGTCGACAAGATCGAAGCCATTCGCTCCCGGGCCAAGCAGGGACGCCGGCAGGATACGCTCGAGCAGCGCGAGCTGATCGACTACCTGCGCAACTTGCCCGACGACGATCTGCTGCCGGTAACCCGGGCGTTCAACCAGTTTCTCAACCTCTCCAACATTGCCGAGCAGCACTACCGCGCGCGGTTTCGCTACGTGGAGGACTACAAGCCCGGCACCCAGCCCACCCTCGAGGAGCTTTTGCGGCGCGCCCGGGAGTCGGGGCGCTCGCCCCGGGAGCTGGTCAAGGCCCTTGCCGACATGCGCGTGGAGCTGGTGCTCACCGCGCACCCCACGGAAATCATTCGCCGCACCCTGATTCAGAAATACGACGCCATCGACGATTGCCTGGGCGCCATCGAAGGGGCAAACGCCGGCGAAGAGCGCGCCGCCCGGGCCCGGGGGCGGCTGGCCGAGCTCATCAGCCAGGCCTGGCACACCGACGAAATTCGCCACGAGCGCCCCACGCCGGTGGACGAGGCCAAGTGGGGCTTTGCGGTGATCGAAAACTCGCTGTGGCAGGCGGTGCCCGATTTTCACCGCGACCTGGACAACCTGCTGCTGGATACCGCCGGCGAGCGTCTGCCGCTGGACGCCGCGCCGATCCGCTACGCCTCCTGGATGGGCGGCGATCGCGACGGCAACCCCAACGTTACCGCCAGCGTCACCCGGGAGGTGCTGCTGCTGGGCCGCTGGATGGCGGCCGACCTCTACCTGCGCGATCTGGAACAGCTGAAAAACGAGCTTTCCATGTGGAAGGCCAACAGCGCGCTGAAAGCCGAAGTGGGCGAAATGGCCGAGCCCTACCGCGAGCTGGTCAAGCGCATCATCGCGCGGATGGAAGCCACCCGGGACTGGGCCGAGGCGCGACTCGAAGGGCGCAGCTTCGACGGCGGGCCGATCATCGAGACAAGGGATCAGCTCTACGCGCCGCTTTTGTCCTGCTACCGCTCGCTGTGCGACTCGGGGCTTGACACCATCGCCAACGGCGCGCTGCTGGACACCCTGCGCCGGGTGGCGGTGTTCGGCGTCACGCTGACAAAGCTCGACCTGCGCCAGGAGGCCAGCCGTCACGCCCAGGTGCTCGAGGAAATCACCGACGAGCTGGCCCTGGGCCGCTATCAGGACTGGAGCGAAAGCGAACGCCAGGCCTTTCTGCTGGCCGAGCTCAGGTCCAGCCGGCCGCTGATTCCGTTGCGCTGGCAGTGCTCGGCGGAAACCCGCGAGGTGCTGGAAACTTTCCGCGTGGTGGCCGAAGAGCACCCCGAGGCGCTTGGCAGCTACGTCATTTCCATGGCGGCCGAGCCCTCCGACGTGCTCACCGTGGCGCTGCTGCTGCAGGAAGTCGGCGGCCGGGTGACGCTGCCCATCGTGCCGCTGTTTGAAACGCTCAACGACCTGAACCGCGCCGGCGAAGTGATCGACCAGCTGCTGGCGCTGCCGCAGTACCGCGAGCTGATGCCGGGGCGCCAGGAAGTGATGATCGGCTACTCCGATTCGGCCAAGGACGCCGGCCAGCTGGCCGCCGCCTGGGCCCAGTACCGTGCCCAGGAAGCGCTGGTCGATATCTGCCATCGCCATGGCGTCAAGCTGCGGCTGTTCCACGGCCGCGGCGGCGCCGTGGGTCGCGGCGGCGGCCCGGCCCACGCGGCGATTCTCTCTCAGCCGCCGGGCTCGGTGAACGGCAGTCTCAGGGTGACCGAGCAGGGCGAGATGATTCGCTTCAAGTTCGGACAGCCGGATATTGCCCTGCGCTCCATGGAGATCTACGCCTGCGCGGTGCTGGAAGCGACGCTGCTGCCGCCGCCGGCGCCCGAGCCCCGCTGGCGCGAGGAAATGGATCAGCTGGCGCAAACCTCCCACGAGGTTTACGCCAGGGTGGTGCGCGACGACCCCGAGTTCGTGCCGTATTTCCGCGCGGTGACGCCGGAGAACGTGCTTGGCCGGCTGCCGCTGGGCTCGAGGCCCACCAAGCGGCGCCAGGACGGCGGCGTGGAAACCCTGCGGGCGATTCCGTGGATCTTCGCCTGGACCCAGACCCGGCTGATGCTGCCCGCCTGGCTTGGCAGCGAGCAGGCCTTTACCGGGCGTCTGGCCGAGCCCGGCGGATTTGAGGTGCTCAAGGAAATGCGC
Organism: Halomonas piscis; assembly: GCF_031886125.1. NCBI lineage: Bacteria > Pseudomonadati > Pseudomonadota > Gammaproteobacteria > Oceanospirillales > Halomonadaceae > Halomonas > Halomonas piscis. The sequence goes on from NZ_CP119391.1 coordinate 1,601,867, forward strand.
GACAGCTGGCCGTTTTTCGGCACCTACCTCGACATGCTGGAAATGCTGCTGGCCAAGGCCGACATAGGCATTGCCGCCTATTACGAACATCGGCTGGTGGACGAGCCGTCGCTGAAGACGCTGGGGCGCAAGCTGCGCGAGCGCTTCGAGCGCCTGGAAGACAGCGTGCTGACGCTTTTGGAGCAGGACGAGCTGCTGGAAAAAACGCCGCTGATCCACCAGGCCATCGCCGTGCGCAACCCCTATATCGATCCGCTGCACGGGCTTCAGGCCGAACTTCTGCAGCGCAACCGCGACGCCGACGGCGCGATCAGCGCGGATCTCTCCCGGGCGCTGATGGTAACCATGGCGGGGATTTCTGCCGGCCTGCGCAACACCGGCTAGAAGCCGCCGGCGGCCCCTTCTTTCACCGGTTTCTGAGAGGCAGTCTGCACAATGAGTAGCGTTGATTTTATCGAACACCCCGCCCGCGGCGGCTACCGCATCGGCGAGATTCGGCTCAACGCCGAGCGCTCGTTAAACGCCCTGACGATTGACATGATCGAGGCCATGCTTGGCCGGCTTGAGGCCTGGCAGGACGACCCCGGCCTGGTCGCCGTGGTGCTCGGCGGCGCCGGGGACAAGGCCCTGTGCGCCGGCGCCGACGTGGTGGCGCTGTACCGCGCGATTGTCGCCCCGGACGAGGTGCCCGCCGAGGCGCTTGAGGGAGCGTCGGACTTTGCCGAGCGCTATTTTGCCCGGGAATACCGCCTGGACTATACCCTGCACACCTATGCCAAGCCGGTGATCGTCTGGGGCAGCGGCATCGTCATGGGCGGCGGTATGGGGCTTTTGAGCGGCGGCAGCCACCGCGTGGTAACCGAAACCACAAGGCTTGCCATGCCCGAGGTGACCATCGGGCTTTACCCGGACGTTGCCGCCAGCTGGTTTCTCAACCCCCTGCCCGGCCAGATGGGGCGCTTTCTGGCGCTCACCGGCAGCCGGCTCAACGCCAGGGACGCCCGCCGGCTGGGGTTTGCCGACCGGCTGCTGGCAAGCGACAGCCGGGAGGCGCTGCTTTGGGGGCTGGTGGATGCCGAATGGGCCACGGCGGCGCGCGACGCCCACGCCGTGGTCAGCGGCGTGCTCCGCGGTCTGGAGCGCGAAGCCGACGCGGCAGGCCTCTTCGACGCCATGCCCATGCCCGCGGCGGAGCATGCCGAGCACGTACGCGGGCTGATGGACCACGACACCGTGGCGCAGCAGGTAGCGGCGATTCTCGACGACGACAGCGACGCCGACTGGCTTGCTCGGGCTCGGCAGACGCTGGCCAACGGCAGCCCGCTGTCCATCAGGCTGATCGCTGCCCAGCTTGACCGCACCCGGTACATGTCGCTTGCCGAGGTCCTGCGCGCGGAGCTATCGCTTTCCGTGCAGTGCTGTCGGCTGGGGGATTTTGCCGAAGGGGTGCGCGCGCTGCTGGTGGACAAGGACCGCAACCCGCAGTTTCGCTACGCCCGCCTGGCCGAGGTGGAGCCGGCTTTTGTCGAGACCATGCTGGCCGAGCTCTGGGAGGAAAACCCGCTGGCCGATCTTGACTAGCGGGCTTCTTTCTCCGCCAGCCGGGCGTTCAGCGCGCAAAGCGCAGGGCAGGGCAGGCAGTGGTGGCTGGCCCGGCGGATCAGCGGCGCGAGAATAGCGTCGCGCTCGGTGGCCCGGCCGGCGTCGATGTCCTGGAGCATGGAGGCGCGGTTGCCGGCGGTTGTCTTCATCACCCCTTCCACCAGCGTTTGCCAGCCGTCCTGGCCCCCGCCGCTCGGCGGGGCCACGCCGTCGGCGGCGAGAATCGCCGCGACCTCGGCGATCACGGCCTCGCGCTCGGCGGCAAAGCGCGGCTCGGCCAGCGCGCCGTTGGGCACCTCGTAAAGCGCCGCCAGCGGATTGATCGCCGCGTTCACCGCCAGCTTCTGCCACAGCCGAGTTTCGATGTCGTCCACGGCGCTTGCCGCCAGGTCGGCGCGGTCGAGCGCCCGGGCCAGCGCTCGGGCGAGGCCGGCGTGGCGGCCGCGCAAATCGCCGATGACGCTGGCGCCGCGCCCGGCGTGTACCGTGGTGGCGTCGTCAACCACGTAGGCCCCTTCCGTGGTCGAGGCGCAGAGCACCGGCCCCGGCCAGCGCGCGGTCAGGCGCGGCTGTACGGCAAAGCCGTTTTGCCACAGCACCAGCGGCGTGCCGGGGGCGATGCGCCTGGCCGCGGCCTCGGCCGCCGCTTCGGCGGCGTAGGCTTTGGTGGTCAGATGGACAAACGCCGGGGCCGTGTCCTCGAGCGTCGCCATGCAGGCAACGGACAGCCGCTGTGTGACGGTCTTTCCCTCGGGGGTGGTGAGCCTCTGCCGGGCCGGCAGAGGGCGGCGGGCGATCAGCGTGACCGGGAAGACCCCCGCCAGCGCATGGGCCAGCGTGCGCCCCAGCGCGCCGGGGCCGACAACAAGGTGCGACGCTGAGTCGGCCATCGTCATGAGTTTTCCCGCGCGCCGGCCGGCGCCTTAATGCTGGTCGAGGTACTGCTTGGCGGCGGTGAAGCCCATCAGCGAGACGTCGAGGTCCAAACGCTGGCCGTCGGGGTCGATCATGCTCACCGTGGCGGTGGAGCCGCCCTTGATCTGCGACAGCAGCTCCCGCTCCAGCGGCAGGTCGGCCCGGCAGCCCTGGGGCAGGCAGACCTGGTAGGGCATCCCCACCGGCTCGTTGCTGTCCACCTGTAGCTGCAGGCCGGCAGCGAGGCGCACGCCCAGGGGCGTGAGAATGGTCATGGCGGCGCTGTCCAGCTGGCGCGGGTTGCCCACGACCACGCGCAGCACCGGCTCGCCGCTGGCGTCCTCGACCATCTGGGTCATGGCGCAGTTGCCTTCGCCGGCGTTGACCGGGCAGTTGACCTCCCAGTCCTGAAAGGTTTCGGTGTCCATGGCCGGGCCGGAATCCTGGGCGAAGGCCGTCGGCGAGAGGGCCATCAGGCCCAGCAGGCCGGCGGTACGCAGGCGAGGCATGAGTTGATGCAACATGAAGCGAGTACTCCTCATCATAGGGTGGGCTTTATCCAGGCGGTGCGCCACGCAACGGTGTCGGGTGACAGCAAAGGGCTCAGAATGCCGGAGCTTCGCGGCCCAATGCAAGCGCCGACCCGCTGCCGGCTCGGTGTGCGGCTTACCGGGACGACCGGCGGCGCCTGCGCGGCCGCCGGGATTTACCGCCGCCGTCTGGCGCTGCCTCGCCCTGAGCGCTTTGCAGGCTCTGGCGCAGCCGGCCGGCGTCACGCTGGGCTAAAAGCCCGCGCAAATCCTCGACCAGCGCCTGCTGAAAAGCGCCGTCGTCGTCCCTGCGCTCGGCGATAGCGCTCAGGCGCTGCTCCCAGAGAGCGGTGCGCTCCGGGGTGGCGACGGCTTCGGGCAGCGCGCCGATCAGCGCCGCGCCCAGCCTGGAGGCGCGCAGGGCCTTTTGCCGACGCACCAGATAGCCGCGGGCGACCAGGGTTTCGATGATGCCCGCCCGGGTGGCCTCGGTGCCCAGGCCGTCGGTTTCGCGCAGGGTGCGTTTGACATCCGGGTCCTCGACGTAGCGGCCGATATTCATCATCGCCTTGATCAGGCTGGCGTCGGTAAACGGCTCCGGCGGGCGGGTCTCGCGCGCCTCCACCCCGGCGGCAAGCGCCCGGCACGCTTCGCCTTCCTGCAGCGGCGGCAGCGGCGGGGCCTCTTCCCGGCGGCTAAAAAGCGGCTTCCAGCCGGGGTCGAGCACCTGCTGGCCGCCGGCGCGAAAGGTGTCGCCGGCAATGGTCAGCTCGGCTCGAACGTCGAGGGTCACAAGCGGCGGGTAGAACTGGGCCAGCAGGTTGCGCGCGATCAGCCTGAACACCCTGGCTTCGGTGGCGGAGAGCCGGTCGAAATCCGGCGCCTTGCCGCTGGGGGCGAGGGCGTGGTGGGCGCCGACCTTTTTGTCGTTCCAGGCCTTCGAGCGCAGGCGGAAGTCGGCGCCGCCAAGCCAGCCGGAAAGCGTTGAGTCCGTGCGGCAAGCGCCGCCAAGCGTCTTCTGAGCGTCTGTCAGGTGGGCTTCGGGCAGATAGCGGCAGTCCGAACGCGGGTAGGTGATCAGCCGGTGGCGCTCGTACAGCGCCTGGCAGGTATCCAGCACCGCCTTGGCGGAAAACCCGTAGCGCCTTGCCGCATCGACCTGCAGCGCGGAAAGCGAATAGGGCAGCGGCGCGGCCTGGCGCTTTTCCTGCCGGGCCAGCCGGGTCACTTGGCCTTCCCGCCCGGGTAGCGCCTCGGCCAGGGCGTCCGCCGGGGCGCGCTCCAGCAGCCGTCCCCTGTCGTCCAGCCGGTGGCGCTCATCCGGTGCCCACCAGGCGCGCAGCTCGCCGCCGGCCACGGCCACGTCGACCCACAGCGGATAAAACGGGTAGGGCACAAACGCCCGGATGGCGGCGTCCCGGCGCACAATCAGCCCCAGCACCGGGGTCTGCACCCGGCCCACGGAGAGCACGCCGTGGTGGCCGGCCTGGCGGCCGGTGAGCGTCCACGCTCGGGTGAGGTTGATGCCGTACAGCCAGTCCGCCTGGGAGCGTGCCCGGGCGGCGCGGTACAGCGGCACGAAGTCGGCGTTGTCGGCAAGCCCTGAGAGCGCCTTTTTCACCGCCGGGCGGTTGAGGTCGCTCACCAGCAGGCGCTTGACCGGCCCGCGGTAGCCCAGATACTCGATCACTTCCTGCACCAGCAGCTGGCCCTCCCGGTCCGGGTCGCCGGCGTGGACGACGCTGTCGGCCCGCTTGAGCAGCCGGCGGATCACGGCGAGCTGGCCGCGTGCCTTGGGTCTGGGGACGTGCCTGAACGTGGCGGGCACAATCGGCAGGCGGTCCAGGCGCCACGACTTGTCGGCGGCGTCGTAGGCCTCGGGCGGGGCCTGCTCCAGCAGGTGGCCCAAACACCAGGTGACCACGGTGTCGCCGGCGTGCAGCGCGCCGTTGTCCCGGCGGGCACGCTCGGGCAGCGCCTCGGCAATGGCCCGGGCGAGGCTGGGCTTTTCGGCAATGATCAAACGCATCGGGCGCCCTCGGAGACAAAGCGGGACGCCATGGTAGCAGAGCCGGCGCCGTCGGGCGGGCGTCTGCGACACCGTCTGTTAACCAGGGTTTTCTTTTCGTCTGTTTTTCGTATAGCTTTTGTAGATATATCCGTTCAGAGGACGTGTTGATGCGTGAACGTGGCAGAACGCGGCGGCTTTTCGGGCTCGGCGCGCGCACCGGCGGCGCGATGCTGAAAAACCGCATGGGCGGCAGCGCCGACTGGGATGCTCTGGGCGAGGCGCTGTTTGACGGCCTTTCCGAGCTGCGCGGCCCGGCCATGAAGCTGGCGCAGATCGTGGCCCAGTGGGACGACGTGCTGCCGCCGGAGCTGGCCGATCGGCTGGCCCGCCTGCAGCGCCAGGCCGAGCCCATGCCCTGGCCGCGCATCCGCGAGGTGCTGGTCGCCGAGTACGGCGACCTGGAGGCGCGCTTTCGCCATGTCGAAGAGGCGCCCTTTGCCAGCGCCTCCATGGGCCAGGTGCATCGGGCCGTCACCCGGGACGGCGAAACGCTGGTGCTCAAGGTGCAGTACCCGGGCCTTGCCGGCGCTCTGGAAAGCGATCTGCGGCAGGTCAAGCGGATGATGCGGCTGGGCAGCTGGCTCAACGTCTCCCCGTCGCGGCTGGACGCGCTGTTCGAGGAGCTGGCCGCCGGGCTTCGCGACGAGCTGGACTACCGCGCCGAGGCGCAGACTCTGGCCCGCTACCGGGTGCGCTATCGCCACGAGCCGCGGCTGCGCATCCCCGAGCCCATTAAGGCGCTGTGCGGCGAGCGCGTGCTGGCCATGCGCTACCTGGCGGGCACGCCTCTTGACGAGGCGACCGCGGCCGACGATGGCCTGCGTCAGCAGGTGGCCGCTACCCTGGCCGACTGGCTGACCGAAGAGCTTTTCACCTACGGCGAGCTTCACGCCGACCCCCACGCCGGCAACTTTGCCGTGGACGCCGAGTCGCGGCTGATTATCTACGACTTCGGCGCGGTGATAGCGGTGCCGAAAGCTCGCCTTGTCACCATGATGGCGCTGCTGGAGGCCACCCTTGCCGGCGATCCCATGGCCATGGACGACGCCCTGCTGGCGCTGGGCGGCCGTCAGGGCCAGGGCGCGCCGCTGGCGCTGTATCGCGAGGCCGCCGAGGCCATTGCGCCGCTGTTCGCCCCCGGCGAGCAGGATTTTGCCGACGTGCGCATCCATCGCCGGCTGCGCGAGCTCTCGCCTCGGGTGTGGGCCGCCATGGATCGCCTGCAGCCCCCGGCGGATACGCTGCTGCTCTCCCGGGCGCTCAACGGCCACTATTGGAACATGGTGCGCCTGGGCGCCCGGCTGGACATGCACCGGCGCTGCGAGCCGCTGCTGGCCTGGGCGCGTGCCGCACCGGAGGCGGCGCTGCGAACGCCACCTGCGTAGCCGCGCGCGGGCATGCTAGACTACGGCGCTTTATTCCGCGCGCCTTTGGCGCCGGTGACAGACAAGGGAGACGGCAATGCTGGCGGTATGGGTCGAACAGCTGCTGGGTTTTGCCTCGGCGGCACTCTCGGCAATCAGGCACAAGGAGCACTACCCGGACTTCATGATCTGGGTGCGCGCCGAGGGCGGCGACTATTTCAACGGCGACGTTGCCACGGCGCAGGCGCTGGCGCCGGTATTGTGGTCCCAGACGCCGCTGGCGCGGCGCCACTTTGCCAGCGAACCGCTGGCCGAGCCGGGGCCGAACGAACCCTGCTGGTGCGACTCCGGGCTCAAGTACAAGCAGTGCTGCGCCCGGGTGGAGTTTCTGACCGAGGTCCCCGAGCAGATGATGTGGATGCTCTCGCTGCGCGAGTGGAAGGGGGACACGCTCAAGGCGGCGCTGGCAAGCGGCGAGGCCCCGGCCCAGGCGCTGCTGGAAGCCGGCCTGGTGGCCGCGGAAAGCGGCCAGACCGGCCGCGCCATGCAGGTGCTCGAATCGCTTTTTGATCGCCGTGACTGGTCGCGCCTGCCGGAACAGGCGGAGCCGGCGTTCGAGATCCTGCTCGATCTTTTCCAGGAGCGCGGCTTTACCCGCAAGCGCAGCGAGCTTCTGGACGAAGTGCTCGAGCGCGGCCCGCTGTTTCTGCGCGGCGTGGCCCTTGAGCGTTTGTGCCTTGCGCACCTGGACAACGATGACCTCGACAGCGCCCGGGCTGCCTTTGTCCGCGCCCAGCAGGCGCTGCCGGACTCGCCCACGCTTGCCTACATCGAAGCCATGCTGCTGCTCCACGAAGGCCACGAGGAGGAAGCCCGGGAGCGGGCGGACTTCTGGTATCGCCGGCTTTCGCGCCAGGGCGAGCTGGACGAAGACCAGCTCGATTTTCTCGCCGCGCTGGCCGACAACCCCGGCGCCACCCTGGCCGACCAACTGCTGAGCGCCGAAGAAGACCTGGCGACGCCGCTGATCAGCCTGCAGTCGCTGCTGGCCGCGCTGCCCACCGCACCCAAGCTTGCCTTTCGCGTCGACACCGAGACCCGGCGCCTTGCCTATCGCGAGAGCGCCCGGGAAGGCACGCTCTTTGCCGCCTGGCACGCTCACTTTCAGGTCATGGTCGACGAGGACTTGGCGCTGGGCTTTCGCGATGATCCCTGGGGCAACGCCGTGGAGTGGATGTCCGAGCTATGCGCCAACCCCGAATGGCTGGACAGCCCCCAGGTGGTGCAGGATCTGACCCTGGCGCTGACCAGCCGTTTCGGCAGCCTGCCGTGGATGGCGCCGAGCCTTCTTGAGCCCCTGGCGCAGAGGCTCTCGCGCTGGCTGGAGCAGGCCCGGGCCGCAGGCGAAGGCAGCCTGTGCTGGGACGACGGCGACAACGCCTTTCTGCTGCGCACCGGCCTTGCGCTGGTGGTGGGCATGGAGCGCGGCGCCCGGGAGCACTCCCGCCGGCTGGCCGAGCAGCTTCTAGCCATCAATCGGGAGGACAGCCTGGGGCTGCGCGAGCTGGTGCTCGATCAGCTGCTGCGCGACGAGCGCAACCGCGAAGCCCTGGCCCTGGCGGAAAACGCCGAAGACGACGGCTCGCTGTGGCTCAACATCCTCATGGGGCGCGCCCTGGCGCTGTATCGCCTCGAGCGCTGGGAGCAGGCCGAAGCGGCGCTTGGCGAGGTCAAGCGCCACAGCCGCTACGCGCTGGACATGCTCTGCGCCGAAAGCCCGCCCCCGGCGCTGCCGGACAAGGCCGGGCGGATCGACCCCGGGACCAGGGCCGAGGCCTGGCAGTACCGCACGCTGATGCGCGACCAGTGGCGCACCACCCCGGGGGCGCTCGAGTGGCTCGGCGAACACCGCTAGGCGCCGGGGCGCCCGGGCATGCCGCGGCTGACCCAGACGGCCAGCAGCACCGCGGGAATGCCCAGCAGCGAAGCCAGGGTAAAAAAGCTGGCGTAGCCCTGGGCGTCGACCACCAGCCCGCCAAAGCCGCTTAAGAACTTGCCGGGCAGGGTCATCAGCGACGAGAACAGCGCGTACTGAGTGGCGGTATAGGCCCGGGACGTCAGGCTCGACAGAAACGCAATGAACACCGCGCTTGCCATGCCGTTGGCCAGGTTGTCGCCGACGATGGTGACCACCAGCATCGGCAGCCTGTCGCCCATCAGCGCCAGCGCGACAAACAGCAGATTGGTCAGCATGGTCATCAGCGCTCCGGCCACCAGCATCCGGCCGATGCCGTAGCGCACCACCAGAAGGCCGCCGAGCACGCCGCCGCCGATGCTCATGGCAATGCCGAAAACGTTGGTGACGTTGGCGATGGTGGCCAGGGAAAAGCCCAGGTCGATGTAAAGCGGGTTGGCCATGGAAGCCATGGCCAGGTCGCTGACGCGAAACACCGCAATAAACGCCAGCAGCGCCAGCGCCTTCACGCCGTGACGGACAAAAAAGTCGGTAAACGGGCACACCAGCGCGCCGATGACCCAGGCACCGACGTGCCGCCATGCCCGCGGCTGGCCGCGGGTTTTACGCAAAAAGGCGCGCACCCGTGGCTCCAGCACGGGCTTGTTGCCGCCGGCCAGGCGCCGGGGCTCGGGGCGCAGCAGCACCGTCATCATGCCGACGCCGGTCAGCGCCGCCATGGTCAGGTAGGCGGCGTGCCAGGAGACCGCCGAGGCCACGTAAAGCGCGCCGGCGCCGGCGGCCAGAAGCCCGCCGCGGTAGCCGATGATGTAGGTCGAGGCCATGGCGGCCTGCATGTCATCGCTTGCCGACTCGATGCGAAAGGCGTCGATGGCGATGTCCTGGGTGGCCGAGCCAAAGGCCACCAGCAGCGCGAAGCCTGCCACCCAGCCAAGGTTGCCCACCGGCGGCGTGGCGGCCAGGCCGACAAGGCCGGCGGCAATCATTGCCTGGGCAAGCAGCATCCAGCTGCGCCGCTGGCCCAGCAGCCGGGTCATCAGCGGCAGCGTCACGCGGTCCACCACCGGCGCCCAGAAGAACTTGATCGAATAGAGCATGCCGATCCAGGAAAAAAAGCCGATGGCTGCCACCTCAACGCCTGCGCTTCTCAGCCAGGCCGAGAGCGTCGAGAACACCAGCAAAAACGGCAGGCCGGCGGAAAAGCCCAGAAACAGCATGGCGACGACCGGCGCGCGGGCGTAAACGGCCAGGGATTCGCGCCAGCTGCGCCGGGCGTCGGGAGTGGGCATGGCGATAGGGGCTCCTTGCACAGGCAAACGTCAAGCGCTACGCAAACCGCGTCAGGGTGGCACTGCCGCAGCGCTCAAAACGCCCGACAGCTTACCGGAGTGGGGTTTTTTTTGTCGATTGCCGCGTACTCTGTGACCGCTCTGCGCTACAAGAGGCGCATTGCTGCCGGGGCGGCGCCACCGCTTCAAGGAGGGCTGCAGGATGCGCTGGCGCAACGGGCATTCGGCGCGATTAACCTAGCCCGCTAAGGGTAAAGATGACGTGGATCAACTGCCACGGCCACAGGGCAAGGACGATGCCGGGGAATTGACCCACGTCAGTTTTTATTCGCCGTTTCCTGCCTAGTATGAAGCCAACACATCGCGGCGGGAGCAAGGCTATGTATTGGGACGACGCAGTCATTTTCGGTCTGGTCACTGTCGGCATGATGGTCGCTTTCATGGGCGGATGGGTAGCGTTCATCATCCGTGATCACCGCCGGAAACGCTAAGCCGGCGGCATTCGTCACAACGCGCTTTCAAGGAGGAGGATTCAAGGGACGGTTCTAGCGGACAGAGCGGCACGGATGCCACCACAGGGGAAAAAAGAAAAGCGTCACTGGGTGCTACCAGTCGTCAGGGGGAAGGCCGAGGGAGATTCCCGAGGCTTTCAGTCGCCGGCTCTTCGGAGCCGGCTTTTTTTATGCGCGGCCGGCACAATTGACAAGCGTTCACTAGGGCCTGTTGACGTTTCATGGCAGGGGTATTGGCAGGATAGGGGCAAGCTCGCAGAATAAAGGTTCCTACACCAACAAACTGCAAGCCTGCCATGCCCCGACAAATGCTCACGGATGAACACTGGTCGAAGCTGAAACCTATCCTGCTTCAACAAGGTATTTATGACAAGGCCGACTTGCGTACCACGATAGAAGGCATCCTTTATCGGATGCGCACCGGCTGCCCGTGGCGGGACCTACCGGAGACGTTTGGCCCCTGGAACACGGTCTACAAGCGTTTTAACGCCTGGTCAGCGAGTGGAAAGCTGATGAGGCTTTTCAGCTCTCTGGTGGAGGAGCCTGATGTTGAGTGGCTGTTCATTGATGGCTCCTACGTCAAGGCCCACCAGGACAGCACCGGAGCTGCCACGGAAGACGCAGAAGCCATTGGCAAAAGTCGTGCAGGCAATACCAGCAAGATCCACTTGACCGTAGATGCCTATGGGCTACCGATCACCTTCAGAATAACCGGGGGTGAGGTGCACGACAGCACGGAAGCCCGGGCATTGATTGACGATTTGCCAGCGGGTGATGCATTGGTGGCTGACAAGGGCTATGACAGCGAGCGTATCCGTGGACAGATCGAAGCCAAGGGCATGGCTGCCGTCATTCCACGCAAACGCAACTCAAAGAAAGGAAATGCCAATCTGGACAGAGGCTTATATCGCTATCGGCATCTGGTTGAGAATGCCTTTGCTCGATTGAAGCCGTATCGCGCCATCGCAACGCGTTACGACAAGCTCAAGCGAAACTACGAAAGCATGGTGGCCTTGGCCTGCGGCTTTTTATGGCTGCCCATGTGAAACGTCAACACGCCCTAATGCGGTTATTAGTAACGCTACCGCCACCTCTGAGCGCAACCAAGCGCTCGCCCAAAGGAGCCGCCCATGCTGAATAACGCTGTGCTTTTCTTGATCATCGCCATCATCGCCGCTTTTTTCGGCTTTGGTGGTATCGCCGGCGTCGCCGCGACGATTGCCAAGGTGCTGTTTGTCATCTTCCTGATACTGTTCCTCGTGTCGCTGGTAACGGGACGTCGATGACGGTATAGCCCATCGCCTGGCCGGTACCCGGGGGCAGTCAGGCCAAGGGGGTGCGCCAGGTACCGGAGATCGCGCCCCGCTCGTACGCCTTGGCGTACGAGCGGGGCGCGAGTCTTTCGGGAGGCGGGCAAGGCTCAAGGAGGGGGCGTCAGCCGCCAGCGACTCTGCCAGGTATCGAGCACGCGCTCCGGGTAGCGGGTGTGACTCAGGCTGCCGTTGTAGCGCGCCAGCGCCCGGGTAAAGTCACCGTTTTCCCGTGCCAGGTAATAGGCAAGAATCGTGCAGCCGTAGCGCAGGTTGCGCTCGGGCGCCTTCAGATCGTCGGCGGCAAGGCCCAGCTCCTCGATCCAGAACGGCATGATCTGCATCAACCCCACCGCGCCGGCAGACGACACCGCCTCGGGGCGAAACGCGCTTTCCACCTCGATCAGGGCCAGCACCAGCGACGGCGGCAGCCCCGCAAGCCGGGCTTCGCGATAAAGCCGTGTCAGCAGGGTTTTGCGCGCCGCCGCGTCACCCATGAACCTTGCCAGCCGCGCATCCATGGCGTCATGAAAGCGCCGCTGGGCCTTCTGCTGCCGGGCATCGGGTCGGGCGGCGTCGAAAGTGGGCTGAACCTCGGCGAAGGCGGCGGCTCCCAGCAGAGCGACGGCGCATAGAGCGCCGCTCAGGCGCTTTGCCAGGGACCTCCTTCGCCGCTGCGAGTGTCGTCTTCGCACGGGCAGAGGCATGGCGCTACGCCGTTTTCTCTTCCAGAAACGCCACGATCTGCTCAGCCGGCGTCATGGTCACCTCGGCATCCCGGCGGCCCTTGTACTCAAGTTCGTCCTTGTCCAGGCCGCGATCGCCGATGACGATGCGGTGGGGGATGCCCATCAGCTCCAGGTCGGCAAACTTCACCCCCGGGCGGGTGTCGCGGTCGTCCAGCAGCACGTCGAAGCCGGCCGCCGTCAGCGTCCGGTAGAGCTTGTCGGATGCTTCGCGCACGCGCTGGGACTTGTACGCGTTCATCGGTACCAGCGCCACCTGGAAGGGGGCGATGGCCTCGGGCCAGATGATGCCGGCGGCGTCGTGATTCTGCTCGATGGCAGCGGCTACCACTCGGGTGATGCCGATGCCGTAGCAGCCCATCCACGGATAGCTGGTCCTGCCGTTCTCGCCGAGCACCGTGGCGTTCATGGCCTCCGAATATTTCTGGCCCAGCTGGAAGACGTGGCCCACTTCGATACCGCGCTTGATCGACAGCGTGCCGTGGCCGTCCGGCGAGGGGTCGCCTTCCACCACGTTGCGCAGGTCAGCCACCTCGGGCAGGGGGGCGTCGCGCTCCCAGCTGATGCCGAAGTAGTGCTTGTCTTCCACGTTGGCCCCGGCGGCAAAGTCGCTCATCAGCGCCACGCTGCGGTCGATGATGATCGGCAGCTCTAGGTTGACCGGGCCCAGCGAGCCCGGGCCTGTGCCTACCGCGGCGCGGATCTCGTCTTCGTCGGCAAGCGTCAGCGGGGTCGCTACCTGGGCCAGGTTTTCCGCCTTGACGTCGTTCAGGGTGTGATCGCCGCGGACAATGAGGGCGACAAGCCCGCCGTCGGCGCCGTGGACCATCAGCGTCTTCACGGTTTTTTCAATGGGCAGATCAAACTGCTCGACCAGGTCGGCGATGGTCTTGACGCGAGGGGTATCGACCAACCGCAGCGCCTCGGCGGGGGCGGCGCGGGCAGCGTCGCTGCCCAGGGGGGCGGCCAGCGCTTCGGCCTTTTCCATGTTGGCGGCGTAGTCGGAGCCGGTGGAGAAAACGATGTCGTCCTCGCCGGAGTCGGCCAGCACGTGGAATTCGTGGGAGCCGGTGCCGCCGATGGAGCCGTTGTCGGCGATCACCGGGCGGAACTCAAGCCCCAGCCGGGTGAAGATGCGCGTGTAGGCGTCGTACATGCCCTGGTAGCTGTCCTTGAGCGAGGCCTCATCGACGTGGAAGGAGTAGGCGTCCTTCATGATGAACTCCCGGGAGCGCATGACGCCGAAGCGCGGGCGGATCTCGTCGCGAAACTTGGTCTGGATCTGGTAGAAGTTCATCGGCAGCTGCTTGTAGCTGGCGATTTCCTTGCGCACCAGGTCGGTGATGACTTCCTCGTGGGTGGGGCCCACGCAGTAGTCCCGGGAGTGGCGATCCTTCAGCCGCAGAAGCTCCGGGCCATACTCGTCCCAGCGGCCGGACTCCTCCCACAGCTCGGCGGGCTGCACCGCCGGCATCAGCACTTCCTGGGCGCCGGCGCGGTTCATTTCCTCGCGTACCACGGCTTCGACCTTGCGCAGGGTCTTGAGCCCCAGCGGCAGCCAGGTGTAAAGGCCCGACGTCAGCCGGCGGATCATCCCCGCGCGCAGCATCAGCTGATGGCTGATGATGTCGGCATCCGCCGGGGTTTCTTTCAGGGTGGCAATCAACAGTTGGCTGGCGCGCATGGGGACAACGATCCTTAAAGCTGGGCACGATTAGCGAAAAAGCGCAAAAAAGCGCTGCCGGCAGGGCGCCGGCAGTCGGGTATGAAACCATTGTACGGCGAAGCGCAAAGCGCGGCAAAGAAAGGGCGGGGAGGGTCGGGGCTATCGCAGAGGGGCCCGTGCCAGGGATGGCGCCCTCCCAGCCCCGCTGACGGCGCAGCCGGAGCGACTGAGCTAACGGCTCACCGGGGCGGCGGAAATGCCGCCGGCTCGTCGCTGATCACGCTGCGCACCCCCCACTGCCAGAAGGGGGCAAACGCCGCCGGGTCGTTGGCGGTATAGCACAGCACGGCGTAGCCCGCCCGGCGAATCGCGCCGAGCTGGCTGCGGGTGGCGTAGCGCCAGTCCAGATGCACGCTGAACGCCTCCACCGCCGCGCAGTGGCTGGCCCAGGCGGCGGGCAGCCGTTTATACAGCCTGCCCAGCGCCAGCGCCTCGGGCGGGGCGATGTCCCGGGCGACGGCCAGCGCCGGCTGGCTGAACGACGACACCAGCAGCCGCTCGGGCGGCAGCGCGGCAAGCGCTTTGGGCACGGCCTGCCGGGCCAGGGCAAGGGGGTCGCGGCCGCGGTTGACCTTGAGCTCGAGGTTGAGCCCCATGCCCAGGCTTGCCAGCAGGGCCAGCATATCGGTCAGGGTGGCGATCGGCTCGCCGCGAAAGGCCTCGCCAAACCAGGCGCCGGCGTCGAGCCGGGCGGCGCTTTCCTGATCGAGCCGGGCCAGCCGGGAGCGGCCGTTGGAGCAGCGGCTGACGTCGCGGTCGTGCCAGATGACCGGCGTGCCGTCGCCCAGCAGCTGGACGTCGAGCTCTACCCAGCCAATGCCGGCGCGGTGGGCCGCGCGTACCGCGGCCTGGGTGTTTTCCGGTGCCCGCCGGCTGTAGCCCCGGTGGCCGATCACCGGCGGCAGGGCGGCGGCGGGGAACGCCGTGGCAAGGCTCATTCGACGTAGGCACCCAGCTCGCGCATGCGCTGCTCAAAGCGGGTGACGTTATCCACTAGCTCGGCCGGCCCCCGGGCCACGCACTCGGCGAGCATGGCCTCGATCAGCGTGATGGCGGCGAGGATCGAGGGGAAAAAGTGCGGCGTGTCGCTTGCCAGGTTGAATACCAGGTCGGCGCCCGGCACCAACGGCGAGCTCAGGGTGTCGGTGACCACGATGAGGCCGGCGCCGCTTCGGCGGACAACCTCCAGCGCGCGAAGGGTTTCGGCGCAGTAGGGGGCAAAGCCGAACACCACGGCGAGATCCCCCTCGCCCAGGGGAGCAAGCTCGGTGAGCAGGCCGCCCTCAAGCCCGCGGATCAGCTCGATGTGCGGCATGGCAATGCGCCCCACGTAGGCAAAATGGTAGGCGCAGGTAAAAGTGTCGCGAAAGCCGATGGCGGCGATGCGCCGGGCGTCGAGCAGACGCTGGGCGGCGGCTTCTACCCGGGTCTGGTTGTCCGCGGTGAGCAGCGCGGCAACGTTGGCCAGAGCGGAGTCGCCGATATCGCCGAACACGCTGTTGGCGCGCGTTCGGGAGTGCTGTTTGAGCCGGGTGGCACGGCCGGAGAGCTCGCTTGAGCCTTCCTGCAGCGCGGCCTGGAAGACCTGGCGAAAAGGCTCATAGCTGCCAAAGCCCAGCTTTTTCGCCAGCCGTACCAGGGTGGAGGGCGTGACTCCGGCGGCGCTGGCCGAGCCGCGCACCGACTGGAAGGCGACCTCGCCCGGGTGGTCGAGCACATAGGCCGCCGCCTGGCGCAGCTGGGGGCTGAGGCCCGGGCTCGCGTCTGCCAGACGACGGGAAAGCTCGCTCAGGTGGTCTTCGGCGGTCAAGGGGTTGTCGGTGCTTGGCGTCATCGAGTCGGGCCGGCCGGGAAAATAAAGGAAGAGCGCGCTGGCTGCGGCGCGCAGTTTCAGCACGACTGTACCTGAAACGAAGAGCGCGGCACAGCCGTGTTGACGCGCGCCGGGGGCGCGGCTATGATCGGAAAGTGAAACGTATGTTTCTTCATTGAAATCATGAGAAACATATGTGCTATACACATAGGTATTGCAATACCGATTTGACGCTCTGCTTCTGACGCTCACCGCCTACCCGGAAGATACCCATGCCTGGTTTTGACGCCGCTACCGATGCGCTGCCCGACTACGACACCCTGCGCCTTGCCTGGCTGACGGCCGATGCCGACAGCCGCGTGCTGGAAATTCGCCTCAACCGCCCCCACCGGCTGAACGCCGTGGTCGAAACCCTCTACGACGAGCTGCTCGATGCCCTGGCTTTTGCCCGGGGGGAAAACCGAGTCCGCGCGCTGGTGCTGACCGGCGAAGGGCGAGCGTTCTGCGTCGGAGCGGACATGAAGGAACACGGCGGCGCCGAGCGTACGCTTTATCAGCGGCGTGCCTATCTGCAGCGCGGCAACGACGTGTGCGAGGCGCTTTATCGCCTGCCCAAGCCGGTGATCGCCGCGGTTAACGGCTACGCTCTGGGCGCCGGCGCGGAAATGGCCGTGGCCTGCGACTTCATCCTCATGGCCGACAAGGCGCAGATCGGCTTTCCCGAAACCGGCATCGGCACCTGCGTGGGCGGCGGCGTTTCCAAGATTTTGCCGCACCTGGTGGGTCTCGCCCAGGCCCGGCGGCTTTTGTACACCGGCGAGAAAATCGGCGGCGTGGAAGCGGCCCGGCTGCAGCTGGCGCTGGCGGCGTATCCCGAAGACGAGCTTGCCGATCAGGCGCTAACGCTTGCCGAGCGCCTGGCCGCCCAGGCGCCGGTGTCCATGGCCATGCTCAAGCGGCTGGTCAACCTCGGCGCGGCCGAAGCGCTGGGCGAGCACCTGCAGCAGGAGCTGGACGCGGTCTTTACCTGTTCGACCACCGACGACTGGCAGGAGGGCGTGGACGCCTTCGCGCAAAAGCGCGCCCCGCGCTTTCAGGGCCGTTAGCGCCCGCCGCCGACGTTTGCCGCCTTCTTCGCTCAACGCCCCCAGAGGTCAGCGTATTCCATGACTGCCATTGACGATCCCTCACCTGGTAAAAGCCCGCTGCACGCGCTGCTGGCCCCTGACAGCGTCGCCGTGATCGGCGCCTCCAACAACCCTGCCAAGCGCGGCTACAAGGCCATGCTGGGGCTGGTTCGGGGCGGCTACGCCGGGACGATCTACCCGATCAACCCCAAGGCCGACGCCGTGCTCGACGTACGCGCCTGGCCCAGTATCGACGCCGTCCCCGAGGCGCCGGCGCTGGCGCTGATCTGCACCCCGGCGGCCACGGTGCCGGAGCTGGTCGAGTCATGCGGCCGGCGCGGCGTCAAGGGCGCGATTATCCTCGCCAGCGGCTTTGGCGAAGCCGGCGCTGACGGCGCCCGCCTGGAAGAGGAGATGCTGAGGCGTGCCCGGGCCTGCGGCGTGCGGCTGATAGGCCCCAACACCTCGGGCGTGTTCAACCTGCATCATCGGCTCAACCTGCTGGCGCTTGACCGTCTTCAGCCCGGCGATATCGGCGTGGTTTCCCAGTCCGGCAACATGCTGCTGTCGCTGGCGCTGGAGGCTGAGCACCACGGTCAGGTGGGCTTTAGCACCTACGTCGGCCCGGGGAACCAGAGCGATCTGGGGTTTGCCGACTACCTGCGCTACCTGGGCGAGGACCCGGCGACCCGGGTAGCGACGCTCTACATCGAAGGCTTCAGCGACGGCCGGGCGTTTCTGGATACCGCGCGCCGGGTCAGCGCGACCAAGCCGGTGGTGGTGTACAAGTCCGGCGCCACGGCCCAGGGGCAGCGCTCGGCCAGCTCGCACACCGGGGCGCTGGCCGGCAGCTATCCGATGACCGTGGACCTGCTGCGCCAGGCCGGCGTCAGCGTGGTGTCGTACTCCGACGATATCCTGCCCGTGGCGGAAGGGCTCGGGCGGCTGCAGCGGTCGCCGGGACGGCGCGTGGCGGTGATCGCCGACGGCGGCGGCCAGGCTACCATCGCCGCTGACCGGCTGGCCGAGGCCGGGCTGGAGCTGGCAACGCTTGCCGCCGACACCCGCAAGATGCTTGCCGCCGTGCTGTTTTCCCAGGCCTCCACGGTCAATCCGGTGGACGTGGCCGGCACCACCGACGATCACCCTTCGCTGCTGGCGACCTGCATGGAGATCGTGGCGGCGGACCCGGGCGTGGACGCCGTGCTGCTGGTGGGCATGTTTGGCGGCTACGCCCGGCGCTTTGACGAGTCGCTTGCCGACGACGAAATGCGCGGCGCCGAAGCCATGGTCGAGCTGGCCGGAAGCGGCGACAAGCCCGTGGTGGTGTACAGTCTCTATGCCCCGGCCAGGCCGCCGGCGCTTGGCCGACTGCGCCAGGCCGGCGTGCCGGTGTACGACGCCATCGAGAACGCGGTGAACGTGCTGGCCGCGCTGGGCGATCGGGGGGCGTATCTGGATCGCCCCCTCGAAGCGCCGTCAGCGCCGGCCCGGCCCGGTCCCAGAGGGCAGGACCTGGTGGCGAACGCGCGCCATGAAGGGCGCCATCTGCTGGAGCCCGAGGCCAAGGCGCTGCTGGCCGAATACGGCATCGGCGTGCTGGAAGAGCGCCTGGTGCGCGACGCCGACGAGCTGGCCGAGGCGGCCCGGGCCTTCGCCGGCACGCCGGTGGCGATGAAGGTGGTGAGCCCGGATATCAGCCACAAATCCGACGCCGGCGGCGTGGCGCTGAACCTGGAAGGCGAGGCGGCGCTTACCGAGGCCTACGCCGATATTATGCGCTCGGCCGGGGAGTATGCCCCCCAGGCGCGAATCGACGGCGTTCTCGTCACCCCCATGGCGCCGCAGGGCGTGGAGGTGATCGTCGGCCTGATGCGCGACCCCACCTTCGGCCCGGTGGTGATGTTCGGCCTGGGCGGCGTGCTCGTCGAAGTGCTGGAAGACGTGGCGTTTCGCGCCGCGCCGCTGAGCCGCGGGGACGCCGCGGCCATGCTCGACCAGCTCAAGGCCCGCCGGGTGCTGGACGGCGTGCGCGGTGCGCCGGGAGTGGATAAAAACGCGCTGATCGAGCTGCTGCTCAGCGTCTCGCGGCTGATGGAGGCCTACCCGGCCATCGCCGAGCTCGACTTGAACCCGGTGATTGCCTATCCCGACGGCTATGCCGTGGTGGATGCCCGTATTCTTTTGGCAAACGATGTGGAGTCTGCACCATGACCAACGCTCATCCGGAAATGCAAAACAGCCCGTTACCCGAGCTGACCGATGCCGCGCTCGAGCTGGAAGGGCGTATCGCCACTTTGACGCTTGACCGCCACGACGTGCGCAACGCCCTGACCGGTACCGCGCTGATCGACGATATCGTCGCCGTGGCCGAGTGGGTCAACCGCTGCGAAGACGTATCGGTGCTGGTAATAACCGGCGCCGGCTCGACGTTCTCTGCCGGTGGCAACGTCAAGGACATGGCCGAGCGGCGCGGGGACTTCGCCGGCGACGTGGCCGAGGTGGCCGAGCGCTATCGCCGGGGCATTCAGCGCATTCCGCTGGCGCTGGCCGAAGTGGAAGTGCCGATCATCGCCGCGGTCAACGGCGCGGCCATCGGCGCGGGTTTCGATCTGGCCAACATGGCCGACATGCGCATTGCCTCAAGCCGGGCCAAGTTCGGCGAGACGTTCTTGAATCTGGGCATTATCCCCGGCGACGGCGGCGCTTTTTTCCTGCAGCGGCTGATCGGCTATCAGCGCGCCTTTGAGCTGACGCTATCGGGCCGGGTGATCGAAGCCGACGAGGCCAGGGAGTACGGCATCGTGCTCGACGTGGTCGAGCCCGAGGCGCTCATGGATACCGTCATGGCCCAGGCCCGGCGCATTGCTGCCCAGCCGCCCAAGGCCACGCGGCTGACCAAGCGGCTGATGAAGGAGGGCGGCCGCGCCGAGCTGAAACCGTTTCTGGAGAAGTGCGCGGTGTTTCAGGGCCTGTGCCACAACGAACCCGAGCACCTGGAGGCGGTCAACGCCATGCTGGAAAAGATGGCCCGGCGCTAGGCCGGTTTATACCCGTGCGGCTTAGGGGTATCATCGGCGGCGATATCCCGCCGGCGCCAACGCCGGCATTGACCCACTCAAGGAGCGCACGATGGAAGGGGTAAAGCACATGATTGCCGTTGCCTCGGGCAAGGGCGGTGTAGGCAAGTCCACGGTCACGGCCAACCTGGCGCTGGCGCTTTCCGCCGAAGGCTACCGCGTCGGCGTGCTCGACGCCGACATTTACGGCCCCAGCCAGGCGCAGATGCTCGGCGTCAAGGAAGGCGAGCGGCCGCAGACCGAAGGCGACCAGGCGTTTTATCCGCTGAAGGCTCACGGCCTTCAGGCCATGTCGATCGCCTTTCTGATCGACCACAAGGAGCCCATGGTCTGGCGCGGGCCGATGGTGGTGGGTGCCTTCCAGCAGCTGCTCAACCAGACGCTCTGGGACAACCTTGATTTTCTGCTCATCGACATGCCGCCGGGCACCGGTGACATTCAGCTGACGCTGTCCCAGAAGGTGCCGGTCTCCGGCGCGGTGATTGTCACCACGCCCCAGGACATCGCGCTTTTGGACGCGCGCAAGGGCATCGAGATGTTCCGCAAGGTCAACGTGCCGGTGCTCGGCGTTGTCGAGAACATGAGCCTTTATCACTGCGAGAACTGCGGCCACGAGGCGCCGATATTCGGCGAGGGGGGCGGCGAGCGCATCGCCGAAGAGTACGACACCCAGATGCTGGGGCGCCTGCCGCTGAGCCTGTCGATCCGCGAGTTTGCCGACTCCGGCCGGCCGTCGGTCATTGCCGAGCCGGACAGCAGCGTCAGCCAGACGTTTGCCCGCATTGCCCGTCAGGTCGCCGACTCCATGGATCAGGCGCCGGGCGAAGGTCCGAGCATTTCGTTCAGCGAGTAAGCCCGCCCACACGTTCCGGGCGGGAGAGTCCGGGCCTGTTGAGACCCTTTTATGAGCATAAAATCAGATAGATGGATCCGCCGAATGGCCCAGCGCGAGGGAATGATCGAGCCGTTCGAGGCCGATCAGGTGCGCTACGCAGGCGACCGGCGAGTGATTTCCTACGGCACCTCGAGCTACGGCTACGACGTGCGCTGCGCCGACGAGTTCAAGGTGTTTACCAACATCCATTCCGCGGTGGTGGATCCCAAGGGCTTTGACGAAAAGAGCTTCGTCGACGTCAAGGGCGACGTCTGCGTGATTCCGCCCAACTCCTTTGCCCTGGCAAGCACGGTAGAGTATTTTCGCATTCCGCGCAGCGTGCTGACCATTTGCCTGGGCAAATCGACCTACGCGCGCTGCGGAATCATCGTCAACGTCACCCCGCTGGAGCCGGAGTGGGAAGGGCACGTGACGCTCGAGTTTTCCAACACCACCAACCTGCCGGCCAAGATCTATGCCAACGAGGGCGTGGCGCAGATGCTGTTTCTGGAGTCCGACGAAATCTGCGAAACGTCCTACAAGGACCGCGACGGCAAGTACATGGGCCAGCGCGGCGTGACCCTGCCGCGCACCTGAGGCGGGAGCGCAGCGTGGTGCGGGAGCGGTGCGAGGCCATTCCTTCACGGCCTCAAGCCCGCTCCCGCCCGCCCGGCCGTGCGTCGCGCAGATCAAGGTCGGGTTGATTGCGCCGAGTCGTCGGTTTCGTCCAGCTCCTCGGCGGCGTCTTCGTGGCTCATGCGCATGCCGCGTTCGGGCAGGGCCACGCCGTCCATGGTGGCATGGGTGCCGTCAAAACGCAGCCGGCCTTCCACAAACCAGCTGACGGCAATGGGCAGGATCAGGTGCTCCCGGGCGTGAACCTTGTCCTTGAGCGTGGCCGGGGAGTCCTCCGGCGAGACGTTCAGCGCGGCCTGGAGGGCTACCGGTCCGCCGTCGAGCTCTTCGGTGACGAAGTGCACGCTGCAGCCGTGCTCGGCGACGCCGTCGGCCACCGCTCGGGCGTGGGTATCAAGCCCCTGGTAGGCCGGCAGCAGCGAAGGATGGATATTGAGCATCCGACCGATGAAGCGCTGAACAAAGCGCGGCGTGAGGATGCGCATGAAGCCGGCGAGCACGACAAGGTCGGGCTCGTGGCGCTCGATGACCTTGATCAGCGCGCCGTCGTAGGCCTCGCGGCTGTCGTATTCCCGGTGGGGCAGCGCCACGGCGTCGATGCCCGCCTCCCGGGCGCGCTTGAGCCCGTAGGCGTCGGCCACGTTGGAGACCACGGCGGCAATCTCGCCGCCGCCCAGGCGGTCATGGGACTGCGCGTCGATCAGCGCCTGCAGGTTGCCGCCGTTACCCGAAATCAGCACCACAATGCGCGGCGGCGTCACCGCCTCGGCGGTAAAGTCGTTCAGCGTACCGCTTCCGTCCTCAAACTCGCTCATGCCGATGTGTCCCCTTCGCTCAGGCGGTCCAGAATGACGCCGTCTGCGCCCTCTTCGCGGGCGGTAACCGAGCCGATGCGATAGACCGTTTCGCCGTGCGCCTCGAGATGGGCGCGGGCCTGCTCGGCGTGTTCGTTTGGCACCACCAGCGCCATGCCGATGCCGCAGTTGAGCACTCGGTGCATTTCGTCGTCGTCGACGTTGCCCTGGCGCTGGAGCCAGTCAAACACCGCCGGGCGCTGCCAGCTTTGGGTATCCAGCCGCGCGGCGAGATGATCGGGCAGCACCCGGGGCAGGTTTTCCAAAAGCCCGCCACCGGTAATGTGCGACAGCGCGTGGACGTCGACGTCGCTTGCATGAATCAGCGACAGCAGCGGCTTGACGTAGATGCGCGTGGGCGCCATCAGCGCCTCGCCGAGCGTGGCGTCGCCAAGGGGCATGTCCAGATCGGCACCGCTGACCTCGAGGATCTTGCGGATCAGCGAATAGCCGTTGGCGTGCGGGCCCGAGGAGGCCAGCCCCAGAATCGCATCGCCTGCGGCAACCCGGCTGCCGTCGAGGAGGGCGGATTTCTCCGCCACACCCACGCAGAACCCGGCCAGGTCGTAGTCGCTGCCGGCGTACATGCCGGGCATTTCTGCGGTTTCACCGCCGACCAGCGCGCAGCCTGCCTGGCGGCAGCCCTCGCCGATGCCCTTGACCACGTCGGCGGCGATATCCACGTCGAGCTTTCCCGTGGCATAGTAATCGAGGAACTGCAGCGGCTCGGCGCCGATCACCACCAGGTCGTTGACGCACATCGCCACCAGGTCAATGCCGATGGTGTCGTGTTTGCCAAGGGCCAGGGCAAGTTTTAGCTTGGTGCCCACGCCGTCGGTGCCGGACACCAGCACCGGCTCGCGGTAGCCGGCGGGAAGCTCGCACAGCGCGCCAAAGCCGCCGAGCCCGCCCATGACTTCCGGGCGCGTGGTACTTTGGGCAACGCCCTTGATGCGCTCGACCAGCGCGTTGCCGGCGTCGATATCCACGCCGGCGTCCTTGTAGCTCAGCGAAGCGTTGGCCGGTGGGGTAGAGGAAGTCTCGGTCATGGCAAGTCCTGTAAGGCAATTCCTGTGAGGCGGAGTAGTCAGTATCGCCGGCCCGGGTGGGGCGCGGCGAAAGTGTAACACCCGCCAGGGCGTATGGCATTGCGCATAACACAACACGTGCAGTCAGGAGAGTTCGCAAGTGCGATATTCATGGTGGTGGTTGTTAGTCGCCGTTGTGGCGGTGCTGCTGGTGTATTTGCTCAACGCCGTATTGATGCCGTTTATTGCCGGCTTGATTCTGGCCTACGTGGTCAACCCCCTGACCCACCGCTTCGAGCGGCTGGGCATGAACCGCACCCTTTCGGTGAGCAGCGTCTTTCTGGTCATGCTGGTGGTGCTGACGCTGAGCCTTTTCATTCTGATTCCCGCGGCGGTGCAGCAGGTCAAGCAGCTGGGCAACGCCGTGCCGGCCATGGTCGGCTGGCTCGAGGATGCCCTGGCGCCCCGGCTGAAAGAATGGATCGGCTACGATCTGCGCGCCGATCTTGCCGGTATCAAGCAGGTATTTGCCGAGAACTGGCGGGATGCCGGCGGTTATCTGGCCAGTGCGCTGGGTCAGCTGGGACGTTCGGGCATGGCGCTGGTATCATGGGTGACCTACACCGCGCTGGTACCGGTAGTGACGTTCTATCTGCTGCTGGACTGGCAGCGGCTGATCGACAACGCCAGCGGGCTGATCCCCCGGCCCTGGGTTGACGAAGTCACGCGCCTGGGTCGGCGCTGTAACGCCGTTCTCGCGGCGTTTTTGCGCGGCCAGCTGCTGGTCATGCTGTGCCTGGGCGCGATCTACGCGCTGGGGCTCAGTCTTTTGGGCCTGAACGTGGGGCTGGTGATCGGCTTTATTGCCGGGCTTGCCAGCATCGTGCCGTTTCTGGGCTTTATCGTGGGCATCAGCATTGCCCTGATCGTGGCGGTGTTTCAGATTGGCACCCTGTGGGCCATTGCCGGCGTGGTGGTCGTATTCACTATCGGTCAGATCGTCGAAAGCGTGGTGCTGCAGCCCAAGCTTCTGGGCGACAAGATCGGCCTGCACCCGGTGGCGGTCATTTTTGCCGTGCTCGCCGGGGGCAAGCTGTTCGGCTTTCTCGGCGTGCTGCTGGCGCTGCCCGCGGCGGCGGTGGTCATGGTGCTCTTGCGCGAGGGAATGGAACGTTATAAAAACAGTCCCTTATACGACGTTCGCCTTCAGCCGGCCGGCGACGACCGCGTGCCCGGCACGTCGCCGCAGACGAAAAGGGGCGAAGGGGAGGACTCATGAACCGACCGCCGGCACAGCTGCCGCTGGGAGTGGGGCTGCGCGACGATGCCACCTTTGGCAACTACTATCCGGGGCCGCGCAACGCCACTCTGGTCGAGCAGCTGATCCGCCAGCCCGCGCCCGACGGCGAGCCCTATCTCTACCTGTGGGGCGCGCCGGGCACCGGGCGCAGCCATCTGCTGCAGGCGGCGTGCCATCAGGCCTCGGATCAGGGAGGGCGGGCGCTGTACCTGCCGCTTGAGGATCTGGGCCACTTCCCGCCGCTGATGCTGGAAGATATCGAGCGGCTGGATCTGGTCGCCATCGACGACCTGGAGTGTGTGATCGGGCGCAAGCGCTGGGAGGAAGGGCTGTTTCACGCCTTCAACCGCCTGCGCGACGCCGGCAAGCGGCTGGTGATTGCCGCCGGCGCCGCGCCGCGCCAGCTGCCGGTGCTGCTGCCGGATCTGGCATCAAGGCTGACCTGGGGCATGACCTACCACGTCCAGCCGCTGGACGACGAGGGACGGCTGGCGGCGCTCAAGCTGCGCGCCGAGGTCCGCGGCATGGCGCTGTCCGACGACGTCGCGCGCTACATTCTGCACCGCGGGCCGCGAGCGCTCAGCGAGCTTTGCCGGGCGCTGGAAACCCTGGATCGGGCGTCGCTGTCGGCCAAGCGCAAACTCACCATTCCGTTCGTCAAACAGGCCCTTGGCTGGTAGCGTCGGCGCATCAGAGCGCTGCCCGCCAGGGGGTATCGAGAACCATTCCTGAGGAGAGTCGACATGTCTCGTCATTCTGCATCCACCCGTATCGAGCGCGACAGCATGGGCGAGCTCGAGGTGCCGCAAACGGCGCTCTACGGTGCCCAGACCCAGCGCGCGGTCAACAACTTCCCGGTCTCCGGCGAGGCCATGCCGCCGGCCTTCATCCATGCCATTGCCCGGGTCAAGCTGGCCGCCGCGCACGCCAACGAAGCCCTCGGGCTGCTGGACAAGGACCGCGCCAGGGCCATCCAGCAGGCGGCCGAGGCGGTGATCAACGGCGAGCACGACGACCAGTTCCCCATCGACGTCTACCAGACCGGCTCGGGCACGTCGAGCAACATGAACGTCAACGAAGTGCTGTCGCACCTGGCCAGCAGCGATGGCCTCGAGGTTGGACCCAACGACCACGTCAACATGGGCCAGTCGAGCAACGACGTGGTGCCCACGGCGATCCACGTCTCCGCGGCGATTGCCGTGGAGCGCTCGTTGCGCCCGGCGCTTTTGACGCTGCGCCAGAGCGTCGCCCGGCGCGCCGAGGAGCTTGAGGAGGTGGTCAAGACCGGGCGCACCCATCTGATGGACGCCATGCCGCTGACTCTGGGCCAGGAGCTGGGCGGCTGGGTCAACCAGCTCGACCAGGCCATCGAGCGTATCGACAGCGCCATGAACCGCGTGCAGCGCCTGGCCCAGGGCGGCACCGCCGTGGGGACCGGCATCAACGCCCCGGAAGGCTTTGCCGAGCGCGTGGCGATTCACTTAAGCGAGCAGACCGGGCTTTCGTTTCGTCCCAACGACAGCTTTTTTGCCAGCCTTTCGTCCCAGGACGCAGCGGTGGAGCTTTCCGGCCAGCTCAAGGGTCTGGCCTGCGTGATCATGAAGATCGGCAACGACCTGCGCTGGATGAACTCCGGGCCGCTGGCGGGGCTTGGCGAGATCGAGCTCGAGGCGATTCAGCCGGGCAGTTCGATCATGCCGGGCAAGGTCAACCCGGTGCTGCCGGAATCCGCCGTCCAGGCGGCCGCCCAGGTGATCGGCCTGGACTCGGCGATTACCGTGGCCGGCCAGAGCGGCAACTTCCAGCTCAACGTCATGCTGCCGCTGGTGGCCACCAACCTGCTGACCTCCATCACCTTGATGAGCAACACCGCCAGGCTGCTGGGCGAGCAGGTGATACCGTCGTTCAAGGTGCGCGAAGACAATCTGCGGGCGCCGCTTGAGCGCAACCCGATCCTGGTCACCGCGCTCAACAGCGTCATCGGCTACAACGCCGCGGCCCAGGTGGCGAAAAAGGCCTACCAGGCCGGGCGGCCGATCATCGACGTTGCCGAAGAGGAAACCGACATGGACCGGGAAACGCTCGAGCGTCTGCTCGATCCCAAAAAGCTCACCGAAGGCGGTATTCCCGAGTAGGCCTGCCTGCAGGAGCCGGGAACAGGTTGAAGAGAGGGTTCTACGCCATGGCCGAAAAAAAGCTCCATGCGTTTCCGGCATTTCCGCCATCCTTGGCGGTCAGATGGCGTAGATAGCTTCCAGAGACGGATTTATAGCGCCCTCTCGGAGGCCTTTTCCCGGCTCAGCTTGGGCGATAGGGCCCGGTGTACCCGCCTACTAGCGCCCTGGGCCTGTAGAAAAAATGCTTGCATTTCATCGGTGAAGTCGTAGAATACGCATCCGTTGCCAGACGTGTACGGCATACGGCAGGACCATAGCTCAGTTGGTTAGAGCGCCACGTTGACATCGTGGAGGTCGGCGGTTCAAATCCGCCTGGTCCTACCAAACACCCATCAGCCAGGCACGGCAGCCGGCGAAAACGCCAGCCCCCGTTTGCAGGACCATAGCTCAGTTGGTTAGAGCGCCACGTTGACATCGTGGAGGTCGGCGGTTCAAATCCGCCTGGTCCTACCAGTTTTGTACGCTAAAGCGCCCCGTCAGCTCGCAGGCCGACGGGGCGTTTTTGTGTGCGTGGCGTTCAGGAAAACGGGCTGGGCAACAGGCAGGCCCGGCCCGGAAAGGGGAGGCTTAGCCTGCAAAGTCCGGCAGGTCGCTGGCGGCGATAAAGGTCTCGACCAGCGCCTCGATGCCCGCCTGGTCGTCGGCGCTGAAGCGGCCTTCCACCGGGCTGTCGAGATCCAGCACGCCCCAGAGGCGCTCGCCGCTGACGATGGGTACCACCAGCTCCGAGCGCGAGTCGGCGTCGCAGGCGATGTGGCTCGCCAGGGCGTTGACGTCGTCGATCCGCTGGGTTTGCCGCGCGCGCGCGGCCGCACCGCAGACGCCCTGGCTGAAGGGGATCGGATGGCAGGCGGGCTTGCCCTGAAACGGCCCCAGGCTCAGCACTTTGCTTTCCCGCTGAAGATAAAGCCCCGCCCAGTTGAGCGTGGGGACCTGGTGGAAGACAAACGCGCACAGCTGGGCACCGTTGGTCAGCCAGTCCCGGGTATCCAGCAGGGCGGCGAGCTGGCGGTTGAGCAAGGCATAGTCCGCAGGCGCAGGGACCGGCGCCGGTTCGAGGGAGTCAGAAGCGTCCAGTGTCATCAGGGTTGGCCTTGTGAAACACCCGAGGCCGGCCAGGGGCCGGCCTGGGTAAAGTGGGAGGGCGCAATGGTCAAGCGGGCCCGCCGGGGATTACTCGGTCCAGCCGGGAACGGCGGCGCCCTTGAACAGCTCGTCGGCCTTTTCCATGACCGCCTCGCTCTGATAGGCGTCGACCAGCTGGCGAATGTCTTCGCGGTCTTCATCGCCGCTGCGCACCACGATCAGGTTGACGTAGGGCGACTCCGGGCCTTCCTTGATCAGCGCGTCGTCCAGGCTCAGGCCGGCGGGCTGGGCAAAGGTGTTGTTGATGAAGGCCATGTCCACGTCGGGCAGCACCCGGGGCAGCTGGGCGGCTTCGATCTCGCGGAAGTTGAAGTCGTGGGGATTGTCGGCGATGTCGATCGGCGTGGCTTCCAGGTTGGTCGGGTCGTTCAGCTCGATCAGGCCCTTGTTGTGCATCAGGATCAGCGACCGGCCTTCGTTGGACGGGTCGTTGGGCAGCGCAATGCGGGCGCCGTCGGGCAGCGCTTCGATGCTGTCGTACTTTTCCGAATACGCGCCGATGGGGTAGACGAAGGTATAGCCGGCCACGGCGAAGTCGTAGCCGCGGTCATTGACCATGGACTGCATGTAGGGCTCGTGCTGGAAGGCGTTGGCGTCCAGGCTGCCGTCGGCAAGCGCGGCGTTGGGAGTGACGTAGTCGGTGAACTCGACGATCTCGACGTCAAGATCGTGCCTTTCCTCGGCGATGTCCACGGCGACCTGCATGACGTCGGTTTCCGGGCCGGCCACGGTGCCGACTTTCAGGGGGGCGGCGTGGGCCGCGCCAATGCCCAGCGCCAAAGCGGCAAGGCTGCCAATCACGAGTTTTTGCATGTTCAGGCTCCGGTCGGTTTGAAAAGCGTTTAACGGCTGAAAAGCGATACAAGGGCTTAATACTGCGGCGATAAGAAATATAAGTCTAATGCTTTATGGTTATGCTTCGCTTCACTTGCGGTCGCTTTTGCGCACCAGGTAGTCGCCCAGGCTCTGAAAGCCCTGCACCATGACCACCAAAATCACCACGGTGATCAGCATGATGGTGGGGTTGAAGCGGTTATAGCCGTAGCGGATCCCCAGATCGCCGAGCCCGCCGCCGCCCACGGCGCCGGCCATGGCCGAATAGCTCACCAGCGTGACCAGCGTAATGGTGAGCCCGGTGATGATGCCGCCCCGGGCTTCGGGGATCAGCACCTTGCGCACGATCTGCCAGGGGGTGGCGCCCATGGCCTGGGCGGACTCGATCAGCCCGGGCGAAATCTCGTTCAGCGCGCCCTCTACCAGCCGCGCGACGAACGGTATCGCGGCGATGGTCAGCGGCACCGAGGCGGCGTTGATGCCGATGGAGGTGCCCACCAGCATGCGCGTAAACGGGATGATGGCGACCATCAGAATGATGAACGGGATCGAGCGGCCGATGTTGGTGACAATGCTCAGCGCCTGGTGGGTGATCGGCATGGCGAGAATCTGCCGCGGCCGGGTGACGTAGAGCAGCACGCCCAGCGGCACCCCGAGGAGGGTGGCGATCAGCCCGGAGACGCCGACCATGTAAAGGGTGTCAAGGGTGGCCTGCCAAATCAGATTAATCATCGCGCCGGACATGCCCGAGCACCTCCACTTTCAGTTCGTGAGATTCCAGATAGCGCATGGCCTGGCCGGTTTGCTCCGCGGTACCCATCAGCTCGGCGATCATCAGCCCCAGGGTGCGCTGCTGGATGGATTCGACCTTGGCCTGCAGGATGCTGACGTCCACGCCGCAATCCCGGGCCAGCCGCGAGATCAGCGGAGTGGAAACGGCATTGCCGGAAAACGTCAGGCGCACCACGGGGTGGGTATGCGCATCGGGGGTGTCCTGCAGCCGGCTGTTCAGCCCTCGGGGCGGCTCGAGCTGCAAAAAGTCGTTGAGAAACGTTCGACCCAGCTGGGTTGCCGGCGCGGTGAAGAAGTCGCCGACCTCGGCGTCTTCCACCAGCCGCCCGTCGGAGATCAGCCCGACGCGGTGGCAGATCGACTTGACCACCTCCATTTCGTGGGTGATCAACAGGATGGTAATCCCCAGGTCGCGGTTGATCTCGCGCAGGAGTTCCAGAATCGAGCCGGTGGTTTGCGGATCCAGCGCCGAGGTGGCCTCGTCGCAGAGCAGCACCGCCGGCTCGCTGGCCAGCGCCCGGGCAATGGCCACGCGCTGTTTCTGACCGCCGGACAGCTGGGCGGGAAACTGGTGGGCCTTGTCGGCGAGGCCCACCAGTTTGAGCAGGGGAGTTACCCGATGCCTGATGCTGGCGCGCCGGTGGCCCATGAGCTCCAGCGGCAGGGCGACGTTGGCAAACACGGTGCGCGTGGTCAGCAGGTTGAAATGCTGAAAGATCATGCCGATGCGATGGCGGGCGCGGTTAAGGGCCTGGCCGGAAAGGCGCGTCATTTCCTGGCCGTTGACCGTCACGCGGCCGTCGGTCGGGCGTTCGAGCAGGTTGACGCAGCGGATCAGCGTGGACTTTCCCGCCCCGGAAAGGCCGATGACGCCGTGAATGCGACCTTTGGGGATGTGCAGGTTCACCTTGCGCAGGGCGTGTACGGCCCCGTCGCCGCTGCCGTAGGTCTTACTGACGTTTTCAAGTTCTATCATGACGTCTGCTTTAGCGGGACCGACGCGCAGAGGACCGCGCCCCGGCCAAATCGGATGAAGCCGAAGGGACGGCGGCGCGGGCAAGCGCAGGGCAGGGAACGAAAAAGGCCACCCTGTCGGGTGGCCATTGACGCGGGGCACACCCTTTTAGCTGCACTTCACCGGCTGAAAGGCCGGTGGACGCCCGCAATCCGGGAACAAATCGGCGTCTGGAAATAATGGGGTATAGCGGCGGCTATTTTAGGGAGCGGCTCTCGAGGATGTCAAACCTGCCCGGCTCCTTGTCTACGCCTTTTGTCGCGAATCGAGCGGTAAAATTGACAAGCTTCGCCGTCATTGATAGCTCTCGGAGGTGCTTGAGTCTTTCTCACGAAAGCGATTCGACCCTGCGTTGCAAGGCGCGGGGCCCATGAGTACGACCTGTTCATATTGGCTTGATCGATCAGCCACCGGCTATGGGCGCAGCGAATCTGACAAGAACACCGGGGGTGGCTGGTTTTTCAAGCGGGCAGCACGCTTAAGCGCTAAGGAGAAGCAGTTAAATGAACAAGAAAAGCTCGGTTTCAGAGAACGTGGTGCTGGACGAGAAAACCCTGGCCGGGTTTCCCCAGCAGCCTCATGGCGGCAAGCTGGTTGACCGGGTAGCCAAGGGAGAGGAGCGCGAAAAAGAGCTGGAGAGGGCCAAAACCCTGCCCCAAATCATGGTCGACACCGAGGCCGCGATTACGCTGGAAATGATTGCGACCGGCGTCATGTCGCCCAACGAGGGCCTGATGGTCGAAGAGGACTATTTGTCCACCCTGGAGACGGGGCGTTTGAAAAACGGCCTGGTCTGGCCGATTCCCCTGAGCTTTGCGCCGACCGGCAAGCACAACACTGAGGTGGTGAACTCGCTTTCCAAGGGCGATGACGTCGTGCTGATCGACGTCAATCAGGAGCCGGTGGCAATTCTCAACGCGGAAGACATTTTTTCCTACGACAGGGACTACCGGGCGCAGCACGTTTTTGGCACCACCGATCGGAAACACCCCGGAGTGGACGCCATCTATCGGCGCATGGGCGACACGGCGCTCGGCGGCAAAATCACCCTGCTGAACCGGCCGGACTGGGGGCCGTTTGAGCCGCTCAGAATGGAGCCCAAGGACGCCTGGCAGCTGTTCTACGTGGAAAAGGAGTTCAAGACAGTGGCCGGCTTCGTGACCGGGGCCAACCCCATGCACCGCGGCCACGAATACATGCACAAAAATCTGCTGGAAGAGGTGGACGGCCTGCTGGTCTGCCCGCTGGTGGAGATGGCCAAGCGCGAATTCACGCGCCACGAATACCGGATGCTGGCGTACCGCGGGGTGCTCGAGCAGTACTACCCCAAGGACAGGACTATCCTCTGCCCGCTGCGCGTGACCTACGTCTTTGCCGGACCTCAGGAGGCGATACTGCACGCGCTGATCCTGAAAAACTTTGGCTGCACGCACAAAATCGTCGGCCGCGACTACGCCGGCGTTGGCGACTATTACGACAAGTACGCCAGCCAGAGCATTTTTGACCAGTATGCGCCCGAAGAGATCGGCATCGATATTCGCACCTTCCACGAGGCCTTTTTCTGCGTGCGCTGCAACACCGTCGCCACGGATCAGTCGTGCCCCCACGATGAAAGCGTCAGGGTGGGCATTTCCGGCACCAGCGTTCGGGAAATACTGCGCCACGGAATTCTGCCGCCCAAGGAAATCGTGCGCCCGGAATCGTCCCACGTGGCCATTCAGGGCGTGCAGCCCAAGGGGCGCGACGCCGACGGCAATACCGTTTTGCCCGTGGGCAAGCTCATCAAGAGCATGTTCCCGTTCTATCTGACCCACCGAGGCATTGGCGGACCCAGGCGGGAAACGCCGCTGAATCCGGACGACCTGACCAACGACGACCTGAACGCGGCCATTGCCGACGTTCGCGCCAACGGCGACCTGGTCTACCGCCAGACCTACGACACCTATACCCAGAGCGCCGATATCAACCGCTCCGTTCAGCCGGCCTGGGTGGATGAAACCAGGGCGTACATGCGCAAGCACCAGCAGATGGTGGTCGACAACCTGGAGGAGAAAGTCGCCATCGCCCCCGAGGAATCGTCGGACGAGTTCATGTACCAGGACAGGGAGGAAGCCGAAAAAGAGCTCGCAGTGGCCCGCCGAGTGCTGGAGGAGCTCTCCGTGCCCGTCGACGAGGAAAAGACCCGGGAGCGCGTGTGGAACATCGCGCCGTACGACAGCTACTACTAAGCACGATCTGCCAGGCTGCATAGCCAGGCGAAGGGTGGCGGTAAACAGCCGGCCACCCTTTTTTGTGTCGGTACAGGGCGGGAAAAAAGCCGCGCTTTCGCCTGCAGGCGCCGAGCGCGAATGGCACAATACTCCGCCGGCTCCGTGAGCCGGGCTGCGAACGTCAAGAGGAGACAACCCATGTTTACCGGTATCGTGCAGGGCACGGCAGAAGTGGTGGAGGTGCGCGAGCGCGAGGCGTTTCGCACCCACGTGGTGGCCATGCCCGAGGCGCTTCGCCAGGGGCTTGAAACCGGGGCATCGGTGGCGCACAACGGCGTATGCCTGACGGTAACCGCGTTAGACGGCGCTCATGTGCATTTCGACCTGATGCGCGAAACCCTGCGGGTGACCAACCTCGGCGAAGTTGTCGCGGGCAGTCGCGTCAACATCGAGCGGGCGGCGCGCTTTGGCGACGAGATCGGCGGGCATGCCATGTCCGGCCACGTGATGAGCGTCGCCGAGGTGCTTTTTGTTGAAGAGGCCCCGGATAATCGCCGGCTGTGGTTTGCGCTGCCCGAGCCGTGCGTGCGCTTTGTCTTCGACAAGGGCTATATCGGCATCGATGGCATCAGCCTGACGGTGGGGGAGGTGCGCCGCCCGACGGATGAGCCGGCAATGTTCTGCGTTGACTTGATCCCCGAAACCCTGGCGCGCACCACCCTTGGCGAGCGCAGGCCGGGGGACGGCGTCAACCTCGAGATCGATCCGCAAACCCAGGCCATCGTGGAGACGGCGGAGCGCTTTCTGCAAAGCCGATACGAGGCGATTTGACGCGCGGGCGGCACGTGTCGCGTTCGCATCGCGGCGCGCCTTTGGGTAAGATAGGCGGCTTTTCTTACCCTGCCGAGACCTCTGCCGGCGCGAAGGATAAAAAAGTCCATGAATTTTCTCCATAGCCACTTCAGGCTCGCCGAGCACGGCACCGATATAAAAACCGAGATCATCGCCGGGGTGACGACGTTCCTCACCATGGCCTACATCATCTTCGTCAACCCGAGCATTCTCTCGGAGGCGGGGATGGACTACGGCGCGGTCTTCGTCGCCACCTGCCTGGCGGCGGCCATGGGCTGTCTGATCATGGGCATCTGGGCCAACTATCCCATCGCCCAGGCGCCGGGCATGGGGCTCAACGCCTTTTTTACCTACACCGTGGTGCTGGGCATGGGCTATACCTGGGAGGCGGCGCTCGGCGCGGTGTTTTTCTCGGGGCTGTGCTTTTTCCTGCTGGGCGTTCTGCGCGTGCGCGAATGGATCATCAACTCGATTCCGCTCACGCTGCGGCTGGGCATCGCCGCGGGTATCGGCCTGTTTCTTGCGATGATCGCGCTGAAAAACGCCGGCATCGTGGTGGCCAACCCGGCGACCTTCGTGGCCCTTGGCGACTTGACCGAGCCCGCCGCCGTCTATGCCCTGGTCGGCTTTTTCGTGATTACCGCGCTTTCGTACCTGCGCGTGACCGGCGCGGTGCTGATCGGCATTCTGGGGGTCACCCTGGTCGCGACCCTGCTTGGGCATAACGCCTACGGCGGCTTGGTCTCCATGCCGCCGTCCATCGCGCCAACCTTTATGCAGATGGATCTGGCCGGGGCGTTTGACGTGGCCATGATCAGCGTGGTGTTTGCCTTTCTCTTCGTGGACCTGTTCGACACCTCGGGCACGCTGGTAGGCGTGGCCCACCGCGGCAAGCTGCTCGACGAAGACGGCAGGCTGCCGCGGCTGGGGCGCGCCATGGTCGCCGACAGCGGCGCCTCCATGGCCGGCGCGGTGCTGGGCACTTCCACCACCACCAGCTACATCGAATCCACCGCGGGCATTGCCTCCGGCGGGCGCACCGGGCTGACCGCGGTGGTGGTCGCCGGGATGTTTCTGATCAGCCTGTTCTTTGCGCCGCTGGCAGGCTCAATCCCGGCCTACGCCACTGCCGGCGCGCTGCTGTACGTGGCCGTGCTGATGGCCGGCAGCCTGGCTTACGCCAACTGGGAAGACCCCACCGATGCCGCCCCCGTGCTGCTGGCGGCCGTCGGCATGCCGTTGACCTATTCCATTGCCGAGGGCATCGCGCTCGGATTTGTCAGCTATGTGGCGATCAAGCTGCTGTCCGGTCGCTTTCGCGAGCTGAATCCGGCCATCGTCATTCTGGCGCTGCTGTTCGTCGGCAAGTTCGTATATTTGTAAATCCTGATCATCCATCAGCCCATGAGAGACGCGATGAGTATCTACGGCGACTATATCAAGTCGGTGATTCGCACGGTGCCGAACTGGCCGGAACAGGGCGTCAACTTCCGCGATATCACGCCGCTTTTGCAGAACAGCGCGGCGTTTCGCAAGCTGATCGAAAGCTTCGTCCACCGCTACCGGGACATGCAGCTGGACGCCATTGCCTCCATTGACGCCCGGGGCTTTATCGTCGGCGCGCCGCTGGCCTACGAGCTGGGCACAAGCTTTGTGCCGGTGCGCAAGAAAGGCAAGCTGCCGTTCAAGACCGTAAGCGAAACCTACAAGCTGGAGTACGGCCACTCCGAGGTCGAGCTCCACGCCGATGCCTTCCGGCCGAACGACCGCATTCTGCTGGTGGATGATCTGATTGCTACCGGGGGCACCATGCTCGCGGCGGCCAACCTGATCCAGCGCAGCGGTGGCCGCGTGGTCGAGACGTCGACTATCATTGATCTGCCCGAGCTTGGCGGGTCACAGAAAATTCGCGATGCCGGCTATGGCGTATTCGCGGTTTGTTCCTTCACCGAAGACGAGTAACGTCCCATGAGCAGCGAACGCTATCATCAGCACTTCACCGTATCCTGGGACCAGCTGCACCGCGACGTGCGCCAGCTGAGCCGCGAGCTGGTCGAGCGAAACTTTCAGGGCATCATCGCCATTACCCGTGGCGGTTTGATACCGGCGGCGCTGATCGCCCGGGAGCTGAACGTGCGCCTGATCGATACCGTGTGCATCAAAAGCTATGACCGCCAGGAGCAGGGCGGCCTCGAGGTGCTCAAGGGCGTGGACCACGACGGCGAAGGCTGGCTGCTGGTGGACGACCTGGTGGATACCGGCAAGACCGCCCGAGCGGTGCGCGACATGCTGCCCAGGGCGCACTTTGTCACCGTGTACGCCAAGCCCGAAGGCCGTCCGCTGGTGGATCAGTACCTCACCGAGGTGGGCCAGAACTGCTGGATCCAGTTTCCCTGGGACATGGGCGTCGCTTACGTCGAGCCGCTGGCGGACCAGATCAGAAAGTAAGCCGCGCGCAAAAGCCATTGGTCGAGACGTTTCGGAGTGAGCATGGCAAACCCGCTACCCGAGGAATGGAGTCGCTGGCTGGGCGAGGAGTTCCGGGCCGATTACATGCAGGCGCTGCGGCGCTTTCTCGCCGAGGAAAAAGCGGCGAAAAAGGTCATTTATCCGCATTCCAGCCAGTGGTTTCGCGCCTTCGAGCTGACGCCGCTGTCGGCGGTGAAGGTGGTGATTCTTGGCCAGGATCCTTATCACGGCCCGGGCCAGGCCCACGGGCTGTGCTTTTCGGTCAAGCCCGGGGTGAAGGTGCCGCCCTCGCTGGTGAACGTCTATAAAGAGCTTGCCAGCGACGTGGGCTTTACCCCGGTCCAGCACGGGTTTCTGGAAGACTGGGCGCGCCAGGGCGTGCTTTTGCTCAATACCGCGCTCACCGTGGAGCAGGGCCGCGCGGCCGCGCACCGCGGGCAGGGCTGGGAAACCTTTACCGACCGTGCCATCGAGACCGTCAGTGCCCAGGCGCCGCCCTGTGTATTTCTGCTCTGGGGCGGCCACGCCCGGCAGAAAAAGGCGCTGATCGATCAGTCGCGCCACCTGGTGCTCGAGGCGCCGCACCCGTCGCCGCTGTCGGCGCATCGCGGCTTCTTCGGCACCCGACATTTCTCCCGGGCCAACGCCTTTCTGGCCGCCCAGGGGCGCGAGCCGATCGTATGGCAGCTGCCGGAAAAGGTTTCACCCGGCCGGGGACAGGCGTAGAATATCGCGCAATTTGCTGATGCCGCCCCCGAAAAACGAGGAACCCTCATGAGTGTTCACGCCATCAACCACCCGCTGGTGCAGCACAAGCTCGGCCTGCTGCGCGAAGCCGATCTCAGCACCAAGAGCTTTCGCGAACTGGCCGGCGAGGTCGCCAAGCTGTTGACCTACGAAGCCACCCAGGGGCTGGTGCTGGAAGATCACGAGATTCGGGGGTGGAACGGCGAGCCCATTGCCACCCGGCGGCTCAAGGGCAAGAAGGTCACCGTGGTGCCGATTCTGCGCGCCGGACTCGGCATGCTGGAAGGCGTGACCGATTTGCTGCCCAGCGCGCGCATCAGCGTGGTGGGGCTCTACCGCGACGAGGAAACCTTCGAGCCGGTGCCGTACTTCGACAAGCTGGCCAACGATATCGAGGCGCGCCTGGCCGTGGTGATCGACCCCATGCTCGCCACCGGCGGCTCCATGGTGGCCACCCTTGACATGCTCCATCGGCGCGGCTGCCGCCGGATGAAGGTGATCGTGCTGGTGGCCGCTCCTGAAGGTATCGCCCGGGTGGAAGAGGCCTACCCCGACGTCGAAATCTATACCGCCTCGATAGACGAGCGGCTGGACGAGAACGGCTACATCGTCCCCGGCCTTGGCGATGCCGGCGACAAGATTTTCGGGACGCGCTAGGCCGTGTCCGCTGCTCCGTGCCCCTTGCGCCCTGGCGCCGGGGGCATTTTTTTGTCACCCGCGCGGCGCCGGTGCGTGCCGATCACCAAAGGAGTCTCTACCCAGTGAGTCACCCCGCTCCGGCCGAGTCCTGGCCTCGACTACTCCTCACCGGCGTGCAGATGCTGTTCGTCGCCTTCGGCTCGCTGGTGCTGGTGCCGCTGCTCACCGGCCTTTCGCCGAGCGTGGCGCTGTTTACCGCCGGCGTGGGTACGCTGATCTTCCACGCGGTGACGCGCTCGAGCGTGCCGGTGTTTCTGGCCTCGTCCTTTGCCTTCATCGCTCCGATTCAGGGATCGGTGGCGAGCTTCGGCATTCCGGCCACGCTCGGCGGGCTCATGGCGGCGGGCCTGGCCTACGTGGCCGTGTCCCAGGCCGTGCGGCTGAAAGGGACGGCCTGGCTGCATCGGCTGCTGCCGCCGATCGTGGTGGGGCCGATCATCATGGTTATCGGCCTGGCGCTGGCGCCGGTGGCGGTAGAGATGGCGACCGGGGAAACCAGCGACCACATCGGCTACGGCCGGGCCATCGTGCTGTCCATGGCGAGCCTGCTGGTGACGCTGGTGCTGGCGGTGTTCGGCCGCGGACTGTTGCGCCTGGTGCCGATCATGGGCGGCATTGCCACCGGCTACGCGCTGGCGCTGGCGATGGGCGCGGTCGACTTTGCCCCGATACGGGAGAGCGCCTGGGTGGCGCTGCCGGCCTTTACGCTGCCGACGTTTCACTGGGCGGCGATGCTGTTCATGGTGCCGGTGGCCATTGCCCCGGCGGTGGAGCACATCGGCGACATGGTGGCGATCGGCTCGGTAACGCGGCAAAACTATCTGGAGAAGCCCGGCCTGCACCGCACCCTGCTGGGCGACGGCCTGGCGACCATGGCCGCGGCGCTGTTCGGCGGGCCGCCCAACACCACCTATTCCGAGGTCACCGGGGCGGTGACGCTGACCCGGGCGTTCAATCCCAGCTACATGATCGTGGCCGCCGTGACCGCTATCATGCTGGCCTTTGTCGCCAAGCTCGGGGCGTTTTTGCAGACCATCCCCGGCCCGGTCATGGGCGGGATCATGACGCTGTTATTCGGCTCGATTGCCGTGGTGGGGATGAACACCCTGGTGCGCGCCGGCCAGGCGCTCACCGCGCCGCGCAACCTTGTCGTGGCGTCGCTGATTCTGGTGTTCGGCATTGGCGGCATGCAGTTCGGCAACGGCCAGTTTACCCTGCAGGGCGTGAGTCTGGCCGCGGTGGTGGGGATTGTGCTTAACTGGGCGCTGCCCCGCGCCAGTGATGATGAATAGCCGCAGGTATTGATCAGGAGACAGCATGTCGGCATCCGACTTTGATGCGCCGTTCCCGGTGCTTGCCGTGTCCGCGTGGAGCGGCACGGGCAAAACCACGTTGCTTGAGCAGCTGCTGCCGCGACTTGGCGAGCGCGGCCTGAACGTGGGGGTTATCAAACATGCTCACCACGCCTTTGACGTCGACAAGCCCGGCAAGGACAGCTACCGGCTGCGCAGCGCCGGCGCCGCGCCCATGCTGGTCGCGTCCCGGGAGCGCTTTGCGCTGATGCAGGAAACCCCCGGCCAGAGCGAGCCCGATCTTGAACGGCTGATCGAGCTGATGGTGCCCCACGCGCCGGATCTCGTCATTGCCGAAGGTTTCAAGGCCTGGCCGCTGCCCAAGCTGGTGCTTTATCGCGACGGCGTGGGCGATCCGGCGATCTTTCAGGACCCCTGGGTATGCGCCGTGGCCTGCAAGCAGGACGAGCGCGCCGCGCTTGAGCAGCACGGCCCGGCGCCGGGCGTTGATCGGCTTGACCTCGACGACGTGCCGGCAGTGGCGCGCTGGGTCGCGCAGTGGGTGGCCGGTCGGCCGACCGTCGAGACGGCGGCGGAGCAGAGCAACAGCGAAGGTGACACAACATGCATTTGACACATCTTAACGCCCGCGGCGAAGCCAGCATGGTGGACGTGGGCGACAAGGAGGAAAGCCGCCGGGAAGCCGTGGCGTCCGGACGGATCGTGATGGCGCCCGAGACGCTTGCGCTGCTTGCCGACGGCGCGCTGCCCAAGGGCGACGTGATTGCCACGGCGCGCATCGCCGGCATTCAGGCGGCCAAGCGTACCCATGAGCTGATCCCGCTGTGCCATGCCCTGGCGCTGACCAAGGTAGAGCTCGCGTTTGAGCTGGATACCGCCCGCAGCTGCGTCAACGTCGAGGCGCGCTGCCGGCTGACCGGCCGCACCGGCGTGGAAATGGAAGCGCTGACGGCGGTATCGGTGGCCTGTTTGACGCTTTATGACATGTGCAAGGCGGTGGACAAGGGCATGCATATCGAGGCGGTGCAGCTGGAGCACAAAAGCGGCGGCAAGAGCGGCGACTATCAGCGCCCGGGCAGCGACGTGGAGGACCCTATCGTCACCGGCGACAGCGCCGCCAGGGAAATCTCGCTCGGCGTGCGCAGCGATGCCCCCGGGGTGCGGGTCAAGTTTCTCGCCGAGCTTCGCGAGCGCGTGGGCGAAAGCGAAACCCTGGTCGAGCTGGAGCAGCTGGAAAACTGCGACGTTGCCGGCCTCAAGGCCGCGCTTGCCGCCCGGGACCCGGCCTTTGACGCGCTGCGCGAACGCCGCGTGCTGTGCGCCATCAACCAGGTCATGGCCAACGACAGCGCACGCATTACCGACGAAGACGAAGTGGCGTTCTTTCCGCCCGTCACGGGAGGCTAGGCATGAGCGTTCGCCAGGACATGGACATTCGCGTCAGCGTTCAGCGCGAGCCTTTTGGCGTCGCGGACGACAGCCGCGAGCTCTGCCGGGAGCGTAAGGATATCGGCGCCGTGGTGAGCTTCACAGGCCTGGTGCGGGATTTCAACGAGTCGCCGGACGTGACCGGCCTGACCCTTGAGCACTATCCGGGCATGACCGAACGCACGCTGGAGGACATCGGCCGACAGGCCTGGGAGCGGTGGTCGCTCAAGGCCGTGCGTATCGTCCATCGGGTCGGCTACATGGCGCCGGGTGACGGTATCGTGCGGGTGAGCACGGCCAGTGCCCACCGTCGGGACGCCTTCGAGGCCTGCGATTTCATCATGGACTTTCTCAAGACCCGGGCGCCGTTCTGGAAAAAGGAGCATGCTCGGAGCGGCGACTACTGGGTCAGTGAGCGCGAGTCCGACTATGCCGATGCCGATCGCTGGGGCGCCGGCGGCTAGCGCCTGGCCATCGCCAGGGCTTAGCCGGGGGAGGGCGCTTCCGCGGCCATGATCTGCAGGTGGATCTCGGGCAGGTGCTGCATGCGCTCGCCAAGCCAGGCCAGAAGCCGCGGTCTGAGCGCCTGGCGCAGTTCGGCCAGGGTGTCGGCGGCAATGGCGTAAAGCTGCTCGTCCAGCCAGTCGCTGAAGCTGTCTTCGTCCAGCGAGCTGGCGCCGGTATTTTCCAGCATCAGCCGGCCGATGCGCGCCCAGCCGGTGTCGGTGGCGGTGACCGGCAGGGCGAGGTAGAGACTGCCCCGGCGCGGGTGCCGAGCCGTTGAGCCGTCGAGCCCCGGGTGGGCCACCACGGCGTTCTGGCTGACGATGCAGGGCGGCTGCGGGGAGCGCGCCTCCCGGTGAAGGCCCTCGGTATCGAAGCGCAGCATGTCGCCGTTGAGCGGCGACAGCGGCGCGCTGATGCCGAGCCCTTCGGCAAGCTCGCGGTGCGCCCGCTGGTGCAGCGCCTCGCCGTGAACGGGCAGCAGGTGGCGCGGCCTGACCCAGCGATAGAGGGTGGTCAGTTCGTCCCGGGCGGGGTGCCCGGTAGCGTGCAGCGACGGCCGGCTGAATTCGTCGAACAGGGTGACGCCGAGCTGGCCGAGCCGGGTCTTGAGCCGCTCGATGGGGCGCTCGTTGCCGGGAATGGCCTTGGCCGAAAAGATCACGCTGTCGCCGGCGGCAAGCGCCAGGTGGGGGTGGCGCCCCTGGGCCAGTCGCGTCAGCGCCGCCCGAGGTTCGCCCTGGCTGCCGGTGGCAATCACCACGACTTCTTCGGGCGGCAGATAGCCCAGATCATGCACGGGTACCAGCGGCGGCAGCTCTTCCAGGTAGCCAAGCCCCCGGGCCACGCCGACCATGCGCTCCATGGAGCGCCCCATCAGGCTGATGCGCCGGCCGGTCTTCTGCGCTGCGCGAGCGACGGCGACAATGCGCGCGACGTTGCTGGCAAAGCATGAGACCACCACCCGGCCTCTGCATTCGCCAAGGGTCTCGGCAAGCGCGCGGGCGACGTCGCCTTCGCTCGCCGAGTGCCCGGCTACCGGGGCGTTGGTGGAATCGCCGACGACCAGGTCCACCGGCGCCAGCGCGCGAAACCGTTCGGGGTCAAACGTGGGCCCTGCCAGCGGTTCCGGATCCAGCTTCCAGTCGCCGGTGTGCAGCGTGCGGTAGCGGCCGGCGGCAATCAGCAGCGCGCAGCTTTCGGGAATGGAGTGGGGGAGCGGCAGGTAGCGCAGGGTGAAAGGCCCGGCGGCCAGGGCCTCCCCGGGCTCGATGACGCGAATCACGTCCGCTGCCAGGCCGTGCTCGGCAAACTTCAGCCGCAAAAGCCCGGCGGCCAGCGGCGTGGCATAGATTGGACACTGCCAGTGCGGCCACAGCCAGGCCGCCGCGCCGATGTGGTCTTCGTGCCCGTGGGTGATGAACAGCGCCCGGGGCGTAATGCCCAGACGGCGGGGCGTTTCCAGGTTGGGCACCTGCAGCGGCGCGTCGGGCAGATCCTGACGGATCATCATGCCGCAGTCCACGGCGATCCATTCGCTGGCGTAGCCGTAAAGCGTCAGGTTCATGCCGATCTCGCCGCAGCCGCCAAGCGGCAGCAGGCGCAAGGGAGAGCGGTAGCGGGGACGAACGGTGACGCGTGCGGGATCCATCAGGGTAAAAAAAGCCTTGAAAGTGGGGCTTTACTATACGGGATGGCCGGGGCCGGGCTCAATCGCCGCCGCCCGGTGCGCCCTACGCCGCGATTCGTTAGGGCGACCCAAGAACCCTCGCCCAAAGCGCTTGGCGCGGCGGGCGGGGAGTGTCAGACTGCGCGCCCCGACTGTCTTTCCGATGACGTCTTGCCGAGGTTGCTATGTCGTTTGCCCAAAGTGTGCTGGCCCCCTGGCTGCTGGTACTGTGCGCGGCCCTGTGTATCGGCCTGCTGGCCTGGGTCGCGACGCTCAGGCCCTGGCTGGCGCTTGTCGATGACACCGCACTTCAGCACCGCTGGCTGGCCGCGACCATGGGAGTCATCCTGCTCTGGCAGCTGCGCGCCCAGGCGGTGGACTGGCTGACCCTGCACCTGGTGTTTACTACCCTGCTGCTTTTGCTGTTCAAGGCGCCGCTGGCGCTTTTGAGCAACGTCATGGTCAACGTGGCGATGGTGGCGATCGGGCGCAACGAGTGGACGCTGCTAGGCGTCAACGTGCTGGTGACCGGCGTGGTGCCGGCGATTGTGGTGGGGCTGATCTGGCGCTTCGTCGACCGCAAGCTGCTGGACAACGTCATGCTGTTCATGTTTATCTGCGGGTTTTTCGGGGCGGCGGTGGCCACCCTGGCCGGCGGGCTCACCGCGGTGGGACTCATTCTGGTCGGCAGCCAGGATGCCCAGGCGGTGCTGCTGGCCAAGGAATACGCGATGTTTCTGCCGCTGCTGATGCCCTCGGAAGCCTTCATCACCGGTATGCTGCTGATCATTCTGATGGTGTACCACCCGGACTGGGTGGCCACCTTCAACGACCACCGCTACATCGACAGGCAGTAGCGAGGGTAGCCAGCAGCGGACTAGCTCAGCGCCTGGCCGTTGCCGCCGCGGATGACGCCCACGCCCACGCCTTCGATCTCCAGCGCCTGGGTGCGAAGGTCGATATCGATGGGGGCGAAGTCGGCGTTTTCCGCGAGCAGCTGAACCCGATGGCCCCGGCGCCTGAAACGCTTGACGGTGACGTCGTCCTCAAGCCTTGCCACGACGATCTGGCCGTCGCGAACGCGTTCGGTGCGGTGTACCGCCAGCAGGTCTCCTTCCAGAATGCCGGCGTCCTGCATCGACAGCCCGCGCACCCGCAGCAGATAGTCCGCGCGGGGGGTGAAGTACTCGGCGGGCAGCGGGCAGTAGCGGTCAATGTGCTCGGCGGCAAGAATGGGGCTGCCGGCGGCGACCTCGCCGATAATCGGCAGTCCCTGGGGGCTCTC
Organism: Halomonas piscis; assembly: GCF_031886125.1. Lineage (NCBI taxonomy): Bacteria > Pseudomonadati > Pseudomonadota > Gammaproteobacteria > Oceanospirillales > Halomonadaceae > Halomonas > Halomonas piscis. The sequence continues at coordinate 1,645,759 of NZ_CP119391.1, forward strand.
GGCTGACGGCTCGTCGGGCGTTTCCGCCGCGGGCAGGCGTATCCCTCGGGAAGTGTTGCGAATGATGCGGATAGCCCCCTTGCGCTCCAGGGCGCGCAGATGCTCCTCCGCGGCGTTGGGCGAACGAAACCCCAGCGCCCGGGCGATCTCGGCACGGGTGGGCGGGTAGCCGTATTCGCCCATGGTTTTGACGATGAAGTCGTAGACGTTCTGCTGGCGAGCGGTCAAACGCTGGGTCATGGAAAACTCCCGTGTCGCAAGTGCCAGGAGCCGGCGGTGTCGGCTGCTTGAACCACCGGCAGGATAAAGGATCGGCGTATCAAGTGGTCAAGTATACAGTATGGCTCTATGTCCAGTATAGCGCCCGCGCCGAGCGCCGCCGATTGAGCCGTGCCGGGCGCTGGCGTAATATTCCCGAATGTTTCAAACCCTCGTTGCAAGCAGTCGTTTAGCGGCTGCCGTTTACCTGCAGCCTTTGACAAGGAGCGCCGCATGGCCCGGGCGGACACAACCACGCGCATTCTGGATACCGCCGAGGTGCTGTTTGCCGAGCGCGGCTTTGCCGAAACGTCGCTGCGCACGATCACCGGCAGGGCAGGCGTCAACCTGGCGGCGGTGAACTATCATTTCGGTTCCAAGAAGGCGCTGATCCAGGCGGTTTTTTCACGCTACCTTGACCCCTTCTCGGTGCGCTTTCACGACGCGCTCGATACGCTCGAGACCCGCTATCAGGGCGGAGTTATTCCGCTCGAAGCGCTGTTGGAAAGCATGGCCGAAACGGTGTTGGCGGTGCCTGCCGAGCGCGACAGCCTCAAGGTGTTCATGCGCCTTCTGGGGCTGGCGTACAGCCAGGCCCAGGGCCACCTTCGCCGCCATATCCAGCAGCACTACGGCGACGTTTTCACCCGCTTTGCCGGGCTGGTGCGCCGGGCGACGCCGGAGCTGCCCGATGCCGAGCGTTTCTGGCGGCTGCATTTCATGCTGGGCACGGTAGTTTTTACCCTGTCGGGGCTCGATGCCCTCAAGGACATCGCCGAAAAGGACTATGCTCAGCCGGTATCCGTTCGCGATCTGGTCAGGCGCCTGCGCCCGGTGGTGGTGGCGGCAATGAACGCGCCGCTCCCCGAGGCACCCGACACCTGACCGGCCAAGTCAGCCAAAGGAGTCCCATGCGTACGCCCAAGCTCCACGACCTTCCGCCCGCCGACGCCCCCTGGCTCGAGATCGACCTGGCCCGTCAGCGGCTTGTCCTGTGGCACGGCCGGGTGCCGGGCGAAGCCGTGGCGGTGTCGACCGGCAAGGCCGGCGCCGGCCAGCAGGACGGCAGCGGGCAAACGCCGCTGGGCTGGCACTACGTGCGCGCCGCCGTTGGCGAGAACGCGCCCCGGGAAGCGGTATTTCGCGGCCGGCGCCCGACCGGCGAGGTCTATTCCGAGGCGCTGGCGCGGGCGCACCCCGGGCGCGACTGGATTCTCGGCCGTATTCTGTGGCTGTGCGGGCTGGAGTCGGGGCGCAACCGCGGCGGCCGCGTGGATACCCAGCGTCGCTATATCTATCTGCACGGCACGCCGCCGAGCGAGCCCATGGGCGTGGCCCAGTCCCACGGCTGCGTGCGCCTGCGGCTGGATGATCTGATCAAGGTGTTCGCGCAGACGCCGCCGGGCACCCCGGTATGGCTACACGGCGGCGACGGCTGAGCCGGGCCGCCCTTCAGGCAGTCGGCCTGCGGCGTTTTTGACAGCCGGCAGCGATCGGCTAAAATTACGTTCCCTTTTGCAGGACTCTCACCATGACGCAACCCATTGGCCCGGTCATGCTCGACCTAGAGGGGCCCGCCCTCGACGCCGCCGAAGCGCGCCTGCTGCGCGATCCTGCGGTCGGCGGGGTTATCCTTTTTGCCCGCAACGTGGAAAGTGCCGCCCAGGTCAGCCGGCTGTGCGCCGCCATTCGCCGTCAGTGCCCGGAGCTGCTGATCGCCGTGGATCAGGAAGGCGGCCGGGTACAGCGGCTGCGCCAGGGAGTGACTCGCCTGCCGCCCATGGCCAGGCTGGGCGAGCGTTTTGCCATCGCCCCCGAAGAGGGGACGGCGCTTGCCAGGGACGCCGGCTGGCTGCTGGGCATGGAAATGGCCGCCTGCGGGCTGGATCTTACCTTTGCCCCGGTGCTGGACGTCGATACCGGCTTTTCCAGCGTCATTGGCGATCGCAGCTTCGCCGGCGACCCGGAGCACGTCGCGGTGCTGGGCGAGGCCTTTGTTCTGGGGCTGCACGAGGCGGGCATGGCGGCGGTGGGCAAGCACTTTCCCGGCCACGGCGGCGTCGCCGCGGACTCCCACCGGGAGCTGCCCGTCGACGAGCGGCCGCTGGCCGAGCTCAAGGCCCGGGATCTGGTGCCCTTTGCCCGGCTGGCCGGAAAGCTCGACGGCGTGATGCCGGCCCACGTGATCTATAGCGCCTTTGACCCCCGCCCGGCGGGATTTTCCCCCAGCTGGCTTGGCATGCTGCGCGAGTCGCTGGGCTTCAAGGGCTGCATCTTCTCCGACGATCTGAGCATGGCCGGGGCCCGCGAAGCGGGCGGCCCGGCGGCGCGCGCCGAGGCGGCGCTGAAGGCCGGCTGCGATACGCTGCTGGTGTGCAACGACCGCGAAGCGGCCAGGGAGGTCGTGGCGGTCTGTCGGGAGCGCCAGACCCGTCGTCCGGCCAAGCTGCGCTACGGCCGAGCGCGCCCCGAACTTGACGCGCTGCCGGCGCTCAACCGCTGGCGCCGTGCACGCGCCCGCCTCGAAGCGCTGGCCGACAGCGGCGCCTGACCGGACGCCGCTGCGTCACGGCTGCCGCTTTTATCTTCTCGACTTTCGTTTTCAACACCCAGGACCCCGCATGCAAGATCTGCACATGGCCAAGCTGGACAAACAAGCGCTCGAGTCCCGGGACTCGATGCGCACGCTGATGGACGAAGCCGACTGCCTGATCCCCCAGGCCCGGGTGGAGCAGGCGCTGGACCGCATGGCTGAAGCCATCACCCGGGACCTGGGGGACAAGCTGCCGGTGTTCTACTGCGTGATGAACGGCGGGCTGATCACCACCGGGCATCTGCTGACTCGGCTGGGGTTTCCGCTGGAAGTGGACTATCTCCACGCGACCCGCTACCGCAGCCGGCTATCCGGCGGCGAGCTGTTCTGGCGGGTCTCGCCGGAGATTCCCATGGCCGGGCGCCACGTGGTCATCGTCGATGACATTCTCGACGAGGGCGCCACCCTGGCCGCGATTCTCGATTACTGCCGCCAGGCGCGGGCGGCAAGCGTGACCACCGCGGTGCTGGTGGACAAGCAGCACGAGCGCAAGGCCGTGCCCGACCTCAGCGCCGACTACTGCGGCCTGGCCGTGGCCGATCGCTACGTGTTCGGCTTCGGCATGGACTACAAGGGCTACTGGCGCAACGCCCCGGGGATCTTTGCTCCCAAGGGGCTTTAGCCAGAGCGTTGGCGCGGTGGTTAGCGCGGCGAAAAGCGCCGTACCAGCCCGGTTTCGGCAATCATGCGGGTAGAGATTTCCTCCACGGAGAAGCGCGTGGTGTCGATGCTGGGAATGTTCAGCGAGCGATAAAGCGACTCCGTTTGCTCCACCTCCTGCAGGCACTGGTCCATGGAGCTGTAGCGGCTGTTGGGCCGGCGCTCGTGGCGAATGGCCGCCAGCCGCCGGGCGTCGATGGTCAGGCCGAACAGCTTATGGTGATGCTTGGCCAGAAAGCGGGGCAGCTTCAGCACGCCGTCCTCGTCCTGATCGTCTTCGGTAAGCGGATAGTTGGCCGCGCGAATGCCGAACTGCAGCGCGAGATACAGCGACGTCGGCGTTTTGCCGCAGCGCGACACGCCGATCAGGATAATGTCGGCCTCGTCATACTGGTGGGTGCGCGCGCCGTCGTCGTTGTCTAGGGCAAAGTGTACCGAGTGGATACGATCCATGTAGACGTCGTCGCTGCCGATGGCGTGGGTGCTGCCCACGCTGTAGGACGAGTGCGTGGCGAGCTCTTCTTCCAGCGGGGCGAGAAAGGTGGAAAACACGTCGACCTTGAAGCACGGCGCGGCGCGAATCACCTCGCGAATGACTTCGTCGACGATGGTGTCGATGACGATCGGCCGGTTGCCGTCGCGCGCGGCGGTGGCTTCGATCACGCCGGCCAGCTCCTCGGCTTTTTCCACGGTGTCCACGTAGGGCTTGGTCAGCATGGTGATCTCGATGCCCCGGAACTGCGCCAGCAGGCTGCGGCCCAGGCTTTCGGCGGTAATGCCGGTGCCGTCGGAAATAAAAAAGGCGGTGCGGGTCATGTTGAGTATCCTGAATCGTGCGGTGTGAGGCTTGCCGGTCAAGGGCGTCGGCAAGGATAGCACGGCAGCGCCGCCGGCCGATGACTACAGGAAACCCGGAAATTGCCGTTCTGTTGTAAATCTCCTCCACCGGGTTAGCGATTCGACCAATGGCTAAGGCGCCGGCCGGGTGTTAAGGTTGCCCACCTAAAATCGTTGGCGGCGCGGCGGCCGGGTGTGCCGCCGTCAAAATGTCGTGGCAAATATCAGTGCGAGGGGGTTGCGTGGAAAACTACATTCTATGGTTCGATGAACTGGGCATGGCCGATGTCGAGCGCGTCGGCGGTAAAAACGCCTCGCTTGGCGAGATGATTTCGAACCTGTCGGAAGTGGGGGTGACCGTCCCCGGCGGCTTTGCCACCACCGCCTACGCGTATCGCGAATTTCTTTCCCACGAAGGGCTGAACGAGCGTATCAACGAGCGGCTCAGGCGTCTCGACGTGGACGACGTCAAGGCCCTGGCCGATGCCGGGCGCGATATCCGCCAGTGGATCATCGACACGCCCTTGCCGCCCAACTTCGAAGCGGCGCTGGAGAGCGCCTACGCGGCGCTTCAGGCGCGCCACCCTAACCTCAAGGCCGCCGTGCGCAGCTCGGCTACCGCCGAAGACCTGCCCGATGCTTCCTTCGCCGGGCAGCAGGAAACCTTCCTCAACATCGAGGGTCTGGCCAACATCAAGCGCGCGGTGCACGAAGTCTTTGCCTCGCTGTTCAACGACCGCGCGATCTCCTACCGCGTACACCGCGGCTATGCCCACGAGAACGTGGCGCTGTCCGCCGGCATCCAGAAGATGGTGCGCTCGGAAACCGGCGCGGCGGGCGTCATGTTTACCCTGGATACCGAGTCCGGCTACCGCGACGCGGTGTTTGTCACCGCCTCCTGGGGGCTTGGGGAAACCGTCGTCCAGGGGGCCGTCAACCCCGACGAGTTTTACGTCCACAAGCCCACTCTGGCCGCGGGTCGGCCGGCGGTGCTGCGCCGCAATCTGGGCTCCAAACGTATCAAGATGGTCTACGGCGAGGACGCCAGCGCCGGCAAGTCGGTCGAGACCGTCGAGGTCGCCCCCCAGGAGCGCAACCGCTTTTGCCTGAGCGATGACCAGGTCATGGCGCTGGCCCGCCAGGCGGTCACCATCGAGGAGCACTATCACCGGCCCATGGATATCGAATGGGCGCTGGACGGCGACGACGGCGAGCTCTACATCGTCCAGGCGCGCCCGGAAACCGTGGTCTCCCAGCAGGAAGGCGGCCGCCTGGAGCGCTTCACCCTGAAAGAGAAGGGCCGCACGCTGATCAGCGGCCGGGCCATCGGTCAGCGCATCGGCAGCGGGGCGGTCAAGGTAGTGGAAACCCCGGACGATATGGACAAGATCCACGACGGCGACGTGCTGGTCACCGACATGACCGACCCCGACTGGGAGCCGGTGATGAAGCGCGCCTCGGCCATCGTGACCAACCGCGGCGGACGCACCTGCCACGCGGCGATTATCGCCCGGGAGCTGGGCATTCCCGCCGTGGTGGGCTGCACCGACGCCACCGAGCAGCTGCACGAGGGCGTGGACGTCACCGTCTCCTGCGCCGAGGGCGATACCGGTCAGGTCTACGAAGGCCTGCTGGCGTTTGACCGCAAGGTATCAAGTATCGACGCCATGCCCGAGCTTGCGTTCGACATCATGATGAACGTGGGCAACCCCGACCGCGCGTTCAACTTTGCCGGGCTGCCCGGCGCCGGCGTGGGGCTGGCGCGCCTTGAGTTCATTATCAACCGCATGATCGGCGTGCACCCCAAGGCGCTGATGGACTACGCCACCCTGCCCGCCGACCTGCAGCAGATCATCGATCTGCGCACCGCCGGCTACGACGATCCGGTGAGCTTCTACGTGGACAAGCTGGTGGAAGGGATCTCCACCCTGGCGGCGGCGTTCTACCCCAAGCGAGTCATCGTGCGGCTGTCCGACTTCAAGTCCAACGAGTACGAAAACCTCATCGGCGGCAAGCTTTACGAGCCCGGCGAAGAAAACCCCATGATCGGCTTTCGCGGCGCCTCGCGCTACGTATCCGACGCCTTCCGCCCGTGCTTCGAGCTGGAGTGCCGGGCGCTGGCCCGGGTGCGCGACGAGATGGGGCTGGATAACGTCGAAGTCATGGTGCCGTTTGTGCGCACGCCGGAAGAAGCCGAAGAGGTCGTGGAGCTGCTCGCCGCCAACGGGCTCAGGCGTGGCGATCGCGGCCTGAAGGTCATCATGATGTGCGAGCTGCCGGCCAACGCCCTGCTGGCGGACGAGTTCCTCGAGCACTTTGACGGCTTTTCCATCGGCTCCAACGACCTGACCCAGCTGACCCTGGGGCTCGATCGCGACTCGGGCATCGTCGCGCATCTGTTCGACGAGCGTAACGAGGCGGTGAAAAAGATGCTGGCCATGGCGATCCAGGCGTGCAAGGCTCAGGGCAAGTACGTCGGCATCTGCGGGCAGGGGCCGTCGGACTACCCGGACTTTGCCAAGTGGCTCATGGAGCAGGGGATCGACTCGGTCTCGCTCAACCCCGATGCGGTGCTGGACACTTGGCTGATGCTGGCCGGGGAAACCCAACGCTAGCAAGAGCGCTGAACGTACGCCCGGCCATGCGCCGGGCGTTTTGCTTTATACGCCTGCCTGACACACGGAGGAGGACAGTCCTCATGGCGCGCCTGGGAAGACATCTGCTGCCGCTTGGCCTGCTGCTAGTGCCGCTTGCGGCTCCCGGCTTTGACTATCAAGCGCCGTCGCTGAGCCCCGAGCCGGCGTCCGGCCTTGAGGAAAAGCCCGGCTGGGCGACAGAGTCCTTTGCCGTGGTGGCCGCCAACCCGCTGGCAGCGGATGCCGGCAATCAGATACTCGCGGCCGGCGGCAGCGCCGTTGACGCCGCCGTTGCCGTGCAGATGGTGCTGGCGCTGGTGGAGCCGCAGTCCAGCGGTATTGGCGGGGGCGGTTTCATGATGCATTTTGACGGCGGCGACATTACCGCCTTCGACGGCCGGGAAACCGCGCCGGCGGGCGCTGACGAAACGCTGTTTTTGGACGATCAGGGCGAGCCCCTGGCGTTCATGGACGCCGTGACCAGCGGCCGCTCGGTGGGCGTGCCGGGCATTGTCAGGATGCTGGAGAAAGCCCACGACGAATACGGCGAGCTTGACTGGGAAACGCTGTTTGTACCGGCTATCACCCTGGCGGAAAACGGCTTTGAGGTAAGCGAGCGGCTGCATCGGAGCCTGGCCAACGACGACCGTCTGGCGGAAGACTCGGCGGCCCGGGCCTTTTACTACCCCAAGGACGGCGAGCCCCTGGCCGTGGGCGAGACGCTGACCAACCCCGCGCTCGCCGCCGTCCTTGGCGATATCGCCGAAAACGGCAGCCGGGCGTTTTACCGGGGCGAGGTGGCCAAGGATCTGGCCGAGCGGGTGCAGTCGCAGGAAGTGCCCGGCTCCCTGGCGGTGGAAGATCTAAAGAGCTACGAGGCCAGGGCGCGCGAGCCGCTCTGCACGCCCTGGCAGCAGTGGACGGTATGCGGCTTTCCGCCGCCGTCCTCGGGCCATCTGACGGTGATGCAAATCCTCGGGATGATGGACGAAGAGCCCATGGCCGAGGCGCCGCTGGATGCCGGCGCGCCCAGCGACGACTGGCTGCACCGCTTTCTGGAAGCCTCGCGGCTGGCGTTCGCCGACCGCAACCGCTACGTCGGCGATCCGGCCTTTGTCGATGCCCCCGGCGGAGACTGGCAGAGCCTGCTGGCGCCGGCGTATCTGGAGCAGCGCGCCGGGCTGGTCGTCAGTGACCAAAGTCTGGGTGACGACGTCGAGCCTGGCGATCCCGGCGAGCTTGCGACGAGCCTGGCTACCCCGCCGCGTCAGCCGGAATACGGCACCAGCCACGTCAGCATCATCGATGCCGAGGGCCACGCCGTGGCCCTGACCGCCTCCATCGAGCAGGCCTTTGGCGCGCGGATCATGGCCGACGGCGGCACCGGCCTTGACGGCGGCTATCTGCTCAACAACGAGCTGACCGATTTTTCGTTCATTCCCACCGTCGACGGCAAGCCGGTGGCCAACCGGGTACAGCCGGGCAAGCGTCCGCGTTCCAGCATGAGCCCCACGCTGGTGTTCGAGCACGATGAAGAAAGCGAGGGCGAGTACGAGACGGGCGCGCTGGTGGCAACCCTTGGCAGCCCCGGCGGCGCGGCGATTATTCCCTACGTGGCGCAGACCCTGGTGGCGCTGCGCGACTGGGGGCTCGACGCCCAGCAGGCGCTCGCGCTGCCCCATGCGTTGACCCTGGGCGGCGATGTCGTCTACGTAGAAAAGGACCGCCTGCCGGAGATCACTCGGGAGGCGCTGCGCAAGCGCGGCCATACGCTCAGCGAGCGCGAGCTCTCCAGCGGCCTGGGCGTGCTGGTACGCCAGCCGGACGATACCCTGTATGGCGGCGCTGACCCCCGCCGGGAAGGCGTGGTAAAGGGGGACGAGCCCGACTGACGCCTAGCGTCGCAGCCAGCTGTGAAACTTGAGCAGAAGCAGGCCGGCGTCGCCGAGCTGACGGCGTTCGGCAAGCAGGGCGGCCAGGCGTTCCGGGTAGTCGGTGATGATGGCGTCTGCGCCCATGTCGATCAGCGTGGCCATGCGCTTGGGACTATTGACCGTCCAGGCGTGGACTTCGTAGCCGTAGGTCGTTGCCAGGCGCATTTCGTCTTCGGTGATGCGGTTGTGCCGCAGGCCCAGGGCATCGAAGCCGTACCGGTCCAGGGTGCCGGGCAGTACCAGCTGGGCCAACAGGGTGGTGCGCAGCGCCGGCGCCAGCTGCTTGACCCGGCGCACCAGCGTCGGCGACAGCGAGGCAATGCGCATTTCCCGGCGCGCATCGGGGTAGCCGCAGCGGCCCAGGGCGGCGATCGGCTCGTCGGCGTCGGCCCAGCAGGCGTAGCGGGTATCGGTTTCGCGGTTCAGCGCCGTCAGTACCTCCTGTGCCAGAGCCGTGCCGCGGCCGGGCGCAGGCTTGAGCTCGATCATCAGCCCGAGCTGGCCGCGGGTGGCGTCAAGCACCTGATCCAGGGTAGGAATACGCTCGCCGCGAAAGTCGTGGCCGAACCAGCTGCCGATGTCGAAGTTGGCCAGCTCCTCCCGCGTCAGGTCGCCGACGTGGCGCGGATCGCCGGTCAGCCGGGCAAGGCTGCTGTCGTGATACACCATGACCACGTCGTCGGCGCTCAGGCGCACGTCAAGCTCCACGGCGTCGGCGCCGTCCTTCACCGCCTGGCGAAAGGCCGACAGCGTGTTTTCCGGCGCGCGCTTGGAGCTGCCCCGGTGGGCGATGATGGCGACGTCGTCGTTGAGCTCGAAGCTGCCCAGGATCCACCAGGCCTGCAGTGCGGCGATCGCAATGACGGCAAACTCCACCGCCCAGGCCAGTCTCCCCGCTCGGGTGCCCGAGGGCGTGGGGGCGTATTCCCGGCCCCGGGCAAGCTGCATGTAAAGGCACGCCGAGAGCAGCGCATTGACCGCAATACCGGCAAAGGTCAAGGCAAGAGTGAGCAGCACATAGGCCGTGAGGTAGGCCAGCATCGCCGGGAGCAGCACCCTGTGGTACTCGGGCAGCCAGTCCAGCAGCGGGGCAAACAGCGCATCGAACGCCAGGGTGGCGAGTATCGGCAGCGCGATGATGCCGACAAGTACGGCCAGCACGGCGGCGGCAATGGAGCGGTGCCAGCCTCGGGTCAGCGCGACGCTGCGGGAAAGCGCGCGGCGGGGCGAGGCGTTTTCCAGCGCCACCAGCGGCAGCGCCAGCAGCCAGCGCAGGTAAAGCCGGCCGGCAAGCCAGGCCCAAAGCGCCAGCAGCGGCAGCGCGCAGGCAATGAAATACCATAGCTCCGCCGGGCGCACTTTTTGCAGGTAGTAAGTCTCAAGCCCGCCAAGCCAGGCGTCGTAAAGCCAGGCAAGGCCCGCCATGAACGGCGCCAGCAGCAAAAGGTGGCTGCCCACCTGCAGCACCACCAAACCGATAAGCGCCGGCAGGCGCCGGGTGCCGTGCCACAGCGCTTCCAGCGTCAGGCGGTAGTGGTTCTGGTGACGCTGGCTCAGGGCAATGTGCAGCATGCCCGCCTGCTGCCAGTAGAGCAGGCCAAACGCCAGGCCCTGCACGGCAAGAGCGCCGCTCAGCCCCGCCGGGGTAAAAAGCAGCGCCACCAGCGTATCCGTGGTGACCACATCCGTGCCGATACGCGCGTACAGCGCCCGTGTAATCCCGCCGATGCCCGGCAGCACCAGAGTGGAGGCCAGCAGGGTGAACAGCAGGTGGAAGGCAATCAGCGCGCGCAGGCGGCCGCGAAAAAGGCGCCAGAGAGAAGCGCCGAGCTGATTCAGCGGCCCGGCGCGTGACGACATAAAAGGCATGGCGAGTGGACCCGGGGGTTACAGCGAAAGTTCCCGTTCGGCAACCAGGATGCCGTTGCTGTCGGCATACAGCCATTGGCCGGGGGCGACCCGGGTGCCGGCGATGTCCACCGCCACGTCCCGGGTGCCTTCGCCGCGCTTGTGGCTCTTGCGCGGGTGGCGGCCCAGCGCCTGAATGCCGATGGGCAGGGTGGCCAGCACGTCGACGTCGCGCACGCAGCCGTACATGACAATGCCGGCCCAGCCGTTGGCCACGGCTTTTTCCGCAAGCATGTCGCCAAGCATGGCGCAGCGGTGCGAGCCGCCGCCGTCGACTACCAGCACGGCGCCGTTGCCGGGCTCGCTGACCGCTTCGCGCACCCGGGAGTTGTCTTCAAAGCAGGTGACGGTGCGCACCGGGCCGGCAAAGGCGGTGACGTCGCCAAAGCTGCTGAACGGTGCCTGGATGACTTGAGCGTCCGGATAGGCGTCGCAGATATCCGGGGTCACGATGCGGGTTGGGTCGAGAGCCGTCATGGCGGGCAATACCTCCAGGGGAATATTGATTAAAGACAATAAAAAGCCCCGACCCGAACGGATCGGGCCGGAGCGTCAAAGGCTCAATGTCTGGGCGCTTGCGGTCAAGCCTCTTCGGCAAGCGGAATCATGTTCAACGCGGCGTTCTGATATTCCTCGATCTCGTGGAAGTTCATGTAGCGGTAGATTTCTCCGGCCATGGCGTCGAATTCGCTCATGTAGCGGCGGTATTCGCCCACCGTGGGCAGGCGGCCTTCCACCGCGGCCACCGCGGCGAGCTCGGCCGAGGCCAGGTAGACATCGGCGCCGTCGCCCAGGCGGTTGGGGAAGTTGCGCGTGGAGGTGGACACCACGGTGCTCTTGGCTGCCACCCGCGCCTGGTTGCCCATGCACAGCGAACAGCCGGGCATTTCCATCCGTGCCCCGGCGCGGCCGAAGATGCCGTAGTAGCCTTCCTCCGTGAGCTGGTGCTGGTCCATCCGCGTCGGCGGCGCCAGCCACAGGCGGGTTTTCAGGCTGCCGGCGGGCTGCTGTTCCAAAAGCTTGCCGGCGGCGCGGAAGTGGCCGATGTTGGTCATGCACGAGCCGATGAAGACCTCGTCGATGGTCTCGCCGGCCACCTCGGACAGCAGGCGGGCGTCGTCGGGGTCGTTGGGTGCGCAGAGCACCGGCTCGGTGAGCTGGTCGAGGTCGATCTCGATGACCTCGGCGTACTCGGCGTCCTGGTCGGCGCGCATCAGGCTCGGGTCTTCAAGCCAGGCTTCCATACCGCGGATGCGCCGCTCGATGGTGCGGGCGTCGCCGTAGCCGTTGGCCAGCATCCACTTGAGCAGGGTGATGTTGGAGGTCAGGTACTCGCTGACGCTGTCTTCCGAGAGCGTAATGGTGCAGCCGGCGGCGCTGCGCTCGGCAGAGGCGTCGGACAGCTCGAAGGCCTGCTCGGCGGTCAAGTCTTCCAGGCCCTCGATTTCCAGAATCCGGCCGGAGAAAGCGTTTTTCTTGCTCGACTTCTCCACGGTCAAAAGCCCCTGCTGAATGGCGTAGTAGGGGATGGCGTGGACCAGATCGCGCAGGGTCACCCCGGGCTGGCGCTTGCCCTTGAAGCGCACCAGAACGGACTCCGGCATGTCCAGCGGCATCACTCCGGTGGCGGCGGCAAAGGCTACCAGGCCCGAGCCCGCGGGGAAGGAAATGCCCATGGGAAAGCGCGTGTGGGAGTCGCCGCCGGTGCCCACGGTATCGGGCAGCAGCATGCGGTTGAGCCAGCTGTGGATGATGCCGTCGCCCGGGCGCAGGGAAACGCCGCCGCGGTTCATGATGAAGTCCGGCAGGGTGTGGTGGGTATCCACGTCCACGGGCTTGGGGTAGGCGCTGGTGTGGCAAAACGACTGCATCACCAGATCGGCCTGGAAGCCCAGGCAGGCCAGGTCCTTGAGCTCGTCCCGGGTCATGGGGCCGGTGGTGTCCTGGGAGCCCACGGTGGTCATCTTCGGCTCGCAGTACATGCCCGGGCGCACCCCGTCCATGCCGCAGGCGCGGCCGACCATCTTCTGGGCCAGGGTGAAACCGCGGCCGGAATCCGCCGGCTGCTCGGGCAGGCGGAAGACGTCGGTAGCGGGAAGCCCCAGGGATTCACGGGCCTTGGCGGTAAGCCCGCGGCCGATGATCAGCGGAATCCGGCCGCCGGCGCGGACCTCGTCGAGCAAAAGCTGAGTCTTGAGCGCGAAGGTAGTGACGACCTCGTCGGTGCCGTGGCGGCAAACCTTGCCGGCGTAGGGATAGACGTCGATCACGTCGCCCATCTGGAGGTGCTCGACGTCCATCTCGATGGGCAGAGCGCCGGAATCCTCCATGGTGTTGAAGAAAATCGGCGCCACGCTGCCGCCGAAGCAGAAGCCGCCGGCGCGCTTGTTGGGCGCGTAGGGAATGTCGTCGCCGAAGAACCACAGCACCGAGTTGGTGGCCGACTTGCGCGAGGAGCCGGTGCCCACCACGTCGCCCACATAGACCACCGGGTAGCCCTTGGCCTTGACCGCCTCGATTTGCCCAAGCGGGCCCACCTCGCCGGGGACTTCGGGCTCGATGCCCTCGCGCGGGTTTTTCAGCATGGCGTTGGCATGGAGCGGAATGTCCGGGCGCGACCAGGCGTCCGGCGCCGGGGAAAGGTCGTCGGTGTTGGTTTCGCCGGGCACCTTGAACACGGTCAGAGTGATCTTCTCGGCCAGCGCCGGCTGGGACAGAAACCACTCGGCCTCGGCCCAGGACTCGAGCACGCCCTGGGCCACGGCGTTGCCGGCCCGGGCGCGCTCTTCCACGTCGTGAAAGGCGTCAAACATCAAAAGCGTGTGCTTGAGCTGCTCGCCGGCCTCGGCGGCCAGGTCGCCATCGTCCAGAAGTTCGACCAGCGAGGCGATGTTGTAGCCGCCCTGCATGGTGCCCAGAAGCTTCACCGCGTGGATCTTGTCGATCAGCGGCGATTGGGCCTCGCCCTTGGCGACGGCGGTGAGAAAGCCGGCCTTGACGTAGGCCGCCTCGTCCACGCCCGGGGGGATGCGCTCGGTGATCAGGTCCAGGATAAATTCTTCCTCGCCCGCCGGCGGGGCTTTCAGCAGCTCCACCAGAGCAGCGGTCTGTTCGGCATCAAGCGGCTTGGGCGGAACTCCGGCGGCGGCGCGTTCGGTGACATGTTGGCGGTAGGCTTTGAGCACGGTGGACCCTCTTTGGCTGGAAAAGGCGCGGCGACGCGCGGTGTCGGGACACGGCAGGCATCAGCAAGCCGGACAGGCGGCATGCGCGGCGAGGCGGCGCGACGAAACGGCGTAATATTACGGTAAACCGTTGACAATGTTAAGCGAATGCCCGAGCCCGACCGTTGCACTTTGGACGCAGCCCTTGGCGTAAAATAACGCCGTGCGCACGTTTTTTGCAGCGCCTGGGGAGTCGAACTACAAAACCGGCCAGCCGGGCAGATGTGATTGCGCGGGCGCCGCGTTACCATGCGAGGATACGACGTTTTAGCTGACGCCTATCCAACAGCAACGCTGGCCGGACGCCGGCCCCTTGGGTAATTTGACATGACGCACACGCTATCTTCTTCCGCCCGGGCAGCGGCGGTTAGCCCCCCGACCCCTGCCGAGCACGGCATGAGCGCCGAAGGGCTGCTGCCCGACAGCCTGCTCGCTTTTCTCGGCTGCCCGACGCCGGAGGCCTGGCTGGCCGAGGCGCTGGCCAACCCCGAGACGCTGCTGATCGATCACGCCCAGTGCGAGAAAAAGGCCGCGTCCACGGCCATGAACCTGCTGTATCGCTACGTCGACCAGCCGCTGTTGCTGAGCAAGATGTCCCAGCTGGCCAGAGAAGAGCTTTTGCACTTCGAGCAGGTGGTCAAGCTGATGGAGAAGCGCGGCGTGGCCTATCGTCACCTGAGCGCCTCGCGCTACGCCGAAGGGCTGCGCCGCCACCTGCGGGCCAACGACCCCGAGCGCCTGGTCGACATTTTGATCGTCGGCGCGCTGATCGAGGCGCGCAGCTGCGAGCGCTTTGCCCGACTGATCCCTTATCTGGATAGCGAGCTGGCGCAGTTTTACCGCACGCTGGTCAAGGCCGAAGGTCGCCACTACGAAGATTATCTGCTGCTGGCCCGGCAGCAGACCGACGCTCCCCTGGACGAGCGCATTGCGTTTTTCACCGCCCGCGAGGCGGAGTTGATACGCTCGCCCGACCCGGATTTTCGTTTTCATAGCGGCGTGCCCGCCTAGCTCGCCGCTTGCCAACGCCAGGACCCAATCCATGCGCGATGCTTGCGAGACTGACCGGCTTGTCTTTCTGGGGCATTTTTCGCTCACCCTGGATCAGGGTGTGCTCACCCGCTTCAGCTACGACAAGGTCAAGGCGCTGCTGGTCTATCTGCTGCTGCACCGCCAGCCGGTGAACCGGGCAGCGCTTGCCGAGCTGTTGTGGCCGGACCAGGGGGTCTCTGCCGGGCGTACCAACCTGCGCCACGCGCTGCACAGCCTGCGCCAGGCGCTGGGGCGGCATAGCGGTGAGGTGCTGAGCGTGTCGCGCCAGACCATTGCCTTTATCCTGCCGGAAGACTGGCAGGTCGACCTGCACCGCCTGGAAACGCTGCTCGACGGCCCCTGCAACCTGGCCGGCCTTGAAGCGGTACTTTCCTGCTATCAGGGTGATCTGGTCGAGGAGCTTGAGCTGGCCGGCTGCGCGGCTTTTCAGCGCTGGCTGGTGCAGGTGCGCAACGAGTGGCGCCAGCGGGTCATCCGTTTTGCCGAGCAGGTGCTGGACGGCGACGAGACAGTGCCGGATGCCGTGCTGGCCACCCTGACCCGCCGCTTTTCCGGCTACGGCCCCTTTCATCAGCGCCGCGTCAAACAGCTGGCCGAGCAGGGACAGCTGGCCGCCGCTCACGAGCAGTACAACGCCTACCTGCAGCTTTTGGCGCTGTCCGGCCAGCAGCCCGAGCCGGCGTTTCTGCAGCTGGCCGGCTACTGGTCGGACGCCGCCACTCCGCAGGCGATGACGCCCCAGGGCGCCTATTTCCGCGCGCTTGCCGCCGACAGCGCGCCGCTGCGCGAAGACGAGGTCGAGCTGCGCCAGCTGTCGGTCATGGCCATCCGCCTGACGCTTGAAGGCGAATGGCAGGAGCGCGGCGCTCTGCAGCACTGCCTGTCGCTGCAGCTTGCGCTGCTGCGCTGGCTGGAGCAGCAGTGCCATCACCTGGGCGGCTTCTGGCTGCCCGGCGCCACCGGGGGGCTGGGGCTTGCCTGTTTCGGCACCCACGGGCCGGCCCATCAGCTGGCCGAACTGGTGGCGCTCTACGAACACTGCCGCCAGGCGCTGCCCCAGGAGGCGGCGCGCCACTGGCAGGGGGACGGCGAAGTGCCGGGCTTTACCCTGACGGCCGGGCTGCACAGCGGCCGGGTGATCTACCTGCCCGAGCGCCAGCTGGCCGATCCGCTGGGCCAGGTCACGCAAACGTCGCTTGAGCTGATGAGCGCGGCGGATGACAGCGAACTGGTCATCTCCCGCGAGGCCGTTCAGCATATGCCGCCGGCGCTGGATTTGCAGCCGCGGCTGGCTACGCGGCTGGTGGCAAGCGACGGCCGGGTGCGCCTGCGAGCGCTGGCGCTGGGCCCGAATGAGGGCCGCCGGGAGGCGGTGCCGCCGAGCCTGGTGGGGCGCGAAACCGCCCTGCGCCAGCTGCGCGACGGGCTGGCCCGGGCCGGTATCGGGCTGCGCCAGAGCATCATGGTGAGCGGTGCCGCGGGCATGGGCAAATCGGCGCTGATGGTGGGGTTTCGCCAGCTGGAACTGAGCCGCGGCGCGGCAGTGTGCTGGCAGCCGATGACGCGGCTCTCCGTGCTCGAGCCGTACGCCGTGGCCCGGCGGCTGGTGGCCTGGCACTGCAAGGCCCGCCCCGACGCGGCACGTTTGCGGGCCTTGCAGGGTCGGCTGGCCATGCCCGAGTTGGAGACCGGGCGCCAACGGCTTTTGGAAGAGGCGCTGGGGGCCAGCGAAACGGCCGACGTAGCCAGGCTTGCGCGCAGCGCAGAAGCCACCGAGCTTGTGGTGTCGCTGGTTCGTCGGCTGGTAGAGCATCTGGCCGGCGAGCGCAGCCTGGTGCTGATGATTGACGATCTGCAGTGGGTCGACGAGCCGTCGTTCAAGATGCTATCGGCCCTGCAGGCGCGCCTGCCGATCAATACTGCCTTTATGCTGGTGGCCAGCCATCACGGCCGCGAGGCGCTGCCGGGCAAGCTGCACTGGGACCGGCAGATCGCGCTGGGACCGCTGGATGAAGCTCAGGCGTCGCGGCTTTTAACGCTGCTCGCCAGGCGCTATCGTCTGCATCTGAATCCGCGGCTGCGCACTCGGATCATCGAGCGCTGCGACGGGGTTCCGCTTTACCTGCAGGAAATCTGCCGGCGGCTGGACATGGACCAGCGCGACGGGCGTACGGTGCAGCTGGACACCCTGCCCAACGGGCTTTTCGGCCTGCTGGCCAGCCGTATCGATCAGCTGGGCGGCGACCGTCACGTCGCCCATGTCGCGGCGGTACTCGGCCGCCGCTTCCGCGAGGATTTTCTGGCCGCGTGCAGCGGACTGAACCCGGCGGCCCTTGGCCAGGCGCTCGAGCACATGCGCAAGCTCGAGATCATCGAGCCGGCGGACGATAAGCGCTCAGAGGAAAAGGTCTATCAGTTCAGCCATCAGCTGCTGCAGGAAGCCGCTTACCTGTCGTGTCCCCGGGACGTGCGCGAGACCCACCACCGGCAGGTGGTCGAGCTGATCGAGGCGCGCTTTCCCATCTGGACCAGCCGCCATCCGGGCGACTTTGCCGTGCACCTGGCGCGGAGCGGTCAGGATGCCCGCAGCGCCCGCTATTTCGAGCTTGCCGCCCGGGAGGCGCTCAAGGTCAGTGCCAACCGTACGGCGCTGCGCATGGCGGATGCGGGGCTTGATAGCCTGGCGCGGACGGACCGCGACCCGGCCCGGCGGATCAGCCTGCTGACGGTGCGCGGCCAGGCAGCCTTTGCGCTGGAGGGCCACGGCTCGCCCACGGCGCTGGAAAGCTTTCAGCATGCCCGGGCGCTGCTGGATTCAACAGCCGGGGAAGACGGCGTGCCCGCCGATACGGGCGCGGCGTTTCTGGTCAGCTGGGGGCTTTGGGTGGCGCGCAGCCAACGCTACGACCACAAGGAGGTCCATGAGCTGGTGGCGACGCTGACCGAGCTCTCGGCCCGGCTGGAAGAGCCGCGCTACCGCCGGCTGGCGGACTACGCTCGGGCCCACAGCGCCTACTGGGCGGGTAACGTCGACGAGGCGCACCGCCGGCTGGAAGCGCTGGATCCGCTCAACACGCCGATGATGATCGAGTGGCTGCCGTTTTCCGACCACCCCCAGGTGACCGCGGCGTGCTTTCATAGCTGGGCGCTGTGCCTTTACGGCGACTATGCCCGCGCCGAGCGTCAGGTGGAAAGCGCGATACGCCTGGCTGCGCGGGTCAACCATCCCGGCACGCTGGCCATGGCGCATTTGATCGGAGCCGCGCTGTACCGCCAGCTGGGGCATGTGCACCTGGCCTGCCGCCACGCTGAGCAGGCCGCCGCCATTGCCCATACGGCGGATCTGGCGCTGTGGCAGATCTCGGCCCGGGGCGTGCTGGGGTGGCAGCGAGCGCTGGGGGGCGACGGTGAGGGGCTTGCCGAGCTGGAAGCGTGCCTGACGCACATGGCCGAGCTCACCGGCTTTGAGCGCTATCTGCGCCCGGTGCTGTGGTACACCGATGCCTGCCTGGCGCTTGGCAAGCTGGACGTCGTGGAAGGCTATCTCGAGCGCTGCCTGGAAATTGCCCGAAAGCGCGAGACGCTGTTTCTGCCCGAGCTTGCCGTCCAGCTGGCCTACGTACGCGCTCGCCAGGGGCGACCGTCGGCGGACGTCAAGGCGCTCGCCGAGCTGGCGCTTGGCCAGACGCGCAGGCAGGGCAACCGTCACCAGGCGCTGGCCGCGCTTGAGCTGTGGCTGTGCCGCGTCGCCCCGGACGACAGGGCGGCGCTGGCAGACTTCCGGCGACTGCTGGGGGAGGTTCGGCACAGCGACGCGCCGGTGCTGCTGCGCTGGATGAGCCTTGCCGAGCGACGGCTGGCCGGGGTTTCCCGGGAATCATGACCGGCCCGGCGCGATAAAGGGCGGGCCGGCTCAGGCGGTCAGGGATTCCAGCGCCGCCAGGGTATCCAGGGCGTCACTGCGGCGTTCGCCGCAGATAGCGGCGTCGTAGTCGAACTGCCGGCAGACGTCCGGGCGGCGAGGGTCATCGAACAACCGGCAGAGGTTATCGTCATCCAGCTGGGCGCAGCGCTCCCCGGCCGGCTTGCCGTCGGGCATGCCCGGAATCGGCGAGCTGATGGAAGGCGCGATACAGCAGGCACCGCAGCCCGGCCGGCAGCCGTCAGCAACTGACGCCGGCGGCGCCTCGGCGGGGGCGATAAAAAATACCCGGCCGGCTGCGCTTTGGGAAGAAGGGCGGCTCATGGGCGGTGCGAAGCGCTAGCGTAGGCCAGCGGGTCGCCGACGCCGTTAGCGGCGAAGGCGTCGAGCCGCTCCCGGCAGCTGGCGCACCGGCCGCAGGCAAGTTCGCCGCCCGCATAGCACGTCCAGGTATCCGCGTAGTCAAGCCCCATGGCCAGCCCCTCGGCCAGAATCTCGCTTTTGGTGCGGTTCAGGTAAGGGGCATGCACCTCTACCGGCGCCAGGTTGGCAAGGTGCGCCGCGTGGCGCATGGCCTCGACAAACTCGGGGCGGCAGTCCGGGTAGAGCACGTGGTCGCCGCCGTGAGCGCCGTAGTCGACGCGGTCGGCGCCGATATTGACCGCCTTGGCGATGGCCAGCGACAGCAGAATCATGTTGCGGTTGGGAACCGCCGTCGCGGCGAGGTTGTCGTCGGCGTAGTCGTCTTCGGGAACGGGACGGGAGGCGTCGGTGAGCGCGGAGTTGTCGATCAGGCCGTGTATCGCGCGGATATCCACAATCTGGTGCGGTATATCCAGCGCTTGGCATACCCGACGTGCGGTATCCAGCTCCCGGGCGTGGCGCTGCCCGTAGTCGAACGACAGGGCATGAACCCGGCGGCCTTCGCGCAGGGCGCGGTGGAGTACGGTAAAGGAGTCCATGCCGCCGGAGTAGATGACGACGGTGGCGCTTGATCCAGAAGCGTTAGGGGCAGGCATACGGCGTCCTTTGGCGGAGAGTGTGTTGGCCTCGCGGGAGGCGGGGCGCGTCCGGGGTCCGGTCCGGCGCCGGGCAGTTTACGCCAGTCGGGTAGCCCGTGAAAGACGCCAGGTCCAGGCTGGGCTTTCACGAGGCTGGATTGGCAGGCCTGCCTTGCCGGCGTGTTAGGCTTGGCATCCTGGCCCTGTGCCAACGTCAATGACTTTTACCCGGGGAAACCCTCATGGCCACTATTGAACATAGCGAAATTGTCAGCGCTGCCCCCGAGCGCGTGTTTGCCCTCCTGCGCCGGGTCGAGGATTTTGCCGACTATTCGGACTTGATCGAGCGCATCGAGCCGCTGGGCGAGGAGCGCTACCGCTGGTATGTCCACGCGCTCAAGATGGACTGGACCTTCGACGTGGCGGTGGTGGAGGCCAGCGCGCCGACAACGCTTGCCTGGGAGTCGCTGAGCGGGGTGAAAAACCAGGGGCGCTATCACCTGGAGCGCGTGCCCGAAGGTACCGAGGTGACCCTGACGCTGAGCTACGAGATCGGCAGCCGGCTGATGGAAAAGGCCGTCAACCGGGCGGCGACCCCGCTGGTGAGCAAGGTCAGCCGGCAAATCCTCGAGCGGGTGGAAGCCAGGCTCGCCGGCGGCGATTAGCCCTCGCTGCGCTCTCCGGCCCAGCAGGCGGCGAATAGCCGGCGACGCGCGGCGTTATCCAGCGGCAGGGCGAGCAGGTGCACAAGCTTGGTGTAGACGGCTTCCGGCGTCATGTCGGCGCCGGAAAGCACGCCGGCCTGCTCAAGCCCCTGGCCGGCGGCGTAGGCCCCCATGGCCACGCTGCCCCGGGGGCACTGGCTGACCGCTGCCATCAGCTTGCCCCGGTTGCCGGCCCGCTCCAGCACCGCGCGCAGTGCCGGGTCGTCGGCCATGTTGCCCGCGCCCCACAGCTCCAGCAGCGCTCCTGTCACTCGGCTGTCCTCCAGCCAGGCGCTCAGCTGCCAGGCGGCGATGCCCGGCCACAGCACAATTCTTGCGACCTCTCCTCGGCTCACTCGCTCGTAGTCCGCCGATGCGCGGGTCAGCAGACTGTCGATTTCATCGTCAGGCTCGGCGGCGTTTGTCGCCATGCCCGGGGAGGATGTGAACAGCCGCGGCGCCCCGCGGTAGTCGCCCAGCGCCGGGGCGTTGGGGCTGGCGAACGCATCCGCCGCCGAGGCGTGCTCCTTGGTGGCTCGGGCGCCGTGGAGCAGACGGCCGGCGAAATACACCGCCACGCCGTCAAGGCCGGGCTCTGCGGCAAAGCGCAGCGCGCCCTCAAGGTTGCCCAGCGCGTCGCTGCCCGACGCTTCCAGCGGCTGCATGGCGCCGGTGACGATAACCGGCAACCCCGGAGCGCGCAGCTGCAGGGCGAGGCTCGCCGCCGTCCAGCTCAGGGTGTCGGTGCCGTGCACCACCACGACGCCGGCGTAGCCGGTACGGTGCGCTCGAATATCCTCGGCCAGGGCATGCCAGTCCAGCGGCGTCACCGCGCTTGAGTCAATCAGGCGCGAGTAGCTATGTACTCTCCGTGCCGGCAGCGTTCGGCGCCTGTCTGCCGGCAGGGTAGCCAGCGCCTTTTCCAGCCGGGCAGCGAAATCGCCGCCCGGGGCCAGGCCGCCGGCGCCGGGCAGCATGCCGACGGTGCCGCCGGTGTAGATCACCCGCACCGGCAGAGCATGGCGGCGATCAGCGGTATTACCCATGGCGCTCTCCTGGGCCGGGGTTAGAGGTGGGGGCGCAGGTCGCCGCGCACGGCGTCCAGCAGGGTGATGAAGTGATAGTCGCGGTCGTTATCCAGGCTGTCTACCTGCACGCTGGTGCGCATTCCTTTCTCCATGTGCACGCGGTCGAAAATTTCCAGAGTGATCTTGCGTGCGGGCTTGTCGCCGGGGTCGAGAACGCCGTCTTCCAGGGTAAAGGTTTCCAGCAGGGTAGCGCGTATCCGGGCCTGCTGGCCTTCGCTGAGCAGGCGGCGGACAAACAGCCAGCCTTCGCATACCAGCGCTTCGCTGCCTTCCCGGGTGCGCAAAAACAGAGTGCGGTAGCAGGCGCCTTCGGCGGCGGCCTTTTCCGCCATGCTGCGATAGGCCTGCACGACCTGCCGAGAAGAGGCATGGGCCTCCTCCAGGCGCTGGACGATGCCGGCGTGCTCCCGGCTCAGCTGTTCCTGGCGCTGAAAGGTGAGCCAGCGGCGGTAATCGGCAATCAGGCTGGACGACGCCATAGTCACTCCACGTTGTGTCAAAAAAGTCGTAGCAATAAAGAAGAGGCCGCGCGTAGGGGCTAGCGGCTCTGGGAGCTGCGCTGGCGGCTGCGCGAGCGCCGCGGCTTGCGGTTGCGGTCGGAGCCGGGGGCGCGATTGGCGCTGCGCGGCTTGCCCGAGCGGCGGCCGTTTTCGATCGGCTGGGCGACGGCGTTGGGGTCCGGCTCGAAGCCCGGCTCCACCCGGCGCTCCAGCGACGTCTTGATGACCCGCTCGATGTTTTTCAACAGCTGGGCTTCGTCGATACAGACCAGCGAAACGGCTTCGCCCTGGCTGCCGGCGCGGCCGGTACGGCCGATACGGTGCACGTAGTCCTCGGCGACGTTGGGCAAATCAAAGTTGACCACGTAGGGCAGCTGGTGGATATCCAGCCCGCGCGCGGCGATATCGGTGGCGACGAGCACCTGCAGGTCTCCGCTCTTGAAGGCCCCCAGGGCTCGCGTTCTGGCGCCCTGGCTCTTGTTGCCGTGGATGGCCATGGCGGGGATGGAACGCTTGGATAGCTGTTCGGCGAGACGGTTGGCGCCGTGCTTGGTGCGGGTAAAGACCAGCACCTGATACCACTGACGGGTGTCGATCAGGTGGGCCAGCAGCTCGCGCTTTTTTTCCCGGTCGACCTTGTAGACGACCTGCTCGATTTTTTCCGCGGTGGTGTTGCGCGGCGCCACGTCGATCTGTTTGGGGTTGTCCAGCAGCTGTTTGGCCAGCGCCTGAATATCGTTGGAGAAAGTAGCGGAGAACAAAAGGTTCTGCCGCCTGGTCGGCATCAGCCGCAACAGCCGCTTGATGTCGTGGATAAAGCCCATGTCGAGCATGCGGTCGGCTTCGTCAAGCACGAGGATTTCCAGGCTCGAAAGGTCGACGTGGCCCTGCTGGTGCAGATCCAGCAGCCGTCCGGGCGTAGCAATGAGGATATCGACCCC
This sequence comes from Halomonas piscis, assembly GCF_031886125.1. Classification (NCBI taxonomy): domain Bacteria; kingdom Pseudomonadati; phylum Pseudomonadota; class Gammaproteobacteria; order Oceanospirillales; family Halomonadaceae; genus Halomonas; species Halomonas piscis. Next base: position 1,669,018 of record NZ_CP119391.1, read on the forward strand.
GCGCTTGAGCGCTTCGACCTGGGGGTTCTGGCCCACGCCGCCAAAGATGACCTGGGTGCGCAGCTTGAGTCCGGCGCCGTAGGTGGCGATGTCCTTGCCTACCTGAGCGGCGAGCTCCCGGGTGGGGGCCAGCACCAGCGAGCGCACCTGACGGCTCTTGGCCGGCCGGCCGCGATCAAGGCGCTGGAGCAAGGGCAGGCCGAAGCCGGCGGTCTTGCCGGTGCCGGTCTGGGCGCTGGCCAGCAGGTCGTGGCCTTCAAGCACCGCCGGGATCGCCTGGGCCTGAATGGGGGTGGGCGTGGTATAGCCTTCGGCGTTGATCGCTTCGAGCAGTTCGGCCGTTAGGCCTAGGTCAGAAAAATCCATGGTATCTCCGCACGGCGCCGAAAACGATCGCCGTGTGATAAAGCGCCGGCAAATGTTGTCCGGCGTAGCCAACAGTAGTGAAGGCCAATAAAGAGTGAAAGCGTCGCGCGCCAAGCGCGGCCGCGCATCATAACACGGCGCGCCGAATGCCGGCGGCCATCTCGTCGGCGGCTTGTTCAAGGCTCTTGCCCAGGGCGCGCACCAGCGCGGGGTAGCCGTCCCGCTCGAGGGCGGTATTGGCGCTGAAGCTGTCCATGTGCAAAAGGCGGCCTTGGGCGCTTCGCAGCTGCCACTGGCCGCTGGCCACGGCGTAGCCGTCGTGGCGTCCCTGGAACTGGTCGATGCTGACGTCCAGGGTGTAAGCGTCGTCGTCGCCAGGGCTCGCCCGGGTGACACGCCAGGTGGGCAAGTCCCGGGACAGATGGGCCTTGAGGTTGCGCGTCAGCTGCTGGTCGAGGCCTTCGGCCCAGCGATGCTCCCGGGCTTCGCGCAGCTCGATGTCGTCAAGCTGCATGACGATCCCCTCGACATCGAGGTAGTGCGCCAGGCGTAGCCGCCCAAGCTCCAGCGTAGCGTCGGGGGCGTCGGCCACTTCAGGGGCGACGGCCGGCAGCAGGTAGCGCGAGGACGGCGATACCTTGCCGGCGCAGCCGCCAAGCCCGAGGCCCAGCAGCAGCGCGGCGAGCAATGGCAAAAGGCGCTGGAAGACAAGCATGGCATTTCCTTTTTGGTGGCGTGGCACTCGGGTGCCGCGGCGTGATCAGGGTGACTCCGGCGCGCGCGGCACGGGATCTTCGGTATCCAGGTTGTCAAACAGCAGCGCCCGAGGATTCTCGTTCAGCGTTTTGGTTAACGGCTGGAGATCGCGCAGCAGGCGCTCGATGCGATCCATGGTCGAGAGAATGTCCCGGTACGCCGGCGAGTTCGGAGATACGCCCTCAAGCGTGGTGCGAAGCTCCTTGAGCGTGCTGTTCAGGTTGCCGCCGATGTTTTGGGTTTCGGGGCTGTCGAGCAGGTTGTTGAGCGACTCGGACACGCCCTGAACTTCGTTGAGCGTGGCTTCGGCGGCCTGCATGTTGCGGTCGAGTCCGTCGAGCAGCGGGTCGACATCGAGCTCGTTGAGCTTCTCCAGCAGCGCGGTGATCTGCGCCTGTATCTGCGCCAAACCGCCGGTGGTGGTGGGGAAGACGCGCACGTCGGCGAACGATTCGGCAACGTAGCCGTCGCTTTCGCTATCCTGGAAGTTCAGGTCGACAAACAGCGCCCCGGTGAGCAGGTTGCCGTTTTTGAGGGTGGCGCGCAGGCCGATGTCGAACATCTCCTGAAAGCGTGTTTGCCACTCGTCAAGATCGAGCGCTTCGTCGACAATGCCCAGGCGCTGGGGCTCGATCCGAATCAGCACGGGGATGGCGAAGCTCGAGCGTGAGTCCGGCTGGGGCGCGGTAAAGTTCCAGGGCACCGCGGCGACGGTGCCCACGCGGACGCCGCGAAATTCGACGGGGGCGCCCTTTTTCAGGCCGCGCACGGTGTCGTCGATCAGCAGGACGTACTCGATGTAGCGATCAAAGGTGCCCTGGCGTGCGCTGTCCTCATCGGCATAAAGGCTGAAACGGGTGTTGGACTCAACGGCCTGGCCCGTGGGCAGATCGGCAGGCACGCCAAAGGTGACGCCGCCGCCCAGCAAGGCCTCGAGGGATTCCAGGTTGACCCTGATGCCGTCGGCATCCAGGCGAAAGTCAATGCCGCTGGTATTCCAGAAGCGGGTGTTGTCGGTGACCAGGCTGGCGTAGGGTTTTTCGATAAAAATGTTGTGCGATACCTGGCGCTCTTCGGGGTTGAAGTCGACCTCTTCCACGCGGCCGACGGTGTAGCCCTGATAGGATACCGGGTCGCCTACCTTCATCGAGTTGCCCAGCTCGCTGACCAGGGTGAGCTGCAGGCCGGCGACGCCCGTGGGCGCTACCGGCGGCACGTCGCTGACCGTAAACTCGCGCTTGAGCTCGTCGGAGCTGCCCGGCTCAAGCTGGATATAGGCGCCGGACAGCACGGTGTTGAGCCCGCTGATGCCTTCCCGGCCAATGCGCGGCTTGACCACCCAGAAGCGGCTGTCTTCGGTCAGCATGCCCTCGGCTTCGGGATGGATCCGGGCGCCGATGACGGCGTGGGACAGGTCGTCGGACAGGCGCACGCTCTGAACCTGGCCGACTTCGACATTGCGCGTGCGGATCAGCGTCTTGCCGGCTTCGATGCCTTCGGCGTTTTCCATGGTGAGTTTGATCTGGGTGCCGCGGCTGGTGTAGTTGTCGTATACCAGCCACATGCCGATGATGACGGCGATCAGCGGAACGATCCAGATAGGCGACAGCCTTGCCTGAGCCGACGCCCTGGCCCGATCCAGCCCCGATGACGGCGCGGGTTCACTGGGCGTGCGGTGGTCGCGGGGTGTTTCATTAGCCATCGACAGTTCTCTGAAAGGCGGTGTGTGAATGCGTTTTGGCAGCGGGCAGGGGAGTGTCCCAGATCAGGCGCGGATCAAACGACATGGCGGCCAGCATGGTCAGAACGACCACTGCGCCAAAGGCCAGCTCGGCGGGGCCGGGGGTGATCGACATCAGCGTTCCGGCGCGGATCAGCGCCACGAGGATGGCCACGACAAACACATCGACCATCGACCAGCGGCCGATAAAGTCGGTAATGCGATAGAGCACGGTGCGGCTATGCGCGTTGACGTGGTGGCCTCGACGACTGACCAGGCACAGCCAGCCAAGGGCGAACAGCTTGCCCACCGGCACCATGACGCTGGCCACGAAAATCACCAGGGCAATGGGCCAGGATCCCGACTGGTAGAGCTCCACCACTCCACCGATGATGGTGGAAGGCGAGGTTTCCCCCAGGCTGGTCACGTTCATGATCGGATACAGGTTGGCCGGAATATACAGGATCGCCGCGGCGACGAGAAACGCCCAGGTGCGCTGGATGCTGTGCGGAAGACGGGCGTGAAGGCGCTCTCCACAGCGCCGGCAGCGCGTCCTGCCGGTGACGCTCAGGCGGTTGACCAGCCCGCAGGTGGCGCAGCCGGCGAGCTGCTGGGCCGCGGCGGGCGCCCCGGTTTGGGCGCCTTCCGGCGCCAGGGGTTCGCCGTCAAGGGAAAACCACAGCCAGTCGGCGTCCAGCGACTGGCTGGTCAGCAGCAGTAAAAAGGCGAAAACGCAGAAGGCCCAGAACGACAGCCCCAGCGATATCTGCGCCAGACCGGAGATCTTGATCAGGCTGACCAGGGCGCCAATGATGAAGACATCCGCCATCATCCAGGGCGTCAGGTGGGTGAGCGCCCGGGCAATATCGCGGCTGAACGGCAGCGGCCGGTAGCGCATGAGCCCCAGCTGCAGCCACATGACGGCCAGCAGGTAGCAGGCCGGCAGCACCACAATGGTCAGGATGACCACAATGGCTACCACCGGCTGATGGAAGTTGATGAGCGCCGTGGCGGTCTGGTGAAGCTCGATACGGTTGCTGACGCCGCTGACGCTGAAGCTGATGAAGGGAAACGAAACGGCCACCAGCAGGGCGATGAAGGCGGCAAGGGCCAGCGCCATGCTGCGCTGTGCCGGATGGTGGTGGCGCCTGACCAGCGCATGGTGGCAGCGCGGACAGGCCGCTTTTTCGCCGGGGCTCAGCGGCGGCAGGGCACAGAGCCAGTCGCATTCATGGCAGGCGCGCAGCCGCCGGCGCCGAGTATGCATCTCGGGGGGCGAACGGTCCACATACGGGGCCTGGCGAGGGAGCGCCGGCCGTTTGAGCAGACGATACTGAACCAAATCTTCTCCTTTCCACGCGCTGATCTATCGGCAAGCCTCGGGGCATGTGCCGCACGCCTATGCCTGAGTGCATATCAGCGCTTGACGCGCTCGGCCGCTTCCATAATGATGCAGCGGCGATAGTACCCAGATAAACCCACGAAGGAAACGTTATGCTGCTTCCCGTCCTGGCCGTGATAGCCGGCCTGGTGTTATTGATCTGGAGTGCCGACAGGTTCATTGACGGCGCGGCGGCAACGTCACGCTGGCTCGGGCTGTCGCCGCTGCTCATTGGCATGCTGGTGATCGGTTTTGGCACCTCGGCGCCGGAAATGATGGTGTCGGTGCTTGCCGCCCTGCAGGGCAGCCCCGGGCTTGCCGTGGGCAACGCCTACGGCTCCAATATTGCCAACATCGGCCTGGTGCTGGGCGTAGTGGCGCTGCTGGCGCCGCTTGCCGTGCACTCAAGCGTTGTCCGCAAGGAGATGCCGGTGCTGGTAATGGTGACGGCGCTGACCGGCATTATCCTGCTCGACGGCTTCGTTGCCCGCTGGGAGGCGGCCATGATTCTGCTGATTCTCGGCGGTTTCATGACGCTCAGTATTCTGCAGTCGCGAGCGCAAAAGGACGATGCGCTGATGGAGGAGGTCAGCGATTCGCTGGAGAGGCAGCCCATGTCCCGAGGCGCCGCGTTAGGCTGGACGCTCACGGGTCTGGTCGTGCTGATTGGCAGTTCGCGCCTGCTGGTATGGGGCGCGGTGGATATTGCCGAGGCCTTTGGCGTCAGCGAGCTGGTCATTGGGCTTACCGTTGTCGCCGTTGGCACCTCGCTACCCGAGCTTGCTTCATCGGCCAGCGCGCTGCGGCGCAAGGAGCACGATATGGTGCTGGGCAACGTGGTGGGCTCCAACCTTTTTAACACCCTGGGGGTAGTGGGGCTGGCCGGGGTGATCACGCCGATTGAAGCAGGGCCGGACGTGCTTACCCGGGACTGGTTCGTGATGACCGTGATGACCCTGCTGATGGTCCTCTTTGCGTTTTCCTGGCGTGGACGAGCGCGCAGAATCAATCGCCTGGAAGGGGGTATCCTGTTCGCCCTGTTCGTGGCATACACTACCTATATGGTAGCCATGGTTATCGTCTGACCCGGTTCATGGCGTGGCAATAACAAGGCAATAACAAAAAGGAAACGGTCATGCGGGATTTCTTGCAGCGGTTACCCAAGGCGGAGCTCCATCTGCATATCGAGGGGACGCTAGAGCCGGAGCTGATGTTCCGGCTGGCCGAGCGCAACCACATTGCGTTGCCCTACGCCGATATCGACGAGGTGACAGAGGCGTATCGCTTTCGTCATCTGCAGGAGTTTCTGGATCTTTACTACCAGGGCATGGACGTGCTGCGTACGCCGCGGGACTTTCATGATCTGGCCATGGACTATTTTGTCCGTGCCCGCAACGAGGGCGTGATGCATATTGACATGCATTTTGATCCCCAGGCACACATGCAGCGGGGCGTGCCTTTGGCAAGCGTGATGCAGGGGTTGCTGAGCGCGGTGCGCCATGCCGAGCGAACGCTGGATTTGAGCGTAGGACTGATCATGGCGTTTTTGCGCGATCGCCCGGTGGCCGAGGCGGCAGCGCTGCTCGAGCAGGCGCGCGACTACTGGCCGTATCTGAGCGCCGTCGGGCTGGACAGCGCGGAGCGCGGCTATCCGCCGGGCCGCTTTGCCGACGTATTTGCCCGGGCAGGCGAGCTCGGGCTGGCACGGGTGGCCCACGCCGGCGAAGAGGGGCCGGCGGCCTATGTGCGCGAAGCGCTTGATGAGCTTGGCGTCGAGCGCATCGACCATGGCGTACAGTGCATGGCCGACGAGGCACTGGTGGAGCGCTTGAGGCGTGAGCAAACGGTGCTCACCGTCTGCCCGCTATCCAACGTCAGCCTTGGCATCTATGCCGCCGTGACGGAGCATCCGCTGCCGGCCATGTGGGAGGCCGGGCTCAATGTTACGCTCAGCTCGGATGACCCGGCCTATTTCGGGGGCGGTATGCTGAGCAATCATCTGGCGTGCGCGGAGGCGTTTGGCTGGGGAAAGTCGACGTTTTTGTCCCTTGGCCGAAGCGCTATCAGCGCCGGATTTATGCCTGAAGCAAGGCGCCAAACGCTGCTGGGCCGCCTTGCTGAACAGGAAGGCGGCTCGGGGACATAAAAAAAGCGCGGCAGACAATTGACGCCGGGCGAATCGCTGGTATGATACGCACCCATTGAGAGGCAGCGCCAAGCGCGGTTCTCAGCTCTTTAACAAGTTGATCAGGTAATTCATGTGGGCGCTTGCCTGGGTGGGTGACAAATCACCTATCATCAAGGCAAGCGACTCGTCAGAGACCTTCGGGTCTCGTTTGAGACGTTTGATACCTTGAGCCAAGTTTGGTCCGCTTAACGGACTATATGATTGAAACCGAAGAGTTTGATCATGGCTCAGATTGAACGCTGGCGGCAGGCTTAACACATGCAAGTCGAGCGGAAACGACAGGAGCTTGCTCCTGGGCGTCGAGCGGCGGACGGGTGAGTAACGCATAGGAATCTGCCCGGTGGTGGGGGATAACCCGGGGAAACTCGGGCTAATACCGCATACGTCCTACGGGAGAAAGGGGGCTCAGGCTCCCGCCATCGGATGAGCCTATGTCGGATTAGCCAGCTGGTGGGGTAACGGCTCACCAGGGCGACGATCCGTAGCTGGTTTGAGAGGATGATCAGCCACACCGGGACTGAGACACGGCCCGGACTCCTACGGGAGGCAGCAGTGGGGAATATTGGACAATGGGCGAAAGCCTGATCCAGCCATGCCGCGTGTGTGAAGAAGGCCCTCGGGTTGTAAAGCACTTTCAGTGAGGAAGAAGGCCTGGCGGCTAATACCCGCCAGGAACGACATCACTCACAGAAGAAGCACCGGCTAACTCCGTGCCAGCAGCCGCGGTAATACGGAGGGTGCAAGCGTTAATCGGAATTACTGGGCGTAAAGCGCGCGTAGGCGGCGCGATCAGCCGGTTGTGAAAGCCCCGGGCTCAACCTGGGAATGGCATCCGGAACTGTCGCGCTAGAGTGCAGGAGAGGAAGGTGGAATTCCCGGTGTAGCGGTGAAATGCGTAGATATCGGGAGGAATACCAGTGGCGAAGGCGGCCTTCTGGACTGACACTGACGCTGAGGGGCGAAAGCATGGGTAGCAAACAGGATTAGATACCCTGGTAGTCCATGCCGTAAACGATGTCGACCAGCCGTTGGGGTCCTTGAGACCCTTGTGGCGAAGTTAACGCGATAAGTCGACCGCCTGGGGAGTACGGCCGCAAGGTTAAAACTCAAATGAATTGACGGGGGCCCGCACAAGCGGTGGAGCATGTGGTTTAATTCGATGCAACGCGAAGAACCTTACCTACCCTTGACATCCTGCGAACCCGAGAGAGATCTCGGGGTGCCTTCGGGAACGCAGTGACAGGTGCTGCATGGCTGTCGTCAGCTCGTGTTGTGAAATGTTGGGTTAAGTCCCGTAACGAGCGAAACCCTCGTCCCTCTTTGCCAGCGATTCGGTCGGGAACTCCAGGGAGACTGCCGGTGACAAACCGGAGGAAGGTGGGGACGACGTCAAGTCATCATGGCCCTCACGGGTAGGGCTACACACGTGCTACAATGGCCGGCACAAAGGGCGGCGAGCTCGCGAGAGTCAGCGAATCCCGTAAAGCCGGTCTCAGTCCGGATCGGAGTCTGCAACTCGACTCCGTGAAGTCGGAATCGCTAGTAATCGTGCATCAGAATGGCACGGTGAATACGTTCCCGGGCCTTGTACACACCGCCCGTCACACCATGGAAGTGGACTGCACCAGAAGTGGTTAGCCTAACTTCGGAAGGCGATCACCACGGTGTGGTTCATGACTGGGGTGAAGTCGTAACAAGGTAGCCGTAGGGGAACCTGCGGCTGGATCACCTCCTTAACCGATGCGTCACCCGCCCGGCAAGTGCCCACAATGAATTGCCTGATCAAGCAAAGAGAGCACGAAGTGTCCCTGCCGGTACGGCAGGCGGTCACGTTCGGGTCTGTAGCTCAGTTGGTTAGAGCGCACCCCTGATAAGGGTGAGGTCGGCAGTTCGAGTCTGCCCAGACCCACCAAATTCGCGTAAAGCGGCGTTGCTTTATGCCTCGCATAGCAGGCTATGCGTCGACATGAAAGCGCCTTGCCTTACACGAATTTTCGGTGGAAACAACGAACAGCAAACGATTCGGGGCCTTAGCTCAGCTGGGAGAGCGCCTGCCTTGCACGCAGGAGGTCAGCGGTTCGATCCCGCTAGGCTCCACCATTATCGTTCCCGGTGCCGTCCGTGCTGCTCTTGCGTTTCGTGACCAGTGATAAACGCATCGCGTGCGCTTATCACTGTTCACTGAACAGTCGCTCTTTAACAAGATATATCATGCTGACAAAACGATCTTCGCAAGAAGATCATGTGATACGTCTCAAGCGTATCCGGCAATCGTTGTCATTGCGACACCGACCCCTTGGGGTTATAGGGTCAAGCAATGAAGCGCACACGGTGGATGCCTTGGCAGCCAGAGGCGACGAAAGACGTGGCAGCCTGCGATAAGCGTCGGCGAGGTGGCAAACAACCTGCGACCCGGCGATCTCTGAATGGGGCAACCCACTCACCACAAGGTGAGTATCGTCTCCTGAATCCATAGGGAGACGAGGCGAACCGGGGGAACTGAAACATCTCAGTACCCCGAGGAAAAGACATCAACCGAGATTCCCCCAGTAGCGGCGAGCGAACGGGGAGCAGCCCTTAAGCGCGTGAACGACTAGACGAAGGCCCTGGGAAGGGCCGCCATAGTGGGTGACAGCCCCGTAGTCGAAAGTCCGATCGCGTGAAATCGAGTAGGTCGGGGCACGTGTAACCCTGACTGAAGACGGGGGGACCATCCTCCAAGGCTAAATACTCCTGGCTGACCGATAGTGAACCAGTACCGTGAGGGAAAGGCGAAAAGAACCCCAGTGAGGGGAGTGAAACAGATCCTGAAACCGTGTGCGTACAAGCAGTGGGAGCCGACTCGTTCGGTGACCGCGTACCTTTTGTATAATGGGTCAGCGACTTATTTTCCGTAGCGAGCTTAACCGATTAGGGGAGGCGTAGCGAAAGCGAGTCTTAACCGGGCGACAAGTTGCGGGGAATAGACCCGAAACCGGGCGATCTACCCATGGCCAGAGTGAAGGTTGAGTAACATCAACTGGAGGCTCGAACCCACGTATGTTGAAAAATGCGGGGATGAGCTGTGGGTCGGAGTGAAAGGCTAATCAAGCCCGGAGATAGCTGGTTCTCCTCGAAAGCTATTTAGGTAGCGCCTCACGTATCACCACCGGGGGTAGAGCACTGTTTCGGCTAGGGGGTCATCCCGACTTACCAACCCGAGGCAAACTCCGAATACCGGTGAGTGCCAGCGTGGGAGACACACAGTGGGTGCTAACGTCCATTGTGGAAAGGGCAACAACCCAGACCGTCAGCTAAGGTCCCCAAATCCTGATTGAGTGGGAAACGATGTGGGAAGGTTTAGACAGCCAGGAGGTTGGCTTAGAAGCAGCCATCCTTGAAAGAAAGCGTAATAGCTCACTGGTCGAATCGGCCTGCGCGGAAGATGTAACGGGGCTAAATCAGGTACCGAAGCTACGGACGTATCCTTCGGGAGACGTGGTAGAGGAGCGTCGTGTAAGCCGATGAAGGTGAGTCGAAAGGCTTGCTGGAGGTATCACGAGTGCGAATGCTGACATGAGTAACGATAAAGGGCGTGAAAAACGCCCTCGCCGGAAGACCAAGGGTTTCTGTTCGACGCTAATCGGAGCAGAGTGAGTCGGCCCCTAAGGCGAGGCCGAAAGGCGTAGTCGATGGGAAACGGGTCAATATTCCCGTACCTCACAGTATTGCGACGGGGGGACGAAGAAGGCTAGGTGAGCCGGGCGACGGTCGTCCCGGTGAAAGTCCGTAGGCCGAACCATCAGGGAAATCCGGTGGTTCAAGGCCGAGAGACGAGACGAACAGCCCACGGGCTGGAAGTCATCGATGCCACGCTTCCAGGAAAAGCCTCTAAGCCTCAGATACGGTGAGACCGTACCCCAAACCAACACAGGTGGTCAGGGTGAGAATCCCCAGGCGCTTGAGAAAACTCGGGTGAAGGAACTAGGCAAAATGGTGCCGTAACTTCGGGAGAAGGCACGCCGCCGGTACGTGAAGTCCCTCGCGGACGGAGCGGAAGGCGGTCGAAGATACCAGGTGGCTACAACTGTTTACTAAAAACACAGCACTCTGCCAACGCGCAAGCGGACGTATAGGGTGTGACGCCTGCCCGGTGCCGGAAGGTTAAGTGATGGCGTTAGCTCCGGCGAAGCGCTTGATCGAAGCCCCGGTAAACGGCGGCCGTAACTATAACGGTCCTAAGGTAGCGAAATTCCTTGTCGGGTAAGTTCCGACCTGCACGAATGGCGTAATGATGGCCACGCTGTCTCCACCCGAGACTCAGTGAAATTGAAATCGCCGTGAAGATGCGGTGTACCCGCGGCCAGACGGAAAGACCCCGTGAACCTTTACTATAGCTTCACACTGGACGCCGATGTTGCTTGTGTAGGATAGCTGGGAGGCCTGGAACCCCGGTCGCCAGACCGGGGGGAGCCACCCTTGAAATACCAGCCTGGCATCATTGGCGTTCTCACTCCGATCCGTGATCCGGATCGAGGACCGTGTGTGGTGGGTAGTTTGACTGGGGCGGTCTCCTCCCAAAGTGTAACGGAGGAGCACGAAGGTACCCTCAGCACGGTTGGACATCGTGCAGTGAGTGCAAGAGCACAAGGGTGCTTGACTGCGAGACAGACACGTCGAGCAGGTGCGAAAGCAGGTTCTAGTGATCCGGTGGTTCTGTATGGAAGGGCCATCGCTCAACGGATAAAAGGTACTCCGGGGATAACAGGCTGATACCGCCCAAGAGTTCACATCGACGGCGGTGTTTGGCACCTCGATGTCGGCTCATCACATCCTGGGGCTGAAGTCGGTCCCAAGGGTATGGCTGTTCGCCATTTAAAGTGGTACGCGAGCTGGGTTTAGAACGTCGTGAGACAGTTCGGTCCCTATCTGCCGTGGGCGTCGGATGTTTGAGAAGGGCTGCTCCTAGTACGAGAGGACCGGAGTGGACGCACCTCTGGTGTTCCGGTTGTCACGCCAGTGGCACTGCCGGGTAGCTAAGTGCGGACGGGATAACCGCTGAAAGCATCTAAGCGGGAAGCCCCCTTCAAGATGAGACATCCCCGAGGCCGTGAGCCTCCTGAAGGGCCCAGCAAGACGAGCTGGTTGATAGGCCGGGTGTGGAAGCGCTGCAAGGCGTTGAGCTAACCGGTACTAATGCGCCCGTGAGGCTTGACCCTATAACGCCCAAGGGGTCGGGTCGCAGACAACGAGCCGGATACGCAAGACGAGACGATCACACAGTTTTTATCCCTGGCTGAATAACTCAGCAGCATGATATATCACCGGTTACGCCTGACGGCCATAGCGAGCGGGAACCACCTGATCCCATGCCGAACTCAGCAGTGAAACCGCTCAGCGCCGATGGTAGTGTGGGGCCTCCCCATGCGAGAGTAGGACATCGTCAGGCACTGATACACAGAGAACCCGGCCCCGTGCCGGGTTTTTTGTGTGCGTGGAAGACAAGTCCAGCCGAAGCAGGCCGGCGTCGCTCGGCAAGCCGGCCTCCCGCAGTGCGGCGATATGTGATGGAGTGAGCCAGCGCCTAAGGCGCCCGGCTATCTTCGGAAGCGGCGCGCTTCTGCTTATCATCGGGCTTGCCGGGAACGCGATAGCGTACCGCCTTGTTACGCTCATCTTCATAGCGCGCGTTTTCTTTTTCTGCCGGCACGCCGAGCACGGTCTCCTTCGAGCCATCAGGCCATGTATAGGTGGTACAGCCCGCCGTGCCAACGATCAAGAAAACAGACAAAAACGTCAGGTAGAGTTTACGCACGATGGGCCCCTTTGATTACAATGCTATTGACAGATGACGGCGCAAAATTAACACGGGCAAGACATGAGCGCAGGGTCAGCTTAAGAGTCTGCTATACGAAGTGCATGAAATAGCGTACCCAGCTGTTCTCGATGGATAGCGTTGTGTACCATTGAGCCAGACAATTCAGGGCTCTTCGTCGTTGGGTGTGGAATTCGCCCCCTGAGCTGGGCCAGAATATGACCTCCACGACGACAGGAGGTATGACATGGACGGCACCCAGATTCTGACCCTCGGCCTGGGCTTGGAAGCGCCCTGGATTCTCAAGGACCAGCACCTGGACACCTCCGTATCGCCCCACCGTCTGGACCTCTACGTCGAGGCCGAGCGTGGCAGCCTCTACCCCTGCCCTGAGTGCGGCGAGGCCTGTCCGGCTCATGACTTCGCTGACAAGACGTGGCGGCACCTGAACTTCTTCCAGCATCACTGCTACTTGCATGCTCGCGTGCCGCGTACCAAGTGCCCGGAGCATGGCGTCAAGCGTATCGAGGTCCCTTGGGCGAGGCCGGGCAGCGACTTCACCCTGCTGTTCGAGCAGGCGGCCATGTCACTGGTCAAGGAGATGCCGGTGTTGGCCGTCTCCCGACAGCTGGAGATCTCCGACAAGCGGCTGTGGCGCATCGTGCATCACTACGTCGGTCGGATGCTGGGGCAGCTGGATCTGAGCAACGTGGCCACCGTTGGCGTGGACGAAACCGCGTCCCGGCGTGGCCAGCGCTATGTGACGGTGTTCCTTGATATGCAACGCAAGCAGGAACCGGTGATCTTCGCCGTCCCCGGCCACGGCAAGGACGCCATCAAGGCCTTTAGCGCCTTCCTGGCGGCCCATGGCGGCGATCCGGACAACGTGGTCGAGGTCGTCTGCGACATGTCACAAGCCTTCCTCAGCGGCGTGGCTGAGTACCTTCCCAAGGCCGAGGTCACGGTCGACTGGTTCCATATCGTGCAGACCTTCACCAAGCGGCTAGACGAGGTGCGCAAGAAGGAGCGCCGCGAGCAGGAACACCCCAAGTCGCTGCGCTGGGCCCTGCTGAAGAGCCTGGACAACGAGAACCTGACGCCCAAGCAGCTGGCGGCTCTCCAGGAGCTGGTGGCTGACCAGAGCGCCACGTCCGATGCCTGGGTGATCAAGGAGAAGCTGCGCTGGATCCAGAAGGCGCCGACGCCACGAGCGGCTCGATGGCGCATCACGCACTACCTCAGGGTCATGAAGGCGGCGGTCTCGGAGAAGCCATTGCTGAAGCCGATGGGAAAGGCCCTGGCGACGTTGGAGCGCCACGCCGATGCGGTGGTCAGGCGTTGGATTTCGGGACTGACGAACGCACGACTGGAAGGCATGAACGGTCTGTTTCAGGCGGCTCGGTCACGCGCACGGGGTTACCGGAACGAAGCCAACTTCATCGCCATGATCTACCTGATTGGCAGCCCGGTGGGGCGCCTGTTCGATCAGGCCAAATCCACATGAAACGACGAAGAACCCAATTCAGTCCGCCGGGGTAGTGATCTTATGAGCGCAGGCACAGCGATGATACTTTTGGCCGCTGGCGTTATCATCATTCTGCTATTAGCCGCCTATGCTACACGCCTGCGTCGGGAAGTGAAGCGGCGCGATGCGTTTCGCCGGGAAGAAGATACGCGAGCCATTACCAACAGCCTCGAAAACCTGGACTACGTGTCGGCGGCCCTGGTACAGGGGCAGGTCAATATCACCGAAGGCGCATGGCGCTGCAAGGTACTGCTTGAAATTATCGAGCCTACTTTGGTCGAGCGAGAAGAATTTCGCGCTTTTTCTGATGTTTACAGCAGAACGCGGCATTTGAAGACTCATTCAGCCAGAAGAAACCTGACGCCCCGCGAACGCATGGGGGAGGACAAGGAGCGGCTGCAGGTAGAAGAGGAAATGCACCAGCCGGTCATGGATGCAGCCAAGGCCGTGATGCTCTGGCGCTCAAAGGGTGGAAAAACGCTGCATTAGACGATATGCCATTGAAAATACATCTGTGGCCTTTATGCTAGGCTACCTATACCTTCGCATCGGCGGACGGCGGCATGTGCCACCTCTGCCTGGATGAAAGCCATCACCTATCGCCGGTTGGATGGGGTGAGATGATGAGGGTGCTTGAGCCAAGTAAAAAAGCCGCTTGCAAAAAAGAAGCACGAACAACGAGGCCGGCGCCATGTGGCCTCACGCATTGGATCAAAAAGGAGTCATACATGAAGAAATCAACGACTGGCTTGCTGCTCGGTTCCGCTCTGGCCCTGGGGCTTTCCGGCTGCGCTAACACGGCCTCACAGGCCGGCGGTCAGACGTCGAGCAGCGATGCCGACAATAGCTGGTATCAGCACCCTGCGGTATGTGGCCTTGCCGGCGGCTTGATCGGTAGCGGTTTGGGCTATGCTACCAGCGGTGACTCTGACGAAGAGAGCGGTGCGGCCATTGGCGCAACCACGGGTGCGGCCCTGGCAGCTTATCTGTGTGCTGACAAGAGCGAAGAAGTCAAGCCGCAGTGCCCGAGCTACGGGGAAGTGCCCGCAGGCGTTGCCGTTGATGCCGAAGGGTGCCCGCTCGACTCCGACAACGACGGCGTTCCGGACTTCCGCGACGAGTGCCCGGGTACCCCGGCAGGCGTTGAAGTCGATGCCAAGGGCTGCCCGCTTGACTCCGACAACGACGGCGTTCCGGACTTCCGCGACCAGTGCCCGAACACGCCGGCCGGTGTAGAGGTCAACGCGCTTGGCTGCCAGGAAAGCCTGGTGCTGGAAGGCGTCAACTTCGAGTTTGATTCTGCGAAGCTGACTCGTCAGGCCGAACAGGAGCTGAGCGAAGTGGCCGAGAAGCTCAAGCACAACACCAACGTTCGCGTGCGCATTGAGGGCCATACCGACTCCGTAGGCAGCGCGCAGTACAACAAGGATCTGTCCCAGCGTCGCGCAGAGTCCGTGGCCAGCTACCTCCAGGCCCACGGCATTCAGCAGAACCGCATGAACTCCATCGGTTACGGCGAAGCGCGGCCGGTAGCGTCCAACGATACCGACGCCGGTCGTGCCGAGAACCGTCGTGTAGAGCTCGACGAGTGGAAGTAAGCCACGCTTTGGCAAACTGACAGCGGTTAGCGCCGCTTGACCTGCTGGACGGGAGGCATAATGCCTCCCGTCTTTTATTTGAGCCGCTCGCAAATTTTGTTAATCTTGCCTTCCCCGCGGCCCCTGCTGCCGCGATGTATCGCTGATAAAGCCCATTGATAGCGACATGTGATCCTTGGTGTGGATCACCACTGCGCTCAAGGAAGTTTGAATGCCCATTGTTACCCTGCCTGACGGCAGCCAGCGCTCGCTGGATGAGCCCCTCTCCATTATGCAGCTGGCAGAGTCCATCGGCCCGGGCCTGGCCAAAGCCTGCATCGCCGGAAAAATCGACGGCGTACTCGTGGACGCCGCCGATATCATCGACCACGATGCCGAAGTTGCCATCATTACGTCGCGCGATCCCGAGGGGCTGGAAATTATTCGCCATTCCTGCGCCCACCTGGTCGGCCACGCGGTAAAGCAGCTCTACCCCGAGGCAAAGATGGCCATCGGACCGGTCATTGACGACGGCTTTTATTACGACGTCGACTTCGGCCAGTCGATAACGCCGGAAGATCTGGAAACCATCGAAGCGCGCATGGAGTCCCTGATCAAGCGAGAGTACGACGTCGTCCGCGAATACGTCGATCGCGACCAGGCGATGCTGACGTTTTTGCATCGGGACGAGCCGTATAAGCAGGAGGTGGTCCGGGATATCCCCGAAGGCGCCACGATCCGGCTTTATCATCACGAAGAATATATTGACATGTGCCGCGGGCCCCACGTGCCCAATACGCGCCACCTGAAGGCGTTCAAGCTGACCAAGCTGGCCGGCGCCTACTGGCGCGGGGATGCGGAAAACCCCATGCTGACGCGTATCTACGGCACCGCCTGGGGAGACAGGAAACAGCTCAAGGCCTACCTCAAGCGCCTCGAGGAAGCCGAGAAGCGCGATCACCGCAAGCTTGCGCGCCAGATGGATCTGTTTCACCTTCAGGAAGAAGCGCCGGGCATGGTGTTTTGGCACCCCAACGGCTGGCGTATGTATCGGGCGCTGGAAGACTACATGCGCGAAGTTCAGCTGCGCCACGGCTATCAGGAAATCAAGACGCCTCAGGTCGTTGATCTTTCCCTGTGGCAAAAGTCCGGCCACTGGGGCCACTACAGCGAGCTGATGTTTACCACGGAGTCGGAAAAGCGCGAGTACGCGGTCAAGCCGATGAACTGCCCGTGTCACGTTCAGGTGTTCAACCAGGGACTGAAAAGCTATCGCGACCTGCCGCTGCGCCTGGCAGAGTTTGGCAGCTGCCACCGGAATGAGCTTTCAGGGTCGCTGCACGGGCTGATGCGGGTGCGGGGCTTTACCCAGGACGACGCGCACATTTTCTGTACGGAAGGGCAGATCCAGTCCGAGGCGGAGGCGTTCATTGCGCAGACGCTGGAGGTCTACAAGACGCTGGGTTTCGACGACGTCGAACTGAAGCTGTCCACGCGGCCGGACGACTTTCTGGGCGAGCCCGAGCTTTGGAGCCGAGCGGAAAAAGGGCTGGAGTCGGCGCTTGACGCGACCGGGCTTGGGTGGGAACTGCAGCCGGGGGAAGGGGCCTTTTACGGCCCCAAGATCGAATTTTCCCTGCGTGACTGTCTCAATCGCGTGTGGCAATGTGGTACGCTGCAGCTCGACTTCAATCTGCCCGGCCGGCTGAGTGCCCAGTACGTGGACGAGGACGGCAGCCGCAAGGTGCCGGTGATGCTCCACCGCGCCATTCTGGGGTCCTTTGAGCGTTTTCTGGGCATCCTGATCGAGCACTACGCCGGTGCCATGCCCCTGTGGCTTGCCCCCCAGCAGGCCGTGGTCATGACCATCACCGATGCTCAGCGGGATTACGCCCTGGCCGTGGAGCAGCGGCTGGCAAAGACCGGGCTGCGGGTCAACGCCGACTTGAGGAATGAGAAGATCGGCTTTAAAATCCGTGAGCACACGCTGCAAAAAGTTCCCTATCTCCTGGTGGTAGGAGATAAGGAAGTTGAAACTGACTCGGTCGCCGTACGCACGCGCAGCGGCGAAAATCTTGGTACCATGACCGTTGATGCGCTTATTCAGCGTCTTGACACTGAGAGAGCAGTTCTGACGACATCGTCAATTGCCTAAGGAGACGGAGCAATCAAGCGAAGCAACCAGCGCGGGCGTCCACAAGACAAGCGCCCACCAATGAACGAGCGAATTACCGATAGCCAGGTGCGCCTCATTGACAGCAACGGCGAGCAGCTGGGCATTGTCCCCACGCGCGACGCCATTGAGCGTGCCGGAGAAGCGGGTATGGATCTCGTGCAGATTTCGAATGCCGATCCCATCGTCTGCAAGATCATGGATTACGGCAAATTCGTCTTTGAGCAAAAAAAGCAAAAAGCGGCTCAAAAAAAGAAGCAGAAGCAAATCCAGGTCAAGGAGGTCAAATTCCGGCCTGGCACCGATGAAGGCGACTATCAGGTGAAACTGAAAAACCTGACGCGCTTTCTGGAAAGCGGTGACAAGGGCAAGGTAACCCTGCGCTTCAGAGGGCGAGAAATGGCGCACCAGGATATCGGCCGCAAGCTGATGGAGCGGATCGCCGAAGACCTCGAGGGCCTGGGGACGGTGGAGTCTTTCCCCAAGATGGAAGGGCGCCAGATGATCATGATTCTTGCCCCCAAGAAAAAGTGACCCAGCGGCCGGTTAAACGGGCCAGCGCCAACGCTGGCAGGCCTTGGGTTTTCTAAAAAATATCGAATGGAGTATCTTTTCATGTCGAAAATCAAGACCAACAGCGGTGCTGCCAAGCGCTTCAAGAAAACCGCTAACGGTTTCAAGCACAAGCAGTCCTTTCGTAGCCACATCCTGACCAAGAAGTCGACCAAGCGTAAGCGTCAGCTGCGCGGTATGAAGCAGATTCACCAGGCCGACAAGCCGCTGGTTCAGCGCATGCTGCCGAATCTGTAAGGATCGAACTTTTCCCGGAACGCCTCGCTGCGTTCCAGCCCATCACGTCAGGAGTGTATTATGACTCGTGTCAAGCGTGGCGTTGTCGCCCGTCGTCGCCATAAAAAAGTATTGAAGCAGGCCAAGGGGTACTACGGTGCCCGGTCGCGCGTTTTCCGCGTTGCCAAGCAGGCCGTCATCAAGGCAGGCCAGTATGCCTACCGTGACCGTCGCAACCGCAAGCGGCAGTTCCGCGCCCTGTGGATTCAGCGGATCAACGCCGGTGCTCGTCAGCACGGCATGTCGTACAGCCGTTTCGTTGGCGGTCTGAGAAAAGCCGGTATCGAAATCGACCGCAAGGTACTGGCCGATCTGGCCGTTCACGAGAAAGCGGCCTTTGCGGCCATCGTGGAAAAAGCCAAGGCTGCCCAATAACGCACTGCGAACCTGCGCGTACGCAATGCCGTAGGTACGTGACCCATACAGGGGAAGAGCAGCCGCTCTTCCCCTGTTTTTTTGCCACTGCCAGCGCGCCATTTTTTGCTACTTTCTTGCTACAAGGGCAAACGTCTAACTCGGAGTCAATCGGATGGATCACCTTCCTAGCCTGGTTGCGGACGCGCGTGCCGCTATACAGGCTTCACAGAGCGTTGCGGCACTCGAAGAACTGCGTATCCGCTATTTGGGAAAAAAAGGCGAAATAACGGCTTTGCTCAAGGGACTGGGCAAGCTGCCGGCAGAAGAGCGGCCCGCTGCCGGTGAGCGCATCAACCAGGCCAAGCAGGCGCTGGCAGGCGATATCGAGCAAAAGCGAAAGGAGCTGGAGAAGGCAGCGCTCGACGCCCGGCTGGCAGCCGAAACGCTGGACGTCACGCTGCCCGGCCGCGGCCAGTCGTCCGGCGGGCTGCACCCGGTAACGCGGACGCTTGAGCGCATCGAGGGGCTCTTTACCCGGATCGGCTTTGACGTCGCCGTCGGACCGGAGATCGAAGATGACTATCACAACTTCGAGGCGCTGAACATTCCCGCGCACCATCCGGCCCGCGGCATGGCCGATACGTTTTATTTTGATGCCACAAGGCTGCTGCGGACCCACACTTCGCCGGTGCAGGTGCGCACCATGGAAGCCACGGCGCCGCCCATCCGCATTGTCTGCCCGGGGCGGGTGTATCGCAGCGACTCGGATTTGACCCATACGCCGATGTTTCATCAGGTAGAAGGGCTGCTGGTCGATGAAGACGTAAGCTTTGCCGACCTGAAGGGCACCATCGAGGACTTTCTCCACGGCTTTTTCGAACGCGAAGACTTGTCCGTTCGCTTTCGACCCTCTTACTTTCCGTTTACCGAGCCGTCGGCGGAAGTGGATATTCAATGCGTGATGTGCAACGGCGAAGGCTGCCGGGTGTGTTCGCACAGCGGCTGGCTCGAAGTCATGGGCTGCGGCATGGTGCATCCCGAAGTGTTTCGCCACTCGGCTATCGATGCCGAGCGCTTCAGCGGTTTTGCCTTCGGCATGGGGGCCGAGCGCCTGGCGATGCTGCGCTACGGCGTGAACGACCTGCGCCTGTTTTTTGATAACGATCTGCGCTTTTTGCAGCAGTTTGCCTGAGCCCTGCGCTGAATACGGGATAGAACATGAAGTTTTCTGAACAGTGGCTGCGCGAGTGGGTTTCGCCGCAGCTGGATACCCAGGCCATGGCCGACCAGGTCACCATGGCCGGTCTGGAAATCGATGCCGTCGAGCCGGTGGCGAAGGCGTTTACCGGCGTGGTGGTGGCCGAAGTATTGACCCGAAAGCCGCATCCCGATGCCGACAGGCTGAGCGTCTGCGCCGTCAACGACGGCTCCTCGGAGCCGATGCAGGTAGTGTGCGGCGCGCCCAACGTCGAGGCAGGCCAGAAAGTGGCGTTTGCCCGGGTGGGAGGTGTGCTGCCCGGGGATTTCAAGATCAAAAAGGCCAGGCTGCGCGGCGTGGAGTCCCGCGGCATGATCTGCGCCGCGTCCGAGCTGGGACTCGCGGAGGAGGCCTCGCCGGGTATTCTGGTGCTGCCGGCGGCGGCGCCGGTGGGCGAAGATTTTCGCCGCTATATGGCACTTGATGACAACGCTATCGAGGTCGATCTGACGCCCAACCGCGGCGACTGTCTGAGTCTCAAGGGGCTGGCCCGAGAAGTTGGGGCCCTGAATCGGCTGGGCGTCACGCCGCCGGACATGACGCCGGTGCCGGCTGACCACGACGCGACGCTGCCGATTGAGGTCGAGGCAAGAGCGCTGTGCCCCCGCTATGTCGGGCGGATCATCCAGGGCGTGGATGTAGAGGCAGAGACTCCGCTATGGTTGACCGAGCGGCTGCGGCGCAGCGGTATGCGCGCCATCGACCCGGTGGTGGATGTGACCAACTACGTCATGCTCGAGCTTGGCCAGCCGCTGCACGCCTTTGATCGCGACAACCTTGACGGCGGTATTGTCGTACGCAAGGCCCAGGACGGCGAGCGCCTCAAGCTGCTCGACGGCCAGGAGATCTCGCCGCGCCCGGAAACGCTGCTTATCGCCGACCACGAAAAGCCGCTGGCAATCGCCGGGGTCATGGGCGGAGAGGATTCCGGCGTCAGCCCGGCAACCCGCACGATTTTTCTCGAGTCGGCCTTTTTTACGCCGCTGGCCGTTGCCGGACAGGCGCGGTCCTACGGACTGCATACCGACGCTTCGCACCGCTTTGAGCGCGGCGTGGATCCTCGGCTGACCGCGCAGGCCATCGAGCGGGCAACAGCGCTGCTGCTGGATATCTGCGGCGGGCAAGCCGGCCCGCTGACCGAGGTAACAAGTGAGGCACACTGCCCCGATACCCGGCAGATCGGCCTGCGCGCTCGGCGGCTGGAAAAAGTGCTGGGCAAGGCGCTTGATGCCGGCGACGTGGAAGACATTCTCGCCCGGCTGGGCTTCGACGTGGCGGCAACGGCCGACGGCTGGGACGTGACGGCGCCCAGCTGGCGTTTTGATGCCGCGATCGAAGAAGACCTGATCGAGGAAGTCGCGCGGATCCACGGCTATAACAACTTTCCCGTTCGGCGTCCGGCGGCGCGTCTGGCGCTGCGCCCGGATAACGAGGCCGGCGTCAGCCAGGCTCGGCTGCGCCGACAGATGGTGGCCCGGGGCTACCAGGAAGCGATTACCTACAGTTTTGTGGCGCCCGAGCTCCAGGAAGCGCTGCTGCCGGAAGCCGTGGCGCCGACGTTGGCCAACCCGATTTCCAGCGACCTGTCGGTGATGCGGGCCAGTCTGCTGCCCGGCCTTGTGCGGGCGCTCGACCATAACCTCAAGCGCCAGCAGCCGCGCGTGCGGCTGTTCGAGACCGGGCTGGTTTTCAACGGCCATCTGGACAATTTGCGTCAGGTGCCGATGCTCGGCGCGCTGGCCTGCGGGTCACGCTATCCCGAAAGCTGGAGCGAAAGCGCCGAGCCGCTGGACTTTTACGACGTCAAGGGCGATTTGGAAAGCCTGTTTGCCCTGGGCAGCTGTCCGCAGGACTGGCGCATGGAGCCAGGCGAGCATCCGGCGCTGCATCCGGGGCAGAGCGCGCGTATTCTCTACCGGGGAGAGCTCGTGGGCTGGCTGGGAACGCTGCACCCCGAGGTCCGCCGCCGGGTAGGGCTCAGGGTCGACGCGGTCGGTTTTGAGGTCAGCCTCGACGCTCTGAGCCAGGGGCAGGTGCCGGCGTTCAAGCCGCTGTCGCGCTACCCGGAAGTGCGCCGAGACCTGGCCTTCAGCGTTGCCGATTCCGTACCCGTGCAGGCGCTGCTGGACGTGGCCAGCGCCCACGCCGGGGATTACCTGAGCGAAACGCGCCTGTTTGATGTCTACGCGGGGCAGGGCGTGGCCGAGGGTCGCAAGAGTGTCGCTCTGGGCTTGACCTGGCAGCATCCATCGCGCACGCTAAATGACGATGAAATCAATCAGTTGGTGGATTCAATCGTCGAGCAGATACAGCGCGAGTTTGATGCCGAGCTGCGCGGTTAATTGAGTCTGCCGCCAAAGCCGGCGCTACCGCCCAGGGTGGCGCCGGCGCGACGGGAGGGCATATGAGTGCGTTGACCAAAGCAGCGCTGGCCGAGCATTTGCATACCGAGCTTGCGCTGTCCAAGCGCGAAGCCAAGGCGGTGGTGGAAACCTTTTTCGAGGAGATTCGCGCCTGCCTGCGGGAGAACGAGCAGGTCAAGCTGTCCGGGTTCGGCAACTTCGAGCTCCGCGACAAGCGTGAAAGGCCGGGGCGCAACCCCAAGACCGGCGAGGAAATTCCGATTTCGGCCCGCCGGGTGGTGACGTTTCGCCCCGGGCAGAAGCTCAAGCAGCAGGTCGCGGAGCTCACGGCGAAAAAGCGCACCGGTCCCGACGCCTGAGGCGCCGGGCGTCCGACCTGTTCGTGAACCCGCTTATCCGCGAAAGAGTGTCCGCCGGCGCTCCTGCGCCAGGCGGGCCGGGCGAGGTCGCCTAGCCGCCAATGCCGCCTTCAAGCGCCCAGGTAATCACTACCTTGAGCACATAGCCGAGCATGCCTGCTCCCAGCACGATAAACAGCATGATGGTGCCGAAGCGCCCGGCGTCGGACTTCTTGGCCAGGTCCCAGATGATAAAGCACATGAAGATGATGAGCCCGCCAATCATCAGCGGCGTGATCCAGGCTTCGAACGTCTGTTGCAGGGTGGGTGACATGGGGTCCTCGGCTAGATGTGTGCGCCTTCACGGCATGTGCCAACAAATATCAACGTGCTAATATTTGAGCAAATTCATCGGGTATTTGTCGACTTTTGCCGCAGCAACTTCGGCAGTCATGCCAAAAGGAAGGAGAGAAGGGGTTCATGTCGCAGCTTAAAATACTGGTCGGCACCATGTACGGCGGCGCGCTTGACGTGGCCGAGCAGGTCATGCCGCTGTTCGAAGAGGCCGGCTACAGCGTCGAGATCACCGAGGAGGCAACGCCGGACATGCTGACCGCCCCGGAGACGTCGCTGGTGCTGTTTTGCGTTTCCACCACCGGCAGCGGCGATTTTCCCGGCAACTTCATGCCCTTTGTACGCGCGCTGCAGGAGCAAAGCCCGTCACTGGGCGGGCTGCACTACGGCCTTATTGCCCTGGGCGACAGCTCCTACGGGGAGTCTTTCTGCGGTGCCGGGCGCACCCTGGACGCGCTGCTGGAAGACCTGGGCGCCACGCGGCTGGGCGAGCGCCTGGAGGTTGACGCCATGGAAACCTTCATGGCCGACGACGCCGCCGTGCCCTGGGTGGAGGAGTGGATCGAAGAGCAGCAGCTCAAGGTCGCTTGAATGAGCGCCCGGTCAGCCTCTCCCGAACGGATCAGCCTGGGCGTGGGACTTTGCGCAGCCATGCTGGCGACGCTGCCGCGCTACGTCGCCGGCGGCCATGACACTCGCCTGGTGCTGATGCTGGGAGGGGTGGTCGCCATTGCCGCCGTCATGGGGGTGCAGTGGCGCTGGCTGAGTCAGGCCGGCCGCAAGCGTCTTTCCGGGCTGTTACGGCGCCTGGCCGCTGTGCTGGCTCTGGGCGTGGTGCTGGCTCTGGGCTGGTACGCGGCGGTAGGCGCCGCGCAAGGGTGGGCGGCGCTAGGGCTTTCCCACGGCGCTACGCTCGGGCTGCTGCTTTATGCCGTCACGCTGTGGCGCCGCTGAGCCCCCGCCGGGCCCTCGAGTGCAGCCGTTTTGCTCGCGACCGTGTCGAAAAATGTTCCTGAGCGCATCGCCGGGGTTGTTTTCCACGCAGGGGCCCCCATCATTACGCGCATGGCGCTTGCCAGCATGCTCAAGGGTTCTTAAAATTGATCCCTTGATCTTTTTAGCCAACACCATATCGCCCAGCCGCTAGAGGACAGTTCATGCAAGTTTCCGTCGAGACGACCACCCCGATTGAACGCCGCCTTACCATTCAGGTACCGGCCGCTGAAATCGACGAGGCCGTCAGCGCTCGCTTGAAAGACACCGCGAAGAACGTGCGCCTGAATGGCTTCCGCCAGGGGCGGGTGCCGATGTCCGTTGTTCGGCAGCGCTATGGTCAGAGCGTGCGCGACGAGATCGTCGGCGAGGTCATGCGCGAACGCTACGTCCGCGCGATTACCGATGAGGCGCTGAATCCGGCGGGCTATCCGTCCATCGATGCCACCGTCAACGAGGCCGGCAGGGACCTGGAGTTCGTCGCTACCATGGAGGTATACCCCGAGGTGGAGCTGGCCTCCATTGAGGGGACCAGCGTTGAGCGCCCGGTCGTCGAGGTCACCGATGCCGACGTCGAGGAAATGATCGAAACCCTGCGCAAGCAGAACGCCGACTGGGAAAGCGTCGACCGCGCCGCCGCCGAAGGCGACCAGGTCAAGATCGACTTTCAGGGCTTCATCGACGACGAGCCCTTCGAGGGCGGCAGCGCCGAAGGCCACGAGCTGGTGCTGGGCTCCAACAGCTTTATCCCCGGCTTTGAAGAGCAGCTGGAAGGCGCCAGGCCCGGCGACGACAAGACCGTAAGCGTCAGCTTCCCCGAGGATTACCAGGCCGAGCACCTGGCCGGCAAGGAAGCGACCTTCAAGGTCAAGGTGCACGAGGTCAAGGCGCAGGTATTGCCCGAGGTGGACGCCGAATTCATCGAGCGCTTCGGCGTGGAAAGCGGAGACGCCACCGAGTTCCGCGCGGAAGTGAAGAAGAACATGAGCCGCGAAGCCGAGCAGGCGGTGGACAACCGCGTCAAGCAGCAGGTGCTCGACGCGCTCAAGGCGGCCAACGATATCGCGGTCCCGGCCGCGCTGGTGCAGCAGGAAACCGACGGCATGAAGCGCCAGGCCGCGCAGCAGTTCGGCCTGGGCGAAGACTTTGACGTCAGCCAGCTGCCCAACGAACTGTTTGAAGAGCAGGCCAAGGGCCGGGTTCAGACCGGACTGCTGCTGGCCGAGGTGATCAAGCACAACGAGCTTGACGCCAGCGATGACGAGATCAGGGCCAAGGTCGAAGAGCTTGCCGGCCAGTACCAGGATCCTCAGGAGGTTGTTGACTACTACATGGGCAATGACCAGCTGAAGACCCAGGTGAAGTCCGCCATTCTTGAAGACAAGGCCGTGGCCAAGCTGATGGAGCAGGCTCAGGTGAGCGATGTCGAAATGAGCTACCAGCAGGCTCTTGCCGCGGCCCAGCAGCAGGGCGGTGAAGACGGTGCCTGAGAGCAAGCCAGGGCCTGACGCCCGCTGATCCCGAGCGGCGCGCTGCGCAAGCGGCGCGCCTTTCCCTGACCGGACGCAAGGAATCACCCGAATGAGTGAGTTGGATATTCAAAACGCCGGCGGCCTGGTGCCCATGGTGGTTGAGCAAAGCGCCAAAGGGGAAAGATCCTACGATATCTATTCGCGCCTGCTCAAAGAGCGCGTGATTTTCCTGGTGGGCCCGGTAGAAGAATACACGGCCAACCTGATCGTTGCTCAGCTACTGTTCCTCGAGTCGGAAAACCCCGACAAGGACGTGCATCTTTACATCAACTCGCCGGGGGGGTCGGTAACGGCCGGCCTGGCGATTTACGATACCATGCAGTTCATCAAGCCCGACGTCTCCACGGTGTGCATCGGCCAGGCGGCGAGCATGGGCGCGCTGCTGCTGGCCGGCGGCGCGGCGGACAAGCGCTTCTGCCTGCCCAATTCAAGGATGATGATCCACCAGCCGCTGGGCGGCTATCAGGGGCAGGCGTCGGATATCGAAATCCATACCCGCGAAATTCTCGGCATCCGCGACCGCCTGAATCGCATTCTGGCCCACCATACCGGCCAGGACATCGATACGGTGGCGCGCGATACCGACCGCGACAACTTCATGAGCGCCGAGCAGGCCACCGAATATGGCCTGATTGACGCAGTGCTGGATAAGCGGTCGACATCCTGATAGCGTGATGACCCCGCTTTTCCAACGAGCTTTTCCGGCGGCTGTTGCCGCCGCAGCGAAAGAGGTACGCCAATGGCCGACGGCAAAGGCAAGGACGAAGAAGGCAAGCTGCTGTACTGCTCGTTTTGTGGCAAGAACCAGAACGAAGTACGCAAGCTGATTGCCGGCCCGTCCGTGTATATCTGCGATGAGTGTGTCGATCTGTGTAACGACATCATTCGCGAGGAAGTTCTCGAAGCCGATGCCGAGAGCGACGATGAGCGTCTGCCCACGCCTCGCGAGATCCGCTACACCCTGGATGACTATGTCATCGGGCAGGATCGCGCCAAAATGGTGCTGTCAGTGGCGGTGTACAACCACTACAAGCGGCTGAAATCCGGCGTGGCCGAAGACGACGTCGAACTGGGCAAGTCCAATATTCTGCTGATTGGCCCCACCGGCAGCGGCAAGACCCTGCTTGCCGAGACCATGGCGCGGCTGTTGAACGTACCCTTTACCATCGCCGATGCCACCACGCTGACGGAAGCCGGCTACGTGGGCGAGGACGTCGAGAATATCATCCAGAAGCTTCTGCAGAAGTGCGACTACGACGTCGAAAAGGCAGAGCGCGGCATAGTCTATATCGACGAAATCGACAAGATTTCCCGCAAGTCCGACAACCCCTCCATCACCCGCGACGTGTCCGGTGAAGGGGTACAGCAGGCGCTGCTCAAGCTGATCGAGGGCACGACGGCTTCGATACCGCCCCAGGGCGGGCGCAAGCATCCCCAGCAGGAGTTCGTGCAGGTCAACACCGCCAACATGCTGTTTATCGTGGGCGGCGCCTTTGCCGGCCTGGACAAGGTCATCAGCGACCGTACCGACAAGGCCGGGATCGGTTTCAATGCCAGCGTCAAGAGCAAGGATACCGAGCGCGGCGTAGGCGAGATCCTGGCCGACGTGGAGCCCGATGATCTGGTCAAGTTTGGCCTGATTCCCGAGTTCGTCGGGCGTTTGCCGGTCATTGCCACGCTCACCGAGCTGACCGAGGACGCGCTGATTCAGATCCTGACCGAGCCCAAGAACTCGCTGATCAAGCAGTACGTCAAGCTGTTCGAAATGGAAGACGTCACGCTCGAGTTCCGCGAGGACGCGCTGCGCGCCGTTGCCGCCAGCGCCATGGCGCGCATGACCGGCGCTCGCGGACTGCGCTCCATTCTGGAGTCCGTGCTGCTGGACACCATGTACGAGATCCCTTCGCTGGAAGGGGTCAGCAAAGTCGTCATCGACGCCTCGGTGATTGCCAAGGAAAGCGAGCCGTTTTTGATCTATGCGCAGCAGGAGCAGACACGCAGCGACGGCACCAACGGCTGACGCCGTTCACCGGCCGGCCTGGCTGATACCGCTTGCGCCAGTTGAAGGGGCCGCCTTGGCGGCCCCTTTTGTTTGGCCGGCGGTGCTCGTCCGGCCGGCGTAGCCGGTCGAGGCGTGCCTGTACCCGGTATTCGCTTCAGTTTCTTCCGGACGTCTCGTCCGGGAGCTCACCCGATTTGTTGAGGAACGTCTGCGATGCAGCAGAACGCCGAAAAGTCACAGTGTTTTCCCTTGTTGCCGCTGCGGGACGTGGTCGTTTACCCGCAGATGGTTCTTCCGCTGTTTGTCGGACGCGAAAAATCCATTCACGCCCTCGAAGCGGCAATGGAAGCCGACAAGCGCGTGCTGCTTGTGGCCCAGCGCGAGGCGTCCCAGGATGAACCCGGCAGCGACGACCTCCATGCCATGGGCACGGTGGCCGACATCATGCAGCTGCTCAAGCTGCCCGACGGCACGGTCAAGGTGCTCATCGAGGGCGGCTTCCGTGCCGACGTCGACGGCATCGACGAGCACGAGGATGGCTATACTCGGGCGTTTGTTACGCCTCGGGACAGCGAGCCTTTGACCGATCGCGAACGCGAATCCCTGGTGCGCGTCCTGCTCAACCAGTTCGAGCAGTACGTCAAGCTGTCCAAGAAAGTGCCCAACGAGGTGCTCAACTCGCTGTCGGATATCGAAGATCCCAGCCGCCTGGTGGATACCATCTGCGCGCACCTGTCGCTCAAGATCGGTGACAAGCAGGAGCTTCTGGAAATGGATCGCGTACGCGATCGCATCGAGCACCTCATGGGGTTGATCGAGTCGGAAATCGATCTTCAGCAGGTAGAAAAGCGCATCCGCACTCGGGTCAAGGAGCAGATGGAAAAGACCCAGCGCGAGTACTATCTGAACGAGCAGATGAAGGCCATTCAGAAAGAAATGGGCGAGCTTGAGGACGTGCCCAACGAGGTCGAGAAATACGAGCAGGCTATCGAATCTGCCGGTATGCCCAAGGAGGCGGCGGAAAAGGCCACCCAGGAGCTCAACAAGCTCAAGATGATGTCGGCCAACTCCGCCGAAGCCACGGTAGTGCGTTCGTACCTCGACTGGCTGGTCGCCGTGCCGTGGAAGAAGCGCACCCGAATCAAGCACGACCTGGCCAAGGCCCAGCAGGTGCTCGACGAAGACCACTACGGTCTGGACGAGGTCAAGTCGCGTATCCTCGAGTATCTGGCCGTTCAGAAGCGCGTGCGCAAGATGAAAGGGCCGGTGCTCTGCCTGGTCGGCCCGCCCGGGGTGGGCAAGACCTCGCTTGGCCAGTCCGTTGCCCGGGCCACCAACCGCAAGTACGTGCGGCTGGCGCTCGGGGGGGTGCGTGACGAGTCCGAGATTCGCGGCCACCGGCGCACCTACATCGGCTCGCTCCCCGGCAAGATGATTCAGCGCATGACCCGGGCGGGGGTGAAAAACCCGCTGTTTCTCCTCGATGAGGTCGACAAGCTGGGCATGGATCACCGCGGCGATCCGTCGTCGGCGCTGCTGGAAGTGCTGGATCCGGAGCAGAACAACAGCTTCAGCGATCATTACCTGGAGCTGGATTACGATCTGTCGGAAACGCTGTTCATCTGCACCGCCAATTCGATGAACATTCCCGAACCGCTGCTCGATCGGATGGAAATCATCCGGCTGCCGGGCTACACCGAAGACGAAAAGCTGGCGATCGCCAAGCGCTATCTGCTGCCCAAGCAGATCAAGGCCAACGGCCTGAAACAAAACGAATTCGACCTGGACGACGACGCGCTGCTGGAGCTGATTCGCTATTACACCCGCGAAGCCGGCGTGCGCGAGCTCGAACGCCAGATCGCCAAGGTGGCGCGCAAGGTGCTGCGCGAGCGGGTCGAGCAGGAGCGCAAGGGCGAGGCGAAAAAGGGCGACGCTGCGAAGGCCGACAGCGTCCTGACGGCTCGGGACATCGAGGGCTACGCCGGCGTGCGCCGTTACAGCTACGGCCTGGCCGACCAGAACGATCAGGTCGGCCGGGTCACCGGGCTTGCCTGGACGTCCGTGGGCGGTGAGCTCTTGAACATCGAGTCGGTCGTCACGCCGGGCAAGGGACGGATCAACAAGACCGGTTCGCTTGGCGACGTGATGAAAGAATCCGTCAGCGCCGCCCACACGGTGGTGCGCGCCCGGGCAGAGGCGTATGGTATCGACGCCGAGCGCTTCGAGAAGGAAGATCTGCATATTCACGTGCCCGAAGGCGCGACGCCCAAGGACGGGCCCAGCGCGGGGATTGCCATGGTCACGGCCATGGTGTCGGCCTACAGCCAGCGTGCGGTGCGCTCGGCGGTGGCAATGACCGGTGAGGTCAACCTGCGCGGGGAGGTGCTGCCCATCGGCGGGCTCAAGGAGAAATTGCTGGCGGCCCGGCGCGGTGGTATAAAGACCGTCCTGATCCCCGAGGAAAACCGTCGGGACCTCAAGGAAGTGCCGGATAATATCAAGGACGCGCTGGATATCCGCCCGCTGCGCTGGATCGACGACGTGCTCGAGGTTGCCTTGACGCAAAACGGCGAGGGCAGTCGCGTAGTCGCCGAGCAGGGAAACAAGGCGGCGGACGAAGCGCTGGCCAACACCCATTAAACCGCCACGAAGGGCCGTCCAAATGGCGGCCCTGGATAGCCGAGTAGCGCCCAAAGCCTTGTATGGCGGGCATTTTGCGGCACGGTCGCTTGACAGTCATTTCGCCGCGTTGCTATAAACTGCAGCTACGCTTTGATCGTCAAGCCAACCGCTAACCGTGCCTTTCAGAGCCATTTTTTGAACCAGTCAAGGGGTGAAGTGTGAACAAGTCCGAGCTGATTGAAGCCATTGCGGCCTCTGCCGATATACCCAAGGCAGCGGCCACCCGTGCGCTGGATGCCATGGTGGAATCCGTCACCGATAGCCTCAAGCAAGGCGAGAGCGTGTCACTGGTAGGCTTTGGTACCTTTACGATCAAGGAGCGTGCCGCGCGCACCGGGCGCAATCCGCAAACCGGCCAGCCGATTGAAATCAGCGCCGCCAGGGTGCCCAGCTTCAAGGCCGGCAAGGCGCTCAAGGATGCCGTCAACTAGCGATGTCGGGCGCTGTGGCGAGACTTGAGCGGCGCGGATAACGGTGGCGCTGTCAAGAACGCTCTCAAGACATGGTGACATGGGCGCATCGCCGCAGCGGTGCGCCCATGTCATTTTTTAACGCGGAAAAAACGCAAAACGGCTCGCGTTTATCTGAGGCAAGCATGCTGCAAAATATTCGAGACGGTGCCAAAAGCTGGGCCGCGAAAATCATTATCGGCGTCATGGTGGCTGCCATGGCGCTGTTTGGCGTGGAGTCGCTGTTCAGCGTCTTCGGCAAGGACCCCGAACAGATAGCCAAGGTCAACGGCGATACCATTACTCGCCAGCAGGTCGAGCTGGAAGTGCAGCGCACCATGCGTTCGGGGCAGGTGCCCCCGGAGCAGGAAAAGGCGCTGCGCCGGGACATGCTGGACCAGCTGATCACGCAAAAGCTGCTGACGCAGTATGCCGAAGACGGCGGCTTCCGGGTCTCCGACGATCAGCTGGATCAGCTCATCGTCAACCTGGACGAGTTTCAGGACCAGGAAGGCAGTTTCTCGGCCGAGCTGTTCCGCAACCGCCTGTCCAGCGCCGGCTACACGCCGCTGGCGTTTCGCAACGAGCTGCGCGCTGACATCATGCGCCGCCAGCTGCAGCAGGGGCTTGCTCTTAGCGACTTTACCCTCGACGCGGAGCGCGAACGCCTGGCCAAACTGCAGCGCCAGTCGCGCAGCTTTCGCTACGCGCAGCTGACGCCGGCAAACGTCGACGTCGAAGCCACTCCCGATGGCGAGGCCGTCCAGGCCTACTACGATTCGCATACCGAGCTTTTCCGTCGCCCGGAGCAGGTCAAGCTCAACTACGTGGTGCTCGACCGTCAGGACATGGCCGATACCGCCGAGGTCAGCGAAGAGAAGCTGCGCGAGGCATGGCGCGAGCAGAACGACGAGGCCGATCGGCGCATTTCCCATATCATGATCGGCTTTGGCGACGAGCGCAGCCGCGAAGACGCCGAGGCGATGGCAGACGAAGCGCTGGATGATCTGGAGGCCGGGGAAAGCTTTGCCGACACCGCCGCGCGCTACTCGGAGGATACCGCCAGCGCCGAAAACGGCGGTGATCTGGGCGAGATCAGCCGCGGCTTTTTCGGCGAGGCCTTTGACGAGGCGGCGTTTTCTCTCGGGGAAAACGAGGTGTCCGAGCCGGTGGTCATGGACGGAGCGCTGCATATCATCAAGGTGACCCACATCGACCGGCCGCCGTTTGACGAGCAGCGCGACAAGCTGCGCCAGATGCTCGCGGCTCGCCAGGTGGAGGGAGAGTTCAACGACCGGGCCCAGCAGCTGATCGACGAAAGCTTTGCCGCCGACGACCTGCAGAGCGTGGCCGACGATATTGGCCTGACCGTCAAGCACAGCGGCTGGGTTTCCCGGGAAGGCGGCGACGGGGTGCTGTCCGAGCCCGGCGTCATGGACAAGGCGTTTGCCGAAGACGTGCTGGAGGACGGCTACAACAGCGACGTGATCGAGCTGGACGAAGACCGGCGCCTGGTGCTGCGGGTGACCGATCACCGCGACGCAACCACGCTGCCGCTTGCCGAGGTGCGCGACGATGTCGAGCAGCGGGTTACGGCGAAGCAGAGGGAAGAGGCGCTGGCACAGCGGGCAGAGACGCTGATTGAGCGCCTTGAGACGGGTAAAGACACCGACCTTCGCTGGCAGCAGGCAGACGACATATCCCGCCAGGAGGAGACTGCCGTCCCCGACGCTGTCGTCGGGGCGGCCTTCCGCCTGCCCAGGCCCGATGAAGGGCAGGCGACTTACGGCCATGTCACCACGTCCGACGGCGTGGCGATCATTGCCCTTGAGCGCGTCGCCGCAGGCGAGCCCAATGAGGAGGTGGAGGCCTTTGTGGCCCGAATGGCCGAGCAGATGCGCTCCCGGGCGGCGGTTCAGGGGCTGATCGACTATCTGCATCAGCAAGGTTCGATCGAGACGGACCGCTAAAAAGAACGCCGGCTTTCAAGCCGGCGTTCCTGTTTATGCAGAGCGCCATCCTGGCAAAGGCTCAATCGGCATTGGGCGGAGCGTCCAGCGGGAATCGGCGCAGCCGGGGGGAGAAAGCATTGCTGTCATCCGCCACGAGGTCCCAGCCATCTTCGTCGCTCCAGTCGCCGAGCACGTAGCGCCTGGCGGGCTCGCCGGCCACGATGAGGTCATGGACGTCGGGGCGATGGGTGTGGCCATGGATCATGGTAGTGACGCCGTATGCCTCCATCAGCTTGACCACTTCGGTCGGCGTCACATCCATGATGTTTTCCGCCTTGGCGGCGTTGGCCTCACCGGATTTTTCGCGCATCTGCCGCGCGAGTGCGGCGCGCTCGGCAAGGGGCATGGCCAGCATCTGCGCCTGCCACTGCGGGTCGCGGGACTGCTGACGAAACGCCATGTAGGCGCTGTCCCGGGTGCACAAACTGTCGCCGTGCAGCAGCACCGCGGCAACGCCGTGCAGCTCGACTTCGGCTACCTCGGGCAGCAGCGTCGCCCGGCAGGCGTCGGCGAAGCGCTCGCCGATCAAGAAGTCGCGGTTGCCGTGGGTGAAATAAACCGCGGTGCCGCTGTCGGCCAGGCGGCGCAGCGCTTCGATTACCTCCCATGCCGTCTCGGCCAGCGGGTGCGGCTGGTCGAGCAAATCATCCCCGAGCCAGGCATCGAACAGATCGCCGAGGATGTAAAGGGCCCGGGCGCCGGGCGCAGTGGTTTCCAGGTAGCGGATAAATCCCCGGGTCATGGCCGGGGTATGCTCGCTCAAGTGCAGGTCGGCGACGAGTAGCGTGCGCATGGGGGCTCCGTCTCAGTCGGCGTCCTTGACCGCGTCCTTTACGTAGGCGCGCTCGATGATCACGTCCTCGGCAGGCACGTCGGCGTGCATGCCCCGGCGGGTGGTGGCAACGCCCTTGATGTCGTTGACCACGTCCATGCCGTCCACCACCTCGCCGAACACGGCGTAGCCCCAGCCCTGGGGGGTCTTGCCGGTGTGGTTGAGAAAGTCGTTGTCGCCGACGTTGATGAAAAACTGCGCGGTGGCCGAGTGCGGGTCCTGAGTGCGTGCCATGGCCAGCGTCCCCTTGACGTTCTTCAGCCCGCTGTCGGCTTCGTTGTTGACGGGCGCGCGCGTGGGCTTCTGGTTGAACTCTTGATCGAAGCCGCCGCCCTGGACCATGAAGCCGTCGATGACCCGGTGAAACAGCGTGCCGTCGTAAAAGCCGTCGCGCACGTAGCGCTCGAAGTTGGCCGCGGTTTTGGGGGCCCGGTCGTGATTCAGCTTGACGGTGATATCACCGTGATTGGTCTGTAGTACGATCATGGATAAATTCCTGTTCAATAAGGGCGTTGGCCCTGCCCGGCAAGGCATTTGCCTTGGCCCTCGGCAGCGGCGTCACGTTATAATACGGGTTTTTGCCGGGCACCGCGAAGGCCGGCACGCCATCGACTATGAGGTTTTCAACGCCACCATGACCACCGAGACTCCTAAAGCGCCCAACTTTATCCGTAATCAGGTACGCGAAGAGATGGCGGATGGCCAGGTCGAACGCATCGTGACGCGCTTTCCCCCGGAGCCGAACGGCTTTCTGCATATCGGTCACGCCAAGTCGATCTGCCTGAACTTCGGGCTTGCCGAAGAGACCGGCGGGCAGTGCCACATGCGCTTTGACGATACCAACCCGGCCAAGGAAGAGCAGGTCTACATCGATGCCATCAAGGAAGACGTCAACTGGCTGGGCTATGAGTGGACGGGACCGGTGCGCTTTGCCTCGGACTACTTCGACCAGCTCTACGTCTGGGCGCAGCACCTGGTGCGCGAAGGCAAGGCCTACGTCGATGACCTTTCGCCGGACGATATTCGCGACTACCGCGGGACGCTCACCGAGCCCGGCACCCCGAGCCCCTACCGCGAGCGCGGCGTGGAAGAAAACCTCGAGCTGCTGGAGCGCATGCGCCAGGGCGAATTTGCCGAGGGCGGCAAGGTGCTGCGGGCCAGGATCGACATGGCCTCGCCCAACATCAACCTGCGCGATCCGATCCTCTACCGGATCCGCCATGCCACTCACCACCAGACCGGCGACAAGTGGCACATCTACCCCTCCTACGACTTTACCCACGGCCAGTCCGACGCCATCGAAGGCATTACCCATTCACTGTGCACGCTGGAGTTCGAGGATCACCGGCCGCTTTACGAGTGGTTTCTCGACAACCTGCCGGTGCCCGCCAGACCGCGCCAGATCGAGTTTGCCCGGCTGAATCTCAACTACACGCTGACTTCCAAGCGCAAGCTCAAGCTGCTGGTGGACGAGGGCATCGTCGACGGCTGGGACGACCCGCGCATGCCGACCATCTCGGGCATGCGCCGCCGGGGCTATACGCCGGCCTCGATCCGCAAGTTCTGCGACATGGTCGGCGTCAGCCGCTCGGACAGCGGCCTTGTCGATATCGCCATGCTCACTCACGCCATTCGCTCGGACCTGGAAGACAACGCCCCCCGGGCCATGTGCGTGCTGCGGCCGCTGAAGGTGGTGCTGACCAACGTGGCGGAGGACTTCGAGGAAACCTACGACGTCGCCGGCCACCCCGCACGGGACGACATGGCGGTACGTCGGGTGCCGCTTACCCGAGAGCTCTACATCGACCACCACGACTTCATGGAAGAGCCGCCGAAAAAGTTCTTCCGCCTGGCGCCGGGCAGGGAAGTGCGCCTGCGCAACAGCTACGTCATCCGCTGCGACGAGGTGATCAAGGATGCGAGCGGCGAGGTGGTCGAGCTGCGCTGCTCGGTCGACTTCGACACCCTGGGCAAGAATCCCGAAGGGCGCAAGGTCAAGGGCGTGCTTCACTGGGTCAGCGCAGTGCACGGCGTTCCTCTGGAAGTGCGGCTTTACGATAACCTGTTCACCGAAGAGCAGCCCGACCGCGACAGGGACGCCGATTTTTTCGACCACCTGAATCCCGAGTCGCTGATTACCTACCGGGCCATCGGCGAGCCGAGCCTTGCCGGCACAGCGCCGGAGACGCGCTTCCAGTTCGAGCGCGTGGGCTACTTCTGTACCGATCGCCACGCCTCAACGCCTGAGCACCTGGTGTTCAACCGCACCGTGGGGCTCAAGGACACCTGGGCGAAGATCAGAAAAAAAGGCTAAAAGGCTGAAACGGCAAGGGCCGAGGAGAAATGCAGTGCAAATTTACAATACCCTGACCCGGCGCAAGGAACCGCTGGCGCCGCGAGAGCCGGGCAAGATCGGCATGTACGTATGCGGCATGACGGTATACGACTACTGCCACCTGGGCCACGCCCGGGTCATGGTGGCGTTCGACCTGATCAGCCGCTACCTGCGCGCCCGAGGGTTTGACGTGACCTACGTGCGCAACATCACCGATATCGACGACAAGATTCTCAAGCGCGCCGCCGAGAACGGCGAAACCATCGAAGCGCTGACCGAGCGCATGATCGCCGCCATGCACCAAGACGAAGCGCGGCTCGGCGTACTTCCCCCGGACGCCGAACCTCGGGCCACCGGTCACGTGGACGAAATCATCGCCATGATCCGGGTGCTGATCGACAAGGGCTACGCCTACGCGGCGGCCAACGGCGACGTCTACTACCGCGTGCGCCAATTTCCCGACTACGGCAAGCTCAACAATCGCCGGCTCGACGACATGCGCTCCGGGGCTCGGGTCGAGGTGGACGAGCACAAGGAAGATCCGCTGGACTTCGCTTTGTGGAAGGCGGCCAAATCCGGCGAGGCAAGCTGGCCGTCGCCCTGGGGCCCGGGGCGGCCCGGCTGGCATATCGAATGCTCGGCCATGTCCACCTGCAGCCTGGGCAACACCTTCGACATCCACGGCGGCGGGCCGGATTTGACCTTTCCCCACCACGAAAACGAGATCGCCCAGTCCGAGGCGGCCACCGGCCAGACCTACGTCAACACCTGGATGCACGCCGGCGCCGTGCGGGTCGACGAGGAAAAAATGTCCAAGTCGCTGGGCAACTTCTTCACCATCCGCGACGTGCTCGGCGAGCACGACCCCGAAGTGGTGCGCTATCTGCTGGTAGCCAGCCACTATCGCAGCGCCATCAACTACTCGGCAGACTCCCTGGTGGAGGCGCGCCGGTCGCTGACGCGGCTGTACACGGCGCTGGAAGGCGTCGAGCCCGAGCCGGCCGGCGCTGACCTGGCCAACCCCCAGAGCCCTTACGCCCGGCGCTTTGTCCAGGCCATGGATGACGATTTCAACACGCCAGAGGCGCTGGCAGTACTGTTCGAACTGGTGCGGGAGCTTAACCGCGCCAGAGCCGACGGCGCCGATAGTGCCGCCCGGCTGGCCGGCGAGCTGGTGTCCCTGGGCGGCGTGCTGGGCATCCTGACCCAGCCGCCGCGGACGTTTCTTCACGGCGGCGACAGCCGAGTGGACGAAGCCCATATCGAGGCGCAGATCGCTCGGCGAGCCCGGGCCAAGGCCGACCGGGACTTTGCCCTGGCCGACGCCATCCGCGACGAGCTCGCCGCCGAGGGCGTGGTGCTCAAGGATTCCCGGGAGGGCACGCGCTGGAGTGTTCAGGCGGATGACGCCTGAGCATTGCTCGACTAATTTTGGCTATTATCGGCCGGCCCGTGTGGCTATAGTAGCGGTATGGCTTGTGCCGCCAGGGCATGAACCCAGATTCCCACGCCACGATAAAGGACGATGACAATGCGCTGGTCTCTTACACGGATATACGCCGGCCTTGGAGCCGCGGTTTTGCTGGCGCCGGTGGTCGGCCCCCAGGCGGTCGCCGCCTCGACGCCGGAAGACAGGGCCGTGGTGGTCGGTTCCAAGATCGACACCGAAGGGGCAGTGCTCGGCGAGCTGGTGCTGCAAACGCTCGAGCGTATTGATGTGCCCGTGGAAAACCGGCTGCAGCTCGGCGTGACCAGCGTGGTTCGCCAGGCGCTCGAGACCGGAGAAATCGATCTTTACCCCGAATACACCGGCAACGGCGCGTTTTTCTTCGACATGACCGACAGTCCGGTATGGAACGACGCCGAGAAAGCCTGGCAGACCGTCCGCGACAGGGACGCCGACAACGGGCTGGTGTGGCTGTCGCCGGCCAGCGCCAACAACACCTGGTCGATGAGCGTGCGCCAGGATCTCGCCCAGGAGCATGACCTGGCCACCCTCGACGACCTGGCCGACTATCTCGACGACGGCGGCGAGTTCAAGTTCGCCGCCAGCGCCGAGTTCATCGAGTCGGAGCAGGCGTTGCCGGCCTTCCAGCAGGCCTACGGCTTTACCCTGGACGAAGACCAGCTGCTGGTCCTGTCCGGCGGCAATACCGCGGCCACCATGCGCGCCGCTGCTCGCCAGACCAGCGGCGTCAACGGCGCCATGACCTACGGCACCGACGGCGGGCTTGCCGCTCTGGGACTTACGGTGCTGGAAGACACCCGCAACGTGCAGCCGATTTACCAGCCGGCACCGGTGGCTAGGGAGTGGGTGCTGGAGGCCTATCCCGAGGTGGAAGCGGCGCTGGAAAACGTGTTCGACACCCTCGATGAGTCCACGCTGCAGGAACTTAACGCCGACGTCGCAGTGAACGGCCTGTCCGCCGACCGGGTGGCCGGCGACTACCTCGACGGTCTGGATCGCTGATCCCGTGCCATGGAGGGAAGCCCTTCCGGGCCCCCAGGGGCGCTTTCGTCCCAATCGGGTACTGTTCAGCCTGGCAATAGTGATGCTGGCCGCGCTTTGGGGGCTGGACGCGGCAAGCGTGGCGCCGAATCGCATCGTGGCGAGCACCGGCTATTCGCTGTGGCAGGCGCTGGGCTGGCCCGCAGCCGGGTTTGCCACCTTGCTGTGGGTAGCGATGGCGGCGCTCGCCGCCTATCCGGCGCGCCATCGCTATTCGGCGCTGCTCGCGCTGGGCACGCTGCTGCTGGCGCTGATGCCGTTTGGCCTGATGCTGGCCGCCCAGCGGCTGATAACGGCAGACATGCCTCAGGCCAGGCTGAGCCTGGGGCCGGCCAGCTGGGTGATGCTGTTTATGCTCTCGCTGTGCCTGGTGGAGCTACGCCTGGCCATGGGCCTGAAGCGAAGCCGGATGGCGCTGCTGCTGGCCGGCGTGGCGGGCGTCTGGTGGCTGTGCGCGGCGCGCTGGCTCGACTCGCTGGCGCTGGTGCAGGAATTCCAGGCGCGCAGCGCGCTGTTTTACCGCGCCTTGGGAGAGCACCTGGCCCTGGTGGGCCTCGCCGTTAGCGCCAGCGTAGTGCTCGGCGTGGCCACGGCGCTGCTGATTCGCCGCTTCAGCGTCAGCCAGTCGGCGGCTTTCGCCGTGCTCAATTTTCTGCAAACCGTGCCCAGTCTGGCGCTTTTTGGCCTGCTGCTGGCGCCGCTGGCCTGGCTTGGGGCCAACGTCGAATGGCTTGCCATGCTGGGTATCAGCGGCATTGGCTGGACGCCGGCGCTGCTCGCCCTGACGATCTACAGCCTGCTGCCGGTGGTGCGCAATACCTGCGTGGCGCTGGAAGCGGTCAACCCGGCGGTGCTGGACGCCGCCAGCGGCATGGGCATGCGTTCGGCCCAGCGTTTCTGGCAGGTACGCCTGCCGCTGGCGCTGCCGGTGCTGCTGGAAGGCGTGCGGATTACCACGGTGCAGGCCATCGGGCTTACCGCCGTGGCCGCGCTGATCGGCGCCGGAGGGCTTGGTGACTTTATCTTTCAGGGGCTGGGGCAGGCTGCCATGGACATGGTGCTGCTGGGGGCGCTGCCGATCATCGCCATGGCGCTGGTGGCCGATATGCTGCTGGGCGCGCTGGCCGACCACTTTCGCCGGGGAGATGCGGCATGATCGAGCTACGCAACGTCAGCAAGCACTTCGGCGAGACGCCGGCGGTGGACAGCATCAGCCTTAGCGTACCCCGGGGCCGTTTCTGCGCGCTGGTGGGCACTTCGGGGTGCGGCAAGTCCACTACGCTGCGCATGATCAATCGCCTCACCGCGCACACCGGCGGCGAGATTGTGCTCGACGGCCAGGCGATCGACGCCTACGATCCGGTGCAGCTGCGCCGCCGCATCGGCTACGTCATCCAGGACACGGGGCTGTTTCCCCACTGGAGCGTGGCGCGCAATATCGGCACCGTGCCGCGGCTGCTGCAGTGGTCGGACAGGCAGGTGAGCGAACGCGTGGAAGAACTCATGCTCATGCTCAACCTGCCGGCCGCCGAGTTCGCGCACAAGTACCCTCACCAGCTGTCCGGGGGGCAGGCCCAGCGCGTGGGCGTTGCCCGGGCGCTGGCGGCGGACCCCGATATTCTGCTGATGGACGAGCCGTTCGGCGCGCTGGATCCGATTACTCGGGAGCAGCTGCAGTCCATGCTGGCAACACTCCAGGCGCGCCTGCATAAAACCGTGGTGCTGGTCACCCACGACATGGACGAAGCGTTGCGCCTGGCGGATCACCTGGTCGTCATGCGCGAGGGAAAAATCGTTCAGCAGGGTAGCCCGCTGGCGGTGCTGCAACGGCCCGCGAACGCCTTCGTCGAGTCGCTGCTGGGCGGTCTCGAGCGGGGGCTCAAGCAGGCATCGCTTGCCCGGGTGCGCGATCATCTGGCGCCTGTGGGGTCGTTAGCCGCGGCCGCGCCGCGGGTGCCAGCCGGCTATACCCTGCGCCAGGCGCTCTCGGTAATGCTGGGCGACGGCTGCGAGCGCGTGATTGCCGTGGACGAGCACGACGCGCCGGTGGGAGAGCTGACCCTCAGCCAGCTGGTCGCCAGCGCCCGAACGGAGCAGGCCGATGCCGAGGCTTGAGGCGCTCCCGAGTCGCTGGCTGATGCCGGCGGCCTGGCTTGGGCTGCTGCTGCTCGCCGGCTGGGCCATGCCGCTGGCCGAACCGCTGTGGCAGTGGCTGGCACCGGACGCTCGCCAGCTGGTCTACCAGCGCGCGGCGTTTTTTACGTTGCTTGGCCGCCATGCGCTGACCGTCGGCCTGGCCGCGGCCATAACCGTTAGCCTGGGCATTGGCGCGGGCATCGCCGTGACCCGTAAAGCCGGGCGGGACTTTCTGCCGCTGGTGGCCCAGCTGGCGTCGCTGGGGCAGACGTTTCCGCCGGT
Source organism: Halomonas piscis (assembly GCF_031886125.1). Taxonomy (NCBI): domain Bacteria; kingdom Pseudomonadati; phylum Pseudomonadota; class Gammaproteobacteria; order Oceanospirillales; family Halomonadaceae; genus Halomonas; species Halomonas piscis. The sequence continues at coordinate 1,709,781 of NZ_CP119391.1, forward strand.
AGCGGTTCTCGCGCTGGCGGTGCCGGCGCTGGGCTTTGGGCTCTTGCCCATAGTGGTAGCGCTGTCGCTTTACGGGCTGCTGCCCGTGGTACGCAACACCATCGCCGGGCTCAGGGGCGTCGACGGCGCTGCGACAACCGCGGCCCGAGGTATGGGCATGACCGCCGGTCAGCGCCTCCGGCAGGTCGAGCTGCCGCTGGCCGCGCCGGTGATTCTGGCCGGGGTGCGCACCTCGGTCACCATCAACATTGCCACGGCGGCGCTGGGAGCCACCGTGGGCGCCAGCAATCTGGGCGATCCGATCATCGCCGGCATCGTCAACGGCAATACTGCCTACGTGGTGCAGGGAGCGGTAATGATCGCGCTGCTGGCCCTCGCCGTGGACAGCCTGTTCAGCGTATGGCAGCAGCGGATGCGGCGCAGCTAAAGGCGGGTGGCGAACGGGCTCCCGGAATAGATGGTTATACCGTTATCTCCCAGTCATCGTTTCCCTCATCTTTATACCTTTCCAACGCAATTACCTGTCATGTAATGCCTGCCAGGCGGCGTAGGTGCTCAGAAAGACCCGGCCGGTGAGCTGCTCGGGGAAGGTGCTGTGATTCAGGCGGTCCATCACCGGCCCCTTGACTTCGGCCAGATGCAGCGTCACGCCGGAATCCCTGAGCCGAGCGTTGATCGCCTCAAGGCTTTCCAGCGCCGAGGCGTCGATCAGGTTCACCGCCGAGCACACAATCACCACGTCCTCCAGCGCCGGCCGGCTGGCGACCAGGTTGTAAAGGGTGTCTTCGAGATAGCGCGCGTTGGCAAAGTACAGGCTCTCGTCGATGCGCAGCAGAGCGACTCCGGGCGCGGTTTCCACCTCGTGGCGGGCCACGTTGCGAAAGTGCTCGGTGTCCGGTACGCGCCCGATCAGCGCGCTGTGCGGACGGCTGGTGCGGTAGAGAAACAGCGCCACGGAAACGGCAATGCCGCCGATGATGCCGGCCTCGATGCCTTCGGCCAGGGTCAGGCCGATAGTGAGGGCCTGGGCGGTAAAGTCGCTGCGCGAATAGCGCCAGGTAGCGCGCAGCGTGGCTACGTCGACCAGCGTCAGAACCGACACCAGGATAAACGCCGAGAGCGTGGCGATGGGCAGGTAGTAGAGCCAGTCGGTCAGCGTGTAGGTGACCACGCCAATGCCCAGCGCGGCAAAGGCGCCCGCCGCGGGAGTCTGGGCGCCGGCGTGAAAGTTGGCCACGGTGCGCGACAAACCGCCGGTGACGGGCATGGCGCCGGAGACGCCGGCAGCCAGGTTGGCAACCCCCAGCCCGACCAGCTCCTGGTTGGGCGAGATTCGCTGGCGACGCTTGGCGGCAAGCATCTGGCCCATGGAGACTGACTCCACAAACCCCACCAGGCTGATCAGCAGCGCCGGCACCAGCAGCGTTTGCCACAGCGCGAGGTCGGGCCAGGGCAGGGTAAGCGGCGGCAGCCCCCCGGGCACCGTGCCGACCACCTCCACTCCGGCGTCCTCTAGCTGCCACTGCCGGGCGGCCAGGGTGGTGGCCACCACGGCAAGTACCGGCCCGGCCCGGGCCAGGAGATTGGCGGTGCCGGCGGCCAGTCCCAGCCGCTTGAGCAGCGTGCTGCCGTAGCGGCGCACCCCGACCAGAAAGCCCAGCACGAAAACGCTCATCAGCAGGGTGGGCCAGCTGATCCCGGGCAGGTGAAGCCACAGCGACGCCAGCCGCTCCCAGAGGGTAAAGCCGCTGCTTTCCACGCCCAGCAGGCCGCCCAGCTGGCTGGTGGCAATGAGGATGCCCGAAGCGGTGAGAAAGCCGGAAATCACCGGGTGGCTCAGAAAATTGCTGAAAAAGCCCATGCGCAGCATGCCCATCACGACCAGAATGGCGCCGGAGAGCAGCGTCAGCGCGAGCGCGGCTTCCAGGTACTCGGCGCTGCCGGGCACGGCGATCTGGCTCAGCGCCGCCCCGGTCATCAGCGCGACAATGGCCACGGGCCCTACCGCCAGAGTGCGGCTGGTGCCGAAGAACGCGTAAACCAGCTGGGGAAGAATGCTGGCGTATAGCCCGACCACCGCCGGCAGCCCGGCCAGCAGGGCATAGGCCAGCGACTGCGGAATCACCATGACGGTGACGATGACCCCGGCCAGCAGGTCGGCGCCAAAAAGCCGCGCCTGGTAGTGCGGCAGCCAGGCAAGCGCAGGCAGGTAGCGTTTCAGCATGGAATCAGCGCAGCATTGAATAACATGGCGCTAAGCCTAAACGATATTGGCCTGAAGGTTGAGGGTTGATTAGCATTGGGCCTTTGTCACACCCCCCGTTTTCGTCTCGCAAGGAGCTCACATGAAACGCGACACCATTGCCCTGCACCACGGCTATTCGTCGGATAGCCAGAACGCCGTTGCCGTTCCCATTCATCAAACCACCTCCTACAGCTTTGACAGCGCTCGCCACGCCGCGGACCTGTTTGATCTGAAAGAAGAAGGCAATATCTATTCGCGCATCATGAACCCGACCTGCGGCGTGCTCGAGCAGCGCGTGGCCGCTCTGGAAGGCGGCATCGCGGGCCTTGCCATGGCGTCGGGGATGAGCGCCATTACCTGCGCCATCCAGACCGTTGCCGAGGCCGGAGACAATATCGTCTCCATCAGCGAGCTCTACGGCGGTACCTATAACCTCTTTGCCCACACGCTGCCGCGTCAGGGCATCAGCGTCAGCTTTGCCGACAAGGACGACATGGACGCCATCGAGGCGTGCATCGACGGCCGCACCAAGGCCGTCTTCTGCGAAAGCGTGGGCAACCCTTCCGGCGGCGTCGTCGATATCGCCGCTCTGGCCGAGGTGGCGCATCGCCACGGTGTGCCGGTCATCGTCGACAACACCACGGCCACGCCGTTTCTCTGGCGGCCCATCGAGCACGGCGCGGATATCGTCATCCACTCGGCGACCAAATATATCGGCGGCCACGGCACCACCCTGGGCGGGGTGATCGTGGACAGCGGCAAGTTCCCCTGGGCCACCCACGCCAACCGCTTTCCGCTACTCACCGAGCCGGACGCCTCCTACCACGGCATCAGCTATACCCGGGACGTCGGCGAAGCGGCCTTCATCACCCGCGCCCGGGTGGTGCCGCTGCGCAACATGGGGGCGGCGCTCTCTGCCCAGGCGGCGTGGAACCTGCTTCAGGGGCTGGAAACGCTGTCGCTGCGCATCGAGCGTATCTGTGACAACACCCTGGCCGTCGCGCGCCACCTGGAAGCGCATCCCGACGTTAGCTGGGTGCAGTACGCGGGCCTGGAAAGCCATCCGGACCACGCCCTGGCCAAGCGCTACATGGGCGGCCGGGCCTCGGGGATTCTAAGCTTCGGCATTCGCGGCGGCCAGGCCGCCGCCGAGCGCTTTTACGACGCTTTGGGACTGATTCTGCGCCTGGTCAACATCGGCGATGCCAAGAGCTGTTCGTCGATTCCGGCCGCGACGACCCACCGTCAGCTGGACGAGCAGGAGCTGGAAAGCGCCGGTGTCACCCCGGAAATGGTGCGGCTTTCCATCGGCATCGAGCATCGGGACGATATCATCGCCGATCTCGACCAGGCGCTTGCCGCCAGCCGCTGAGCTGACGCCCCAGGCGTCACTCGCGGTGCGACTGCTGCCAGGCGGACCAGGAGTAGAGCGCAAGCCCTGTCCAGATCAGCGCGAAGGTGCCCAGCTGGACGGGGCTGAGCGGCTCCTGGAACACCAGCAGCGCGATAAAGAACTGGATACTGGGGTTCAAGTACATCAGAAACCCAAGCGTTGCCAGACGCAGCCGCCGCGCCGCGCCGGCAAAGGCAAGCAGCGGCAGGGCAGTGACCACCCCGGCGGCCATCAGCAGTGCCATGGAGCGGGTCGACTGGGTGAAGTGCGAAAGCCCCTGGGCTTCCAGCCAGGCAAAAACCAAAAGCGCCACCGGCAGCAAAAGCAGCGTTTCCACAAACAGGCCCGAGAGGCCGTCAAGGGGCACCTGCTTGCGAAAAAGGCCGTAGGTGCCGAAGGAAAACGCCAGCATCAGGCTGAGCCAGGGCAGCTCGTTGAGCAGCAAAAACTGCATGCCGATGCCCAGGGTGGCAAGGCCCAGCGCTACCAGCTGGGCCTTGACCATGGTTTCGCGCAGCACGATAACGCCCAGGCCGACGTTGACCAGCGGCGTGAGAAAATAGCCCAGACTCGCCTGGAGCACGTGGCGGGTTTCCACCGCGTAGATGTAGATTCCCCAGTTCAGGCCGATGAGCACGGCGCAGGCCAGCACCCGGCCCAGGCGCCCGGGGTGGCGAAGCGCCATCTTGACCGGCGACCAGCGCCGCAGCAGGGTGATCAGCCCGGCGAGAAACAGGCACGACCAGATGATTCGGTGCAGCACGATCTCAAACGCCGGCACGTCGTTGAACAGGGCAAAAAACAGCGGGAAACAACCCCACATGAGATAGGCTGCAAGCCCGAAGCCGACTCCTTTGACGGCCTCGGGATCACGAACGGAATGGCTGGACATGGCGGCCTCGCTAGGGAGATGGTGGCTGCAGGATAGCGTATGCGACGGCGTGCGCGACAAAAACGGCGGATAGCGCCCGCACGGCGGAAACCGCGCTAACCTATCACATTCAGCAGAGTTTCAGGGAGAACACAATGAGCAAGCTAACCGTGAGCCTTGTGCAGTGCGATCTGCGCTGGGAAGACCCGGAGGCCAACCACCGCCAGCTGGAAGACCAGCTGGGCGAGCTGGGCGGTGACAATACCGACCTGATCGTGCTGCCGGAAATGTTTGCCACCGGCTTTACCATGAACTCCCGGGACATGGCCGAGCCCATGGCGCAAAGCGAAAGCGTGGCCTGGCTTCGCCGCCAGGCCGAGGCGCGCGGCTGCGTCATTACCGGCAGCGTTGCCGTCGAAGACGGCGGGCAGCACTATAACCGCCTGGTCTGGGCGCAGCCCGACGGCGAGCTGATTCTTTACGACAAGCGCCATCTGTTTCGCATGGCCGGCGAGCACGAACGCTACGCCGCCGGCAGCGAGCGCCCGGTGATCGAGTACAAGGGCGTGCGCCTGCTGCTGACCGTTTGCTACGACCTGCGCTTTCCCGTCTGGCTGCGTCAGCAGCCCGAAGGCGAGGCGCCGTTCGAGTACGATGCGCTGCTGTGCGTGGCCAACTGGCCCACGCCGCGCCGCCACGCCTGGCGTACTCTGCTCCAGGCCCGGGCAATCGAGAATCTGTGCTACGTCATCGGCGTCAACCGCGTTGGCGAAGGGGGCAATGGCCTGTCCTATAGCGGGGACTCGATGCTGGTGGACTTCAAGGGAGAGGCGAGGGTGGACCCGCCGGCGGACACGGCCTGTATTGAAACCGGCACCCTGGATACCGACGCGCTGGCGGCCTTCCGCGAAAAGTTTCCCGCCTGGCAGGACGCTGACCGCTTTCAGCTGCTGCCCGGTACCGCGGCTGACGACGTCTCTTCCCCATGAGCCCTATAGCCAAGCGAGTGTCCGTTCATGAGTAAGCCCGCCACTATGCGCCTCGACCGCTTTTTAAGCGAAACCACGCCGCTGACCCGCAGCCTGGCCAAGCGCGCGCTCAAGGCCGGAGACGTTGCGCTTAACGGCGAGCCGGTCAAGCAGGGGGCCCGGCAAATCGATCCCCAGGCGGACGTCGTTACCTGGCAGGGGGAGCCGCTGGCGCTGCTGGGCAAGCGCTACCTCATGCTGCACAAGCCGCCGGGGGTGGAGTGTACGGCCCGCCGCGGGCTTTACCCGCGCGCGATTGACCTGTTGGACGTGCCCGACGCCGAAAGGCTGCAGCCGGTGGGCCGGCTCGACGTGGATACCACCGGGCTTTTGCTGATGACCGACGACGGCCAGTGGCTGCACCGCATTACCGCGCCCAGGCGCCGCCGGGACAAGGTCTACCGCGCCACCCTGGCCGAACCGCTGGAAGGCGAGGCGGCAAGCCGAGCCGTCGCCCGGGTGGCCGAAGGTCTCTGGCTTGACGGCGACGACACGCCCACCCTACCGGCGTCCTTGCGGATGCTGGCGCCCTTCGAGGCCGAGCTTGCCATCAGCGAAGGCCGCTACCATCAGGTCAAGCGCGTGTTCGGCGCTCTTGGCAACCGCGTGGTGGCCCTGCATCGCCGGGCCATCGGTCCGCTTGAGCTGGATGCGGCTCTCGCCCCCGGCGAATGGCGGGCGCTGGCCGCAGACGAAATCGCTCTGTTTTAGACGGCCCTCCCTGCTAAGGGGCCTATGCTAGGCTGATACCGAACCACAAGTCTCTCAGGGTAGGGGTGAGATGATAAAAGCGCATCGCCACGGCCTGTCCGGACGTGCAGTCGTGTTCGCAAGCCTGCTGTGCCTGGCGCTGGGGACGGCTCTGCTGGCCTGGCAGGCCCAGGCACAGCAGGGTGGGCGCAGCGCCCTGGTCATGACCGTCGACGGCCCCATCGGGCCGGCCATCGACGACTATTTCCAGCGCGGTCTGGAACGCGCCGCCGAAAGCGATGCCGAGCTGGTGGTGGTGCGCCTGGATACGCCCGGCGGCCTCGACGCTTCGATGCGCTCGATGATTTCGGCCATGCTGGCCGCCGAGGTGCCGGTGGCTTTTTACGTTTCCCCGGCCGGGGCTCGAGCCGCCAGCGCCGGCACCTATCTGCTCTATGCCAGCCACGTGGCGGCCATGGCGCCGGCGACCCATCTGGGTTCGGCCACGCCCGTGCAGCTTGGCGGCGGCGGGCTGCCGGGCCTTGGCGATAACCAGCCGCCCGACGACGACGCAGATGAGGGGGCATCGAAGGAAGGTTCAGGCGCCGAGAGCGCCGACGAGGCCGAGCCCGGGAAGCGCCGCGGCGATACCGCCATGGAGCGCAAGGTGCTGGAAGACGCGGTGGCCTATATCCGTTCGCTCGCCGAACGTCACGAGCGCAATGCCGACTGGGCCGAGGCGGCGGTGCGCGAAGCGGTCAACCTCGGCGCTCGCCAGGCGCTGGAAAAGAACGTCGTCGACGCGATAGCGGACGACCTCGATGATCTGCTTGCCCGGATTGACGGCCGTGAAGTGGTCATGGCCGACGGGACGCGAACGCTGGCTACCGCTGAGCTTACCCTCGAGCGTTTTGATCCGGATTGGCGCACCGAGCTGCTGGCGGTGATCACCAACCCCAACGTGGCCTATTTGCTGATGATTATCGGCTTCTACGGGCTGGTTTTCGAGCTGATGAACCCCGGGGCGCTGGTGCCGGGCACCGTCGGCGCCGTCAGTCTGCTGCTGGCGCTGTTCGCCTTCCAGGTGCTGCCGATCAACTATGCCGGACTGGGCCTGATACTGTTGGGACTGGGGCTGATCCTGGGCGAGGCGCTGATGCCCAGCTTCGGCATTCTGGGAATAGGCGGCATCGTCGCCTTTGTGATGGGGTCGGTGATGCTGATGGACGCAGAGTCTCTGAGTATCTCGCTGCCGATGATCGGCGGCGTCGCCCTGCTGGCAGCGGGGCTGATGCTGTGGGTTGTGATCCGCTTTCTCGCCCTGCGCCGGCGCCCGCCGCGAACCGGCCAGGACGAGCTGGTGGGCTGTCGGGCCCGGGTGGAGGCGGATTTCACGGACAGCGGGCACGTGCGCCTGAAAGGCGAGCGCTGGAAGGCCCGCAGCGCGCGCCCGCTGAGCCGCGGTCAGGCGGTGCGGGTGACCGCGGTCGACGGCCTTGTTCTCGAGGTCGAGCCGCTGGGCTCGGTGTCGAACTAGGGGCGAGCGGCGCGCTGCTGGCCCCTGAGCACCTTGGCGTAGCCTTCCAGCAGGCGTTTGTGGCCCACGGTAGGAGCGTCCGGGTTCATGGCGCCAAGCCCGGGGAAGGTCGTGACGCCGTCGGCCAGTGCCCTGGCGTGGGCAAAGGCCTCGCCGTGGTAAAAGGCAAGCGCCCGAGCGTAGTCGTCGACGGGCTCATTGGCCACGGTCAGCTCCAGCACGCTTGCCAGGGCGTCGAAGCGACGCTCGTCCTCGGCCACCAGGTTGCCCGAGGCGCGCACCATGGAAAGCTGCTCGAAGGCGGCGTCCTGCTCGCCCAGCGCCAGCAGCAGCCACAGCTTGAGCTCGCCCACTCGCAGCCGCTCCCAGGCGGTGTCGGGGTCGGGGACGATGCCGGCCCATTCCAGCACGCTCATCTGATCGTTGACGTTGTTGTCCTCGAGGCAGGCCAGCAGCGCCTGCCAGGCGGCGGCGCCGGCATCGGGCAGGGCAAAGAGGGTGCTGCGGTGGGGCACGGCCTGGTTGTTGTTATGCCACTTCAGCTCGTCGGGCAGGTAGATGTCGGAAAAGCCCGGCACCAGAATACGGCTGGCGTAGGCGCCAAGCTCGGTGTGTTCGGCGATGTAAACGTCGTGGCCTTCGTCATGCAGAAGCTCGATCAGGCTCTCGCGCTGCTCGGCGTTGCCGCGCGAGTCGTCCCAGTCGCTGAACGCCACGTCCGGCGTCTCGCCCAAAAGCGCCCAGCTGACGTAGCCGCTGGCGTCGATGAAGTGAAGCTCGAGGTTGTGCGGGTCGGTGACCAGGTCCATGTCCGCCGTAGGCGGGGGAAAGCCGCCCAGCTCGTCCAGCGCCCGGCCCTGCACCAGCTCGGTGAGCGCGCGCTCCAGCGCCACTTCAAAGCGCGGATGGGCACCAAAGCAGGCGTAGAGGCCGCCGTCGTCCGGGTGCAGCAGCACCACGCTGATCACCGGGTATCTGCCGCCCAGGGAGGCGTCCAGCGCGCGCAGCTGAAAGCCGCTGGCTTCCAGCGCCGCCATGCCCTGCTGGATTCGCGGGTAGCGCGCCAGCACCTCGGCGGGGATCTCGGGCAGAGTGATTGCATCGCGGATGATGCGCTCCTTGATCCCGCGCTCGAGGATTTCCGATAGCCCCTGGACCTGGCCTTCGTCCCGGGTGTTGCCGGCGGACATGCCGTTGGAAACGAACATGTTGCCGATCAGGTTCACCGGCACGTTAACCGTTTTGCCGTCGCGCTGGCGCACGTAGGGCAGGGTGCAGACGCTTGGCGCGGCATCGCCGCCGTTCATGTCCCGAAGCTCGGCAAGCGTCAGACTGTCGCCGTAGCGCTGCAGAAACGCCTCGTCGAGCACCTCGGCGAGGGGAGTCTCCGGGGCAAACCACTGCTCTTCGGCCTGGTGAATGAAGGGAAAGTGGTTCTGCGCCGGGGTCAGGTAAAAATCCGCCCACAGATAGCGCGTGGCCAGGCGTTCGAGCATCTCGCCGTAGGCGCTGGCGAGCGCCGCCTTGCGGGTAGCGCCCTTGCCGTTGGAAAACACTTGGGGGCAGTCGCGATCGCGGATGTGCACCGACCAGATATAGGGGGCGGGATTGAGCCAGCGCGCCTCCACGATATGAAAGCCGAGGCCCTCGATATGGCCTTTGAGCGTATCCAGCGAGGTTTCGAGCGCGGCATCCTTGCCGGGGATAAACGTAGCGGTCATGGGGCGTCCCGGAATGTAGAAATATGGCCCTGGCAGCGAAGCTGTTGAGCGAGGCCGGCAAAACAAGGGCGCGCACTGTATCATTCCGCTGGGAGGGTCGCTAGACGCGCGTACGCTGTTCGGGCTTCGCCGCCTCGATCAGCCGGCGGGTATAGGGGTGGCGGGGCGCGTCAAAGAGCGCCTCGCACTCGCCCTGCTCCACCACGTCGCCGTCCTTGAGCACGATCACCCGGTGGGCCATGGCCCGCACCACCGCGAGGTCGTGGCTGATGAACAGATACCCCAGCCCGCGCTCGGCCTGCAGCCGGCGTAAAAGCTCGATGAGCTGTTTTTGCACTTGGCGGTCCAGCGCCGAGGTGGGCTCGTCCAGCACCAGAAGCTCCGGCTCGAGAACGATCGCCCGGGCCACGGCGATGCGCTGGCGCTGGCCGCCGGAAAACTCGTGGGGGTAGCGCGCCGCCACGCTCTGCGGCAACCCCACGTCTTCAAGGGTTTGGTGGACTCGTTCGCGCACGGCCTGCTCGCCGAGGTCGGGAAAGTGAAAGCGCAGGCCTTCGCTTATGATGTCGAACACCGGCATCCGCGGCGACAGCGCGCCGTAGGGGTCCTGAAACACCATCTGCAGACGGTGGCGCCGGCGGCGCAGCGAAGCCCCCTTGAGCCGGTCCAGCCGATCTTCCCCGAGCGTCACTTCGCCCCGGCTTGCCACCAGCCGCATGATCGCCGAGGCCAGGGTGGTCTTGCCCGAGCCGGACTCGCCGACAATGCCCAGGGTCTCCCCCGGCCGCAGGCGTAAATCCAGCGGCTTGAGCGCCTCGAACGCCGGCGGCGCGGGGCGGAATAGCCCGCGCCGCGGGCGGGAGAAGCTCACGGCAAGCTGCCGGGCGGTCAAAAGCGGCGCGGCGTTCGCCACCGGCTCCGGGCGGCCGTCGGGCTCGGCGGCCAGCAGCGCCCGGGTGTAGGCGGTTTGCGGGGCGTAAAAGACGTCGTCTACCGCGCCGGTTTCTTCCACCCGACCGGCGCGCATGACGCACACGCGGTCGGCGTGGCGGCGCACCAGGTTCAAATCGTGGGTAATGAACAAAAGCCCCATGCCGTATTCGTCGCGCAGCTCGCGCAGAAGCGCGAGGATGTCCTGCTGAACGCTGACGTCGAGCGCGGTGGTAGGCTCGTCGGCAATCAGCAGGCGGGGATTATTGGCAATGGCCATGGCAATCATCACCCGCTGGCGCTGGCCGCCGGAGAGCTGGTGCGGCCAGGCGTCCAAAAGCTCTCCCGCTCGGGGCAGTTTGACCCGCTGCAAAAGCGCCAGGGCCCGGGCGCGGGCGGCGCTGGCGGAAAGCCCCTGATGCAGGCGCAGGGTCTCCACGATCTGCTTGCCAATCTTGTGCAGGGGGTTGAGCGAGGTCATGGGCTCCTGGAACACAAACCCAACCCGGCCGCCGCGCACGGCGTTCCACTGGTTCCGGCTCAGCCGGGCAAGGTCAGTGCCTTCAAGCGCGCGCGCGCCTTGCACCCGGGCGTTGGGCGGCAGCAGGTTCAAAAGGCCGAGCGCGGTGACCGACTTGCCCGAGCCGGACTCGCCCACCAGCGCCAGGGTTTCCCCGACGTTTAGCCCAAGCGACAGGTCTTCCACCACGGGCACGCCGTCAAAGGCGATGGACAATCCCTCAACGGATAGCAACGGTGTCATGTCAGCGTCCTCCGGCGTGGCGCGGGTCGAAGGCATCGCGCAGCCCTTCGCCGATGAATACCAAAAGCGAAAGCATGATCCCCAGGGTCAGAAAGGCGGTGATGCCAAGCCAGGGCGCGTGCAGGTTGTTCTTGCCCTGGGCGGCCAGCTCCCCAAGCGAGGGCGAGCCCGGCGGCAGGCCGAAGCCGAGAAAGTCCAGCGCGGTCAGGGTGCTGATGGCCCCGGTGAACAAAAACGGAATGAACGTAAGCGTCGCCACCATGGCGTTGGGCAAGACGTGACGCCGCATGATCAGCCGCGAGGGCAGACCCATGGCCTTGGCCGCGCGCACGTACTCCAGGTTGCGCGCCCGGAGAAACTCGGCGCGGACGATATCGACAAGCCCCAGCCAGGAAAACAGCAGCATCACGCCCAGAAGCCACCAAAAGCCCGGCTGAACGAAGCTTGCCAGAATGATCAGCAGAAACAGCACCGGCAGCCCGGCCCAGATCTCGCTCAGGCGCTGGCCGATGAGGTCCACCTTGCCGCCAAAGTAGCCCTGCACGCCGCCGATGACCACGCCCAGCACCAGCGAGCCCGCGGTCAGCGCCAGGGCAAACACCACCGACAGGCGAAAGCCGTAGATCACCCGTGCCAGCACGTCCCGGCCCTGGTCGTCGGTGCCCAGCCAGTGGCGCGCGCTGGGCGGCGCGGGGGAGGGGCGCGCCATCTGCATGTCCAGGGTCTGGTAGGAAAAGCGTACCGGCGGCCACAGCGCCCAGCCGTGGTCGCGGATCTGCTCCTGCATGAAGGGGTCGAGGTAGTCCGCCCGGGTGGGCAGAAAACCGCCGAACTCGGTTTCCGGGTAGTCGTAGAGAAGCGGCGCGTACCACTGGCCGTCAAACTGCATGACGATGGGCCTGTCGTTGGCGATCAGCTCGGCTGCGAGGCTCAGCACAAACAGCGCCGCGAACAGCCACAGCGACACCCGCGCCCGGCGGTTGCTCTTGAACGCCGCCAGCCGCCGGCGGGTGATGGGGGATAGACGTGGTGACAGGCGCATGGCTCAGGCCTCCCGGGTGGCAAAGTCGATGCGCGGGTCCACCCACACATAGGTCAAATCGGACACCAGCTTGAGTACCAGCCCCACCAGGGTATAGAGAAACAGCGTGCCAAAAATCACCGGGTAGTCCCGCTGCATGACGGCCTCGAAGCCCAGAAGCCCCAGGCCGTCCAGCGAGAAGATCACCTCGATCAAAAGCGCTCCGGTAAAGAAGATGCCCACCAGCGCGGCGGGCAGCCCGGCGATGATGATCAGCATGGCGTTGCGGAACACGTGGCCGTAGAGAACCCGCCGCTCGTCGGCCCCCTTGGCCCGGGCGGTGAGCACGTACTGCTTGTGGATTTCGTCGAGAAAGCTGTTCTTGGTCAGCATGGTGAGGGTGGCAAAGCTGCCGATGGAGGCGGCGAGCACCGGCAGCGTCATGTGCCAGGCGTAGTCCTTGACCTTGCCCCAGGCCGACAGCTCGGCAAAGTCCGGCGAGGTGAGCCCGCGCAGGGGAAACCAGTCGAAGTACGCGCCGCTGGCAAATAGCACGATCAGCAGAATGGCGAACAGAAAGCCGGGCACGGCGTAGCCGACGATGACAAACCCCGAGGAGTAGACGTCAAACCTTGAGCCGTGGCGCAGGGCCTTGCGAATCCCCAGCGGGATCGACACCAGGTAGACCAGAAGCGTGCTCCAAAGCCCCAGCGAAATCGACACCGGCAGCCGCTCGATCATCAGGTCGATCACCGGCCGGTCGCGGAAGAAGCTGGTGCCGAAGTCGAAGGTGGCGTAGTCGGCGAGCATGCCCAGAAAGCGCTCGTGGGCGGGCTTGTCGAAGCCGAACTGCTCTTCGAGCTGCTGAATGAAGCGCTCGTCGATGCCCCGCGCGCCCCGGGAATCGTCGCTTACGGTAATGTCGCCGCCGCCGGTATCCAGCCGGGTGCTGGCCATGGCGTCGGCGTTTTCGAAGCGCGCCAGCATCTGGTCGATGGGGCCGCCGGGCGCGGCCTGTACGATAATGAAGTTGAGCAGCAAGATCCCCACCAGGGTGGGGATCATCAGCAGCAGTCGGCGCAGGGTGTAGCGGGCCACGGGCAGCTCCTTGTGTGGATCTTTCGCGGACAGGCGCAAAAGCGACGCTGTTTCGGCACTGTTCTCGGCACTAAGGTCTCTACAGGGTGGGAGCGGACTTTAGTCCGCGAAGATATCGCCTCAGTACAGCATTCGCGCAATAAATTGCGCTTATATGGACCCGTCCTGTTGTGCAAGCCAGAAGCAACAACGCATAAGAGTGAGGACTGCACGCTTATATCCGGCCTATTGATGGCACTTGCCGTGCCTGGCCCTGATGGAATACGCGCTCTCTGCTCTGATCTCCCACTCGGCCTCGTGATGGGCCTGCGCACTTTACAGAGTGACAGAAAGCCGGTCTGACCCGTTATGCCATCGAAGCATCTCGCCTGCGCAACCTCGGGGTTGGGTAACTTATCGCATGCTAAGCTATATTCCCTGTTTGTTCGGTATCATCAAGCGGCCTCCTGTGGCTGATAGCGCCGTTCATGGGCCAATAGCGACCAGCAAATCCGCGCCATCTTGTTCGCCAGGGCCACAATGGCCTTGCGTTGCCCAAGACGCGCCGCTAACGAGCAGGCCCAACGGGACAGCCGGTCGGGATGTTCCTGACGTTGGAACTGGCGTAATGCCGCGCGGGCACCGTGCACCAACTGCTTTCGAACCTTGCCATTGCCGCGTTTGGTGATCCCCATCAACTGGTTGCGACCCCCGCTGGAATGCTGGCGTGGCACTAGCCCCAACGAGGCGCTGAACTGACGTCCGTTGGGGAATCGCGCCGGATCGCCCAGATGGCTGAACAACAGCGTCGCATTGATCGGGCCGATGCCGGGCAGACTCATCAGCCGCTGCATGTCATCTGATGCCCTGGCCAGACGCTGCAGACGCTTGTCATAGCGCGCGATCCGGGCATCGTTCTCGAGCCATTGATCGAGCAGGTCGTTCAGCAGGGTGTAGAGTTCTTCCCCCAGCCGTGCCCGTTGCTCGTCCAGCCGCTCACGAATAACGCCCTGGCGTATCACCGCGTGCCCCTGCGACACGATTAGACCAAACTCGCCCAGCAGGCCGCGCAGCTCGTTGCCGACGGCGGTGCGTTCGCGCACTAACCGACTGCGTACTCGGTGCACTGCTTGCAGGGACTGTTGTGCTTCCGTCTTGATCGTCACTCGAGGCGTGGCCGGGCGCGCCGCGGCCTCGGCGATAGCCGCGGCATCGCGCGCATCGTTCTTGTGGCCCAGCACGAAGGGCTTGACCGCCTGCGGTGGCAGTAGCTCGGCCTCATGGCCCAGCGTGCCAATGTCTCTCGCCCAGTAATGAGCGGAGCCGCACGCTTCCATGGCGACGTGGCAAGGCGGAATTTGGGCCAGCGTCAAGCGTAACTTCTCTCGCCGGACTTGCTTGCTGAATACTTTGTGACCGTGCGCATCCACGGCATGCAGTTGAAAAACGTGTTTCGCCAGGTCAATGCCTATAATGCTAATCTGTTTCATGGATGGATCCTCCTTCACCGATGCCGTCAGTGTTCTGTGCACTGCTGGCTAGATGTTATATCCAGCTTGGCACAGAAGGACGGGTCCATCCCATTTCCCACCTCAGTTATCGAAGCGCCGTGCCGATTTTCACGATGATCGATCAGCGCCGCTGTTCCAGCCTGGTGGCGCGCTCGGGGTCGACCCACCAGGCGTCCAGGTCCATGCCGTACTCGGGAAACGGTCGGGGGTAGCCGAACTTGTCCCACACGGCGATGCGGGTCTCACCCGAATGGTAGTGCGGAATCACGTAAAACCCCCAGCGCAGCACCCGGTCCAGCGCGTGGGTGACGGTGTTGAGCTCCTTGCGGCTGTCGGCGGTAATCAGTTCTTCCACCAGCGCATCCACGGCGGGGTGTTCAAGTCCCATGACGTTGCGGCTCTGGGGCCGGCTGGCGGCGGCGCTGGTCCAGAAATCCCGCTGCTCGTTGCCGGGGTTGTTGGACTGGGGAAACTGGCTGATCACCATGTCAAAGTCAAAGCTTCGCACCCGGTTCAGATACTGGCTGATATCCACGATGCGAATCGAGGTCTGCACGCCGAGCCGTGCCATGTTGCGCAGCATCGGCTGCACCACCCGCTCAAGGCCGGAGTCGTAGAGCAAGACTTCCAGGCGCAGCGGCGCGCCGTCTGGGCCCACCAGGGTGCCGTCTTCCACCGTATAGCCGGCGTCATACAGCAGCTCCAGCGCCTTTTTCAGCCGGGCGCGCAGCGCCTCGGGCTGCTCGATGGGCAGCGGCCGGGTAAAAACGGCGTTTGAGCCGTGGGAGGCGATCAGCTCGTCGCGAAAGGGTGCAAGCAGGGCAAGCTCGGCGTCCGAGGGCAGGCCTTCGGCCTGCATGGGCGAATTCTGGAAAAAACTCTCGGTACGCCGGTAGGTATCGTAAAAGATGTTGGCGTTGAGCCAGGGGAAGTCAAAAGTCAGGCTCAGGGCCTCGCGCACCCGAGGGTCTTCAAACTTGTCCCGGCGCAGGTTGAACACGAACGCCTGCATCCGTGAGGGGTTGACGTCGGGCACGGTCAGGCGCTTGATCAGCCCTTCCTCGACGGCGGGAAAGTCGTAGCCGATGGCCCAGGTGGCCGCCCGGGCGTCGGTGCGGTAGTCGGTAAGCCCGGCCTTGAACGCCTCCCAGGCAATGTCCCGGTCGCGGTAGTAGTCAAACACCAGCCGGCCGATGTTGTGCTGGCCGACATTCACCGGCAAACCCTTGCCCCAGTAGTCCGGATCCCGGGCGTAGACAATGCGCCGGCCCGGGTCGACCTCGGCGATGCGGTAGGGGCCGGAGCCCGGATGGGCGGCGAGAGTGGGCCTGGTGAAGTCGCGTTCGGCCCAGTAGTGCCGGGGCAGGATCGGCAGCTGGGCGACGATCAACGGAAGCTCCCGGGATTCGGTGTCGCTCAGGGTGAAGCGTACCCGGTGAGGCGAAAGCGCCACGGCCTTTTCCACCCCGGCGTAGTAGCTGCGATAAAACGGATTGCCCTCTTCGCGCAGGATATCCAGGCTGAATACCACGTCCTCGGCGGTGAGCGGCTCGCCGTCCTGAAAGCGCGCCGACCGGCGCAGGTCAAATTCGATCCAGGAGCGGTCAGGGGCAATGCGCACGCCCTTGGCCACCAGGCCGTAAAGGCTGAACGGCTCGTTGGGGTTTGCTTCCATCAGGGTATCGTAGATCAGGCTGACGTCGCTTGCCGGCGTGCCGCGCACGATAAAAGGGTTGGTGGAATCGAAGCTTCCGCCCACGGCGGTGCGCACCATGGTGCCGCCTTTGGGAGCGTCGGGGTTGACGTGGGGAAAGTGCGCGAAGCCTTCGTCCAGCTCGGGCGTGCCGTAAAGGGAGAGGGCGGAAACCGTGCCGGCGCTGGGCGACGCCTCGTCAGGCGCCGGCTGTGCCGCTGTCGTCCACAGGCTCAGCGTCAGACAAAGGCTCATAAAGGCAAGCCGGCGGCGACGTAATGGCGTTTTGTGGCGCATGGCGGCCTGCCTCCCCGAAAGACGTGACGCCGGCCGGCTTGTTGCAGGGCGCCACGCCGTCGATAACTTGCGCCTAGCCGTCCGAAAGCGTCAGTAGCTGGCCCGGGCGCAGCGTGCCGGAGCGCTCGATGGCATTCCAGCGGACAAGCTCATTAGGGCTGACATCGTAGCGCATGGCAATAGTGGTCAGGCTATCGCCGCTTTCCACTCGGTGAGTCGCCTGCTCGGAGGAGGTGCCGGCGTTGCTGAAGGCGGCCAGGGTCTGGCGATCGGCATCGCTCGGCACCAGCAGCGTGGCACCGTGGGCAGGGTCGACGGTGCCCCGCAGAACGCCGGGATTGAGCCTTGCCAGCCGGGAAGCGCTGACGTCCAGGCGGCGAGAGAGGTTGGCAAGCGACATGGAGCGATTCAGCTCTACCGTGGCAAAGGCCGGCGCTGCGTTGATGTCCGGCAGGTTGACGCCGTAGCGGTCGGGGTGCCCGATAATTTCGGCGATGGCGTAGAGTTTGGGCAGGTACTGCATGGTCTCGCCGGGAAGGTCGAGCGACCAGTAGTCGCCACCCCGGCCCTGACGCTGCGCCCGGCGGCGCGCCTTGTTGACCGTGCCCGCCCCGGCGTTGTAGGCCGCCAGGGAAAGGGCAATATCGCCGCCGTACCAGCGCTGGGCCTGGGATTCGATATAGCCCAGCGCGGCTCGGGTCGAGGCGGCCACGTCCAGCCGGCCGTCGTAGCGACCGTTGCGCAAAAGCCCCAGGGCGTCACCGGTGCGGGGCATGAACTGCCAGAGACCGGCGGCGCCCCGGTAGCTGCGCGCGGCGGGGTCGAACGAGCTCTCGACAAAGGGCAGCAGGGCGATTTCGCCCGGCAGGCCGCGCTCTTCCACCTGCTGGGTGATCCAGGCAAGCCAGGGCTTGGCTTCGCGGGTAATGCTGGCAATGTTTTCCGGGCTCTGGCGGTAGCGGGCAATCCACTTGTCCACTCGCGCCCGGGCCCCGGGCGGCAGCCGGTCAATGTCCCAGGCAAGATTCTGGCGCAGGCGCGTCCAGGCATCTTGCGGCCGGGCATCCAGCGCTTCCCAGAAAAGACCGAGCGGAGCCGGATCAGAGACCGCCGGGGCAGCGGCGGAAGAAGACTCTGCTGGCAGCTGCGGCGGGGTGGCGTTGCCCTCGGGGGCACGGGGCATGGCCGAGGCGTTATCGACGGTGGCAGCCATCAGTAAACTGACGACAAGGGTGCTGCCGGCGCTCAGCACAAAACGTTGGCGCAAGGTGTGGTAGGTCATAAGCGTGTAAAAAAGTCCGTTAAACAGCCGCTTTGCCGCGTGCCGGCAATCCGGCAGACGTTAGAAGCGGTTTTTCCATTCGCGAAGCGTGGTGAAGGTGGCAAGGTCGCTGTCGTCGGCGCCCTGGGCAGCCGCGGCCTTGCGCACGCTGGCGGTATGGACACGCAGATAGGGGTTGATGTTCAATTCGCGGCCGATCGTGCTGGGAAGCGTCGGCCGTTCGGCTTCGCGCGCCCGGCGGCAGTCCTCCAGCGCAGAGGCAACCTCGTCGTTGTCGGGGTCGGCCTCGCGGGCAAAGGTCAGGTTGGCCTGGGTATACTCGTGGGCGGCAAACACCAGGGTTTCTTCGGGAAGCTCGGCAAACCGCCGAAGCGAGTGGTAAAGCTGCTCCGGGGTGCCTTCGAACAGTCGCCCGCAGCCGGCGCAGAAGAGCGTGTCGCCGCAGAACAGCAGCGACGGGATGCCCGGGGTGAAAAAGCTGATATGATCCAGGGTGTGCCCGGGGGTGGCCATGACCTCGAAAAGACGCCCCATGACGCGAACTTCGTCGCCTTCGCCAACTGTCTGGGTAATGCCGGCAATGGCGGGATTGTCCGGCCCGATCACTTTGGGCGAGTAGCGCTTGATCAGCTCCTCAAGCCCGCCGGTATGGTCATGATGATGATGGGTGATCAACACCGTCTCCAGCTCCAGCGCTTCGCGCTCCAGCACTTCCATTACCGGAGCGGCGTCACCGGGATCCACCACGCAAACCTTCTGGCTCGCATCTTGTCGCAACAGCCAAATATAATTGTCGCTAAAGGCGGGTATCGGTGTCACGCTCAGCATGGGGCGAGATCCTTCCTGTCACGGGGTATGATAAACGCCGATACTTTGGAGGGGAGCGCTATTTATGTCAACTTCGCAGGCGCAGGCCGAGTGGGGCGAGCGGCTGGCCCTGAGCCGGTGCTACTGGGCGTCCGGGCGGGGCCGGGCGCTGATCACGGCGCAAGCCGCTTGCCTGGGGCCGGTGCTCGAAGCGCGCCGCGACCGGCACGCTCTGGAGCTGTCCATGGGCGCTTCGCTGCTGGCGCACCTGTCCGCTGCGGGCCCGACCCATGCGGTGCAGTGGGCGCCGGCTCTTGCCGAAGCCAAAAGCGAGGCCACGCTGGTCTGTCCGCCCCGGGCGCTGGCGCTGCCCGACGAGTGTCTGGATCTTACCCTGCTGCATCATTTTCTCGAACACTGCCCCGACGCCCATCAGGCCCTGGCGGAGGCGGCTCGGGTAACCCGGGACAGCGGCCTGATGGTGATTTTCGGCTTTCAGCCGCTGGGCCTGGCAGCGCTTGCCTACCGGCTGGGCAAAAAGCGCCGACACTACCCGGGCAACGGCCGCTGGTATACGCCGGGAAGGCTGCGCGACTGGCTGGCATTTGTCGATTTTGAAATCGAAGGCGTAGACTATTGCGGTTTTGGCCCGGGAAGAGGCGGCGTGTGTCACGAGCGTCGGGAAACGCTGGGGCGGCGGCATAACGTGCCGCTGGGCACCAGCTATATGATCCGCGCCCGCCGGCGCCGCCGCCAGGCGCCCGTTCAGCGCCTTCGCTTTGGCTTGCAGCCCCCCGCAGCGGCAGGGCCATTGGGCATCACCCGGGGCCAGACGGCGCCAGGGCAGCGCTCTTTGCGAGCCCGCCGGCCCGGCGAAGTCCGGGCTGCGGACGCCGGCGCCAAAACCCCCTCACAGCACGAGGAACACAAGCGTTGAACGAACAGGCAAACGCGCGGCTGCCGCGCGTGACGGCGTATACGGACGGCGCCTGCCGGGGCAATCCCGGCGTGGGCGGCTGGGGCGTGGTGCTGCAAAGCGGCGACCATGAGACCACGCGCTACGGCTTTGAGGCCCATACCACCAACAATCGCATGGAGTTGATGGCCGCGATCAGCGCGCTGCGCACGCTCAATACGCCCTGCGAGGTGTCGCTGTGGACCGACTCCCAGTACGTTCGTCAGGGCATTACCCAGTGGATTCACAGCTGGCTCAAGCGCGGCTGGCAAACCGCGGCCAAAAAGCCGGTGAAAAACGCCGAGCTGTGGCAGACGCTGCACGCCGAAACCCGGCGTCACCGCGTAGAATGGCACTGGGTAAAAGGCCACAGCGGCCATCCCGGCAACGAGCGTGCCGATGCCCTGGCCAACCAGGCCATCGACGAGAACACCTGATCGACAGGCGATAACATGCAGGAGTAGTCATATGCGCCAGGTCGTCCTGGACACCGAAACCACCGGCATCGACCCCAAGCAGGGACATAAGCTGGTAGAAATCGGCGCGGTGGAAATGGTCAACCGGCGTTTGACCGGTCGCACCTATCACCAGTACATCAATCCCGAGTGCCATATCGATGCCGAGGTCGTCGCGATACACGGCATCGACAACGAGAAAGTCGCCAACGAGCCGGTCTTTGCCGAGGTGGCCGACGCTTTCTGGGCGTTCATCGAGGGCGCCGAGCTTGTCATCCATAACGCCCCCTTCGACGTCGGCTTTATCGACCACGAGCTTGCCCGGATCAACACGCATCGCCAGGCGCCGCTGGGGCCGGTGGCCGAGCACTGCGCCATTCTCGATACGCTGACCATGGCGCGCAAGCTGCATCCGGGGCAGCGCAACACCCTGGACGCGCTGTGCAAGCGCTACGATATCGATAACGGTCACCGGGTGCTCCACGGCGCCCTGCTTGACTCGGAGATACTCGCCGACGTCTACCTGGCGATGACCGGCGGGCAGACGGCGCTGACGCTGGATGCCGAGCCGGCCGAGTCTGCGCCCGACCGCCAGGCGGCCAGCGCCGAGGGCGGCCTTGCCATACGCCGGCTGTCGCTGACACCCGGGCAGCTGCGCGTGATTGCCCCCAGCGCCGAAGAAGAAGACGCCCACCGCGCCAAGTGCGCCGCCCACGGGCTGCGCTGGGAGCAAGCCGGGGGCGACGATGCTCAGACGTGAAATACCGGCCGGCGCCGGTGCCGGCCGAGTGATCGTGATGGCCAATAACCGAGTGGCGCCGGCGCCGGGAGACGGCGGCGGAGACAGCCGGGAAATTCCGCTGCAGCCCTGGCAGCGCTGGGACGAGACCATGCAGCCGCTGTGCTACTGGGACGATGAGCCGGTGGCGCTGGCCTTCGCCTCGAGGCCCGGAGACAGCTGGCCGAGCGGCCGGGAATGGCTGGCGCTGGTGTCCAACCGCTGGTTCAGCCTGCTGTCCACGGCGCTGCAGGTGGGGGCCTGGCTGCAGAATCACCGCTTTTGCGGCCGCTGCGGGGCGAAAGCCACCCGTCTGTCCGCGGAGTTTGCCATGCACTGCGAGCGCTGCGGCCACCGCAACTATCCGCGCATTTCGCCGTGCATCATTACCCTGGTCACCTCCGGGGAAAACATGCTGCTGGGGCGCAGCCCGCGCTTTCGCCCGGGGCAGTATTCCACCCTGGCCGGCTTTATCGAGCCCGGCGAGTCCGCCGAAGAGGCGGTCCACCGCGAGGTGTACGAAGAGGTCGGCGTGCACATCGATCAGCTGCGCTACTACCGCAGCCAGGCGTGGCCGTTTCCGCACTCGCTGATGATGGGTTTTTTTGCCGAGGCTACCACTCGGCGCATCCGCATCGACGAAAACGAAATCAGCGATGCGGCCTGGTTTACCCCGCGCCGGTTGCCGGGCCTGCCGGCGCCTTACTCCATTGCCCGGGAGCTGATCGAGGCGCACCTGGCCCGATGGCGCGAGTAGGGCATAACGTTTCAGTCGCCGGGAAACAGCGCGCTCAGCCGGGTAGCCAGCATGACGTTGCCCGTGGCCTTGAGCTGGCCGCTCATGAGCGCATTCATGCCGCTGATCTCGCCGCGCATCAGGCGTCTCAGGGTATCGCTTGACAGGCTCAGGCTCACCGAGGGGTCGTCGTGTTCGCCGTCTTCCACGGCCAGCGCTCCGTCGTCCACGCAGAGGTGATAGTCGCCCAGATCCGTAAAGTGAAACTGAAAGATCTCGTGCATGTCCCGGGCAGCCTCGGGGTCAAAGCGGGCGTGCAGTTTCTCGAGCGGCGTGGGGGTGGGCATCGCGATATTCCTGGTGGCGAGTGTTCGCGCCAAGCCTAACACCCCTGGCCCCGCCTGCGCTAAAGTGCGCGCTACCCGGTCAATCAGCCACCCAAGGCGTCACAACGAGGAGAGTCCCAGTGGGCGAGTGGATCATCAATATCGTCACCTTTTTTATCCAGGCGGCTATCGTCATCGGCCTGGGCACGCTGGCAGCGCTGCTGTTCAGGCGGAAAAAAAGCGACGGCGACGACGGGCTGACCCTGCATACCGAGGTGCTCAACGACCAGCGCGACAGGCGTCAGCGTCATCTTGACCAGGCCGGCCGCGCCGCTGAAAAAGGGCGCGGCCGGCTGCGGCGGGCGCTGCGCTCTCGGCGCCGCAAAAAGGCGGCGGCCGCGGATGATTCGGCCGCGCCGGCAGCGTCCGGGGGCAAGACCGGGGAGGGCGTTGGCCCACGCGTCTGGGTGCTGGACTTTCACGGCGATCTCCAGGCGTCGGCCACCGGGCACTTTGCCGAGGAAGTGTCGGCGGTGATCCGCGTCGCGAACAAGGTGGATGAGGTTGTCGTCAGGCTGGAGTCCGGCGGCGGGCTGGTGCACGCCTACGGCCTGGCGGCGGCAGAGCTTGAGCGACTGGCAGCGGCAGGGCTTGCGACAACCGTGTGCATCGACAAGGTGGCGGCGAGCGGTGGCTATCTGATGGCGTGCAGCGCCGGCCATGTCAAGGCGGCGCCCTTCGCCGTGATCGGCTCTATCGGCGTGGTGGCCCAGGTGCCCAACGTGCACCGTCTGCTCAAGCGCCACGATATCGACGTCGAGCTGCTCACCGCGGGGAAACACAAGCGCACCCTGACGATGCTGGGCGAAAACACCGAGGAAGGGCGCGCCAAGTTTATCGAGGACCTGGAGAACACCCACCGCCTGTTCAAGGACTATGTGGCTCGCCATCGCCCCGCGGTCGACATCGAAGCGCTCGCGACCGGTGAGATCTGGTACGGCAGCGAGGCGCAAAAGCGCGAACTGGTAGATAGCGTGCAGACCAGCGAGGCTTACCTGGTCGAGCGCATGGCCGGCGCCCGGGTGATCAGCGTCTGGCTGGAAAGGCCCCGGCAGCTGAGCGATCGGCTGGGCATTGCCCTGGCCCGAGGGGCCGAAAGCGCCGTGGTCAGGGGGCTGGGGGCCCTGAGCGCCATGCGCTGGCATCGGCATTGAAAGGGGAAGACTAGTCGGCGGTATCGGCCAGCGCCTGAATAACCGCCTTGACGGTATCGCTTGCCAGGGAGTAATGGATCGTCTGGGACTCCCGCCGCGTGGTCACCAGCGATTGCTGGCGGAGAATCGCCAGGTGCTGGGATAGCGCGGACTGGCTCAGCGCCAGCTGCTGGTTGAGCCGAGTAACCGAAAGCTCGCCTTCAGCCAGCAGGCACAGGATGTGCAGGCGCTTGGCGTTGGCCATGGCCTTGAGTATTCGGGCGCCCGTCTCGATGGCGTCGCCGTTATCATCGAGCAGGTGCATGGCAGCGCGGGGAAAGCTAGGCATGATCGACTCCTGACATGTGGCTCCTGGCGTCCGTGAAAGGGCTTGATTTACGTTTCCGTACATTAGCTTAATTTGCCCAATGGTGATTCAACGGTACGGCAGGGCTTCTTCAACGCCCGCCGGCGCCGGCTTTTTTTCCTTTTGCCGTCGGGTATAATGGCCGCCGCCCGTACGGGCAGGAGGGTTCCCTCACCCCTCCCTTTTTCACTCGATAAAAAGGATGCCTGCCAGCCGATGTTTGTCCTGCCCGATCTTCAGCACCGCCGTTGCCTCTTTCTTCTGGTGACGTTCCACATCGCTATTATTGCCGCGAGCAACTATCTGGTACAGCTGCCGTTTACGCTGTTTGGCCTGAATACGACCTGGGGCGCGTTCAGCTTTCCGTTCATTTTTCTCGCCACGGACCTCACCGTGCGGCTGTTTGGCAAGGAGCCTGCCAGAACCATTGTGCGGCGAGTGATGCTGCCGGCGCTGGTGGTCTCCTACGTGGTCTCGGTGGTCTTTCCCCGGGGGGAGTATGCCGGTCTCGCGGCCCTGGGGGAGTGGGATACCTTCGTGGCGCGTATCGCGCTGGCAAGCTTCATGGCTTACGTGGTGGGGCAAACCCTCGACGTCCATGTGTTTAATCGTCTGCGCCGGATGGTGTGGTGGGTGGCTCCGGTGTTTTCCACGGTGGTGGGCAACCTTGCCGATACCCTGACGTTTTTCTTCACTGCCTTTTACCAAAGCCCGGACGCCTTTATGGCGGCCAACTGGCTGGAAATCGCGCTGGTGGACTATGCCATCAAGCTGGGAATCAGCATGGTGCTTTTCCTGCCGCTTTACGGCGTGCTGCTGGCCTGGCTGACGCGCAAAATGATGGCCTGGACAGAGACCGCCGACGCCGCGCCCAGCACCGCTTGACCCCGATTTCGTACAAGACACGCCTGATCATGACAAGGAGCCACTATGCCGTCTGCGGCCGAGCCCACCCCGGTGGAACTGTACTGCATTGACAGCGGGGAAGATGACGGCAGCGAGCTGCCGCTGGTTGTCATTCACGGCCTGCTGGGCAGCGCCGATAACTGGCGCTCGCACCTCCGCGACTGGCGGCGCGGGCGGCGGGTGATTGCGGTGGACTTGCGCAACCACGGCCGCTCGCCCCATGCCGACGGCATGGACTATACGGCCATGAGCGACGACGTGCTGGCGCTGCTGGACCGGCTGAGCCTCGAGCGGGCGCACGTGCTGGGCCATTCCATGGGCGGCAAGGTGGCGATGAGTCTGGCATGCCGGAAGCCGCAGCGCGTCGCCTCGCTGATAGTGGCGGATATCGCCCCGGTCGCCTACCGGCACGGCCACGACGACATTTTTGCCGCCATGCGCGAGCTTGAGCAGGGGCGTCCGGCGGATCGCCGGGAGGCGGATGCGCTGCTGGCGCGGCATATCGACTCGCGCCCCATTCGGCTGTTTCTGGCCACCAATCTTCAGCGCGCTGAAGGCGAGATGACGCTGCGGATAGGCCTGGACCGTATTATCGCCGGCTACCCCGACATTATTGCGCCGCCGACTGGGGAAAGCGCCTTTGACGGCCCGGCCATGGTGCTGCGCGGGGCAGAGTCGGACTACGTGCAGGATGCCATGCTGCCCAGGCTTCGCGAAGTGCTGCCCAAAGCGCGTGTTGTCACGCTCAAGGGAGCCGGCCACTGGCTGCACGCCGAGCAGCCCCAGGCTTTTCAACAGGCAGTGAACACCTTTCTGGCGGCCCATCCGCATGGCCGCTGACCTCAGTCCAGCGTCGTGATTTCCAGGCCGTAACGGGCGGGATCGTGCAAAAACCGGCTGAGTATCCGGTAGCTGTCCATATCAAAGGTCGGCGATTCGCTTTGCAGGCGCGCGGCGGCCTGGCAGCTTGCCGCATGGCCCAGGTAGCACCAGTGCCATATCACATGCCAGGTAGCCAGGCGGCTTGCCGGATGCTGCTCCTTGACCGCAATGCGTCCGCGCCAGGGCCAGGCGTCAAGCCGCAGCGGCTCAAGCGCCTTTCGGGCGCGGCGTGCGTGCGCATCCAGCGATTCCCGGCCGCAGCAGGCGCCGCGGCACTTGCCCAGCTGGCTGGCAAAGCAGCGGCCGCGTCCGCGCTCAAGGCCCAGCACTTGCGGGCACAGCTGATGCTGTGCGGCAACCTGCTGCAGGGTCGTGCGCGCCTCACGCTGGGAGCGGAACAGGCCGTAAAGCGGAGCGCCAGCTGATGCATTCGGCTGTGTCGCCGGGCGGGCCGGGTCTACCGCTTCGGGGCAGGCGGCACCGTCCGGCCATTGCCATGCGGTCAGCCGGCGCTGCCTGCGTAGCTGGCGATTGAGGATCGGCAGCAGGGTCTTGACCAGTTCGGCTTCGCGAAGCTGAGCGCTCAGGTCGCCGGCGGTTTCTTCCCATTCCACGTGCTGTACCTGGCGTGCCAGGCGCATTTCCCGGTCGTGGCGATGATCGCTCTGAAAATGTCCCCATACCCGCCGGCGGAGGTTGACGCTTTTGCCCACGTACAGCGGCAGCCGGTTGTGCCCGTAGAACAGATAGACGCCGGGGGCTGCGGGCAGCTGTTTCAGCGAGTCGGCATCAAGCTGCGCCGGCAGACTCTGCTGGCGCCGTTCGGTTTCGAGTCGCGCCGGCCACTCTTCGCCGTGAAGGCGCTGCCAATGCTGCCACAGCGCCCAGAGGGCATCGACGTTGCCCTCTGGGCCTGGCGCTGCTGCTATGCGGTAGTGCGCCAGCAGCGCGTGCAGGTGCTGCTCGGCAAGCTCCGGCGCCAGCCGCTGGGCCAGGCGACGGGTGCAGATCAGGCGAGCTTCATAGCGGATGCCGGCCCGTTTGAAGGCGTTACGCAGGAAGGCATGGTGCACCCGGGCATTGTGGGCGATCAGGATGGCATTTCCCAGCCAGCTATGCAGCTCTGTTGCCGCCTGCTCGAAGGAGGCGGCGTCGGTTAGCGTGGCGTCATCCAGGGCAGTGACGGCAGCCGGGACGCGCTGGCCGGGGTTGAACCGCTGTAGTCGGCGCTCGACAATAGCGCCGTTTTCCACCCGCAGGGCGGCGAGTTCGATAATCCGGTCGCGGGTGGGCCGGGTGCCGGAGGCGTTCACCTGGAGGAAAACCAGCGGTGTCGGATCAGCGGTATCAGCCGGCACGGGAAAGCCTAGAGTCCATGAGGGTCCACGGCTAGCGCGCGGGCGGGCAGGCGCGTGTCGGTGATGCCGCGCTCCTGCAAAAACGCTTCCATGCGCTGATAGCGTCGCGTATCCACCGCTGCCGGGCGCAGCGCCATGCGGCGCACAATCGCAGGCCAGGCGGCCTGGTTGACGCTGTTGTCCAGCACCGGGTAGGCCTCGGTCAGCGTTTCCCAGGCGCGTGCGGGGTCGTCGGCAATCCAGCGGGCGGCGTTTTCCAGGGCAACGGTCAGGCGCTGCCAGGTGTCCTTGCGCGCTCTCAGCGCATTGCCGTTGATCATCAGCACCAGTCCGTCGTGTGCCGGCAGTCCCAGCTCGGTATAGGGAATGACGCTGGCATTGATGCCGTCGGTTGCCAGCTGGGCAGGCAGCGAGTGATTGAAACCGTCGGCCATGATCTGGATGTTGCCTTCCTGGAGATGGCGCTCGCTGCCGTAGTGCACGTTGAGCGGGGCGCTATAGCCATCGGTCTGCCGCACGCTGCCGGGAACCAGCAGCGGTACGATAAGCTCGGCGCCTTCCCGGGTGGCATAGCCGTAAGACAGCGTGGCCAGCGCGTCGAGCTCCTCCGGCCGGGCATCGCCGGTGACGATGACCGCATTGAGCGGTGTGGCCATCAGCGTGGCGATACGGACCAGGCGGTCATCGTCGTGATCGCGAAGATGCAAGAGCGGCTGGCGCGCCAGGGCGGCGTCGACTTCGCCGGCGGCCAGCAGCTTGGCGGGTAGGGACGGGTCTGCCGGCGGCTTGAGCGTCACCTCGAGCCCCTGCTCCAGGTAAAGCTCCCGCGCCTTGGCTACCAGCAGCGGCGCGTGCTGAGGGCTTAAAAACCAGTCGAGCATGATGGTCAGCGACTCTACCGGCGGCGGCGGTAGCGGCTCAGGCGCCGCCACGGCGATAGCCGGGGCGGGGATCACGATTTTATCCGGCGGCCAGAGGTTGTCGGGCAGCTTCACGTCGCTGTTCAGCGTCAGGGCGTCGTCATCCGCGGAGCCATCCTGCGCCCAGATGCCGACGCTGACCAGCCACAAAAGCGCCAGCAGGCAGGAGCCTGGGCCGGGGAGGCAGCGTAACCGGGAGGAGGTTGTCGATGTCATGAAGCGGAGTGTATCCGCATGATAAACGGCCTGGCTAGCATAGCGGATGCGCTCGGGCCTGGAATGTCACGGTAAAGCCGTGCACGGCATGGCATAATGGCCCGGATCACGCGGTCGAGACGGGGAGACATGGACGCAATATATACCTTCTTTTTACTGGGCGGCGGCTTGATGACCCTGAGCATTCTGGCCAGCCGCCTGTCATCGCTTTTCGGCCTGCCGCTTTTGCTGATCTTCCTGGGCCTTGGCATGCTGGCCGGCGAGGAAGGCATCCTCGGTGTCGAGTTCGACAACTATTCCATGGCCTTCATTATCGGGCATTTGGCGCTGGCCATGATTCTGCTCGACGGCGGCCTGCGCACGCGGCTGAAAACCTTCCGGGTCGCCTTCAGGCCGGCGCTGCTGCTGGCAACGTTCGGCGTACTGGTGACCAGCGCCATTGTCGGCGCGATCGCCATGCTGATTTTCGATCTGACGCTGATCCAGGGGCTGCTGGTGGGCGCTATCGTGGGCTCGACCGATGCGGCCGCGGTGTTTTCCATGCTCAGAGGACACGGCGTCAATCTCAACGAGCGGGTGGGCGCGACGCTTGAGATTGAGTCCGGCACCAACGATCCGATGGCGATCTTTCTGACGCTGATGCTCATTGAGGTGCTGCGCGGCGATATCGGCGGGATCGGCGAAACGGCGCTGTTTTTTGCGACCCAGTTCGGTATCGGGCTTGCCGTGGGCATCGGCGGCGGCTGGCTCAGCGCCAAGCTGCTGCGCTTCATGGATCTGGCCCCGGGGCTTTATTCCATGCTGGCGCTAGCGCTGGGATTCAGCGTTTTCGGGCTGACCAGCGTGCTTGGCGGCAGCGGCTTTCTTGCCATCTATCTCGCCGGGCTGATGATCGGCAACCAGCCCGGACGCCACCTCAGCGCCATCCTCCCGGTACACGACGGCTTGGCCTGGCTAAGCCAGATCGGCCTGTTCTTGGTGCTGGGGCTGCTGGTGACGCCAAGTCAGCTGTGGGACGTGGCCCTGCCTGCCTCCCTGGTGGCGCTGGCGCTGATCTTTGTGGCCCGTCCGATTGCCGTGTTTGCCATCATCAGGCCGTTTTTCAAGTTTCGTACCCGGGAGGTGCTGTTTATTGCCTGGGTCGGGCTGCGCGGGGCGGTGCCCATTGTCCTGGCGATTTTCCCGCTGATTGGCGGGGTGGACAATGCTTTCCTGTATTTCAACGTGGCCTTTGCCGTGGTGCTCATGTCGCTGCTGGTTCAGGGGGGGTCGCTTGCCTGGGTGGCACGCTGGCTCAAGCTCGAAGTGCCCGACGGCGCTACCCCCAACCGCCGGGGGCCCTTGGGCATTTTGCCGGAAAACGACTTCGAGATGTTTGTCTATGAAGTGGAGAATCTCGATCTCGACGACGTCCCCATCCGCCTGCTGCGGTTTCCTTCCGGGGCGTTGATTTCCGCGCTGTTTCGCCAGCATGCCATGCTCCATCCGAAGGGAAATACGCGCTTGAAGATCGGCGACGTCCTCTGCGTGATCGGGCGGGAAGAAGACATCGTGGCGCTGAATCGCCTGTTCAACGGCGACGCGCGCTTCAAGCGGGAGCGAGCCTTCTTCGGGGCCTTCACCCTGGATGCCAGCGCGCGGATGAAGGACATTGCCGAAGCGTACGGCCTTACTCTGGGGTCGGGCACCCCCGACATGACGCTGGCCGAATTTATGGCGCTGCGGGTCGGCGGGCATCCGGTGGTAGGCGACGACGTGGACTGGCACGGCATTCAATGGGTTGTCAGCGAAATGAACGGCAACCTTATCACCCGGGTGGGCCTCAGGCTTTACTAATCGTATTGATTTCCAGCGGAAAACCGGTAAAATTCGCTCCCGTGCCGGAGGGATGGCAGAGTGGTTGATTGCACCGGTCTCGAAAACCGGCGTAGGTTTGTAGCCTACCCAGGGTTCGAATCCCTGTCCCTCCGCCAAGAAACTTGGCAAAAAAAGCGCCTGCGGGCGCTTTTTTTATCTTTGGTGGTGAGTAAAGCGAAAGGCCATGCCGCCGTCCGAATAAGCGCCGGGTCGCGACGAAAAGCATTGACTTTCAACGGCGGGCTGGTAGGATGCGCCCACGTCGGAGGGATGGCAGAGCGGTTGATTGCACCGGTCTTGAAAACCGGCGTAGGTTTGTAGCCTACCCAGGGTTCGAATCCCTGTCCCTCCGCCAAAAACATGGTAAATCAAGCGCCTGCCGGCGCTTTTTTTGTTTTATAAGCCGCTATCCGGCGTGGAGCGGAGCCTGGTGCCCGCCGGCGGCCGGCGATAGAGCCGACGAAACGCTAGCGTATTCAAGGCGTTTGGGGGTAGGCCCGCCCGCAAAGCCCGCAAGCGTTGAATGCGCATGCGGCGATAAAGGCTTTTCAGGCTTGCGTATGGAACCTGTGGGCGGCATGCTTGTCGATTGTTGAGAAACGACCAACGGAGCATGTTTCACATGGCTTACAACGAATCACGCCTTTCCAGATCGCAGTCGACGCAGGCCGTAAGCGATCTCGGTGCCAGCAAGGTGCTGCGTAATACCTATGCGCTTCTGGCCATGACGCTGCTGTTTTCTGCGCTGACCGCGGGTGCCGCCATGGCCATGGGCATCGAGCGGATCAATATCCTGGTATTTTTCATCGGCGCCTACGGGCTGATGTTTCTCGTCCACAAGACGGCCAACTCCGCCACCGGGCTTGTGGCGACCTTCGCCTTTACCGGTTTCATGGGCTTTACTCTTGGCCCTATTCTCTCGGCCTATTTGACGCTGCCCAACGGTGCCGAGCTGATCATGACGGCGCTTGCCATGACCGGGCTGACCTTCTTTGGTCTGTCGGCGGTGGCGCTGGTGACCAAAAAGGACTTCAGCTTTTTAAGCAACTTCCTGATGGCCGGCGCTATCGTGTTGATTCTGGCCATGGTGGCGGGGCTGGTCTTCCAGATTCAGGCGCTGTCGCTGATGGTATCGGCAGGCTTCGTGCTGTTTTCTTCAGCAGCGATTCTCTATCAGACCAGCGAGATGGTGCACCGCGCCGGCGAGACCAACTATATACTCGCCACCATTACGCTGTACGTGTCCATCTACAATCTCTTTATCAGCCTGCTTTCTCTGCTGGGCGTCATGAGCAGCGATTAAGCGCTCCGCTATATTCTCAAACCGGCCGGGCCTTGTGCGTCAGCTTGCTCTGATGCCAGGGCCTGCGTTGTTTTTGGCCGAATGATGGGGGGGGGGACAGATGAAATACGCACTGCTGGTCATGGGCGCGCCCTATAGCAGCCAGGCACCGCATTCGGCGCTGCGCTTCGCTCGGGCGCTGCTGGAAGGGGGGCATACGCTGGACAGCGTTTTCTTTTACCGCGAGGGGGTACACAACGCCTCTTTTCTGATGACGCCGCCCCAGGACGAGGCAAACCTGCACCGGCTCTGGTGCGAGCTGAATCGGGAGCACGGCGTAAAGCTCGACGTCTGTATCGCCGCGGCACTGCGCCGCGGCCTGATGAACGCCGAAGAGGCGGCGCGGCACGGCTACGACGAACATAGCGTCGCCCCCCCTTTTGCGCTGACCGGGCTCGGGCAGCTGCTTGACATTCAGCAGCGCTGCGACCGGCTGATCACCTTTGCCGCCTGAGGCTTTCGTAAACGGGCCATCAATCCCTTCTGTGAAGTGACACCCGCGATGGATAATACGCTACTTGTCGTGATACGCAGCGCGCCTTACCAGGGCGTCAGGCTGCGCGAAAGCCTGGATGCGCTGCTGGTCGGGGCGGCGTTTGGCAAGCCGGTAGTGCCGCTGTTCATGGGGCAGGGCGTTCTGGCGCTGCTGCCCGGGCAAGCGCCCGGCGCGCCGGGTCAGAAGGCTGCGCTGCCGATCATCGAGATGCTGGAAATGTACGATATCGATACGCTTTACCTGCCCGCCGCAGACGCCGCCGCCCGCGGGCTCGACGGACGTGACCTGATAGCCAACACGCGGCTGCTTGACGCCGACGCCGTGAAGACGCTGCTCCATGAGGCCGGGCAGGTCCTGACGTTTTGACAGCCCCGGTTCCCGCAAAAGATGACACAGGGCCGATAATGATACTGCATATCCTCAACTGTCCTCCGGATGCAGGCCAGGCAAGCGCCCAGGCGCTTGCGGCTATGGCGGCAGAAGATGCGCTGCTGCTGATCGAAGACGGCGTCTACGCCGTGCTTGATGCCGACTGGGAAGGTCTCGGGCTCGGCGCCGGGCGTCTTTACGCGCTTGAGGACGACCTTGCCGCCCGGGGGCTTGGCAGCCAAGCACACAAGCGCGACATTGACACCGTCAGCATGGAAGGCTTTGTCAGTCTAACCGCCAGGGCGCGGCAGGTTGTTAGCTGGTACTGAGTATGGCTGAAGTAAAAATATACCGTTATCTCCATATCAATAATAAAAAAATTCCGCTGGATCCCGAAGACTATCTTGTCTACATGGATGACTGGACAGAAAGCGTGGCAGAGGCGTTGGCCGAAGAAGACGGTATCACGCTGACCGAGGCCCACTGGGAGCTCATCTGGGTGCTGCGAAACTTTTACGCTCGCTTTGAGATGGCGCCGGCCATGCGCGCCTGGATCAAGGCGATCAAGCAGCAGCTGGAGCTGGGCGAGGAAAAAGGGCGTTCGATCTATGTGATGTCGCTTTTTCCCGGCAGCCCCGCCAAGCGTGCCGCTCGCATTGCCGGGCTGCCCAAGCCCACCAACTGCCTTTAGGCCGCATCGGCAAAGGGCAGCCCCAGCAGTGCCTTGACGTGAGCCAGGGTAGCGCTTGCCAGCGAATCCAGGTGATAGCCGCCTTCCAGCACCGACACCAGCCGACCGTCCGCATACAGCGTGGCTATCTCCAGGGCCAGCCGCGTCACCCAGTAGAAATCTTCATCTTCCAGCTCGATATTCGACATGGGGTCATCGCGGTGGGCATCGAACCCCGACGACAGCAGCACCAGATCGGGCTTGAAGGCGTGCAGCGCCGGAAGCCACTGATCTTCTATGGCCTGGCGAAACGCCTCTCCGCGGGTGCCCGCTTCAAGAGGCGTATTCACCACGTTGTGGTAGTCGTCTTCCAGGTACCGCCAGGGATAGAAGGGCGCCTGGAAGCTGCTGCATATCAGTATGTTCGGGTCCTGCTTGAAAATATCGATGGTGCCGTTGCACTGGTGCACGTCGAAATCGAGAATGGCAATGCGCCGCGCCGAGTATCGCTTGCGCGCATAGGCGGCCGCCACGGCCACGTTGTTGTAAAAGCAAAAGCCCATGGTCGCCGCTGCCTCGGCGTGATGACCCGGCGGGCGGACCGCGCAAAAGACGTTGTCGGCCTGGTGGCGAAACACCTGATCCACGCCCCGCAGCGCGGCCCCGGCGGCCATTGACGCTGCTTTCAGGCTCTCCGGATTCATTAGGGTGTCGTCATTGAGCATGACGATATCCTGGTGGGGCACCACGTCCTTGAGCGCCTGGAGGTGCTCGCCTGGATGCACCCTGGCCAGATCTTCCCGGCCGGCCTCCTTGGCATCCGACTGCATGGTCTGCTGCAGTAGCCCGGCAAGCGCCAGACGCGCGCTGATCGCTTCCAGACGCTTTGGCGATTCGGGGTGTTCCGGCCCCATATAGTGCAGGGCACAAGAGGGGTGCGTGATATAGGCAGTGATCATGTCGGAGCTCCGCTGTGGCTCGGGACAGCTTAAGCCTAAAGCCGGGATGTGTCATAGTGCCCATAGGTCGTAACGACACGATTCCCGGGGGGAGTACCCAAGTGAGCACCAAGTTTCTGCATCATTTTCTACAGCCGGCATCGCTTGCCGTTATCGGCGCTTCGGAAAAGTTTGAATCCCTGGGCGGCCTGGTGCTGCGCAACGTTCAGGAAGGCGGCTTTCGGGGCAGGCTCTGGGCGGTCAATCGGCGGGGCTACGACGAAGTGTTCGGTGTCCCCTGCGTGGCGCGGGTGCGCGATCTGCCGGCCATTCCGGATATGGCGGTTATCTGTACCGCCATCGAAGGGGTGCCGGCGCTGATCGACGAGCTGGGAGAGCTGGGCGTCAGGGCGGCGCTGGTGCTCTCCGGCGGTGCCCATCTGGATCGCGACACTCACCGTCACGGTTCGATCAAGGCGCGCATGCTCAGGGCCGCCCGGGCGTCGGGCATTCGCCTGCTGGGACCGGAATGCATGGGCGTTATCGTTCCCGGCAAAAAGCTGAACGCTTCCTACGCGAGCCAGCCGGTCAAGGCAGGGCGAGTCGCCTATCTGGGACAGTCGGGCATGCTGGCCAACGCCATGATCGACTGGGCGGCCGGGCGCGACGTGGGGTTTTCCCACGTGATTACCGTGGGCAACAGCGTCGACGTGCTGCTCCCCGACGTGCTGGACTACATCAACCAGTTTTCGCCGTCCCAGGCGATCCTGTTGCACCTTGAGCATATCCGCGATGCCCAGCACTTCATGACGGCGCTGCGGGATGCTTCGCGCAACCGTCTGGTAGTGGCCATCAAGAGCGGGCGCACCACGGCCTCGGAGCTGAATGAGCCGCTGGTCACGCCGGGCATCGCCCGGCGCGATACGATCTTCGACGCGGCTTTGTCCCGAGCCGGCGTGGTGCGGGTCGACGACTCCGACGAGCTGCTCGATGCGCTGGAGACGCTTTCGCGCATGCGCCCGCTGAAAGGCGATCGGCTGGCGGTGGTATCCAACGGCCTGGGGCCGGCCATGCTGGCAATCGACAAGCTGATCAGCGCCGGGGGCAAGCTGGCCGTTTTCAGCGACGACACCCGACAGGCGCTGGAACAGCAGGGCCTGGATATCAGTAAGCCCGGGGAAAACCCGGTGGACCTCAGCGGCAACGCCACGCCGTCGCGCCTGGTCGAAGCGCTTGCCATCGTCAGCGCCGACCCGGGGGTGGATGCCGTGCTTCTGGTGCACGCCGCAACCCGCCTGGCACCGTCCCGGGAAACGGCCGAAGCCCTGATTGACCAGCGCCCCAAGGTTCGGCGCAATCTGCTGACCAGCTGGATGGGCCTCAAGGAAGCCCAGGCCGCGCGTCTCGCCTGTAGCCAGGCCGGCATCCCTACCTATATTTCCCCGGAAAAGGCGGTCAAGGCCTTCATGCACATGGTGGACTACCAGCGCGTGCAGAAGCTGCTGCAGGAAACGCCGCCGAGCCTGCCGTTTACCACCAGCGCCACGATTCGCGCCCGCTGCCATGCGCTGATTCAGACGGCCCGGGACGAGGCTCGGCATACCCTGACCCACGGTGAAACGGCCCAGGTGCTGGAAGCCTACGGCATACCCACAGCACCCAGCCTGTATCTGCACACGGCACAAGAGGCGCAAGAAAAAGCCGACCGGATCAGCGGGCCCAAAGCGCTGAAGATCGTTCACGAGGGCAACTGCCGACCGTTTCGCTATCGCCGGCATCCGCACAAGATTTCCGCCGGGCTGCTGCAGGATCTGGAGACGCCGGAGCAGGTCGCCGACGGCATAACGCGCCTGGGCGACAAGGTGCGCGAGAAATTCCCCGACTACGCCATTCGCGAGTACTGTCTGCAGCCCATGCAGCGGGGCAAGCATTCTACCCAGGTGTGTGCCGGCATTACCCGGGATCCTGTCTTCGGCCCGCTGATTGTCTTCGGCATCGGCGGGTACAAGGTCAACGTGTTGGCCGACCGACAGGTGGCGCTGCCGCCGCTGAACATGAGCCTGGCCGCCGATATGGTGGGGCGCACCCATGTCGCCTCGCTGATACGCGAGCACTCGTCGCTGCCTTCGCGCGATATCCAGCGACTGTGCGAGCTGCTGGTCAAGCTTTCGCAGATGGCAACGGATCTGTTGGAGCTGCAGGGGCTCGAGCTTAACCCGCTGCTGCTCAACCGCGACGGCATGGTGGCGGTGGACTTTGCCATGGATCTGGGCAAGCCGGCGCGCTTTGCCATCATGCCGTACCCGGAAGAGCTCAGAGAGTGGACGACGCTGAAAAACGGCTGGCCGGTAGAAGTGCGCCCGGTTCGCGCCGAAGACGCGCCGCTGATCAGCGCCTTTCACCGCAAGCTCTCCGAGCAGAGCATCCGCTTTCGCTATTTCCACAACAAGGCGGATCTGTCCCAGCGGGACCTGTCGATCCTTTCCCACATCAACTACGATCGCCAGATGGCCTTCATCGCCGAACACCGGCCGGAGGCGGGAGAGCGCCAGATGCTGGGCGTGGTGCGCGTGTGGAACGACCCCGACAATCTGCGCACGGAGTTTTCCATCATCATTCGCGACGATCTCCAGGGGCTCGGCATCGGCAGCCTGCTGATGCACAAGATGATCAGCTACTGCCGCCACATCGGCATCATCGAGATGACCGGCACTATCATGATGAATAACCATCCCATGCGCGCGCTGATGAAGCACCTGGGGTTCCGGTGCCGCTATGACATGGAAGAGCAGGTGGTCGAGGCCACGCTGCGGCTCAACGAGCCGGAGAACGAGTGGCAGCGCCACCGGCTGGAAACCTCGAGCTGACCACAGCCGGTGGCCGTTTTTTCAGGGCGCCAGGCGAAACCGCTGCCAGCTTTCGCTATCGCGGCGCTCGTAGCGGATACGGTCATGCAGCCGGCTGGGCTGGCCCTGCCAAAACTCGATCATGTCGGGTACCACGCGGTAGCCGCCCCAGTGGATGGGCCGGGGGATTTCCTGATCGCTGTAGGCCCGCTCGAAACGCTGCTGACGCTCTTCGATCCAGTTGCGGTCGGGGATCACCACGCTCTGAGTGGCAATCCAGGTGCTCAGCTGGCTGCTACGCGGGCGGCCCTGGAAATAGGCGTCGGACTCGTCGCTGTCGACCTGCTCGACGCTGCCTTCAACGCGTACCTGGCGGGAAAGCGACGGCCACCAGAAGGTCAGCGCGGCGAAGGGCACGTTGCCAAGTTCGCTGCCCTTGTGGCTGTGATAGTTGGTATAGAAGACCATACCGTGAGCGTCGAAGCCCTTGAGCAGCACGATTCGTGCGTGGGGGCGCCCCTGATTGTCGGTAGTGGCCAGGGTCATGACGTTGCCTTCATGCCCTTCCTTTTCCAGCGCGAGGGTCAGCCATTCGTCGAACAGTGCCAACGGCTCGTCGGGCGTTTGCGACTCGTCGAGACGACCGCCTTCATAGTCACGCCTGATATCGGCTATGTCGCGTGTCATGGGTTTTCTCTCTTGAATGTAGGAGCCATGTTGGCTGCTATGGAAACAAAGCTCAACCCACCCAGCTAAGCTGGACCATGAGCATATAGCTAGCGGTACCCAGCACAATCGAAAGCAGGGCGTTGCGCCGCCACAGGTGTAGCCCCGCCACCAGCAGCGAAGCCAGGACCAGCGGCAGGCCGTCATCCCCCATGTTGAGCTGCCAGTCGCCTGCCAGCGGGGTAAAGTCGCGCAGCGCATAGATCACCAGGATCAGCATGACCGCCGGCGGCAGATAGCGCCCGAGGTGCAGAATCAAGGGGTGATCGGCCTGGCGAGACAGCGCCACGAAGGGCAGCAAGCGAGTGGCAAAGGTCGCCAGCGCGCAGACCACAATCAGTTGCCAAACCGGATCAAGAAGCATGATGACTCTCCCGGCGCCGATCATGACGGTAGTGCGCCAGCAGCAATAAACTGGCGCTGCCAATTGCGCCCAGCAGTAAATGCCGGTCCGGCAGCAGCAGTACGGCGCCAAGCCCGGTCACCAGCGCAATGAGAAAAGGCAGCGCCTGCTTGAGCCGCCGAGCCTGCTCAAGCGTCAGCACGATAAACAGGGCGGTCAGGGCAAACTCGATCCCCTGGCTATTGAACAGCTGCGCGCTACCCACGGCAACGCCGATCAGGGTGCCGGTAAACCACCAGAGATGATTGAGCAGGCTGATGCGGAACCCCAGCGCGTGGGTATAGGCCTGCTGACTGGTCAACAGCGAATAGGTCTCATCGGTCAGGGCGAAAATCATGTAGGGCTTGCGCCAGCCGGCACCCTGAAAACGCTTCAGCAGCGACAGACCGTAAAACACGTGGCGCGAGTTGAGCATCATGGTGGCCACGGCGACTTCGGTCAGCCCGGCCCCGGCGGCCAGCAGCGTGGTCGCGAGGAACTGGCCGGCGCCGGCATAGATGATGATCGACATCGCCGCTGCCGCGTACCAGGGAATGCCCACCTCGATTGCCACGATGCCGAACGCGGCTCCCAGCGGCAAATATCCGAACATGACCGGCAGCGTCTGCTTGCCGGCTTCGCGCCACGCTTGGCTGATCACGTTTCTGCCTCCCTGGTAGCCCTGTGTTGTCCGACCCGTGTTGACCTGGCCTGTTGCCAATAACCCTATGCTCAGCCCGATCGGCTGCGGCACCGAGCCACGGTTTTTCACCATGCGTTATTCTATGAGAAAGCCTGAATAAATGCGAAACTGCTATATCCATATAGGCGGGTATGAACGGGAGTGGAGCGATGCAGCGTATTCGTGTCTGGGACCTTTATGTGCGGTTTTTTCACTGGGCGCTGGTAATGTCGGTGCTGGTATCATTTTACACCATGAAAACCGCAGGCGAGCCGTTTCTGTTTCCCGCAGCGGTTCACGCCAAGGCCGGCTACGTGACGCTCGGGCTCCTAACCTTTCGCTGGCTGTGGGGTTTTTTCGGCAGCTTTTTTGCCCGCTTCACCACCTTTCTGCGCTCGCCGCGCATTTCGCTTG
Source organism: Halomonas piscis (assembly GCF_031886125.1). NCBI lineage: Bacteria > Pseudomonadati > Pseudomonadota > Gammaproteobacteria > Oceanospirillales > Halomonadaceae > Halomonas > Halomonas piscis. The sequence goes on from NZ_CP119391.1 coordinate 1,748,461, forward strand.
GCTACGCCTGGAGTCTGATAAAGCGACGCCCCAAACCCTACGCCGGGCATAACCCCATAGGCGGCTGGATGGTGCTTGTCATGCTGCTTTCGCTGACGTTCCAGGGTGTAAGCGGGCTGTTTTTGAGCGACGACATTTTCTTTGAGGCGCCGCTCTACGGCGCGCTGGGGGCCGACACCAGCAAAACGCTGCTTACCCTGCATCGCTATAACAGCACGCTGCTGCTGATCCTGATCGGCCTTCACATTGGTGCCGTTATCTTTCATCGGCTGCTGGGTGAAAAGCTGGTGGGCGCCATGTTTACCGGCAACAAGCGCTTGCCCGGCCCGCCCATGGACGCCGACCCGAGCTCATCCCGGCTGGCGGCACGCCCGCTGTGGCTGGGCCTGCTGGCCATTGCCTGTGCCCTGGGCGTCAGTCTCACCTGGTGGTTCTGGTAGCGTACGGATACAAAAACGGGAAGCCGTGGCTTCCCGTCCGGATACGCAGCCTGTCCTCAGGCAGCCGGATCTTTCCGGCCCTTGCCCGTTTTACTCGGCGCGGTAGTCGTCGTGGCAGTTCTTGCAGGTCTTGCCCACCTTGGACAGCTGGGCACGCGAGCTTTGAAAGTCCTTGTCCTTGGCAACCGTGGCGAGTTTCTGCGACTCGTCGATCAGATCCTGCTGCTTTTGCTCAAAATCATCCGGGTTATCGGCAATCTTTGCCAGCGCATCAGTATCCACGCCGTGGCCGCCGTCCTCATAGCTGCCGTCAACAAAGCCTTCCCAGGGCATGCTGGCGAGATTGGCGACGTTCTGTGCCCGACGCGCGAACTCGTCGCCGTCATACTCGATGTCGCCCTTGGCCATGTCGGCAATCGGGCCAAAATGCCAGCCCATGACCCCTAGCGCCGACTGGCGGTAATGAATGGCATCTTCGGGCTCAACGGCGCTGGCGGTGACGCTCGTGGCCAGCAGGGCGGCACAGACTGCGGCACTCAGGCCGGTTTTCATGATACGCATCAGGCATCTCCCTTGTCGTCATTACGGCATCGTCATAACGGCCGGACTGTCATTTTTACGCTAGCGTTTTACTCTAGCGTTGTGCCCAAGTGCTCCTGGCACATGGGGTTACGGCGGTAACACCCCATCATCTTAGCCTAATAAGCTTAGCACTTGAAGATCCGGCACTCCCCGGCCGCCGCGCTTCGCGCTTTGGGCAAGAGTTTTTGGGTCGCCCCAACTAGGGGATGGCTGACGAATCCAGCTCAGCCGCCGGGACGCTCGCGCAGCAGCCGGCTGCGAAAACGCGCGTAGCCCATGCAGCCGGCAAACAGCGCCAGCGCCACTCCGGCCTCGAGTACGCCGCGAAAGTGCTGCCCGGGTAGCGTGGCCACCATCACGCCCTGCATAAAATACAGCAGGCTGACAAACGCAAGCCAGGCGTGCCCGCGAGGGCGCCTGCCGAGAATCGAAGGCAAAAACAGCACCAGCGGCAGGACAAAGGCGACGATCGGGCGCCAGTTGAAGCCGGCGTCGCCCTGAATCATCAGACCGCGATACACCATCAGCATCAGCAGCAGGGCAAAGCTTGCCACGACGAGATGACGTGAATGACGGGTGAGGGTAGCCAGGCCCCGCCGGCGTTCCAGCTCTTCCAGCCACTGACGCATCACTCGGCCTCCCGCATGGCATGCAGCGCCAGGCCCAGGCGGGCCATGCGCTTGCCCTGAGCCACACAGAGCTCGCGTTCGTGATCGTCCACCGGGCGATCGCTGCGCGGGCCGGCCACGTGGCTGGGCCCGTAGGGCGTGCCGCCGCCCCGGGTTTCCAAAAGCGCCGTTTCGCTGTAGGGGATACCCGCATAGACCATGCCGTGGTGCAAGAGCGGCAGCAGCATGGAGATCAGCGTGGTTTCCTGGCCGCCGTGAAGACTGGCGGTTGAGGTGAAGGCGCAGGCCGGTTTGTCGACCATGGCGCCGTTAAGCCAGAGCCCGCTGGTGGTGTCGAGAAAATACTTGACCGGGGAGGCCATGTTGCCAAAGCGGGTGGGGCTGCCCAGCGCCAGACCGCTGGCATGGCGCAGATCATCGTGGTCGACGTAAACCGCGCCTTCTTCGGGGATTTCCGGCGCCACTGCCTCGGACACCGGCGACACCGGCGGCGCCGTTCGCAGGCGCGCCTCGATGCCGGGCACGCTTTCGATTCCCTTGGCGATCTGGCGCGCCATGGTGGCTGTCGCTCCGGAGCGGGAATAGTACAACACAAGAATATACGGCAGTTCGGCACTCATTAACGGGCTCCCTGGTGAGCGTCAGTGGCGGTGTGCGTAAGGGATGAGGTATCGGCGTCCATGGTATCAGAGCCGGGGCAGCCGATGGGCGTTTGCCCGGGGGCAGTGGCGTCGAGCCGCCGGTAAACCCAGGCCCGGGTCTTGTCGGCTAGCGTGACCGCAAGACGCGTGTAGCGCCTGCCCAGCCGCTCGTAGCGGTCCAGGCGGGAGAGTTCGGCAGCGGAGACACTGAATACCTTCCCCGGGACGCGCCCGCCCGGGGCCGGCGCAATGTTCAGCCCGCAGCGTCGGTAGCCGACCAGGGTGGCGTCATCGGTGTTGCCGGCGGAGCCCATGATCAGGTAGCGCACCGGGGCGTAGCGCAGGGTGCCGTAGACAAAGACCTGATGCGACCCTGGCGCTACCGGCGCAAGGTGGGCCGGACGCTCATAGCCCCAGGGGCTCAGCCAGACAAACCACCACCAGGTGGCCGCGGCCAGCAGCAGAATGCCGGCAAGCCCGAGGCCGGTTTTCACCGCCCGCTTAAGCCGCTGTGAAGGTTTTGATAAGCTTGGCCGGGGTAAGCTGAATAACGTCATGTGTCGTCAGCCGGAGGGATTAACATGAACCAGTCACAGCGTGACCAGACGAAGTTTGCGGCGTTGGTTGGCGACGTAGCCCCGCTCAAGCGCGATAATCGCGCCGATCCGGGTAAAGTTCCGCCGGTCTCGGCCGATGCCGGGCAGGCTCGCCGCGCCGCCGCCGAAGAACATATCGGCGAGCGTAATTTTCTCTCGGACGATTTTGTCGACCTGCTGCCGCCCGCCGACCCCATGGCGTTTCGCCGCGACGGTATCCAGCGGGGCGTGGCCGACAAACTCAAGCACGGCGGCTACCCGGTGCAGGCCCAGCTGCATCTGCTGCGCCTGCCGCTGGGCGAGTGCCGGCAGCGGCTCTTTGCCTTCATGGAAGACGCCTGTCGCAACGATCTGCGCTCGGTGCTGATTGTGCACGGCCGCGGGCGCGAAATCGACAGCCCGGCCAACGTGTTGCGCTCGTATTTGGCCAAGTGGCTGACCCAGTTTGACCAGGTACAGGCCTACGTCTCGGCCCAGCAGGCCAGCGGCGGGTTGGGAGCGACCTGGGTCATGCTGCGTAAAAGCCAGCGCGCCAAGGCCAATAACCGCGAGCGCCAGCAAAAACGCCGCGGCTAGGCAGGCTCAGCCTCCGGTATCGCCCAGCGGCGGCGCTGCCATATCCACAGAAACCCCAGCGAGTTGAGCACCCGATAACCCAGCTGGGCCAGCCAGATCCCCAAAAGCCCGTAGCCGCCGGCAACGCCGACCCCCCAGGCCGCGGGCAAAAATACCAGCCACTGCATGGAAAGCGTCAGCGTCATCACCGTGCGCTGGGCGCCGGCGCCCATCAGCGCTTGGGCCAGCACCAGGGCGGCGGCGTCCAGCACGATCATCGCTCCGGTCAGGCGAAGCGGCAGCGCCCCCAGCTCGATCAGCGCGGCGTCGTGCAAAAACAGCCCGAGTATCGGCCGGGGAAAGGCCAGCATGGGCAGCGCCAGCGTCGCGAGCAACAGCCAGGCAAGCCCGAGGGCATCGAGCCCCCAGCGGTGAGCATCGCCGCGGGCATCGCGGCCCAGGGCGTCGCCTACCAGGCTCATGGCGGCCACGCCCACGCCGACGCCGGGCAGCACCAGCAGCAGGGAAAGGTTGATCAGTATATGCCCCACGGCCACGCTCTGGGTGCCGACCCGGCCCAGCATCCAGAACAGCACGGCGTAGCCGGCGGCAAAGCACAGCTGCTGCAGCGAGTGCGGCCAGACCAGCGCCGCCAGGCGCAAAAAGCGACCTGGCGTCGGCAGGCAGGCGAGGAATCCGTGCGCCCGCGCGCCCCTGAAACTCACGCCCAGCCACAGACAAAGCCCCAGACACAGCGACAGCGCCGTACCCGCTCCGGCGCCTTCGGCGCCCATGGCCGGCAGGCCAGCCAGGCCAAAGATCAGCCCCAGACTTGCCAGTACGTTGAAGGCGTGAACGCAAAGAATAATGCGCAGGTACATGCCGGTTTGCTGGCGGCCGTTCCAGTAGCCGCGCAGGCACAGGGTCATGGCTACCGCCAGCAGCGCCGCGACGCGCCAGCGAAAGTAGCTCACGCCCGCTGCCTGCACCTCGGGCGCCGGTGTCATCAATCCGATCAGCGCAGGCGCCAGCCACCAGGCCGCAAGGCTTAGCGGCGCGGCCATGAGTATCGCCAGCAGCAGCCCGCCGTTCAGCGGCCCGGCCGGGGCGGCGGCGTCTTCGCCCAGCCGCCGGGCGGTTTGCGACTGCACCGCCGAAGAAAGCCCGAAGACCAGGGCCGTCATCATGAACATGGCATAGCCGCCGACGCCGACGCCGGCCAGCGCCACCTCGCCGAGCGATCCCACCATGGCCGCGTCGATCAGGTTGAGCACGCTCTGGGAGAGCATGCCCAGCATGACCGGAAGCGCCAGGCGCATGACCCGGCGCCGGCGCGGGGGCAGCAGCGTCACCGCTTATTCCGGGTTGTAGGAGAGCACTGGCGCCAGCCAGCGTTCCATCTCGTCCAGCGGGCGCTCCTTGCGCTCGGCCAGCGCCGCCACCTGATCCCGGGTGATCTTGCCGGTGGCAAAATACTTCGACTGCGGGTGGGAGAAGTACCATCCGGCCACGGCCGCCGCCGGCCACATGGCAAAGTTCTCGGTCAGCGCCAGGCCGGTGTGCTCGGTGGCATCCAACAGCTCGAACAGCTTGGTTTTCTCGGTGTGATCCGGGCAGGCCGGGTAGCCCGGCGCCGGGCGAATGCCCTGATACTTCTCCGCGATCAGCGCGGTGTTATCCAGGGTTTCTTCCGGCACATAGCCCCAGTATTCCTTGCGCACCCGCTCGTGAAGCAGCTCGGCAAAGGCTTCGGCCATGCGGTCGGTGAGCGCCTGCACCATGATGGCGTTATAGTCGTCGCCGGCGTCCTTGTAGGCTTGGCCGAGCTCCTCGACGCCGTGGCCGGTGGTCACGGCAAAGCCGCCGATCCAGTCGGGCCTGCCGGTGTCTTTCGGAGCGACGAAGTCGGCCAGGCTGTAGCACAGGCCGTCGCGGCCCTTGGTGGTTTGCTGGCGGATATGGAAAAGCCGCTCGACCACTTCGCTGCGGGAGTCGTCGCGGTAGACTTCGATCTCGTCGTCATCCACGCTGTTGGCCGGCCACAGGCCGATAACGCCGCGTGCCCGAATGCGCTTTTCGTCGACCATTTTCTTGAGCATGGCCCGGGCATCGGCATAGAGGCTGCGTGCCGCCTCGCCGACGACCTCGTCGTCCAGAATCTTCGGGTACTTGCCGGTGAGCTGCCAGCTCATGAAAAACGGCGTCCAGTCGATGTAGTCGACGATCGCCTCCAGGTCGTAGTCGTCGAAGGCAATCACGCCCTGCCTGTTGGGCGCCGGCGGGGTATAGGCGTCCCAATCGGTGCGAAAGCGCCGTTTGCGCGCCTGCTCGTAGGTCAGATCGGCAGCCTTGGGACGGCGTTTGGCGTTGCGCTCGCGAACCTTGTCGTAGTCGGCGCTGATTTCGGCCACGTAGGCTTCTTTCAGGTTGTCGGCCAGCAGGCGGCTGGCCACGCCCACCGCCCGGGAGGCGTCGGTGACGTAAATCACCGGGTTTTGATACTGGGGGTCGACCTTTACCGCGGTGTGCGCCTTGGACGTGGTGGCGCCGCCGATCAGCAGCGGCAGGTCGAACCCTCGGCGCTGCATTTCCTTGGCGACGCTGACCATTTCGTCGAGCGACGGCGTAATCAGACCGGAAAGCCCGATCATGTCGGCGTTCTCGTCGATGGCGGTTTGCAGAATCTTCTCCGCCGGCACCATGACGCCAAGGTCAATCACTTCGTAGTTGTTGCACTGCAGCACCACGCCGACGATGTTCTTGCCGATATCGTGCACGTCGCCTTTCACCGTGGCCATGACGATCTTGCCCTTGGACTGGGTGTTCTCGTCCTTTTCCGCCTCGATGTAGGGCAGCAGATGGCCCACGGCCTGCTTCATCACCCGGGCGGACTTGACCACCTGGGGCAGAAACATCTTGCCCGCGCCGAACAGATCGCCGACCACGTTCATGCCGTCCATCAGCGGACCTTCGATGACCTCGATGGGGCGGTCAAACTGCTGGCGGGCCTCTTCGGTATCGTCGACGATATGGCTGGTAATGCCCTTGACCAGGGCATGCTCCATGCGCTTGGCGACGTCGTACTCGCGCCATTCGAGGTCTTCCTTTTGGGAGCTGCCGCTGGCCGCCGCGCTCTTGTAGCTTTCGGCCAGATCCAGCAGCCGTTCGGTGGCGTCCTCCCGGCGGTTGAGCACCACGTCTTCCACGGCGTCGCGCAGCTCGGCATCCAGGTCGTCGTAGACGCCGAGCTGGCCGGCGTTGACGATGCCCATGGTCAGGCCCGCACGTACCGCATGATAGAGAAAGACCGAGTGGATGGCCTCGCGCACGGCGTTGTTGCCGCGAAACGAGAACGAGACGTTGGACACCCCGCCCGAGACCATGGCGTGGGGCAGGTTGTCGCGAATCCATTCCGTGGCCTGGATGAAGTCCACGCCGTAGTTGTTGTGCTCCTCGATGCCGGTGGCGATGGCGAAGATGTTGGGGTCGAAGATGATGTCTTCGGCGGGAAAGCCGATGTCGTCGACCAGCAGGCGATAGGCCCGGGCGCAGATCTCGGTCTTGCGGGCAAAGGTATCGGCCTGGCCGTCTTCGTCGAAGGCCATGATCACCACCGCCGCGCCGAAACGCTGACACTTGACCGCCTGCTCGCGAAATGCCGCTTCGCCTTCCTTGAGCGAGATGGAGTTGACGATGGCCTTGCCCTGAATGCACTGAAGTCCTGCCTCGATGATCTCCCACTTGGACGAGTCGATCATGATCGGCACCCGGGCAATGTCGGGCTCGCCGGCGATCAGGTTGAGAAAGCGCACCATGGCGTCCCGGGATTCCAGCATCCCTTCGTCCATATTGATGTCGATGACCTGGGCGCCGTTTTCCACCTGCTCGAGGGCCACCTCCAGAGCGGTCGTGTAGTCCTCGTCCTTGATCAGCCGCTTGAACCGCGCCGAGCCGGTGACGTTGGTGCGCTCGCCGACGTTGACGAACAGCAAGTCGGCGTCGATGTTGAACGGCTCGAGCCCGGAGAGCCGGCAGGCGGGCGGGCGCCCGGGCACCTTGCGCGGGGGCATCTCGGCCACGGCGTCGGCGATCATGCGAATATGCTCGGGGGCCGAGCCGCAGCAGCCGCCGATGATGTTGACCAGCCCGCTTTCGGCGAACTCGGCGACGATGGACGACATCTCTTCCGCCGACTGGTCGTATTCGCCGAACTCGTTGGGCAGCCCGGCGTTGGGATGGGCGGAGACAAAGGTATCGGCCTTGTCGGCAAGCTCGGCCAGGTAGGGGCGCAGCTCGCTGGCTCCCAGCGCGCAGTTGAGGCCGACGGAAAACGGCTTGGCGTGGCGTACGGAGTTCCAGAATGCCTCGGTGGTCTGGCCGGAAAGCGTGCGCCCGGAGGCGTCGGTAATGGTGCCGGAAATCATCACCGGCGTGCGCTCGCCGCGCGCCTCGAACAGCTCTTCCAGAGCGTAGATGGCCGCCTTGGCGTTGAGCGTGTCGAAAATGGTTTCGATCAGAATCAGGTCGGCGCCGCCGTCTACCAGCGCCGTGGCGGCTTCCAGGTAGTTTTCCCTGAGCGCATCGAAGGTGACGTTGCGCCTGGACGGATCGTTGACGTCCGGGGACAGCGACGCGGTGCGCGAGGTGGGGCCCAGCACCCCGGCCACGTAGCGCGGCGTGCCGGTCTCCGCGGCCACGGCGTCGCACACTTCCCGCGCCAGGCGGGCCGCCTCGAAGTTGATCTCGGCGACCAGCGCCTCCATGCCGTAATCCGACTGGGACAGCCGGGTGCTGTTGAAGGTGTTGGTTTCGATGATGTCGGCGCCGGCCTCAAGGTAGTCGCGATGAATGCGCGTCACCACGTCCGGGCAGGTCAGTACCAAAAGGTCGTTGTTGCCCCTGAGGTCGCTCGGCCAGTCGCGAAAGCGTTCGCCCCGGAACTCTGTCTCGCTCAGCTGCGCGTTTTGCAGCATGGTGCCCATGCCGCCGTCAAGAATCATAATGCGTTGGGAAAGGTGCTCTTCAAGAGTCGCGGTCAAAGCACTAGCAGCCATAGCGAGGGGGAGCCTCCAGCGTCACCGTCAGGAAAAATTAAGTTGTCTTGTTGCGCCATCGGCAGGTGAGCGGGCACGACGGGCGGGCGCGTATCATACCAAAGTCACCGCTTGCGCGCAGCGAGGCGCCAAAGCCGAGTAAAACACTCAGGATTGTATCGACGCTCGGTTTTGCTTACCATTGGGGCGTATATTGTTCGCCGTGCGCAGCCCGGCTGCCACCGTAGGAGACAAGTTCCATGACCACGACCGCTGAAGTACAAGATTCGCAAACTCGGCAGGACGTCGCTGAAGAAACCAGGCAGGGCATCGAGATTACGCCGAGCGCCCAGGATTATCTCGCCGAGCTTTTGGAAAAGCAGAATGTCGAAGGCATTGCCGTGCGTATCTTCATTACCCAGCCCGGCACGCCCTACGCCGAAACCTGTTTGGCCTACTGCCGCCCGGGCGAGGAAGAACCTGACGACGTGGCGCTCGATCTGGAAAAGCTCCGCGTGTTTCTGGAAAAGAACAGCGTCAACTTTCTGGAAGAGGCGGTGGTCGACTTCAACGCCGATCGCATGGGCGGCCAGCTGACCATCAAGGCGCCCAACGCCAAGATGCCCAAGGTCAACGCCGACAGCCCCCTGGAAGACCGCGTCAACTACGTGCTCTACAGCGAGATCAATCCGGGGCTTGCCGCCCACGGCGGCGAGGTTCGGCTGGTTGAGCTGACCGACGACAACGTGGCCGTGCTTTCCTTTGGCGGCGGCTGCCAGGGCTGCGCGGCCGTGGACATCACGCTCAAGCACGGCGTCGAGCGCACGCTGCTCGAGCGCATTCCCGAAATGGGCGGTATCCGCGACGTCACCGACCACTCCGATACCACCAACGCTTACTACTAGAACATCTTCGCCGCTTACCCAAGATGGCCCTGATAGCTTGCTGTCAGGGCCATTTTATTGTTTGCACCTGCGATGTGCCTGCCACTTTTACCCGCTCGTCAAGGTTTGATAAATCAGGAATACGTTCAGCGCGATAATCACCAGAGCGATCAGCCAGGCGAGTCGAGTGGTCCATCGGTGGTTCACCAACGTGCCCATCAGCTCCCGGCTGGAGCAGAAGATGATCAGCGGGATCAGCGCGAACGGAATACCAAACGAGAGAACCACTTGGCTAAGTACCAGGGAAGTGCTGGGATCAAGCCCGAACCCAAGTACGGCCAGCGCCGGCAGCATGGTGATCAAGCGGCGCAGATAGAGGGGGATTCGGCGATTGATGTAGCCCTGCATCACAACTTGCCCGCTCATGGTGCCCACCGAGGAGCTGGAAAAGCCGCTGGCCAGCAGGCCGACGCCGAACAGCAAAGAGGCAAGAGGGCCAATCTGATCGCCCAGGCGGGAAAAAGCGCCTTCGATGGAAGAGACGATATCACCGCTGCCAAAGAAGAGCCCGGCCGACATGACCAGCATCGCGCCGTTGATAATGCCGGCAATGGCCATGGCAATGAGAATATCGGCCATCTCGAAGCGAAAAATTCGGCGGCGCTCGTTCTCGTTGCGGCCCGTTACTCGGTGCTGGGTCAGCGACGAGTGCAGATAGATCACGTGGGGCATCACCGTGGCGCCCAGGATGCCGGCGGCCAGCAGTACGCTGTCAGCGCCGGCAAAGCGCGGCACCGTCAGCCCGTAAAGCAGGGCGCTGCCGTCCGGACGGGCCATGACGACTTCATAGCCGAACGAGACTACGACAATGCCGACCAGGCAGGCAATGCCGGCTTCCAGCCAGCGATAGCCGCGGCGCTGCAGCTCCAGCAGGGCAAAGGAAAACACGCCGGTAATCAGCGCGGCCGGAAAAAGGGGAATACCGAAGAGCAGGTTCAGGCCCAAGGCGCCGCCGATAAACTCTGCCAGATCGGTGGCGATGGCGATGAACTCCGCCTGGATCCAGAGACCAAAGGTCGTCGGCCGAGAGAAGCGTTCGCGGCAGATTTCCGGCAGATTACGTCCGGTGGCAATCCCCAGCTTCGCCGACATCGCCTGGACCACAATGGCCATGAGGTTGGACAGCAGAACAACCCACAGCAGCATATAACCGTGGGTGGAGCTGCGGCAATGTTGGTGGCAAAGTTGCCCGGATCGATATAGGCGACGGCGGCGATAAACGCCGGCCCAAGAAACGGCCAGAGCCCTTTGAGGCCGCGCGCATGGCCATCGAGAGAGGCGCGAGCTCCGGGAACAGCCGCGTTTTCGCCGGCTGCCGGGGCATCGGCTGACGCTTGCTGCACCTTCATTATCCCTGCGTCCCCGAAGCTTTTGCTCTGACACTGCGGAGTCGATCGAATAGCCGCTGCGCTGCCTGTGTCACTCGCCTGCTCCCTTAGCTTGAAACGTTCGATATTGCCGGCAGCGAGAAGCTGCCAGGCCTCGAGCCGGCTTTTGCCCGATAGTTGACTATATGGCAATGAGTTAAGCCGAGGCTCAAATTTAAAACCTGGTGAAAACTGCCGTCAATATGTTCGCCACGATCCAGCGCTCAGGACGAGGCGCCGGGGTCTCTAGGCGGCTGTGCGGGCAGAGTGGCCACCTGCTTTTGTAGCGCCTCCAGGCGCTGGCCGAGCGACGCCTGCCAATCGCATTCGCGCCGGTAACGCTCGCGCTCCTGCTCGAGTTCGCGCTCAGCGCGGCTCAGCCTTTCCTGCAGGCGATCCATTTCGCTACCCGCCTCTTCTACCGCTTTTTTCTGCTCCAGCAGCCTGTCTTCCAGCTGCCCGTGGCGCTTTTGCCACTGGCTTTCGGCATCCCGGGCTGCCTTTAGCTCCTGTCTTACCCGCTGGTTTTCCCCGGCAGACTTTTCCAGGCGCGCCTCAAGCTGGCGCACGCGCTTTTGATGCGCCTTGTCGTCGTCGGCACGCTCCTGGCGCAGCCCATCCAGCAGGGCAAGCAGCTTGCCTTCGGTCGTCTCGTTGCGCTGCTGTTCTTCGGCTAGCTGGCGGTCGAACGCTGCTCGCTGCTGCCCGACGTTGTCGCTATGGGCTCGGGCCTGCTGTTCCAGCCTGGCATCCCGTTCGGCGACTTCTTCTTTCAGCGCCCGGCGCGCCTGCTCTGCGCTGTCGCTGCGTGACTGCAGCTGCTCCTGCTGCGTGCGACTTTCGGCCAGCTGGGCTCCCAGCCCTTCGATGTGCGCTTCCCGGTGGCGCAGATGCTCGGCCAAGGCGCTTTCTCGCTGAGCCGCGTTGTCGGCTTCCTGCCGCGCTTTCCGTGCCTCCTGCCTGGCCGTCTCCACCTCGCGGTTGGCTTCCTCGCGATAGTGGGCGAGGCCCTCGTTGGCGACGTCCTGGGCCTGGCGCCACATATCCGTTGCCAGCGACACGATGGCCTCGGGTAGCTCCCGCGGTGGAGGCACATCGCGATTTTTTTCACGCTCGTCGCGCCAGCAGCGAAAGTGCTCGCTGATGGTGGTAAAGCTGCCGGTGCCGAGCACCTCGCGGATGCGCTGCACGCTGGGGCTGTCGCCCCGAGCGATCAGCTCATCGATCGCTCGTCGCACGTCAGCGTACTGAATACCGGTGCGTGCCATGCCTGTGCTCCTTGTGTGTTGACCCGGAGCATTGTCGGGCCGGGGGTGGCAAAAAGCAATATTACATAATGCGTATTACGTAATATTATTTACATTAAAAGGCATAAATTCAAGATTACCCGCCTTATCTTGAATTTTTATCCGCGCAGCGCCAGACTGAGCGCAGACTAGCTGCCACCGGAGCCCATAGCTGCCATGACAGACCCGCTTGCAAAGCTCGATAAAGCGCTCTCGAGCGGCTGCGCAGAAGCGCACCTCGTACTGCCGGCGCGCGAAGGCAGGAGTGGCGCGCTTATCCGCGCGTCGAACGACGCAGAAGCGGTAGCCCAGTGGCTGGCGGAATACCGGGACACGCCCCAAACCTGGCGGGCCTACCGCCGGGAAGCCCGGCGCCTGCTTTTGTGGCTTGACAAGCAGGGGGCAGGCCTTGGCGACGTTGACCGCGAAACGCTGCGCCGCTTCGAGGCGTTTCTGGCCGACCCGCCGGCCAGCTGGACAGGGCCCGCGCGGCCGGAAGGGCATCCTGGATGGCGACCGTTTCGCGGCGCGCTGTCGCCCGCCAGCCGCCGCCAGGCGCTGGTGATATTGCAGGGGCTTTACGGCTGGCTGGTGGAAGCCGGCTGGGTGACACACAACCCTTTCCGGCTGATGCGCGATAAATCGCGCCGGTTGAACAATCAGGCAGGGCGCATCGAGCGTTATCTGGAGCGCAACCTGTGGGACTGGTTCTGGCGGTGGTTAAACCGGCCGCCGGCGGCGGATGCCACGCCCCGGCAGCGCTACGAACAGGCGCGTCGGTGCGTTGTGTTTGGCTTTGCCTATCTATTAGCCCCTCGCATTGCCGAAATGGCGGCCGCGGGCATGAACGATTTCTTCCTCCTGGAAGGACGTATCTGGTGGCGAGTAACAGGGAAGGGCGGCAAGCTGGCCGAAGTACCGGTGCCGGACGACTTTCTTGCCTGCCTCAAACAGTGGCGAGGCGCGCTGGGGCTTTCTGCGCTGCCGACCCATGACGAGGACACCCCGCTGATTCGCGCGCTGGACGGCAGGCGGGCCGTTGGTGATAACCAGCTGTACCGGCTGATACGCCGGACGTTCGACCGCGCGGCCGAGGCGCTAAAGGGCGAGGGCGGTTCGGCCGCAGCGGTCAACACCCTGCGCCGGGCCACGCCGCACTGGCTGCGCCATACGTCCATCACCCATCAGGCCCAGGCGGGCATCGATCTTCACTATCTTGCCGAAAGTGCCCGCCACTCAAGGCTCGACACCACCTCGCGCTACCTGCACACCGAAGAGGCACGCTGGCACGCCGAGCAGCAGCGCCACCGTCTGACGCCGCCAACGGACGAAGACGCGCCCCGCGTTTCACCGGGGCGCTAACGCGTTATAATGCGGCTATATTCACCTGACGAAAAAGGACTCGCCATGAGCGCCGAAGAAGCTCAGCAAGAGCTCGTCGAAGAGTTCGAAATGTTTGACAACTGGATGGATCGCTACCAGTACATCATTGACATGGGCAAACAGCTGCCGGCCTTCCCCGAGACGTGGAAAATCGAGGAATACAAGATCAAGGGCTGCCAGTCCAATGTCTGGATGAATCACGAAAAACAGGACGGCCAGCTGACGTTTTACGCCACCTCGGATGCGGCCATTGTGTCGGGGCTGATTGCGGTACTGCTGCGCATCTACAACGAGCGCAGCCCGGCAGAAATCCGCGCGGCGGAGCCGCATTTTCTCACCGATCTGGGGCTTGATAAGCACCTTTCGCCCACGCGCAGCAACGGCCTGCACGCCATGCTGCAGCGAATTTTCCAGGTGGCGGAAACAGAAGCCGCTGACTAGAAAACTTGAGCGGTGAGGTGATTTAGTGACAAGACAGGCCGCAAGTAGACGCGGCCGGGCTGCAAAGCCCGACCGCGTAGATTGACCCATGTTAAAGCACCATGGCGGCCAGCCATCCCGCTGCCAGCAGGGGCAGATTAAAATGTAGAAAGGTTGGCACTACGGTATCCCAGATATGGTCGTGCTGCTCATCGGCATTGAGACCAGCAGTCGGACCTAGAGTAGAGTCGGATGCCGGCGAGCCGGCATCACCCAGGGCGCCCGCAGTGCCGATCAGGGCGATCGTTGCTAGTGGCGAGAAACCATAAGCAATGCAAAGTGGTACATAGATCACAGCGATAATCGGTACCGTCGAAAAAGATGAGCCGATACCCATGGTAACCAGCAGCCCGACGAGTAACATTACGATAGCGGCTAGAGCCTGGCTATCGCCAATCAGGGCAGTTGAGCTTTCTACCAGGCTTGATACTTCACCAGTGGCCACCATCACCGAGGCAAAACCCTGGGCTGTGACCATTATGAAACCGATCAATGCCATCATACGCAAGCCAATAACGAAAACGTCATCGACTTCATTCCAGCGAAAAAAACCTGAAAGGCTCAAGATGGCAAAACCAATCAATCCCGCCAGCAGCATTGAGCCCAGCATTAGCTGTGCGACCAAGGCAGCCACGATGGCCAGCAGGCTAAGACCAATCTGACTCGTTTTGAGCTCGATCTTTTGTGGTTTCTGGTCGGTGTCTGCAATTGCCCTTGTCTTGTACTCTCGGGGCGATGACTGTCAAGCTTGTTGGAAGTGTGCCCTGAAGGCTGAGCATGAGTAACGTGCCAGTCATGCTGTATCTGTGATGAGGGCGGGCCCCTCGGATACGCCGATCAGGCGGTGTGTCCAAACCACCCTGAGCTGCTGGCGTCAAGAGCGTCGGTGGTGAGCGTCAGTGGAAAAGGCAAGGCGAGACCTTGTCAGGTGTGAATAGCGGAGACGAACGAAAGTGAACCACCGACGAAGTGTCGATAATTGCAACCGATATCAAAACTGGGGTCTTTCCAATGCCCCAGGACAAGTCAGGCGGCAACCTGAACGTGGGCCTGATGGTATCCGGCATAGAGGTGGCGTGACCGTTATTCAGGCGCAGATACGGAACAGGGGAACCTGTCACGTCGATGCCAAGGGAGCGATTCAATCAGAGGCCCTGAGAGAATCTGAGTACCGATGCGACGTACAGGGGCGGAGTCGTGCGTAGTAGTGATGAAAAGGCTGTAATGGCCTTGGAGCGAAGGCACGGCCCTATCCAGCCGGAGCCAGGAGACAACTGTCATGAGGCAGGATGACCTTCAGGTGACGGCAAAGCCATTCGAGATACCCAAGCGGATACTTTGGGAGGCATGGAAACGCGTGGCGGCCAATAAAGGTGCGCCGGGCGTCGACAAGGAGAGCATTCAAGCCTTTCAGGAAAAGCTTGGCCCCAAGCTGTACAAGTTGTGGAATCGCATGAGTTCGGGTAGCTATCATCCTGCACCTGTTCGCCAAGTTCTGATACCGAAAGGTGATGGGCAGTTCAGGCCGTTGGGGATTCCCACGGTCGGCGACCGGGTGGCGCAAATGGCAGTAAAGATGATCCTGGAGCCCAGGCTCGAAAGGCTCTTCCATGCGTCGTCATTCGGCTATCGTCCGAGGCGTGGTGCACATCAGGCGGTGATGCAAACACGTCGCAACTGTTGGCGATATGACTGGGTGGTAGATCTGGATATGAAGGCATTCTTCGATACCATCGACCATGATCTTCTGATGAAGGCGGTGGAGAAGCATGTGCCCGAGCTCTGGATACGTCTTTATATTCGCCGTTGGCTAAAAGCACCACTGATACAGGAAGATGGGGCGCAAGTAGATAGGGATCGAGGCACGCCGCAAGGCGGGGTCATTTCACCAATCTTAGCAAACCTCTTCCTGCATTATGCCTTTGATGCCTGGATGGCCCGCACGTTTCCCCATCTTCCCTTTGAAAGATATGCCGATGATGTGGTTTGCCACTGTCGGACAAAAGAGGAAGCGGAGACGCTGCTGACCACCCTGCATCACAGGATGAGCGAATGCCGGCTGGAGTTGCATCCCGACAAGACCAAGGTGGTGTACTGCAAGGATGGTCGCCGGAAAGGTGGTCACCCGCATACCCGCTTCGATTTTCTGGGGTTCAGCTTTCACGCGAGAACCGTTCAGGACAAGCAGGGAAACCTATTCACTGGGTTCAATCCTGGGGTGAGTCGCAAGTCACTCAAGCGGATACATGAAACGCTCCGACGTATGAATATTAATCGAGCGACATGGGCAGACCTTCGTCAACTGGCGGATTGGCTCAACCCCATGGTGCGAGGATGGGTAACATACTACGGAAAGTTCTATCCGCAGCCTCTGGCACGAGCGCTGGTGAAGATCGATCTCCGTCTTGGCCGCTGGGCACGCAACAAGTACAAGCGATTGAGAGGGCACAAACGCCGGTCATGGGCTTGGGTAAAGAAGGTCCGTACGGCACAGCCAACACTCTTTGCGCACTGGGAGTTCGTCTACTCGAAGAAGGCCGGATAGGAAGAGCCGTATGAATCGAGAGGTTCACGTACGGTTCTGTGAGGGCCTGAGGGGGGTGGTTCCCTCGGGCTACTCGACCCTGGAATCAGGCGGCTTCTAATCGCTGATCCTGTTGAACCAGCGGGTCTTCCTGGTCGGGGTTCAGCCAGACTGTCCGGCGCGGTGTCCAGTTGCGGGTGGCACTGCTCCACCGCCCGGGATGTTGCCGTTTCGCCTCGGCATAGATGGCGCCTCGCCTTGCCAGCACCTCGTTATCCAGGCCGGCATGCCGCTCACCCGGGGTGACGAACCGTATGGCGCTGTGGCGGTGTTCGTGGTTGTACCAGTGCACGAAGCGCGTCACCCACTGCTGCGCCGCTAACAGGCTCTCGTAGCCGTCCATCGGGTAGTCGGGCCGGTACTTGCAGGTCCTGAACAGCGACTCCGAGAAGGCGTTGATGCTCCTATATCTGTCAAGTCGCGTATTCAGCTACTTTGGGGCCATACCGTAGGAGACGATAAACCTCACGAATGATGTAACGCTTGAGGCACCTGACAATGTCACGTTTCGTCTTGCCTTCTGCGGTCCTTCGCGCAACGTACACCTTAGTTGGCTCGTGGCCTCGCATTCGCACAATCGCCGCGCGATAGATGGCAGCATTGAGCTGTCTGTGTCCACCCCTGTTGATTCTATATCGGCCTGATGTCATGCCTGATGAGGCGGGAATAGGGCTAATGCCGGCCAGCTTTGCCAATGCCGCCTCGGATTTGATCCTTTCAGGATTATCTCCCACAACAATCAGTATTTCTGCTGCCGTGTGAGTGCTGATGCCATACGACTCGACCAGCTGCGGTACGGCTTCTTGGACAAGGTCATAGATCATTTTATTCAATGCACCGGCTTCCTCATCCAGAGAAATCCAGCGCCGAGACAGGGAACGAAGCGTATGTTTAATGCTATCTGTCGTATTCTCCAACAAGCTGGGACGTAGCCTGGAAAATTTGTGTGCAAGCGCCAATGGCGTTTTCGCTTCAGCGCTAGCCCGGACATCGTCTGGTGCATGAACCAGCATGGCCTTCAGGGTCACCATGGCCGCTGTACGGGCTTTGACGGCCGTATCATAAGCCACCTTCAGCTGCCGAACCATTTCAGCAGTGCCATCGGTCACCTTGGGTATAGCGGTTGCCGTTCTGGACAGAACAGCACGGGCGGCATTCTCGGCGTCTAGGGTATCGGATTTTCCATTCAGCCGCCTGAGACGGCGATTGGGGCGACTCACCTCGATGACCAACGTGTCATGCCGGCGAATGAAGGAAGTCAGAGCGGCGCCGTAGGAACCGGTGCCTTCCACACCAAAGGCCAGGATTCGACCAAAAGAGCGTGCCCAGGCCAGCAGCTTTTCAAAGCCGTCACGGTCCGCCGTAACTGAAAGCGTTGATCGTAGGCCAGCGGTTGTATCTACAACGGCAGCAACATGGATATGCTTATGCGTATCCACCCCAACGACGATATGGCCGGAAGGTGCGATATCAGGTAACTGTAAAGCCGTCATGTCAGCCTCTGAGTATGTCGAGTTATGGTCTCCAGAATCGGCCAAGTGGACAGGACTGTCATGAGAGTATATGCCTTCAGGCTCCTATTAAGTCACAGCTTCGCCATACTGGATCAGGTGCCCGGTCCGGAGCTGACAGATCAACGCCAAGGCATGCAACGGCCAATCATTGCAAGAGTCAAGCCACCAAGACCAGGTCTTCCGGATCGATTATGAATCCGACGTATAAAGACTGACAGTCATTGGAGACCCGAGGGCGGCTGTACGATGGGGTGATGTTTAACCGCTGCAGCGTCGCCTGAAGCGTCGAGCCTTTCATGGCGGAGCCATTATCGGCGTGCAATACCAGTGGCTGGTTGATGCAGCCTTCCCGCAGTACGGCACGCTGGATTACCTCGCTGCTGTTGGCCATGGATTCCTGGTCGAAGACCTCGGCATCGACGATTTTGCGGCTGTAGATGTCGATGATCATGTACAGGTAGTAGAACTGCCCACGCACCTGGGTCGGTAGTGGAGTAAGAAGCAGGGCGTAGTCGAGCTATTTCCCTACTTCTCCTCCCCGAACCGTACGTGCACCTCTCAGCGCATACGGCTCTCCATTCAAGTGTGGCTCAAAGCCATGGCAACATCTCGGTAGCGCGAAGTGACGGTGTTGCGTACCTCTTCCTGTGGCAGATAGGGATTTGCCTCAGGAAGCCGCCATCGGAAGGTCATCTTTCGACTGGTTACCAGACGTCTCAGGCTCGTTACGCAGAAAACACCTCTGCCATTTGGGCCAAAGAATTTCCATGTCTTGGCTTGTTTCTCTGTTGGTCTCAGGAAGTGTTTTCGCATCATGGACTTTATCGATGCGCGATACTTCCTTGATAGCCAGTGGCCAAATCGCCAGAAGACAATGCCATCTATCTTCCTGTAAGTGATCGCGGTGTAGTCGGTATGCTGGTAGAAATTTGCCCATCCCGCCAGTCGGCGATTCAGGCGGTCCACCATGTCAATCCTATTCGCGCTATGATTGCTAGACAATTCTTTCGCCAGTGATGCAGCGAAATTCTTTGCCTTTTCACGGGGGATGGACGTGACCGGGCGCATTGTGCCATTGGGACCGCGTTTACGGACTACTCTATGACCCAGGAAAATGAACCCATCATTCACATGTGTAACATGGGTCTTATCCATATTCAGAGTTAATGAGAGGTCGTCCTCAAGGAACAGTCGGCACTCCTCGCGGATAGCCTCAGCATGAGCCTTGTTTCCTTTAACAACCAAGACGAAATCATCAGCGTAGCGACAGTAAGCTACCGCTGGTCGCCAATGTCGTCTTTCTCGCATGGCGATTGGAAATTCTCGTTGGATGCTAGAGTTCCAGTACCAACGATCTTTGCGAGCCTTCTTGCCAAGATAGCGTTTCTCAAGCCATTGGTCGAATTCATTCAGCATGATATTCGACAGTAATGGTGAAAGCACACCACCTTGCGGAACGCCGTCGTGAGCAGCATGAAACAGCCCTTTGTCGACATGGCCCGCTTTGATGAATTTCCAGAGGAGGTCTAGGGCCTGTTGACGTTTCATGGCAGGGGTATTGGCAGGATAGGGGCAAGCTCGCAGAATAAAAGTTCCCACACCAACAAACTGCAAGCCTGCCATGCCCCGACAAATGCTCACGGATGAACACTGGTCGAAGCTGAAACCTATCCTGCTTCAACAAGGTATTTATGACAAGGCCGACTTGCGTACCACGATAGAAGGCATCCTTTATCGGATGCGCACCGGCTGCCCGTGGCGGGACCTACCGGAGACGTTTGGCCCCTGGAACACGGTCTACAAGCGTTTTAACGCCTGGTCAGCGAGTGGAAAGCTGATGAGGCTTTTCAGCTCTCTGGTGGAGGAGCCTGATGTTGAGTGGCTGTTCATTGATGGCTCCTACGTCAAGGCCCACCAGGACAGCACCGGAGCTGCCACGGAAGACGCAGAAGCCATTGGCAAAAGTCGTGCAGGCAATACCAGCAAGATCCACTTGACCGTAGATGCCTATGGGCTACCGATCACCTTCAGAATAACCGGGGGTGAGGTGCACGACAGCACGGAAGCCCGGGCATTGATTGACGATTTGCCAGCGGGTGATGCATTGGTGGCTGACAAGGGCTATGACAGCGAGCGTATCCGTGAACAGATCGAAGCCAAGGGCATGGCTGCCGTCATTCCACGCAAACGCAACTCAAAGAAAGGAAATGCCAATCTGGACAGAGGCTTATATCGCTATCGGCATCTGGTTGAGAATGCCTTTGCTCGATTGAAGCCGTATCGCGCCATCGCAACGCGTTACGACAAGCTCAAGCGAAACTACGAAAGCATGGTGGCCTTGGCCTGCGGCTTTTTATGGCTGCCCATGTGAAACGTCAACACGCCCTAGGAAACGACTGTCACAAATCCGCCTGCGAACGCACCGCATCAGCTTTCGGTGGTGGACAGTATCAAAGTAGCTTGCCAAGTCGCCTTCTATGACCCAGCGGCCCTTTGTTTCTCCACTATCCGTAAGCTGCAATTTCACGGTTCGGATAGCATGGTGCACGCTTCTTTCGGGGCGGAAGCCGTAGGATAAGCGATGGAAGTCGCTTTCCCATATGGGCTCCATTGCCATCAGCATCGCACGTTGTACAATCCTATCTCGCAGTGTTGGTATCCCCAGTGGGCGCTTCTTGCCGTTGGCCTTCGGAATATAGATACGACGAGCAGGCTGAGGCTGATAGGTTCCAGCCAGCAGCTCTGAGCGAATATCATCCACATAGTGGCTAATATCCTGCTCTACTACTCGTCGAGTCTCACCGTCTACCCCAGCAGTCTTGGCCCCCTTTGATGCCAGTGTTTTCCACGCAGCATCCAGGAGCCAATCGCGCCCTGCAATCAGCCTCAACAGTCGATCAATCCTACGATTCGGATCTTCTGTTGACCATGTTGCTAGCTTGCTCTGCATTTCCCTGATTATCAAAGGTCTTCACCTCTCTCAGTCAGGTAATTAGTGGAACAAGCCACTTGAACTGCCTCCCTTCGCCATGTGGTGGGCTTTCCCCACCTCGGACTACTACGGAGGCTCCGCCAGCTTGTTGGGCATCGGGGTCGCACTCCCTTACCATCCCATACAAGCCTTCCCTCGTTTACATGCTGGACTCAAGCGTATGGAGGAGGTTGCCGATCGCAATCTTTACCCTTGCATGCTGCAAGTTGGTGTACCCGGTACGGATTAGCTGCGCACTGTCCATACCTCTGTTGGCAACGACTTGGCTATTCGTTGCCCGCAGCAGAAGTGAGCCGTACCTGTACTCACTGCTGGGGTACACACCTCCAATAAGCCGTGTAGGAGGTGGCGACACGTTCAGCCCACAGACGCGGATTAATCGGTTCGTGTTCCTCAACCTTTCCATACTTAGCCTAGAGGTGCATCTTGGCGTAACGGCTTCGCCTCACACCCCGTTTCCCACGGGTTACATCACCCTGCCAGTGCACTGCAGGTCACTGCCGCTTCGGCTCATGCCCTCTCACAGCAGAGGGCAGCCCTTCACTAGGAGCATCCTGCTCGTCATGAAGGTATTCCAGTCATGCTCGTGCCCATTCAGCTACTTCCTGCTGCCTTCAGGGTCGAGGCACACAGTAGGTCACGTCCCAGCTCCAGCAAGCATTGGGGCGTGTCACCCGGTGTCGCTGTGGGTCGCCCTTGGGACGTGGAGCGCGAGCGCGGCCACGGTGGTGCTGCTCACCATGCTCCCGGAGGATGCGGTAGTAGCTGGACTCTGACGCCACGTAGCGGCCTTCTTCGTCCAGCAGCCGCGGCACGATCTGTCCGGGCGGCAGGCTGGCGAACTCAGGACGATGGCAAATCTCCAGCACCTGCTGACGTTCCTCCGGCGATAGGGCATGGCGCGGGACAGGCCTCACCGCTTTAGGCCGGCGATCCTGATCACCCCGCACCCAGCGGCGATACGTGTTGGTACCGATGCCGAGCTCTGCACACGCGGCTTGCAGGCGGGCTCCTTCGGCGAGGGCCTCATCGATCAGCTGTATGGCGTCCTGGCGATCTGAAGTGCTGATCATTCGTCCTCGTCCCCCCAGATCGCTCGGGCCTTTTTTCGCAATGTCAGTAGTGCAGCGGTTTCCGCCAGCGCGGCCTCCTTGCGGCGGAGCTCGCGCTTGAGTGCCTTGTTCTCCTGGCGCTCCGCCTTGCGTGCCTCACTCTGCTGCTTGGTGGCGGCATCGCTTCGGTCGTTAGCGCCTTCACAGCTCGCACGCCAGCGCTGGACCTGCTCGGGATAGAGGCCACGCTGCCGGCAGTATTCAGCACGCTCAGCTTCGCTGAGGGCCGCTGTCTCCAGAACGGCGTGGAACTTGTCCTGCGAGCTCCAGCCTTCGGGATCATCGCTCTGGTCAGGTAGCAAACGGCCTGCTTGTCGAGCCTTCTTGCGCCAGTTGTACAGTGTCGCAGCGGAGATGCCTTCTTCCTGGGCCACTTCTGCCACCGTGCGGTTGTGCGGTGGGAGCAGCTTCTTGAGGATGGCTTCCCGGCGCTCGTCGGAGTACTTCATCGGAACCTCATCACGCCCCATATGGTTCAGAGTCTAACAGCCGCAGAAACTCCAACTAGCGTGACAGTGGGGGACCCAGATGAAGGGTGATCCGCCGGGCATGCAGCTTCAGTGTGGCGGCGACCTTAAGCACCTGCTCGCGCATCCGACTCAGGCTCCAGCCTTGCCGAGTCTGCCGCTCCAGCAGGCAACGCAGACCATGCAGGACCTGGTAAGCATAGAGGCTGAGTAGCAGGCTCACCTCGTTACGCGCCATCACGTCCTGAACCGTGGAGGCGCCACGATCCGTCGACGAGAGGTGTACGTCGAGCGCTGATTTCACCTCGCCCATGTGCGCTTCGGCGCTACCGCGCTTGCGGTACAGTGCCAGGACCTTCTCCGGCGGCCAGTCGAACTTGTTGAGGTTGGTGACCAGGAAGAAGGCATGCAACAGCAGGTCATCGGGTCGCTCTTGCACGACCAGTACCACGCGCCGTGGTTCAGGCCAGGTGCCGGCCTGGTACTCCAGGTCATGACACCATTCCCGTGGCTGCTCGGGCGGCCGACCTCGGGGCCGCTTCAGGTACGGCGCCGCCAGTGTCTGCAGCCCCGTGTGACTGCGCAGCCGGCCCAGGTACTCGATGCCGCGATCTTCCAACGCCTCCAGCGTGTCGTTGTCGGTGAACCCGGCGTCGATACGCACCCGAACCTGGGCGCCGGTGCTTTCGTTGAGCCGCTTCACCAGGTGCGGGATCCAGGTATCGGCGTTCTCGGCCGGGCCGGCGTTGCCTTCGCGTAGTAGGCCGCCCACCATGTCACCGGTTTCGGCCAGCGAGGCGACCAGCGGCGAGTAGATGCGGACCCCGTAAAGGCCATGATAGGCCGAGCCACCTTGGTGACCGTGGACCTCGATCGGCAGGCCGTCGATGTCGAGGGTCAACTGCTTGGGTCGCTCGCCGTTCTTCAGCGAGGTCAGGCGCCAGACTACCAGTCGCAGCAGGC
The DNA here is from genome assembly GCF_031886125.1 of Halomonas piscis. Classification (NCBI taxonomy): domain Bacteria; kingdom Pseudomonadati; phylum Pseudomonadota; class Gammaproteobacteria; order Oceanospirillales; family Halomonadaceae; genus Halomonas; species Halomonas piscis. The sequence goes on from NZ_CP119391.1 coordinate 1,772,029, forward strand.
CTTCATGCACGGCATCGATGTTGTCGTTGCGTCCAAGGCAAGTCAGCAGCCGCGACAGCGTGGCTTGAGACGGCCGGTCCTGGGCCAGTGGCGTCATTCCACGCGCATCGCTGCAGGCCAGCTGCCAGAGGGGATCACGCCGCAACGTGTCGGTATCGCTGAGGTCGATCCAGCCCATCGCGCGCTGCAGCACCAGGGTTCGCAGCTGGCTGGCCAGCGAGTGGCGGATGCGTAGCGGGTGGCGTTGATCGACCAGATTGTCTTCGAGCGCCTCGATCACACCGCTGTTGTCGAGGGCTTCACGCAGCAGCAGAGCGCCGCTGTCACTGGTGGTGCGGTGGCCGCTCAGCTCGACACGGACGGAGCCGTTGCACGAGGGCGTCCAGGTAGATAGGCTTTCACCCATAGCGGATGGCTCTCTTGGTTCAGGTTCTTGGCGGAACACATTGAATTTTCAAGAGAATACCATCCGCTATCTTCGTTTTCAGGCCGGCCTCATGAATAGGCCGGGTTAAAGGGACCATCTTATTGCATCGATTTTTAATAACTCGGAAGCAGTGTCCCAGGCATTAGGCCGTTCAGGATACGCTTGTGCAAAAGATCAGTAGCCGCGTCGATATCCGGAGCGAAGAAGCGATCCTGATCGTAGTGGGTGACGCGCTCGCGCAGCGCCCTACGTGCCTGTTCCAGCCTCGGCGAAGTACTCAGGCCGGGGCGCATATCGAGGCCCTGGCAGGCGGCCAGCCATTCGATGGCCACGATGCCGCGCACGTTGTCTGCCATTTCCCACAGGCGCTTTCCCGCAGCCGGCGCCATGGAGACATGGTCTTCCTGGTTGGCCGAGGTTGGCAGGCTATCAACGCTGTGAGGATGAGACAGCGCCTTGTTCTCGCTAGTCAGCGTCGCAGCGGTAACCTGAGCGATCATGAAGCCGGAGTTGACGCCGCCTTTTTCTACCAGGAACGGCGGCAGCTGGGACATGTGCTTGTCCATCATCAAGGAAATTCGCCGCTCCGACAGCGCACCGATCTCGGCAATAGCCAGTGCCAGGTTGTCGGCGGCCATAGCCACCGGCTCAGCATGGAAGTTGCCACCGGAGATGATGTCACCCCCCTCGGCAAATACCAGCGGGTTGTCCGACATCGCGTTGGCTTCCACTTCCAGCACCTCAGAAACCTGGCGCAGCTGGGTCAAAACCGCGCCCATTACCTGAGGCTGACAGCGAAGCGAGTAAGGGTCCTGCACCCGATCGCAGTCGATATGCGAGATACTGAAGTCGCTGCTCTCACCGAGCAGGTGGCGATAGGCAGCAGCAGCATCGATCTGTCCTTGCTGGCCACGAGCTTCATGGATGCGCGGGTCGAAGGGCACGCGAGAGCCCAGAGTGGCCTCGACGGTCAGTGAACCGCTCACCGTGGCGGCGCTGAACAGGTCTTCGGCATCGAACAGCCCTTTGAGGGCGTAGACGGTAGACACCTGTGTGCCGTTGAGTAGTGCCAGGCCTTCCTTGGGGGCGAGCTGCATAGGCTCAAGCCCTGCAACTTCCAGCGCCTTGGTAGCGGGAAGCCACTTGCCCTGATGACGCGCCTCACCTACACCCAGCAGCAGTGCGCTCATATGCGCCAGCGGTGCCAGATCGCCGGAAGCACCTGCTGAGCCTTTGAGCGGAATACGCGGATACACCTCGGCGTTGATTAACGCGATCAGAGCATCCAGCACCTCGCGGCGAATGCCCGAGAAGCCTCGTGCCAGGGCGTTGACCTTGAGCACCATGATCAGCCGCACCAGGCTATCGTCTATGGGAGAACCCACCCCGGTGGAATGGGATAGCACCAGCGAACGCTGCAGATCTTCCAGCTCGTCGTCGGCAATGCGGGTTTGGGCCAACAGACCGAAACCGGTGTTGATGCCGTAGACCGTACGGCCTTCTTCCACAACCTGATTAACGCAGTCAACGCTGCGCTGAATGGCTGCATTGGCGCTGTCCGGCAGGCTAACCTGGACTGGCGCTTCGAACACCTGGCGCAGATGCGCCAGGGTCGTCTTGCCTGGGGAGATAGTTAAGGTTGTCATATGCTGTTCCTGTTTACTCAGGTGTCGTGATGGGGTAACAAAGATTATTCTTGGTTCTTGCTTTTTCGCTGACAGCGAGACGAATACTTAAAGCAATTCCCTCTGCAGCCTGTTCGATCTCTTCCATTGACAGGAAGGTTGGAGCAATACGAAGGTGGCTATCTTCTGGGTCGTTCCCATAGGGAAAAGCCGCGCCAGCTGGGGTCATTGTAACGCCAGCTTTCTCGGCGAGTTCGACAGCACGACGAGCGCATCCCTTGGGAGTGTGTAAACTAATAAAATAACCGCCTTTAGGGCGAGTCCAGTTTGCCACTGTTGGATCGGTGAGCCAACGATCGAAAGCAGCGTGCACTGCTTCAAATTTAGGGTCGATGATCTGACGATGGGCGTCCATGAGAGCGTGCAATGCCTGCTCATCGGGGAGCAGGGCCATATGGCGAAGTTGATTGATTCGATCTGGAACGATTGAACGTTTTCCGATTTTCTCGAGAAACCACTGCAGGTTATCTGTGGAACTGGCGAAAGCAGCGATGCCTCCGCCCGGAAAGGTAACTTTGGACGTCGAGGCAAAAACCAGCGCCCGATTGGGATGCCCCGCGCTTTCACATGCGTCGAGGATGTTGGCGATTGTAATGCGTTTTTCGGTGAGGTGGTGGACAGCGTAGGCATTGTCCCAGAATAGGCGGAAATCAGGCGCTGCAGTGGTCATGGAGGCAAGACGTTTAATCACCGAGTCTGAATAAATTGTGCCCGTAGGATTACTGTATTTGGGCACACACCACATACCTTTGATGGAGGAGTCTTCTGCTACCAATTCCTCTACTTGATCCATATCGGGACCATCAGCATCGAGTGATACTGGGCACATCTCGATGCCATATTCCTCAGTCATATTGAAGTGGTAGTCATAGCCGGGTACCGGGCAGAGAAAGCGTATTTTTTCTTCCTGGCTCCAAGGTAACAAACTGTCAGAGTTTCCTCTGAGAAGGCTGAACACTAGATAGTCGTGCATCAGTGCAAGACTGGAATTGCCCTCGACCAAAGTGTTCTCCGGTGGAGCGCCGACCAGTGCCGACATTAGCTCACGAGCTTCAGGCAAACCACGCTCACCGCCGTAGTTGCGGCAGTCGGCGCCATCGCTTGCCATGTAGTTACCACTACCGGGCAAATTTAATAGCTGCTCGGCTAATGCTAGCTGCTCTGGTGCTGGCTTGCCGCGGGCCATGTTAAATTGGATACCCATAGCCTTAAATTTGTTATATTCTTCGTTTATCTTGCGATGGACCTTGTCTAATTCAAAATTATTTAATTGTTGTAATGTGGTCATATCCTACCTCGCATGCATAGGTCGCATCAAAGTACAACCGAATATATCAATGTTTTTTTAAAATATTAAGTGAGTCGCAATTGCCACTAAGGGGATGGCGATAATAGTTCGAATCAAGAAAATGACAACCAGGTCAAGGATAGATAGTGGGATGTCTGACTCGAGTATAGCATTAGCGTTTTCTGTAAAGAAGATAATTTGAACTGTTGACAGAGTGCATACAAAAAAGATGCTCATTGGAGCGGCATCGGTTCCAGAAATAATGATGACTGGCAGCGCAACTTCGGCAATGGAAATCAAGACTGTTGGCGCGATTTTATCCGCATTGGGAAGCTGAAGCATATCCAGAGGATATTGAAAACCAGCGCCAAGATATTCAAAAATTGGTGTATAAGTAGCCAAAATAAGTGATAGCGTTGCAATAGCAATAACGTAGGCGACTATCTTCTGTGTAAAAGCAATTGCATCCCAGAAGGCTTTTTTGAAAACCTCAGGGCCCGAAGCAGCAGCACGTCTTGACGCTGCTTGACAGGCACGCACAAAAATATTTCCTTTCGCTAGATTATCCGTGTCACTTTTTATATATTCCTGACTATCGATATAACTATCACTTTTCCTGGATAGCGGAGGGATTCGGATCATTATAGCGGCAAGTAAAAAAGTTATAACGAATGACGTGATGATCATATGCGGGAGATAGTTAAGAATTCCACCAATCGATACCAGTAATGCAAAAAAACCAATACTTACCACACTGAAGTTTGTTGCAATGCTGGCAGCTTCCCTCTGATTATATTTTCCTTCTCTATAAAACTGATTCGTGACAAAAACGCCGACAGCGGGCGAGGCGACAAATGAAGTAACCGAATCCACTGCTGCCCTGCCAGGAACACGATAAAATCTTCTCATCATTGGCTCCATCAATGTGCCAATAAATTCGGGAAAACCAAATGCCATCAAAAAAACCACCAAGAATCCCGCTATGGAAACTGTTAATAACACGCTACCACCGAGCGTGAGCGCTAACCCTCCCACATCCTCGTGGAGCAGCCAGTCGGGCCCAACTTCAAATATAATAAGTATCGAAAATATGGCTGATAATATGAAAAGAAGTCCAATAATATTCCCGTCTTTTTTATGATAGTTATTGACTCGCCTATTACTGGTAAATCTAGAGGCTATCCATGTAGTGCAGAGTAGAACAACCACCCCAAGGGTAATATACTGCAGATTTCCACCGAGAATATCTTTGACGTAATCAATAAGTATTACCAAAGGTATTTTGGTTTCGCCTTCCTGCACTGAAAAAGGGATAAAGAAAATGCCGACTCCGATAAGGCTGCCAAAGATTGCCTTCAACGCAGCAGAGTTTGGAGTGTTAGTCACTTCCGTCTTGTTCATTGTTTTCTCCTTTAGTATTTATATTGAAAGCTCGGCTACAGAGAAAATTGGCCGGTTTTGGTGACAGCAGAGGTGATAAAACATGCTGTCATTTGGTGGTAACACCCACAACTACTGGGAGAGTCTATAGGCAGGTGCTGATTATTTAGAGCTTGCTTTCCAGTTCCGGCACAGCCTCAAACAGATCAGCAACCAAACCGTAATCGGCTATCTGGAAGATGGGTGCGTCGTCATCTTTGTTGATCGCCACAATCACCTTGGCGTCTTTCATTCCCGCCAGGTGCTGAATGGCACCGGAAATGCCCACCGCGACATACAGATCGGGGGCAACGATCTTGCCGGTTTGCCCTACCTGCATGTCGTTGGGCACAAAGCCGGAGTCCACCGCGGCTCGGGAAGCGCCAATCGCGGCACCTAGCTTGTCGGCGATGCCGTTAAGCAGCTTGAAGTTGTCGGCACTTCCCATACCGCGACCGCCGGAAACGACCGCTCGCGCGGCACCCAACTCGGGACGATCGCTCTCAGCCAAGGACTCCTTGACGAAAGCCGATATGCGATTCTCGATGCTCTGTTCGACTGCCTCGATACTTGCGTTGCCACCTGCGGCCACCGGGTCAAAGCCGGTAGCACGCACCGTGATAACCTTTAGGGCATCGCTGCTCTGCACGGTGGCGATGGCGTTACCTGCATAGATCGGTCGCCTGAAGGTATCGGCGGATTCCACGGCAATGATATCAGATATCTGCGCTACGTCTTTCAAAGCGGCAACCCGAGGCAGCGCATTTTTGCCATTCGTCGAAGCCGCCGCCAATACGTGGCTATAGTCATCGGCCAGCATGGCCAGCAGTTCGCTTAGCGGCTCGGCCAGCTGGTGGGCAAAAACGTTACTATCGGCCACGCGCACCTTGGTCACACCGTCGAGTTTGGCGGCCGCCTCCGCCACGGCGTCAACGTTGTCGCCGGCTACCAGCAGATCAATATTGCCGCCGATCGCCTGGGCGGCAGCAACGACATGGGCAGTCACACTGTCCAGCTCACCGTCCTGATGCTCTGCCAAAACCAGAATACTCATGAAATCACCTTGGCTTCGTTCTGGAGTTTGTCCACAAGCTCATCAACTGAGCCCACCTTTATGCCACCTTCACGTTCGGCCGGTGGTTCAACCTTGATCAGAGCCAACTTGCTGGCCACGTCGAGGCCCAGCTCTTCCGGGGTTTTGACGTCCAGCGGTTTCTTCTTGGCTTTCATGACATCCGGCAGCTTGGCATAGCGCGGCTCATTCAAACGCAGATCGGCGGTCACCACCGCGGGCAAAACCAGCTCAAGCGTCTGCAGGCCGCCGTCGATTTCGCGGGTCACCTGCAGCTTGCCGTCTTCCACGGTAATCTCGGACGCAAAGGTGCCCTGAGGGCGTCCGGTCAGCGCCGCCAACATCTGCCCCGTCTGGTTGTTATCGGTATCGATGGCCTGCTTCCCAAGAATGATCAGCTCCGGCTGCTCTTCCTCAACCAGCTTGGCCAGCGCCTTGGCAGCGCCCAATGATTCAACGCGCTCATCGGTTTGTACATGGATACCCCGATCCGCACCCAGTGCCAATGACGTTCGCAGCTGTTCCTGAGCCGCTTTAGGCCCAACAGTAACGGCGACCACCTCGGTAGCCACCCCCTTCTCTTTCAGGCGTACCGCCTCTTCCACGGCGATCTCGCAGAAGGGATTCATGGCCATCTTGACGTTGGTTAGGTCAACGTCGGAGTTATCCGGCTTCACGCGAATCTTGACGTTGTAGTCAATGACGCGCTTGACAGCGACGAGTACTTTCATGGTTATAGCTCCAAGTCTAGCGAACTAGAAAGTGATGGCACGCCCGATAATAAGCTTCTGGATCTCGGAGGTACCTTCGAAAATACGTGTGATTCGGGCATCACGATAATATCGTTCGATAGGGAGGTCGCTGATATAGCCGTAACCGCCATGAATTTGTACTGCGTTATCGGTAATTTTCGCTGCAGTTTCGGATGCAAATAGCTTGGCAACAGCAGATTCAACGCTAAATCTTTGGTCTGTATCACGCGCATCAGCCGCTTTGTAAGTGACCAGTTTTGCTGCTTCCAGCTGAGTATGCATCTCAGCTAACATCCACTGGAGGCCTTGGTGTTTGCATAATGGCTTACCACTAACCACACGCTCTTTTGACCACAATATGCTGTCATCGTAAGCCGCCCTAGCAATACCTAAACTCATAGCAGCAATCTCTACGCGACCACGGTCAAGAACTTCCATAGCAGTTGAAAACCCTGCACCCTCCTTACCTAATAGAGCGCTTTCGGGTACGACGCAATCAAAACTGATTTCGTAGATATGACTACCACATAGCCCAAGAGTCTTTTCAGGACTAGCATAGTTAATACCTGAATTATCGCTATCGACCAAGAAAGCGGAAATACCTTTATGACCTGCATCAGGATCTGTCATGGCATAAACCACAAGGAAATCAGCGTAAGCACCATTAGTGATATAGTGCTTGGTTCCTGTTAGATGCCAACCTTTTTCAGTACGTGTTGCCTTCGTCCGCATCTCAGCCGGATTTGAACCAGCTCCAGGTTCAGTAAGGGCAAAAGCCCCGAGTAACTCGCCGGCAGCGCATCTTGGCAAATAATCTTGCCTTTGCTGCTCGGTGCCGCCTATCAAAATTGAGTCAGTTGACAAAAAATGTGCTGTTAGAGAAGAACAAGTAGCAGCACAGTGGTAGGCAACTTCTTCTACAGCTAGTGTCATGCCGATACTGCTAATATCAACGCCATCATAGTCGGACGGCAAATTCATTCCCCAAAAACCAAGTTCGCCTAAAGCTTTTAAGCTTTCAGTACAAAATTCGCGCGTTTCATCATAATATTTGGCATTATCCTTCAACACCTCGGAAGAAACTTTTTTGGCAATATCTTGAAAGGCGATTTCGTCATCGTTAAATGTGAAGTCCATAATCATTAACCTTTTAGCAAGCTGTTGTGTTGTCCAAGTTTTGGTGCGGGCTGGTCATTAGCAACTTTTTTCCCGTTAAAATACACCGGTTGTGCAGGGGATCGCCATTGGCCCATATCCATCAGCAGCTGTCGGCTGTCGGCATGCTGGGACTGTGATGTTTGCTTGATGTCCCAGATAGGAGAGGCCGGCACACCTGCTGCATCAAGCTTAATGCAGATTCCATCCACTGTATCCTGCTCCGTCCATGCTTCGATAATTGCCTTAAGCTCTGCTTGGTTAGCACAGCGCCGTTCATCGCTTGAGAAGCGCTCATCGCTAATAAGTTCAGACATTTCCATACATTCAGCCAAACGTTTAAAAAGACCGTTTGATATAACAGCGATAATCACTTTACCATCGCTTGCTTGGAAGCTATCGAAAGGAGCAGAGAGTGGGTGGCGATTGCCAATTGGCGAAGGAGCCTGGTCATTAGCAACATACTGGGCAAGATTGGTGACTTGCATTGAAAATAGGCAATCGAGCATGGATACGTCGAGATAGCAGCCTTTTCGCTCAGGGTCACGCTCACGCTGAAAAAGTGCTGCACAAATTGACCAGCTGGAAAACATCCCGGCACAGACATCCCCCATGGATTCGCCAATCCGAGTTGGCGGGCCACCTTCAGGGCCAGTGGCTGCCATGATGCCGGATAACGCTTGGGCGATGATGTCATAGGCTGGTTTAGAGGTCATTGGTCCTGTTTGCCCAAAGCCTGAGATAGAACAATAAATCAAGCTTGGGTGACGCTCACGAAGCGTTTTTTCATCGATACCAAGGCGTGAAGTGACTCCGGGACGGAAGTTTTCTACTATAACATCAGCATTTTTACACAACGTATCAAAATGAGATTTATCTTTGGGATCTTTAAGGTTCAGGCATAGACTTTTTTTTCCACGATTGAGCATTGAGAAATAAATGCTCTCATCTTCCATAAAGGGGGCAATATGACGGCTGTCGTCACCGTGCTCAGCTTCAATCTTAATAACCTCGGCCCCTAGATCGACTAGCATCGAAGTACAATAAGGGCCGGCTAACACGCGCGACAAGTCAAGAATAGTCACGCCCTGTAATGGCTGCATAGCCACCTCCGGCTTTCGCTTATAAACAGGCACTCTGTTGAGTGCCTGTGGAATTTTATTAGGCGCTTTTTATTTGACCATCGGCAAATCCAAGCCGTTTTCTTTGGCAGATTCAACAGCGATGTCGTAGCCTGCATCGGCGTGACGCATGACGCCGGTCCCCGGGTCGTTGCGTAGTACGCGACCAAGGCGAGCATGGGCGTCGTCGGTGCCGTCGCAGACGATCACCACTCCGGCGTGCTGGGAGTAGCCCATACCTACGCCCCCACCGTGGTGTAGCGACACCCAGGTAGCTCCGCCGGCGGTATTGAGTAGGGCGTTGAGCAGCGGCCAGTCGGAAACGGCATCCGTCCCGTCCCGCATCGACTCGGTCTCACGGTTGGGGCTGGCTACCGAGCCGGAGTCTAGGTGGTCGCGACCGATGACAACGGGCGCCTTGAGCTCGCCGTTTTTGACCATCTCATTGAAGGCTTGGCCGAGACGCGCGCGGTCCTTGAGGCCGACCCAGCAGATGCGTGCCGGCAGGCCCTGGAAGGAGATACGCTCCTTGGCCATGTCGAGCCAGTTATGCAGGTGCGGATCGTCGGGAATCAGCTCCTTGACCTTCTGATCGGTCTTGTAGATGTCCTCCGGGTCGCCGGAGAGCGCTGCCCAGCGGAAGGGCCCAACGCCCTGACAGAACAGCGGACGGATATAGGCCGGCACGAAGCCCGGGAAGTCGAAGGCGTTCTTGACACCTTCTTCCTGGGCCATCTGGCGGATATTGTTGCCGTAGTCGAAAGTGGGAATCCCCATCTTCTGGAAGTCGAGCATGGCCTGGACGTGGACAGCCATAGACTGCTTGGCAGCCTTGACGACGGCTTTCGGCTCCTGCTTGCCGCGAGCCATATAGTCATCCCAGGTCCAGCCGGAGGGCAGGTAGCCGTGCAGCGGATCGTGGGCGCTAGTTTGATCGGTTACCATGCCCGGGCGCACCCCGCGCTTGACCAGCTCCGGTAGCACATCGGCCGCGTTGGCACACAGCCCGATGGATACTGCCTTGCCTTCCTGAGTGTGCTTTTCAATACGCTCCAGAGCGTCATCAAGATTCTCGGCCTGCTCGTCCAGATAGCGGGTACGCAGACGGAAATCGATACTTGACTGCCGGCACTCGATATTCAACGAGCAGGCACCGGCCATACTGGCTGCCAACGGCTGAGCACCGCCCATGCCGCCAAGGCCGGCGGTGAGAATCCAGCGGCCCTTGAGATCACCCTCATAGTGCTGACGCCCCGCCTCGACGAAGGTCTCGTAGGTGCCCTGGACGATGCCCTGAGAGGCGATGTAGATCCACGAGCCCGCAGTCATCTGGCCGTACATCATCAGGCCCTTGCGATCCAGCTCGTTGAAATGCTCCCAGTTGGCCCAGGCCGGCACCAGGTTGGAGTTGGCGATCAGCACCCGCGGGGCATCTTTATGGGTTTCGAATACGCCTACCGGCTTGCCGGACTGAATCAACAGGGTCTGATGGTCCTCCAGGCGCTTGAGAGTCTCGATAATCTTGTCGTAGCACTCCCAGTCCCGGGCGGCGCGACCGATACCGCCGTAGACCACCAGATCCTCGGGGCGCTCGGCCACGTCCGGGTGCAGGTTGTTCATCAGCATGCGCATGGGCGCTTCGGTCAGCCAGCTCTTGCAGCTAAGCTCGGGGCCAGTAGGTGAAGCAATCTTGCGGCTAGGGTCGTGACGCTTCTGGTCTTGGTTGCTCATATTTTCATTTCCTCGTGTTGTCATTAGCTGTTATGCACTCAGCCGTTCAGTGTCAACAGATGAACCAGCCGCGCTGCCAGCTTGGCGGTACGATTGTCGATGTCGTAATCGGGGTTGAGCTCGGCCAAATCGGCCAGCCGCAGCTTGCCGCTGTCGCGGATTGTTTCGATCAGGGGTTCAAACAAGACAAGCGACACGCCGCGAGCCGCGGGCGCGCTGACGCCGGGCGCTTCGCAGGCCGGCAGGACATCAAGATCAACGGTCAGATAAAGGTGGTCGCAGGAAGCGATGAAGCGTTCAACATCCTGTCTCAGCTCTTCGATGGCTGTAGGCGAGAAATCACGATCTTCGCGAATCAGCACCTGGAGCTCAGCGGCGCGCTCAAACAGCGCCCGGGTATTGCTGGCTCGGCTGACGCCCAGGCAGGCGTAATGAAATGACCAGCCGAGCTCCTCGCACTGCTCGGCAATTTGCGCAAAGGGCGTACCGGAAGAGCGCACGTGCTGCGGATCGCGCAGGTCGAAATGGGCATCCAGATTGATAATACCGACCCTGGGCGACTTGTTGCCCTGGTTTTCCAGGTGACGCGCCAGCCCCAGCCAGCTGCCAAAGGCAATCTCGTGGCCGCCGCCCAGCACCACCGGCAGGTGACCGGCATCAAGCAGCGGAGCGAGGCGCTCACCAAGATGTTGCTGAGCCTGCTCCAGGGCATCGCCTTCACAGATCACGTCGCCGACGTCATAGGCCGGCCCCTGACGATGCCAGGCCTGCGAAGCCAGCGCGCGACGAATCGCGACAGGGCCCTTGGCCGCCCCGACGCGGCCCTGATTTCGCGCGACGCCGGAATCGCTGGCAAAGCCGAGCAGGGCGCAGCCTGCTGCTGCGTTTTCGCTCAGCGGTCGGACGCGCTGATGCCAACGCTCACTGTTGAACTCGGGGTCGGTGCGGCCTTGCCAGATTGTCATATCGATCTCAGCGCTCATTGGACAGTCCCTCGGTCAGCTCCCCGCGATAGAGACGCTGAGCCAGCCGCCCGGGCTGGACGGCGTAGGCCAGTTCGGCCGGCGTTTCGATGTGCCAGCGGCACAGGTCAGCCGGCTGTCCGGGGGCAACGCGGCCCAGCTCATTGAGTCCCAGCGCCTGAGCGCCGTGCGCCGTCATTCCGGCCAGCGCTTCGCCCGGTGTCATGCGAAATAGCGTGCATGCCAGATTGAGCATCAACGTGGCTTGAAAGAGCGGCGAGGTGCCGGGGTTGGCATCGGTGGCGACGGCCATCGGCACGCCGGCTTCGCGTAGGGCCTCAATAGGCGGCTGCTGCGTTTCACGTAGCGTATGGAAAGCACCGGGCAGAATGACAGCAAGAGTGCCGGCTTCACGCATTGCCTCAATGCCGGCTTCGTCGAGATATTCGATGTGATCCGCAGACAGCGCGCCGTGGCGTGCGGCAGCAGCGCTACCGCCCAGGTTGGATAGCTGCTCCGCGTGGGCCTTGATCGGCAGGCCATAGGCATTAGCGGCCTTGAAGACGCGTTCGCACTGAGAGACCGAGAATGCGATTTTCTCGCAGAATACGTCCACCGCATCGGCCAGGCCCTCGGCGGCAGCTCTTGGGATCATCTCGTTGCAGACCAGGTCGATGTAGTCGTCGCTGTCGTCCTTGAACTCCGGCGGCAGAGCGTGAGCGCCGAGCAGGGTGGTGACGACGCGTATCGGGCGCAATTCGCCCAGTCGCCGCGCCGCGCGCAGCATCTTCATCTCGTGCTCGACATCCAGCCCGTAGCCCGACTTGATCTCTATCGTGGTGACGCCATCGGCGATCAGCGCATCCAGGCGCGGCAGGGCGCTTGCAACCAGGTCGTCCTCGCTTGCCTGGCGGGTAGCGTTGACGGTGCTGAGAATGCCGCCACCGCGGCGTGCGACCTCTTCATAACTCACGCCTTCCAGTCGCGCCTCGAACTCTTCGGCACGATTGCCGCCGAAGACCAGGTGGGTGTGGCAGTCGATCAACCCGGGCGTAATGACGCCGCCTGAGCCCATGTCTTCGCCGCTATCAAGCAAGGCGGCATCGGTATCGGCCATGGGCAGCACATCGACAAAGATGTCGCCCTCAACAATCACAGCCTGGAGGCCTTCAAGGGTCTGATCGCCATCAAACACGGTGACATCTCGCCAAACGCGGCGGCTTTTATCACTGCTAGCCATAGGGTTATCTCCTCTGAAGCTGCTGAGTTGGGCTTAGTTATGTATATACAATACAAACTAGCTGACTTGCGTGGTGCATGCCAATACTGGAACGTTGTTTTTAATAGTGGAAGAAGGTCAGGCCATCCGAAATAATAATATAAGTTGTTGAATACAATATATTATTTTTGAAATAAAGAAATGTAGAGAAAAACAAAAATAGACTAAAGTCTAGTTTTGAAGGGCGCGCCAGAGCCAGAAGCAGTGTTACTTTGTGTATATACAAATGAAGAATGAAGCCTGCCTACGCCAGCTATATTCGATTTCTTACCTACCACTGCGGAGCCAGTCCATGTCGCCATCTGACCCCTCAAAGCCACAGCAGTCCTCGCGGGCTACCGTTGTCAAGTTACTGCTGCCCAGCCTGCTGGGCATTTTCATATTCTTCGTGCCAATCACGCTCAACGGGCATACCACCATCGCGCTGGATCATATGGTCACAGGCGCGCGGTCTCTAATGGGCAAGGGTAGCGGCCTGTATGCCATGGCAATGATCATCGCCGGCGGGCTTTACCCGTTGTTAACTGGCACCTGGCGCGAAAACCTGACCAATAGCGTGTTCACCGGTCTTAAGCTGATCGGTATTCCGGTGGCCGGAATAGCGCTGACAGGCTGGGGGCCGGACTTTCTGCATACGCCGGACATGCTGCCGTTTCTGTTTGACAAGCTGGTCATACCGGTAGGGCTGATCGTCCCGATTGGCGCCATCTTTCTCGCACTGCTGGTCAGCTTCGGCCTGCTTGAGCTGATCGGCGTTCTGGTGCAGCCGGTAATGCGACCGATCTGGCGCACCCCGGGGCGCAGTGCCATCGATGCAGTAGCCTCCTTTGTCGGCAGCTACTCTATTGGCCTGCTGATCACCAATCGGGTCTACATCGCCGGACACTACTCGGCACGCGAAGCGGCCATCATCGCTACCGGCTTCTCGACAGTATCGGCGACCTTCATGATTATTGTCGCCAAAACCCTCGACCTGATGAGCGTGTGGAACACTTATTTCTGGCTGACCCTGCTCATCACCTTCGTGGTCACCGCGATCACGGTGCGTTTGCCGCCGCTGGCAACGATGGACGACACAAGCGAAGGCGGCGAGCCGGTGGCCGAACCCGGGCGACGTTTCGTGACTGCCTGGCGGACCGGACTTGATGTGGCTGCCAAGGCGCCTTCGCTAGCGGCAAGCGTGGCGCTGAACTTCAAGGAGGGCCTGCTGATGGCCATCAGCATTCTGCCGTCGATCATGTCGGTAGGGCTTGCCGGTCTGCTGGTGGCCAAGTACACGCCGCTCTTCGACTGGGTCGGCTGGCTGTTCTATCCTTTTGTCGCGATCTGGGGGCTGGAGGAGGCACGTCAGCTGGCTCAGGCTTCAGCAGCCGGTCTTGCCGAAATGTTTTTGCCTGCTCTGCTGATGGACGACGCTGGCTTTGTGGCACGCTTTGCCGCCGGTGTCGTCTCGGTATCGGCGGTGCTGTTCTTCTCGGCGTCGATTCCCTGCATTCTGTCGACTCGCATTCCGCTCAGCGTGGGCCGCATCGTCATCGTCTGGTTCATCAGGGTGGCGCTCAGCCTGCTGCTAGCCGTGCCGACAGCCATGATAGTGAATAACATTGGCTAGGGTCTGTTGACGTTTCATGGCAGGGGTATTGGCAGGATAGGGGCAAGCTCACAGAATAAAGGTTCCTAAGCCAACAAACTGCAAGCCTGCCATGCCCCGACAAATGCTCACGGATGAACACTGGCCGAAGCTGAAATCTATCCTGCTTCAACAAGGTATTTATGACAAGACCGATCTGCGTACCACGGTGGAAGGCATCCTTTATCGGATGCGAACCGGCTGCCCGTGGCGGGACCTACCGGAGGCGTTTGGCCCCTGGAACACGGTCTACAAGCGCTTCAACGCCTGGTCAGCGAGTGGAAAGCTGATGAGGATTTTCATCTCTCTGGTGGAAGATCCTGATGTCGAGTGGCTATTTATTGATGGTTCCTACGTCAAGGCTCACCAAGATAGCACTGGGGCTGCCACGGAAGATGCAGAAGCCATTGGCAAAAGTCGTGCAGGCAATACCAGCAAGATCCACTTGGCCGTGGATGCTTATGGGTTGCCGATCGCCTTCAGAATAACCGGGGGTGAAGTGCACGACAGCACGGAAGCCCAGGCATTGATTGACGGTTTGCCGGCAGGTGACGCGCTGGTGGCTGACAAAGGCTATGACAGTGAACGTATCCGTGAGCAGGTCGAAGCCAAAGGAATGGCTGCCGTCATTCCACGCAGGCGTAACTCGAAAAAAGGAAATGCCAATCTGGACAGAGGGTTATATCGCTACCGGCATCTGGTTGAGAATGCCTTTGCTCGATTGAAACCGTATCGCGCCATTGCGACGCGCTACGATAAGCTCAAACGAAATTACGAAAGCATGGTGGCCTTGGCATGCGGCTTTTTATGGCTACCAATGTGAAACGTCAACAGGCCCTAGGGGGCGTTAACAATTAGGCCAGCCATATGGCGGCTGACACGAGGCAGAGGAGTGACTGGTAGTTTCTTGCCAGTCGCTCATAGCGTGTAGATAACCGCCGGAACTTCTTGATTTTATGGAAAAATCGCTCCACCAAATTGCGATCTTTGTAAAGGTGCCAGTCTATATCCCGGGGCTCACGGCGATTTTTTTTGGGGGAATCACGGCCGTTGCCCCGGCCTCGGCAATCACTTCCATCAGGGCGTCGGAATCATAACCTTTGTCACCCAGTACCGCTTGCGGGGAAAAGCCTTCGAGCAGTGCCGGAGCGGGGCCGTACTCGGAGGCTTGGCCAGGCGTCAGAAGAAGTCGCATTGGGTTACCCAGGGCGTCTACCGCCACATGAATCTTGGTGCTCAATCCGCCTCGAGATTTGCCCATGGCTTCGACGTCTTGCGTGTTTTTTTGACGCTCCATGCTGGTGCACCCTGACGATGCTACCGTCGATCATCAGCTGCTCTAGATCGGGATCGTCGGCTACTGTGTCAAAAATACGCTGCCAAACGCCCTTTCGTGACCAACGGTTATACCGCATGTAGACGGTGTGCCAGCGCCCAAAAGATTCGGGAAGATCACGCCACGGGGCGCCGGTCCGAGCGATCCAGAGCACGGCTTCCACGAACAGGCGATTGTCCTTGGCAGTTACCCCACAGTCTGAGGCTTTGCCGGGGAGCAGGTGCTCGATTCGCTCCCACTGATCATCGCGTAACTTCAACCGACTCATGGCCCACCAAAATCTATGAATACTAAATCAGTTTAAACAAAACTAATGATTGTTAACACACCCTAGCAATTTCCAAAAGATCTCCGATGTAATACCACAGCAGGTGCTGGCCGAAACGCGATATTTTCTCAGGAAGTATGCAGCGAAGAGCGAAGCTTGTAACGGCCACCGGGATGCGTCAGGCGTGCATAGCTAATCAGCTGCTCTCCTGACCAAGTGCGTCGTATCAGCTGCAAGCAAGGTTGTGGTGAATCAATGTCCAGCAGGGCAGCTGTTTCTTTATCCACCAGCACCGCTTCGACTACGTGCTCCACGTCGGTAATCGGACAGGCTGCTACCAGCACTTCATTGGGGGTATGCTGGTGAAAATTGGTTTCCAGGTAGCGAGGAGCGTGGCGCGGGTTTACGTAGCGCTCCTCAAGCTGAATGGGCGTTCCGTTTTCATAATGGAGAATCAGGGTGTGAAATACTTGGGCACCCAGCCGTACTCCTAAACGCATGGACACTTCATCATCGGCACTTTTTGCTTCAACAAGCAGCACGTCGCAGCTATATTCGTGGCTGCGGTTACGCACTTCGTCGGCGATATTATGCACTTCGACCAGCGAAGATTCGGCCTTATGGTCAGTCACAAAAGTGCCGACTCCTGCCTGACGCACCAGGTAGCCTTGCTGGACCAAATCATGAATTGCCTTGTTAGCGGTCATGCGGCTGACGCCGAAATCACGTGCCAATTGCTCTTCCGGAGGAATTTGGTGTTCTGCTGCCCAGTTACCGCTCTGGATTTTCTCCAGCAGGTGCTGTTGAATCTGGAGATAAAGAGGGATCGTTTTGCCCATGACGTCTTGGCATTCCTTGCAATTGAATCTCTATTAGTTTACCTACTGGCTTACAGAAGGGCATTCTTGCAGACCCTGCCATGATGATAAACGAGTTCAGAAAATGACGGCAGCTGATGACAGGCGGCTAACAATTGCTGCTACGGCGCGCAACCGCGACCCCATACTGGCGGTGCTGCGCGAACATCTGCCGCCTCGGGCCCGGGTGCTGGAGCTTGCCAGCGGCAGCGGCGAGCACGCCGCCCACTTCACGCAGGCCATGCCCGGCTGGCAGTGGCAGCCAAGCGATACTGACAGCAAGGCGCTTGCCTCCATCGCTGCCTGGCGTGGCCATGAGCAGCAGCAAGGGCGGGGCGCCAACCTGCTGGCTCCGGTTGAGCTGGACGTCACCGCCGACTGGCCGGAAAAATGCCGGGGCGCAGCGTTCGATGCCATGGTTGCCATCAACCTGATTCATATTGCGCCCTGGAACGTCACCGCCGCGCTGATGCGCCGGGCCGGCGAACACCTCACGGATAATGGCGCGCTGTTCCTCTACGGCCCCTACCGGCGCGGCGGCCGGCATACGGCGGCCAGCAACGAGGCGTTCGACCGTGATCTGCAGGCGCGCAATCCGGCCTGGGGCATACGCGACATGGAAAGCGTCGAAGCGGAGGCGGCTGCCAACGGCCTGGCGTTGGAAGCCGTCGTTGCCATGCCGGCCAACAACGTCAGCGTGGTTTTTCGCCGCGCCGGCCAGGTACGTTACTCCCGGTAACGGCGCGGGCGGAAGTTGTCGTCGAGCTCGGGATCTTCCCGGCAGAGAGTTTCGCTGGGCCCGCCGGGAACCGGGTCGATGCCGCCGGCGCTGCCCGGGTGGCAGCGACTCATCCGCTTTAACGCCATGGCGCCACCTTTCAGCGGCCCGTGAACTTGCAGCGCCTCGACCGCATAGGCGCTGCAGCTGGGCCAGAAGCGGCAGCGCGGCCCCAGCACCGGGCTTATTACCCACTGATAGCCCCGCACCAGCCCCACCAGCACTGCCGTCAGCCAGCGGCGCAGCGGTCGCATTAGGCCTTGCCCCCGTAAAGGCTTGCCGGGTCGACCAGCGGAGCACGCGTAATCCGCGGCCTGGCGGTGACGTCGATATAAAAGCAGCTGCGCCGGCCGCTGTGGCAGGCCGCTCCGGTTTGCTCGACCTGCATCAGCAGTGTGTCGCCGTCGCAGTCCAGAAATGCGGCCTTGAGCCGCTGCTGCTGGCCGGACGATTCGCCCTTGCGCCAGAGCTTGCCCCGGGAGCGGGAGAAATAGCACGCGCGTCCGGTGCGCAGGGTTTCCTCGAGGGCATCGCGATTCATCCACGCCATCATCAAGACTTCGCCGCTGTCGTGCTGCTGGGCGATGGCGGGGATCAGCCCGTCGGCGTTAAAGCGCACCGCGCGCAGAACGTCAGCGGCAGCGGGCAGAGCATCGTCGGGGAGGGCGCTTTCCAGGCGCTTGAACAGCGTGTTGAAAGGTTCGCGTGCGATATCGGTCATGGGGAATCACTCTGGACAGGTCGAGGCGGGGGATGATGCCAGGCAGGGCGCGCACAGCCCGATCAGCTCGATGGTTTGACGCTCTACCCGAAAGCCTTCGCGGCCGGCGCGGCGCGCCAGGCACCGGCTGATGTCGTCAAAGTGGATTTCTTCCACGTACCCGCAGGCTCGGCAAATCAACAGCTGAAACCCGTGGGCATGCTCGGGGCAGGCGCAGGCCACGTAGGCGTTCTGCGACTCGATGCGGTGGACAAGCCCCTGCTGAATCAAAAACTCCAGCGCGCGATAGACGGTGGGCGGGCGCGCGGCGGCATGCTCGGCCGACAGCTGCTCAAGCAGGTCGTAGGCTTTCAGACCGCCGCCGCTGCGCGCAATCAGTTCGAGAACGCGCCGGCGTATCGGCGTAAAGCGCGCGCCGCGAGCCCGGCAGCGGGCCTCGGCCTGCTCCAGCAGATGATGAAGCTGACTCATAAGCGGCTCAAAATAAAAAGGCGGCTATGCATCATTCATCAGTTTAGCAGGCTCGACAAGCTCGCTGCGCCGGGCGAAATGCCGCTGGGCAAAGGCCACGCGCTCGGCAGGCGGCACGTTGTCGGGCTGATTCTCGACCAGGTCGAGGCGCCGGCGCAGCCCCTCGCCGTTGGTCATCTGAATGGCAAGCCCCGGGCGGGCGTTAAGCTCCAGGAGCATGGGGCCGTGCTCGCGGTCAAGCACCATATCGGTTCCCAGATAGCCAAGGCCGGTCATTTCGTAGCAGCTCGCCGCCAGGCTGAGCAGAGTGTCCCACTGGGGCACCACCAGGCTTGCCAGACCGTGCCCGGTATCCGGATGGCGCTGGCAGGGGCGGTCGAACTGCACGCCGCGCAGCGCGTGGCCGCTGGCGATATCAATACCCACGCCAACGGCACCCTGGTGCAGGTTGGCCTTGCCGTCCGAGGCGGCGGTGGAAAGCCGCATCATGGCCATCACCGGATAGCCCTTGAACACGATGACGCGAATATCCGGAACGCCTTCGTAGGTATAGGCCATCAGGCTGTCTTCAAAATTGATCAGCGTTTCCACCACGGCGACGTCCGGCGAGCCGCCTAGGGAGTAAAGCCCCGAGAGGATATTGGATACGTGCCGTTCGATATCGGTCAGCGTGAGCTCAGCTCCGCTGGGTTTGAAAAAACCGTCGGGGCCGGCCTTGTCCACGACCAGAATGCCCTTGCCGCCGCTGCCCTTGGCCGGCTTGATCACAAACCCCGGGTGCCCATCGAGCATCGTGGCAATACGCTTGACGTCGAACTGGGTGGTCACCGTGCCGATCAGCGCCGGAGTCGTGATGCGATAGGTCTGGGCCAGCAGCTTGGTCTGCAGCTTGTCGTCCACCAAAGGATACAGCCGACGATCGTTATAGCGGCCGATATAGTAAATGTTGCGCCGGTTCATGCCGATGATGCCGCGGGCTTTCAGGCGCGAAGGAAGGGTCCAGTTCTTGAGCCAGCTCATACCCCGGACTCGTCATCGGTGATGGGCTTGAAGCGGCGCAGCTCCAGCAGCCGGTAGCCGGTGTAGTTACCCAGCAGCAGTATCAGCGCCATCAGGATCAGCTGTACGCCCAGAAAGTTGAAGGTGATGTGGCGCACCACAGGGTTGTTCATGGCCAGGTAGACGATGACCGCGGTCATCAGGCTGCCGCCGCCCTGAATCAGCACCTCTTTGGGGCCTTCCTCCTCCCAGAGAATCGACATCCGCTCGATGGTCCAGGAGAGGATGATCATGGGGAAGAAGGTAATCGTGAGGCCGGCGTTGAGCCCCATGCGGTAGGCAATCACCGAGAATATCGAAATGATGGCAATCACGGTAATGATCACCGCCGATACTCGGGCGACCAGCAACAAGTTCAGATAGGACAAATAGTTGCGTATCACCAGCCCTACGGCAACGACCAGCAGAAATCCCAGAAGGCCGGTAAGCAGCGACGTCTGGATAAAGGCCAGGGCGATCAGCACCGGCATGAAGGTGCCCGAGGTCTTGATGCCCACCAGCACGCGCAAGAACACGACCACCAGCGCGCCGATGGGAATCAGCAGAATGGTCTGAAACAGCGCCTGCTCTTCCAGCGGCAGGCTGTGAATGGAGAAGTTCAGCAGAGTATCGTCGGAATGATGGTTGCGGACCGCCGCGGCCGCCGGCTGGGAGTGGGTCAGCATGGAGAAGGTGACGCGGGAATCGCTGCCGCCCTGAAGCTCCAGCACCGCCTGGCCGCCAACTTCCCACAGCAGCAGGTCGTCCGGCTTGCCCTGCTCGCCGGTAGCCGGATCGAACAGCCACCATTGCTTTTCGTCGTCGCTATAGACCTGTATCCAGCTGCTCAGCGTCTGCCGGCGACGACCGTCCTTGAGCTCAAGCCCGCTGACGACGCGTGCCTTGATCTCGGCCTGGTGCAAAAGGCGCACGATCAGCTCGGGAGCGTCGAACTGGGTCAGCAGCAAACGGGCATTTTCTCCCTGCTGCTCGCCGCTGATGTTGCGCATCAACTCTCGTGCAAAGGTTGCGTTGTCGGCGCTGCGTGCCCAGGCGCGTTCGATCACCTGGCTTGCCGCCGTATCGTAAGGGCGCTCCCAGGCGGTGGCGGACGAAAGCTCCGGCGGCGGCGGCCCCTTGGCCCGGGCCTCGGGCGCCACGAGCAGCTGCACCGAATAGTAAAGCTGCTGCTCGCCGCCGGCCTCGCGGGTGGTCCACTCGGCGCGCCGGCCCCGTTCGTCGGCGCTGTAGGCCAGACCGTAGCCCGAAGACGCCGTGTTTTCGGTCAGCACGCGAAATCCTTGCTGCTGCGAGGGCAGGGCGAAGTTCACCGATACCGGACCGTCGTCGGCGTTGTAGGTTATCATCGCTTCGACTTCCCAGACCTGGCGCTGCTCGCCGGGCAGCCAGGGAATCTCGAACTGCAGATGACGATGCGCCGTCATGGCAATGCCGACAATCAGCAGACACCCGACGATCAGGTAAAACGGTAGCCGTGACATTCAAAAATCCTTATGAAGCAAAAGCGGCGGCAGGAAGGGAGTGCCGGACGTTAGTCGTCGTCGTCGTCATCGTCGTCATCATCATGCTCGTCCCCCTCGTCGTCATCGTCATCGTCGGGTGACTCATAGGAAGGGCGTTCGTGGACATAGCGCTGGGCGACGTCGACCAGGGCGATATCCAGCAGGAACCGCCGACCCAGCAATACGGGATAATCCAGATGGGAGCGGTCGTTGAGCGTGAATTCCACTTTCTGGCGGATCGGGCCCAGCGTCATGAGCAGAGAAATCACCGGGCGCGAGGCCTCGCCGGTGGCCTGGATGATGCGCACCCGGCGCTCAACCGGCGCTTCGATCCATTCGTCGCGGCGAGCTTCTACCACCTCGTCCTCGTCTTTCAGCGACAGCTTGAAACGCACCCAGTCGTCGCCGTCGCGTTCAAAGTCGGTAATCTCCCTGACCGAAAGCGACGACGTCTTGGCGCCGGAATCGATGCGTGCCTTCAGGTACGTCTCGAGCTTGGGCAGACCCACCCATTCGCTGCGGCCCACCAGCGTTTTGGTGCTCAGCAGGCTGTCGGCTTCGCAGGCCTCGCGGATGACCCGGGGCTCGCTATCCTGGCGGATCTGAAGCGTTGCCACATCGCCGCGCAGGCGGCGCAGAAGGCCGCCAATCTCGCGCACATTGGCGCTCATCTCCTGGTAATGATCAAGCTGCTCCTGGCGCATGGCGGAGGTGTCGCACTGGCGGGCAATACGGCTTTCCAGCTCGCCCATGCGCATCCGGAAATCCGGTTCGGTCAGCGGGGCAGGCGTGGATGTTTCGTGTGGCGTCATGGAACAACCGACCAGCACCAGCGAGAACATCGCCGCCAGCCCGGCAAAACCGTAGCGCATAATAAACGTACCTTTAAGCCATATAAGAACAGGGATGATAAGGATAAGGCGGCAGGGCTGTCCATCCGAACGAGATTTCACAAGAAGGGACGGCGCTTTTTACCCGATTTTGTTCATTATCATGGTAACTTGGCAGCCAGTATTTAACATAATATATATTATGCGAACCTTTATGGCTGCCGTGTTCCGGCTCATGGCCGTGCCGCTGGTCTGCTGATATCCCAGACACGCGAAAGCCCCGCCGAAGCGAGGCTTTCGGTTGCCGGTGTCGGCAGCGCACGCCGGCACTCGCCGTAGCGTGGCGACTAGTCTTCGCCGGCCGGCGCGTAAGAGCCGTCTTCGCGGTGATCTTCGTTGCCCGTCAGCCCCGGCGTGAACACACAGGCCAGATGCAGGGTCTTGGTGGCGCGCAGCAGATGCTCGTCGTGCTGGTCGAGAATATAGATATCGCCGGGCTTGATCGGCCAGACCTTGCCGTCGGCCAGCGTTTCCACTTCGCCTTCGCCCTCCATGCAGTACACGGCTTCGAAGTGGTGCTTGTAGTGGATATGGGTCTCGGTACCCGCGAAAATACGGGTGATATGAAACGAGCAGTTGCCGCCGTCATCGGCCAAGGACAGCCGCGTGCTGTCCCAGTTGCCGTTTGCCGCGGTTACCATGCGGTCGGTCTTGCGGGCTTCTTCAAGGTTGCGAACGATCATGCTTGGCTCCAAAAAAACGGCCCGCTACCGGGCCGTTGGCAGAAGTTTTTTAACAAGAATGTGCCTGGAAAGGTATTCTGCGGCGAGTCGCCACGGGGTGGCAACGACCAGCCGGCAGAATCATAGCAGCGTTAGCCGCCGATCACCTCTTTTACCGCGGTTTCGAGGATGGAAAGGCCTTTCTCCAGCTCTTCGTCGGTAATGGTCAAGGGGCACAGGCACTTGACCACCTCGCCGTCCTGGCCGCTGGTTTCGATGATCAGGCCGTGCTCGAACGCCTTGCCGGAAATCTTGTCGGCAATGTCGCCGGTTTCCACGTCGATACCGCGCATCAGGCCGCGGCCGCGCTCGCTTGCCGGCATGCCGGCATCGGTCAGCTGGGACGCCAGCTTCTGAAAGCGCTCCTCGACGATCTTGCCCTTGCGCTGCACGTCCTTGGCCAGAGTGTCGTCCGACCAGTACTGCTTGAGCGCCGCCGCGGCGGTGATCATGGCCAGGTTGAAGCCGCGGAAAGTGCCGTTGTACTGGCCGGGCTCCCACTGGTCGAGCTCCGGGCGCATGAGCACGTGGGAAAACGGCAGGCCAAAGCCGGACAGCGACTTGGAGTTGAGCACCATGTCGGGCACTACGCCGGCGTGCTCGAAGCTGAAGAACTTGCCGGTACGCCCGCACCCGGCCTGAATATCGTCGATGATCAGCAGGATATCGTTATCGTGGCAAATGCCTTCGAGGCGCTTGAGCCACTCGAGGCCGGAAACGTTGATACCGCCCTCGCCCTGAACGGTCTCGACGATGGCCGCTGCCGGCAGATCGAGGCCGCCGGACTTGTCGCCGAGCAGCTTCTCGAAATAGTCCAGCGTGTCGATGGCGTCGCCCATGTAGCCGTCGTACGGCACGAAGCTGCCGCCTACCGTGGGTACGCCGCCGGTGTTCTCGCGGAACTTGCGGTTGCCCGTGGGGGCCAGCGCGCCCATGGTGATGCCGTGGAAGCCGTTGGTGAACGCCACGATGTTGTGACGCTGCTTGACCTTGCGCGCCAGGCGGATGGCCGCTTCCGCGGCGTTGGTGCCGGTGGGCCCCGGCAGCTGGATCTTGTAGTCCAGGTTGCGCGGCTTGAGGATCAGCTCATCGAGGGCTTCAAAGTATTCGCGCTTGGCCGAGGTCCACATATCGAGGCCGTGCACCACGCCGTCGGTGGCGAGATAGTCCACCAGCGCCTTTTTCAGCTCCGGGTTGTTGTGGCCGTAGTTGAGCGTGCCGGCGCCGGCGAGAAAGTCGATGTACTCGCGACCGTTTTCATCGGTCAGGCGCGCGCCCTGGGCCTTGCTGAAAACCACCGGAAAAGAGCGTGAATAGGTACGAACGTTCGATTCCATGCGTTCAAACGTCTGGGTCTGCATGAGCGATCTCCTTTGTTGGATCGTATTCCGAACAATAAACGGGTCGGGTGTCTGTCAGTATCGATAGCTCCCCTCGCCTGACGTCAAGCGAAGGGCGCTGAACCGACAACAGTGTCATGCCTGGATGGCATCCGTCTGGAAGGGACCGATGCGTACCAGGTTTTCCGGATCGTGCTCACCTCCCAACTGCTCGGTTGAGAAATATTCACGGCTGTTCAGCGGCGTTTGCCAGCGTGCCGCCAGACGACGAAACAGCCCCCAGGACGCCATGTTGTCCGGGGTGATAGTGGTTTCGAGATGATGGACGTCTTCAAGCTCCGGACGCGTCATGATGGCCTCTACCAGCCGGCGGGCAAGGCCTGTTCCACGGGCCTTTTCACCGACGGCAACCTGCCAGAGAAAGTACGTGTCCGGGGCATTGTCCTTGACGTAGCCGGAAACGAAGCCCACTACCTCGCCTTCTTCATTCGTCGCTACCGCACAGGTATCACGAAATTGGGTAGCAAGCAAAAGGTATGCATACCCGGAATTGACGTCCAGCGGCGGGCAGGACTTGATCAGCTCATAAATTCCCCAGCCGTCTTCCGCATTGGGTTTGCGGATAAACAACGGCATTTCCGCACGCCCCACCACCGCATCGGCAACGGTGGGCTTGACGAGCTCGGCGGAGGGAGTAAAGGGCCGCATTGGTTTGTTCATGTAGTTACTTCGCTGTTGCGATTTTGTGCCAAGGATAACAGTCGCTTGTGACGAGTTCAAAACTGCTTTTATTCATTGAACCTCTTTCCATAATTTATTTTTATAAAGACAGAATGGCCTCACGTTCCCCGCACCACACCGAAAGCCTTCGTCTACCTTGCCTATTTATCGCCGGCTTAGCGTGCGCAGGGTGACAAACTCTTCGGCGCTGGTGGGGTGAATGCCCACGGTGCGATCGAAATCGGCCTTGGTCAGGCCCGCGCCCACGGCGATGGCGATGCCCTGAATCAGCTCGCCGGCGTCTTCGCCTACCATGTGGGCACCCAAGACGACGTCGCTGGCATCGTCGACCACCAGCTTCATCAGCGTCCGCTCACCGCTGCCGGACAGCGTGTGCTTCATGGCGCGAAAATCCGTGGAGTACACGCGGATACTGTCGTGGGCCTCGCGCGCCTCCTCTTCCGACAAGCCCACGGTGGCTATATTGGGATGGCAGAACACCGCCGTGGGCACGCTTGCGTAGTCCAGCGGCGGCGGCGTTGCGCTCTTGAAGTGGATATCCACCAGCTGCATGGCTTCCGCCAGCGCCACCGGCGTCAGCTCCGGCGTGTCGATCAAGTCTCCCAGAGCCAGAATCGAGGGAACGACGGTTTCAAAACGCTCGTTGACCGGCACCTTGCCTTGCGCGTCGGGGGTAATGCCCAGAGTGTCGAGGCCCAGCCCCTCGACATTGGCGTGGCGACCGGTGGCAGCGAGCACCGTGTCCACCTCGATGACCTCACCGTCGGTGAGCGTTACTCGATAGCCATTGCGGCCCTTTTCTATCTGCACGATGTTGACGTTGAAGTGAAGGTTGACGCCCTTGCGCTGCATTTCGTCCCGGGTGAACTCGCGCACCTCGTGATCAAAGCCGCGCAGAAACAGATCCCGGCGGTAGATCAGGTGCGTCTCGCTGCCAAGTCCGCTGAAGATACTGGCAAACTCCACGGCGATATAGCCGCCGCCCAGCACCAGAAAGCGCTCGGGAAAGGTCTCCAGGTCGAACACCTGGTTGGAGTCGACGACGTGCTCGCAGCCGGGAAAGTCCGGCACCCAGGGCCAGCCGCCGGTCGCCACGAGGATTTTGGCAGCGCTCACGTACTGCTCATCCTGATCGCTGACCAGCATGACCGTATGCTGGTCGACCACCGTGGCCCGGGCGTGGTAAAGCGCTACCCCGGCGTTTTCCAACAGGCGCTGGTAGATGCCGTTAAGCCGCTTGATTTCGCCTTTCTTGTTCTCCCGCAGGGTGGGCCAGTCAAAGCGCGCCGGCGTTTCGAGCTCCCAGCCAAAGCCCGCCGCATCGTCGAAGCTGTCGTGAAAGTTGGCAGCGTAGGAATACAGCTTTTTGGGCACGCAGCCGACGTTGACGCAGGTACCGCCCAGGTAGCGGTCTTCGGCGATTCCCACGCGCGCGCCCTCCGCCGCGGCCATTCGCGCGGCGCGGACGCCGCCGGAGCCGGCGCCGATAACAAAAAGATCATACTCATAGGATGCTGCGTCTGCCATTATATGCTCCTGTGCGATGGCACTTGTCGATACCTCCGACTGGGCATGCCAGCCGAGCGTACCGGCGTTTATGCTGCCGCTACGCTAGCAGCGTATGCCGGGGCCGTCACGGGTTATTCGGGCGCCCTGCCCGCTGCCGTTTTACCATTTTTGCTACCTGCCGAGACCAATAGCCGAGACTCTCATGCCAGACTCGTTGAACCACCTGCTGGATAACAACCGCGAATGGGCCGAACATATCTGCGAGGAAGATCCCGACTACTTCGCCCGTCTGTCCCGCCAGCAAAACCCCGACTACATGTGGATTGGCTGTTCGGACAGCCGCGTACCGGCCAACCAGATCATTGCTCTGCCGCCGGGCGAAGTGTTTGTGCATCGCAACGTGGCCAACCTGCTCAACCATACCGACATGAACGCCCTTTCCGTGGTGCAGTACGCGGTGGACGTGCTCAAGATCAAGCACATCCTTATCGTCGGCCACTACGGCTGCGGCGGCATCAAGGCGGCCATCGAAGGCGGTGAATGCGGCATGGTGGACTACTGGCTGCACTCGGTGCGCGAGCTCTACAACCGCCACCGCGACTCCCTAGATCACCTGCCGATGAGCGATCAGGTGGACCGCATGTGCGAGCTCAACGTCAAGGCCCAGGTCAACAGCCTGTGCCGCACCAAGATTCTTCAGCGCGCCTGGCAGCGCGGCGAAAACGTCGCGGTCCACGGCTGGGTCTACGGGCTCAGCGACGGCCGGGTGAAAAACCTCAACTGCACCGTCTCCGGGCTCGATCAGGTAGAAACCCTCTACCGCATCGACCGCCTGGCGCCGAGCGACTGAGCCTACCCGCTCGCTGCTAAGCCACCGGGCAGCTGACGCCGGTGCCCTTCAGGCCGCAGTAGCCGCCCGGATTTTTCGCCAGATACTGCTGGTGATAGCTCTCGGCGTAGTAGAAGCGCTCCAGCGGGCGGATCTCGGTGGTGATGTCGCCGCACCCTGCCTTTTCAAGCGAGGCCTGAAACGCCGCGGCGCTCTGCTCGGCGGCAATCCGCTGGGCCTCGGTGGTGGTCAGGATGAGCGAGCGATAGTGAGGGCCGATATCGTTACCCTGGCGGTTGCCCTGGGTCGGATCGTGATTTTCCCAGAACGTCTTGAGCAGCGTCCCGATATCGATGACCGCCGGGTCGTACACCACCTGAACCGTTTCGGCGTGGCCGGTGCGGCCGGTGCAGGTCTCTTCGTAGGTCGGGTTGGGCGTCTGCCCCCCGGCGTAGCCCGCCGCCGTGACGAATACGCCGGGCAGCTCCCAGAAAAGCTGCTCCACGCCCCAGAAACAGCCCATGCCCAACACGATCACCTCGTGACCTTCGGGGAACGGCGGGTGCAGCGGAGCACCGCTGACCGCATGGATGTTGCTGGTTTCAATCGGCGTTTGGCGCCCGGCAAGGGCGCCGGCAAATAGCGTCATGCTGTGTTTCCTCCGCTCTCTGTCAGTGGTCATCTATCCGCAGGTGCCGGGGTTTGACTCTCATTCGGGCGTCGCTGTTCACTCCTCGCCCTTGAGCACCCGGGGGTTGCCCTTGCGGCTGAACTGGTAAATCAGGTCTACCGCCTGGTTGGCGCCGGAAACCGCCTGCAGGTACAAATCCCGCCACAGAGTGTAGCGCAGCGTGAGCTCGGCAATGGGCGAGAATATGCCCACGCCGTAGCTGACCCGCAGCCGGTCGCTGAGCTGGCCGCTGACCGCTACCTGGCTGTCGTCTCCGGCGCCGGTGGTGTCAAGGGTCAGATCCTCGATGCCGAAGGCTTCGCCCACCGAGCCGACCGCGCCGCCGGCGCGGCCCAGCGACATGCCGATCAGGGCGGTGGTCAGGGCGTTGTCCATGCCGCCGCCGGAGGCGTCCGGCGCGCGTCCGCGCAGCAGGTACGACAGCGCCCGAGTTTCGTCCATGGCCGGCTCCGAGAAGATGGCGATGTTGGGCTCGGCGGCAATCCCCGTGACTCGCACCCCGGCAATCACGTCGTCCTCGGTCACCTCGGGGTTGCGAATCGCTTCGAAGTCCAGCGACGGCAGCCCCGGCGGGCCGCTGAAGTAGATCTTGCCCCGGCGGATCAGCAGATCCTGGCCGAACGCCTTGAAGCGGCCGTCTTCCAGATTGACGTCGCCAAAGAGCTGCAGCCCGCCGCTGTCCTGGCGTACTTCCAGCGTGCCGGCAAGGCCGGATTCCAGCCCGTAGGCGGACAGCTCCATATCGCCGCCCAGGGTAACGGTCAGATTCACGTCCATGGCCATGCCGGCGCTTTCCAGCTCGTCGGCGGCGCTGGGCGCGTCCGGGTTGCGGGCCTTGCGTTCGGCTTCTTTATCCTCGCGCTCGGTGATGATGACCTCGTCAGCGCTCGGGGCCGTGGCCGAGCGGGGAATGTCGCCGACCTCCAGCCGTGCCCAGGGCACGTTGACGTCGCCGCGCACCTGCAACCGCTCGGGCGTGGCGCGGATGCGAATATCCGGCGAGGCTTCCAGACGGCCAAACGCCGGCAGCGTCACCAGCAGCGGCGAGTCGGCTTTGAGGTCAACGCCGACTCGCCAGGCATCGCCGCCGGGCCATACGGCATCGCCGTCAATATCAAGCCGGCCACGCTCGGCGTTGAGAAAACCGTCGATGCTGCCGCGCTCGCCGTTGAACGAAACGCTGACTTCACCGTCGGGCACGGTCACGGGAATATCCGGCCCGGAGGCGTTGATACCGGTGAGCTCAAGCGTCCCCTGGAGGTCCGGCTGCTGCGTCGAGCCGCCGATGTTGACCCGGCCGTCCAGCGTCCCGGCAAGCTTCTCCATGCCCACCACCAGGGGACGGTACGGTGCCAGCGTGACGCCGTTGATCGACAGCGTTCCGTCAAGGGTACCGGCGCCCAGCGGATCGTTCACGGCCACGCTCAGCCGGGCGTCCCCGGCTTCGGCGAGCGACAGGCTGACGTCGGCGCCCGCCCGGGCGGTATCGGCGTCCAGGTCGGCGTCCAGGGTCAGCTGCGGCAGCTCGACCGGCTGGCCGTAATCGTTGAGCGCGGTGATCGCAAGCCGGCTTGCCAGCTGGCCGTCGGCCTGCCAGCGGGAACCGCCCGCCGACCAGGAGGCGGTGAGGTCAGCGGTGGTGTCGCCGGCAAGCTGCCAGCCCTCGGGCAGAAACGGCTCGGCGGCTTCCATCGGCACTTCGCGCAGGGAAAGCGCCGCCTCCCCCTGCTGGGCAGAGGCCGTCAGCGGCTTTTTCGAGCACACCACGCCGCCCTGCTCCCGGCGCAGGCAGAAAGGCGTAAGCTTCAGTTCGCCGCGGCTCAGGGCATAGCGGATGTCTACCGGCGATTCCAGGCGAACGTCCCCGGCGCTGGAATCGGCCTCCAGCCGGGAGAGCGTTCCCCGGTAGCGGCTGCGCGCCTGATCGAGGCCGCCGGACAGGACCAGCCGCGCCCGGCTCAGGGTGTCGTTGTCCGCACCGCCCCGAGCGTCAAGCGTCAGCTGATGCCGGGAAAGCTTGCCGTCAAGCTCGAGCACGACGCTTTCAAGGGCCTGCCCGCCGGCGTCCAGCCCCAAAAGCTCGAGCCCCACCTCGAGCGCGGGATCGTCAATGCCGCGGACGTCGGCGTCAAGGCGCAGCCGTTGCAGGCCGTTGTCGGCAAAGCGCAGCGCGTCGCCGCTCAGCTGTGCCGTTACCTCCGGCGCGGAGAAGCTGCCTCTGGCGGTAACGTCGCCGGTCAGGGTGCCGCCAAGCTCTCTGGAAATGCTGTCGAGCTCGCGCAGGTTAATATCGGCGTCGAGGTCGATATTGCTTTCGCTGACTTGGCCCCGAGCGTTGAGGCGGTTGTTCCCCTGGGCGAAGTCGAGCCGGCGAATGGTCATGTTCAGGTTGCTGTTGGCCTCGAGCGCGGCGTCAAGCGTGAGCGGGTAGCCCTGGAGCGTACCGTCGAGGCTAAGCCCCGGCACATCCACGGCCCACTGGTCGTCGAGCTGGCGCAGGCTGAACTCGGCGTTGCCGCTCAGCTGACCTTCCAGCGCGTCGACAAAGCGGTTGGGGTCAACGTCGTCCAGCGCAAGCGTGGCGTCCACGCGAAACGGCGCCTGCCATTCCACCCGCCCCTGGCTGCTCAGCCGGCCGTCGCCGGTGTCGACGTCAAGCGATTCCCAGGCAAAGTGAGCGATATCGCCGCTGCCGGCGAGTGCCACCTCGGCGGGGGGCACGTCCGGGCCTTCGGCCTGGAAACCGAGCGTCGCCCGGTAGCCTTCCAGGCTGCCGCTGGCGGCCAGGTCCAGCGCGCGCAGGCGGTACGGCTGGATATCTTCCTCCGCCTTTGTCGGCGGTTCGGGGGCGGGAGCCGGCGCCACTTTTGCGGCCGCCTCGGCGTTGACCGCCGTGCTCTCGGCAAGCGCGGCGGCCTTGCGTGGCGGCAGCGGCCACTGCAGCGACTCGCTTTGCAGCCGCAGCTCGAACGGAATAGCCGGGGCCAGCAGATCGGCGCTGGCGCTAAAGCGTGCGTTGACGGTGCCCCGGGCATCAAGCTCGGCGTGCAGGTCGTCAAGTGCCCCGGAAAGCGTGAGGGTCAGCTCTTCGCCGCTGAGCTCGGGCATCAGCTCGGGCAGAAACAGCACCACGTGCAGCCGGGCCGACAGCGGATAGGTATTGCTCAGGGTGGTATTGGCGTCAAGCCGAGCGCTGGCGTCCGGCGTCACCAGGTTGAAGCGGGTCAGCGTGACTTGATCGCCGTCGCCTTCAAGCCCCAGGCGCAGCTCGTTGACGGTATAGTCGGTGACGCCGCTGACCTCGAAGTCCTCGACGTCCAGCAGCGCCAGATCGACGTTGACCGGCAGCCTGATCGCCGGCAGCTCCAGAGGCTCGCGGGCGGCCAGGGCTTCGTCCAGCGGCACGGCCTCATCGCCGGCTCGGGCCGGCGCCTCGGGCAGCGTTTGCACCGCAATCGCGGCGTCGATGCCTTCGGCGTAGAGCGGCGTGTCGGCGTTTTGGGTCAGGCGCACTCCGGGGCCTGGCGGCAAGTACAGGCGCGGCTTTTGCCACGCGGTCGGCGCCACCCTGATCTGGCCATCCTCGGCGGTCAGGGCGCTGTCAAAATGCGCCCACCCGATGCGGGGGCCGTCGCCCAGCTGCACGCTGACGTCGTCCAGCACGAGCTCTCGCAGCTCCATCGGGAACGGCAGGTGAATCTCCCCGGCCGGAGTATCGTCCTCGGGTTCGGGCTCGGGGGCGTTTTTCTCTGACGGGTCCAGGCGGATATCGGCGCCGGCCACGCGCAGGGTGTCCAGGCACAGCCGGCCCGACAGCAGGCAGTCGTCCGCCCAGGCGAGCTCGAACTCGTCCACCCGGGCGTGAACGCCGAAGGCGTCCATGGCGAAGCCCTGCAGGCGGAAATCGTCCAGCAGCCCGCCCTCGTGGTGCTCGACGCGGATCAGCTCGTGCTTCTCCGCCTGGGAGAGCAGAAAGCCGGTCCCGAACGGCGCCAGGGCAAGCCCAAGCACCAGCATCAGCAGGGCCATAAGCCACAGCGGCAGCCAGAACAGCAGGCGCAGCATGGCCCAGGCAAAACGTCCGAGCCGCTCTTTGCCGCTCATTCGGCGGCGCCCGGCCGGCGTGGATCGAGTATCAGGCACGCATGCCTCCTAGAATTCCGGGCCGATGGAAAAATGAATCCGAAAGTCGCTGTCGTCATCGTCAAAGGGATGGGCAACGTCGAAACGGATGGGGCCCACGGGGGATACCCAGCGCACGCCCAGGCCGGCGCCGGTTTTCAAGTCGGCCGGCCCCCAGCTGTCGAAGGCATCGCCGGTGTCGACGAAGGCCGCGCCCCACCAGCTGCCGGTGACGTTACGCTGATATTCGGCGCTGGCGGTAAACATCTGCTGGCCGCCGCGGCGTTTGCCCTTGGCGTTGCGCGGCGACAGGCTTTCGTAGGAATAGCCGCGCACGCTGTTGTCGCCGCCGGCAAAAAAGCGCAGCGACGGCGGAATCTTGCTGAAGTCGTCGGTTTCGATGGCGCCCAGGCTCACCCCGCCGACAAAGCGGTTTTTCTCGCCCAGCATGCGGATCCACTCGCTATCGCCGGTCGCGCGGAAAAACTGCGCGTCCGACCCCCAGGCGGTATCCGAATACTCCAGCGAGAGCTGCTGACGATCGCCCCAGACGGGAAAGCGCTGCTCCCGGGTGCGGGTGCGCGTCCACTGAATGCCGGGGTAATAGATCCAGACCTTTTCGCTCTCGCCGCCCTGGGTAAAGTCTTCGTAGGTGGTGCGCACGTAGACCGACTGCACCCAGTCGTTGTCAAACTGCCAGCGCCGGGCGAGCTCCACCGTGCTTTCCAGAGAGTGAGTATCGCCGTCGTCGAGGTTTTTGATTCCGTACTGCAGGCGGTAGCTGTCGCGCAGCGGATCTTCCAGCGGCACGTTGTAGGCGCCGGAAAAGCGCTGCTCAGGGCCGGAAAGGTAAAGATCGTGATCCAAACTGTGGCCGTAGCGATTGATCCAGGGCTGGTTCCAGGAAAAACGCGTGCGCGGCCCCACGTCGGTAGCGTAGCCCACACCAACCTCGAACTGGTGACGCTCGGCCGGCGTTACCACGACGTCTACCGGCAGCCGGGTATTGTGATGGCGATGCACGCGCATGGCGCTGCCCAGGGCGTCGCGCTCGAGCCACGCGGTTTGTGGCTGGGTCTCGGTGGTGCGGTGCCACCAGCTTTGCGAGCCGTCCGACGGCGCCATGGCGAGCTCCTTGGCACTGTCTAGCCTGGGGCGCACCATCACCGAGCCAAACCAGCCGGTTTCGGCCAGCCGCTGGTTGTACTCGGCGATCGAGCGCGCCAGGTACGGCTTGCCGGGCTCGAAGGTGCGCATGGATTCCAGCCGCTCGGGCTCGATATGGCTGCCGCTGACGACGACGTCGCCGAAGCGGTAGCGCGGTCCGCTGTCAAAGTCCAGGTAGAGCCGCGCGCTCTGCTTGTAGGGGCGCACTTCCATGCGCCGCCGGGCAAAGCGCCAGTCGAAATAGCCGCGCTCGAGCGCCGAGGCGGAAAGGCTGCCGCGCAGCTTGTCCCAGGGGGCATGCAGCAGCGGATCGCCCTTTTCCAGCGGAAAGTCGTCGACCGCCTCCTGAAACGGCGGATCGTTTTGAGCATCGCCTTCGAGCGTAATCGACAGGGTCTCGATGCTGACGCGTTCGCCGGGGTCGATGGCGATGCTGACGACCTGCTGGCCCTTGGGCTCGTCGACGGTAACGTTGATCTCGGGCTCGTAATAGCCGTAAACGCGCATGGCTTCGCCGCTGCGCCGCTTGACCTCGCCGGCCAGGCGAGTCCTGGTATAGGCCTCGCCGTCGAGGTTTTCCAGATACGCCTCGATGTTGTCCTTGACCGCTTGGTCCAGCTCGCCGTCAACGTCCTTGATCGTCGCGCTCAGGCCAAACGCCAGCGGCGCGGTGCACAAAAGCGGCATCGCCGCATAGCGCGCAAGCCGGCCGGCGTCGGGACATCGGAAGTATTGTCTTGTCACGTGCACTGTGCTCCGTCGAAAGCGTATCCGTCTCTATTAGCGCAGCATTTCCAGCTGGGCACTGAAGGCCAGCTGGGACTGGCGCAGCTGGCGCACGTCGCTTTCCAGAGCGTCGAGTCGCTTGGCCAGCGTTTCCCGGCCGGCATCGCCTCCCTGGTCGAGCGCGGCCATGTCGTCGGCAAGCGTCGCCAGCGCCTCGTTGAGCGACGCCAGGCGTTCGTCGTACGCCTGTGCCTGACGCTCAAGGCGGTCGGCGAGAGTGGCTTCCAGGTGGGCGATGTCGTCGTCGAGCTGCCCGTGCTCGCTTTCCGCAGCGCTCTCGAGGGAGTCGAGCGAGGCGCCGAGCGCCGCCAGCCGGTCGTCACGCAGGCTTGCCGCCTGCTCCTGCTCCTTGACCTGGGCCAGCAGCGACTCGATCGCCTCGGCCGAGACAATATCCTCGCTTGCGGGCACCAGGTCCAGCAGCTCTTCGCGCATGCCGTTGAAGCGTACCGACAGCTGCTCCTGCTCCTGGAACAGCGTGCTCAGCTGCGCCTGGATCAGCGCTATTCTGTCCTGCACTTTGCCGTCACCCGAATCCAGCCGCGCGTGCACGTTGGAGACCTCCCCCTTGACCCGGGAAAGCTCGTCCAGCAGCCGCTCACGTTCCAGCCAGGCGCCTGCCGCCAGCGCCGCCATGGCGGCGATCAGCAGCACGATAAAAAGCCACAGCGGCCACAGGCGCGGCCTTGACGGCTGGCGGCGACGCGCCGGCCCCAGGCTCTGGCTGGCGTCGGGAACAATGCGCGAAGATGCGGCGTTTTCAGACATTAACTCTCCTTGCCTCGGGCTTCCCCCGGGCCTTGCGCCTGCTGTGGTAGCGACTCCCGGGGCCCCGGGGAAGCCGGGTCCGCCCGGCGGCCGATCCCCCGGTAGCATAGCCCACAGCTTGCCACAAAGTCGGGATCATAAATATTGCGCCCGTCGAGTATCAGCCTGGCGCGCAACGTCCCCGCCAGCCGCTCCCAGTCCGGATTCCAGTAGGTTTTCCATTCGGTTACCAGCAGCAGCGCGTCGGCGCCTTCGCAGGCGCGGTAAGGGTCGTCGCTGAAGACGGTCAGGTCAGCGCGCTCGCCCACGGCCTCGACAAGCGCCGGTATGGCGGCGGGGTCGTGCAGCTTCACGTGCACGCCCTGGGCCCACAGCGCCTCGAGCAGCGTCAGCACCGGGGCCTGGTCAATGCGCACGGTACCGGGTTTGAAGGCGGCTCCCCAGATCGCTATCGTCCTGCCCGCCAGCTCACCGCCAAAGTGTGCCCAGAGCTTGCGAAACAGCGTCTCTTTCTTCTGCTCGTTGATGTCCATCACCCGGTCCAGCAGCGCCGAGGCGCGCCCGCTGGACAGCTGGGCGTCAGCCAGGCGCATGAGGTCCCGGGAAAAACTCGGCCCGCCAAAGCCGCAGCCGGGGTAAAGATACTCAAAGCCGATGCGAGTATCCGCCCCCATGCCCTGGCGCACGTGCTCGACGTCGACGCCCAGGGTATCGGCAAGGCCGGCGATCTCGTTCATGTAGCTGATGCGGGTGGCCAGCATGCCGTTGATCGCCAGCTTGGTCAGCTCCGCGTCCCGCCGCGGCATGCGCTGAAATACCTCGCTGCGGCGGTTGAAGGCGCGCAGCAGCTCGCGCACCAGGCGTTCGCCGCGGGCATCGTCGCAGCCCAGCAGCCAGCGCGTGGGCCGAGTGAAGGTGGTCCAGGCGCGCCCTTCCTCGAGCATGTCGGGCAAGGCCACTCCGATATGGGGCCCGCCCAGGCAGCGCTCCAGCCGCTCGGTTTCGCCCACGGGGAACGTCGAGTTGTTGACCAGCACCAGGCGCGCCTTGCTCCCCATGGCCGGGTGGCGCAGAAGGGTCTCGGCGTCCTTTCGCTGGGACGGGGACAGCCCCAGCCAGAGGGCATCGAGGTCGCCAACCGCTTCGACGCTGTCCACCAGCGTCAAGTGGCCGTCGGCCCGGCTGTGCTCGATCTGCTCGAACAGCTGCGGCTCCCGGCGCAGCCAGTCGGCTTCGCGCAGCGCAGACCAGGGCTGGGAGGCGTGGGGCAGCCAGCTTACCCGGTGCCCTACCCAGGCAAGCGCGGCGGCGGCGGTAGCGGCGGAAAGCTCGCTGCCGTAAATCAGGATCCTCATGTCCGTTCTCCCGCTTACTTTCCCCGGTAGCGCGACAGCAGTGCGCGGAAGTCCTCACCCAGCGCCGGGTGGCGCCGGCCAAAGGCCAGGGTCGCTTCCAGGTAGCCAAGCGGCTGGCCGCAGTCGTAGGTCAAGCCCTGCATGCGGTAGGCCTGAACCCCCTGACTCTCGCGCAGCGCCTCGATGGCATCGGTGAGCTGGATTTCGTTTCCCGCCCCCGGCGGGGTATCGGCGAGCAGCGGGAAAATGGCGCCGGGAAGCGCATAGCGACCGATCACCGCCAGGTTGGACGGCGCCTCGGCCCGGGTGGGCTTTTCCACCATGCCGGCAAGCGCCGCCGCCTCGCCCGGGGCGGGAACGGCGTCGCTTGGCGAAACGATGCCGTAGCGCTCGACCTCCGCCCAGTCGACCTCTTCCACCATCAGCTGGGCTCTGCGGGTGAGTTCGAACGCCGCCAGCATGCCGCGCAAATCGCTATCCCCCCTGGCCTGGCCCTCGGCCGCGTCCACCAGCACGTCCGGCAGCAATACGGCAAAGGGCTCGTCATCGCCGATCACCGGGCGGGCGCAGAGTACCGCGTGTCCCAGGCCCAAAGGCTCGCCCTGGCGCACGCTGATAAGATTGACGCCGTCCGGGACGATATCGCGGATGCTTTCCAGCAGCGCCTGCTTGCCCTTGGCTTCGAGGCTGGCTTCCAGCTCGGCATGGGTGTCAAAGTGGTTTTCGATCGCGCCCTTGCTGGCGCTGGTCACCAGCACGATGTCGCGAATGCCCGCCGCTACCGCCTCTTCGACCACGTACTGGATGACCGGGCGGTCGACCACGGTAATCATTTCCTTGGGGATCGCCTTGGAGGCAGGCAGGCAGCGGGTGCCGAATCCGGCGACGGGAAGTACAGCCTTGCGAATCATAGCGGTCCTTACTGATGCTTATCGGTCATGCTTTACGTACCGGGAGTGGTAGAATGGCCATCATACACGACACACCGTTCCCAAGGAGCCGATACATGCATGCCAACGCCAGGAAAGCCCGTCGCGGCAACGTGGATGCCGCGGAAGTGGCCAAGTTTGAAGCGCTGGCCGAGCGCTGGTGGGACCGCGAGGGCGAGTTCAAGCCGCTCCACGACATCAACCCGCTGCGGCTGGACTTTATCGACGCCCGGGCGGGGCTTGCCGGCAAGCGCGTGCTGGATGTGGGCTGCGGCGGCGGCATACTGAGCGAGTCCATGGCTCACCGCGGCGCCGAGGTCACCGGCATCGACCTGGGCGAGGCCCCCCTCGAGGCGGCGCGGCGCCACGCGGCAGAGCACGGCGTCGACGTTTGCTACCGCAACGTGGCGGTGGAAACCCTGGCCGACGAACAGCCGGGCGAGTTTGACGTCGTCACCTGCATGGAAATGCTCGAACACGTCCCCGACCCGGCCTCAATCGTCGAGGCCTGCAGCCGGCTGGTGCGCCCCGGCGGCACGGTGTTCTTTTCCACCCTCAACCGCACGCCCAGGGCCCGGGCGCTGGCGATTGTCGGCGCCGAGTACATTCTCGGCCTGCTGCCCCGGGGCACCCACGACTACGCCAAGTTCATCCGCCCTTCGGAAATGGCCGCCTGGTGCCGCCGGCACCGGCTTGACGTCAGCGAACAGACTGGCTTGACCTACAACCCGCTGACGCGTCGCTACCGCCTGGCGCCCCGGGACGTGTCGGTCAACTACATGATGGCCTGTCGCAAGCAGGAGGACGCATGACGTCGATAGCTGCCCCCGAGGCCGTCCTGTTCGACCTTGACGGCACCCTGGTGGATACCGCACCGGATCTTGCCACCGCCACCAACGTTCTGCGCCGCCACCACGGCCTTGTGCCGCTGCCGTTCGAGGTGATTCGCGGCCAGGTGTCCAACGGCGGCAGCGCCCTGGTGACCCTGGCGCTGGGGCTTGCCGCCGATCACCCGGACCACGGCGCCGCGCGGACGATTCTGCTCGACGCCTACGAGCAGGCCCTGGCCACCCACAGCCGGGTGTTTGCTCCGCTGGATACCTGGCTTGACGACTGGCACCGCGAAAAGCGTCCCTGGGGCATCGTCACCAACAAGCCCCGCCGCTACGCCGCGCCGCTGGTGGAAATACTCGGGCTGCAGCCGGGCGCGCTGCTGTGCGCCGACGACCTGCCGACGAAAAAGCCCGCCCCCGAACCGCTCTGGGAAGCGGCCCGGCAGCTGAATACGACACCGAAAGCCTGCTGGTACGTAGGCGATCACGTGCGCGACATGGAAGCCGCCAGGGCCGCGGGTATGACCGCGGTGGCCGTGGGCTATGGCTATATCGCCGAGGAAGAGGACTATCGCCAGTGGCCGGCAGACGTCTGGTTTGACGACTGCGCGGCCCTGGTAGACGCGCTGGGCGGCGGCAAGGCCCGGATGACAGCCGGCGCGGCGGCTACTGGCGCGGCGGCTGGGCGTCGACTTTCTCGCCGTTGACGCCCTGGCTGTCCGGCCCCATCAGCCACAGATAGGTGGGCATGATGTCGTCGGGGGTACGCAGGGCATCCGGGTCCTCGCCGGGAAACGCCGTGCGCCGCATCTGGGTGCGCGTGGCGCCGGGGTTCAGGGTGTTCACGCGGATGGCGTGCTGGTTGTCCATTTCGTCGGCCAGCACCTCGACGAACCCTTCGGTGGCGAACTTGGACACCGCATAGGCGCCCCAGTAGGCCCGCCCCTTGCGCCCCACGCCGGACGAGGTAAACACCACCGAGGCGTCGTCGGACGCCTTGAGCAGCGGCAGCAACGCCTGGGTCATCCACACCGGCCCGGTGACGTTGACCTGCATGACCTGCTCCCAGAGCTCGGGGTTGTACTGCTCGAATGGCGTGATGCGCCCGAGCAGCCCGGCGTTGTGCAGCACGCCGTCCAGACGGCCGAACTCCTGGTGCAGGGTTTCCGCCATGTCCAGATAGTCGGCGTGGGTGGCGCCTTCCAGATTCAGCGGAAAAATCGCCGGTTGGGGGCCGCCGGCCTGCTCGATGGCGTCGTAGGTGCTTTCCAGCTTGGCGATGGTGCGCCCCAGCAGAATGACCGTCGCCCCGTGGCGGGCACAGGCCAGCGCGGCGGCGCGGCCAATGCCGTCACCGGCGCCGGTGATCAGGATGATGCGCCCCTGCAGCAGATCGGCTGCCGGCTGATAATCTATTTTGCAAAGCATGGTAATCCTCGGGGTCAATGCCGTCCGTCACTCCGACTGGCGCAGGAAATCGCCGGCAAGCCCGGCGGCGCTGCTTTGAGGGTAGTCCTCGCGGAGCGTTTCGAGCAGCTCGCGGCTACGCTCATTGTCGCCCTGCCGGGCCTTCATCAGCCCCAGCTTGTACATGGCGTCGGGCACCTTGCTGCTGTCGCCGTGCTCTTCGATGACCCGAGTAAAGGCCTGATCCGCCGCGTCAAGGTCATCCTCCGCCGCGTAAAGCTCGCCCAGCCAGTAATGGCCGTTGGGCGTCAGCCGGGTATCCGGATAGTCGCTGACGAACTGCTTGAAAGCGGCGATTGCTTCGTCGAACTCCCGGGCCTGAACGTGAGCGAAGGCCTGCTGATAGGCCTTTTGCGCCTCCTCGTTATCGGCCCGATCGGCGGCCTGCTCGGTATCGGCGGACTCGCTAGCGGAGGCGGACAGCGCCTCGGCGTCGCTTTCCGCCTCGGCCCTGTCGCTTGCACTCTGCTCGTCGCCTGTCTTCTCACCGCTCGCCGCCGAAGCGCTGGCCGCGCTGGCCAGCCGCTCGTCCAGGTCAAGGTAGCGCTTTTGCGACTGGCGGCGCAGCTCCTTCAGCTCGTGGCGCAGCTCTTCTACCGCGCCGCGTAGCTCCTTCAGCTCGCGCTGATGCTCCTGGACCTGGTTGAACAGCACCAGGCTGCCCGAGGAGCGGGTTTCGGTCTGGTTATAGAGTCCGTTCGGCGACTGCGCCAGGGCGCTCCCCGGCCACAGGGCGCCGACAAGCGCCAGGTAGCAAAGGCCTTGAAGCGCCGCGCCGCGCCACCTGACGATGGCGGGCCCGGGCGTTATCCAATCAGAGGTCATAATGGCTCCCGTGCTCAAAGCGCGCTATCACGCCAGCTCAGTAGCTGAACTCGACACGGCGATTCCGGGAATACGCCGACTCGTCCGAGCCGCGCCTGGCCGGACGCTCTTCGCCATAGCTCACGACGCTGATCTGAGAGCTGGACACGTCCTGCACGCGCAGAAAGCGCTTGACCGCGTTGGCCCGCCGCTCGCCCAGCGCCAGATTATATTCCCGGGTGCCGCGCTCGTCGGTATGGCCCTTCAGCACGACGTTGGCATTGCCGTTGGCGCGCAGGTAGCGCGCATGGGCCATGACCACGGATTCGTATTCGTCCTTGATGGTGTCGCGGTCGAAGTCGAAATAGATGGTGCGCACCTCGGGAATGCGCGAGTCGGCCTGCTGACCGGTACCGCTGGTGCCGGTGCCCGAGCCGTACTGGCCGCCGCTGCCGGTCCCCGCGGTGGTGGCGCCGCCGGCCGTGCCGTCGCCGCTGCGGGTACCGTCGCCGTAGGACTCGCCGGTCTGGGTGCCGCCGGTGCTGGAACAGCCGGCCATCACCGCCAGGGAAAGCGCCACGGCGAAGGCGCGGACCAGCGGTACGCGCC
This sequence comes from Halomonas piscis, assembly GCF_031886125.1. NCBI lineage: Bacteria > Pseudomonadati > Pseudomonadota > Gammaproteobacteria > Oceanospirillales > Halomonadaceae > Halomonas > Halomonas piscis. Next base: position 1,813,104 of record NZ_CP119391.1, read on the forward strand.
GCCGGGACAGGGAAGACGGGATAGATGTCGACATGGTGTCACTCCATTGGATAAGAGAGTCGGGTTACAAAAACGGCGACCATGCGGGTTCACGCACGTCTCCGCGGGCCGCCGGCAGGCGGAACGAGGAGCGACCGTCGGCGGACACCGCGCTCAATACGCCCTGCCCGCCCTGCTGGGTAGCAAAGAGTATCATGGTGCCGTTGGGCGCAACACTGGGCGACTCGTCGTGGGTGGTTTCGCTGAGGACCACCAGGCGACCGGAGTCCAGCTCCTGGCGGGCGATCTGATAGCCGTCCCGGGAACGGTGTACCAGATAGATCTGTTCGCCGTCCGGCCCGAACCGACCGCGAGCATTGTACTTGCCGGTAAACGTCAGCCGTTCAGCGTCGCCGCTGCCGAGGCTATAGCGATACAGCTGGGGGCCGCCGCTGCGATCCGAGGTAAACAGCAGGCTGCGCCCGTCCGGCGCCCAGTCGGGCTCGGTATCGATGCTCGAGTTTTGCGTCAGGCGGTTGAGCGAGCGGTCGGCCAGGTTCATCACGTAGATTTCCGGCTGGCCGTCCTTGGACAGCGACATGGCAAGCTTGCGCCCGTCCGGTGACCAGGCCGGGGCGCCGTTGATGCCCTCAAAGTCGGTGAGCTTGATACGGTTGCCGCTGGCCATCTGCTGCACGTAGATCGCCGGGCGCTCGCCTTCAAAGGAGACGTAGGCCAGCTTTTCGCCGTCCGGTGACCAGGCCGGCGACAGGACCGGCTCATCCGAGGTCAGCACTTCCCGGCTGTTATGGCCGTCGGCGTCGGCCACGTAAAGCCCGTAGTCGATATTGTCGCCCACGCCCCGGGAAGTGACGTAGGCAATACGCGTGGAAAACGCGCCGGGAATGTCGGTGATGGCTTCGAATACCGCGTCGCTGATGCGGTGCGCCGCGCCGCGCAGCTGGTTGCCGCCCGCGGTGATCCGCTCCTGGAGCACCGGGCGACCGCCGCTAACGTCCAAAAGATCATAGCCAATCTCATAGCCGCTGGCGGTTTTCTCGCCGCGCCCCACCAGCAGGTAGCGCACGTCCAGCGAGCGCCACTCGCCAAAGGCGACGTCGTCGGCGCGGTGCGGCCGGGCGAACATGGCGCCGCGCTCCAGGGGATCAAAATAGCCGCTGCGCTCAAGGTCATCCTGGACGATCCGGGCCACGTCTTCCGACATGCCCTCGGCGCCGTCAAACGGCACCACGCCGATGGGCAGGGCGCTGTCGCTGCCCCGGGTGATCTCGATGGTCAGGTTGGCGCTCGCGGCCGTGCTGAACAGCACAAGGGCAAGCAGCATCGCGGCGTGCACCGCGTACGTAAGGCGGCACAGGGGGGTAGGTCCTGGCGTTATCATCAGCGAATCTCTCCCGGTGTGAAACGTAGGTTGAACTGACGTAATTCAGACTGCTGCGCCGGGGGTAAGTCAAGCAGTTCGGTAAACGGCGCGGCCGCTTCCACCGCCTGAACGGCCGAATTGTCAAAGCCGCCGTCGCCGCTCGAGCGGGCAACGGTCACCGCCAGCACCTCGCCCGAGGGCCCCAGGCGCACGCTCAGCTTCGCGCTCATGCTGTCGCCGGCCCGGGGCGGAATGCGCCAGGCCTGCTCCACCGCGCTGCGCACGATGGCAATAAAGCTGTTGGCCGCCTCCTGTGCCTGCCTGGCCTTGGCAGCCGCTTCTTGCTGGCCCTCGATTTTACGCTGCAAAGCGGCCTCGGCCTCTTCCCGCTGGCGCTTTTGTTCCGCTTCGCGCTCGCGCCGGGCCTTTTCTTCCTGCCGGCGCTTCTCTTCTGCTTCGCGCTTGCGCCGTGCTTCCGCCTCGGCCTCTTCTTTTCTGCGCTGTTCTTCTGCCTTGCGCTGCTCTTCGGCTTCCTTTTTTTGCCTGGCTTTCTCGGCGCGTTTTTTCTCGGCTTCCTCCTGCTGGCGCTTCTCCTCTGCTTCGCGTTCCTTTCTGGCCTTTTCCGCGGCTTCCTTCCGGCGCTGCTCTTCGGCTTCGCGTTCGCGACGGGCCTCTTCCTCGGCCTGCTGGCGGGCGCGCTCTTCCCTGCGCTCGGCGGCTTCCTGCTCTTCCTGACGCGCCTTTTCCGCGCGGCGTTCGGCCTCGGCCCGGGCTTTCTCCCGAGCCTGCTCGAGCGCCTGCCGTTCGCGCTTTTCGGCCATCTTTGCGGCCTGGTCCACCACCGCCTGCTCCAGCTCGTCCGGGGCTTCGTCCACGGGCTCCGGTTCGGGTTCGGGCTCGGGTTCGGGCTCGGGTTCCGGCGTCGGGGCGCCGGCGGCGGCCTGCTGTTCCTCCACCTGCTGGGCCTGATCCGTGCGGGTTTCGGTACTCACCAGGGTGGCCTGCACCACTGACGAGGACGGCGGCTCTTCGTCCCCCCAGGGAAACTTGACCAGGCTGAACAGCACCACCGCCAAATGCAGGGCAACGGCCAGCACCGTAGGCCAGAAGTAGCTTTCCGTCGTGCGCTTACTCATCGCTTCCCGGCTCGGAAATCAGCCCCACGTTGGCCACGCCCGCGCGCTGCAGCGTCGTCATCAGCGTCACTACCTGGCCGTAGGCGACGTGGCGATCGCCGCGCACCATGACCGGCGTATCCGGGCGGCGCTGAACAATCGCGGTGACTCTTTTGGAGAGCTCGTCCGGGGCCACGGCGGTGCTGTCCTCACCCAGGGTGATGTAATACTCGCCGTCCTTGTCCACCGAGACGATCACCGGCTCAGTGTCATCTTCGGTATCAATGGGCTCGGCGGTGGCCCGGGGCAGCTCGACGTCGACCCCCTGATTGAGCATCGGCGCGGTAATCATGAAGATGACCAGCAGTACCAGCATGACGTCGATGAACGGCACCACGTTGATTTCCGCCATCGGGCGGCGCTGGCCGCTGCGATTAAAAGGTCCCTGCATGGAAGGCTCCCCCTGTTTAACGGGCGGGTTTAACGGGCGGAGGCGTCACCGCGCCCTTGCAGATTGCGATGCAGTATGGCGTAGAACTCTTCGGCAAAGTCTTCATAGCGGCCGAGCAGGCTCGTGGCCTGGCTTGCCAGGCGGTTATAGAAGATAACCGCCGGAATCGCTGCCAGCAGCCCCATGGCGGTGGCGATCAGCGCCTCGGCGATCCAGGGCGCGACGGTGGCCAGGGTCGCCTGCTGGGACATGGAGAGCGACTGGAACGAGCCCATGATGCCCCACACGGTGCCGAACAGGCCGACGTAGGGGCTTGCCGAAGCCACCGTGGCAAGAAAGACCAGGTGGCGGTTCAGGCGCTCTTCTTCCCGGGACCAGGCCACGCGCATGCTGCGCTGGACACCTTCGAGCACGGTGTCGGCGCGGGGCGTCTTGGGCGCCAGGCGGTGAAACTCGCGAAATCCGGCCTGGAAGATGTGCTCGCCGCCCTGGCGGGCGTCGTCGGCCGGAATCTCGCCGTACAGCTCGTTGAGGTCGACGCCGGACCAGAAGGTATTTTCGAAGCTTTCATGAGCCTTGGCCGCGCGGCGCAGGGCAAAGCTGCGCTGGAAAATCACCACCCAGGAGGCCAGCGATGCCGCAATCAGCAGCAGCATGACGAGCTGTACCACCAGGCTTGCGTTGGCAATCAGGTGGGGGATGGACAGGGTCGTTTCGTTCACGGTCGTCCTCTTTCCAGGGGGTGTTGAACAGGATGCCCGCTTGGTCCGGCATTGGCCCGACTGTCCAGGCAAAACGTCACGAGTTTAAACGCTGACGCCGGCAAAAACGCCGGTGCAGGCGATATTTTCATGTTGCTTGCGCAATCCCGGCCAGGGCCTGGGGCCAGGCGCGAGGGCGCAGCCGGCGCGCGTCCAGGCAGGCGATCTCGACGTTGGCGCGGCACAGCCGCGTGTCTTCGTGCCAGACCTCCTGAGCAAACGTCATGCGGCAGCGGCTCTGCGCCGCCACGCCGGCGGTAACCGTCAGGGCATCGTCAAGCCTTGCCGGGCGGGCATAGTGGCAGTCCAGCCGGTAGACCACCAGCTGAATCTGCTCGGCCAGCAGGGACGCCTGGGTAAAGCCGCGCTCGCGCAGCCACTCGCTGCGGGCGCGCTCCATGAACTTTAGATAGTTGACGTAATAGACAATGCCGCCGGCGTCGGTGTCTTCGATGTAGACGCGCACCGGCAGGGAAAAGACATCGGCGGGTGCGGCCCGGCTCATGGGCGTACCTCCCCGGCGGCTTCCGCGGCGTTTTCGTGGGGCACGCGGCCGAAGTGCGTCCAGGCCTGGCGAGTAACCACTCGCCCGCGGGGCGTGCGCATCATCAGCCCCTGCTGGATCAGGTAGGGCTCGATAACGTCCTCGATGGTGTCGCGCTCCTCGCCGATGGCCGCCGCGAGCGAGTCCACCCCCACCGGGCCGCCGTCGAACTTGTCCATCATGGCCAGCAAAAGCCGGCGATCCATGTGGTCAAGGCCGTGGTGGTCGACGTTGAGCATGTTGAGCGCGGCGTCGGCCATGGCCACGTCGATATGCCCATCGCCCTTGATGTCGGCGTAGTCGCGCACCCGGCGCAGCAGCCGGTTGGCGATGCGCGGCGTGCCCCGGGAGCGCCGGGCGATTTCGGCCGCGCCGTCGTCGCTTGCGGCAACTTCCAAAAGCCCGGCCGAGCGCGTGACGATGGTGGCGAGCTCCTCCAGGTCATAAAACTCCAGGCGCTGGACGATGCCGAAGCGGTCGCGCAAGGGCGAGGTCAAAAGCCCTGCCCGGGTGGTGGCGCCCACCAGGGTGAAGCGCGGCAGATCAAGCTTGATCGAGCGCGCCGCCGGCCCCTCGCCGATCATGATGTCCAGCTGGAAATCCTCCATGGCCGGGTAAAGCACTTCTTCGACCACCGGCGAAAGGCGATGGATTTCGTCGATGAAGAGCACGTCGCCGGGCTCGAGGTTGGTGAGTATCGCCGCCAGATCGCCGGCGCGCTCCAGCACCGGCCCGGACGTCGACTTGAGCCCTACGCCCATCTCCGCGGCGATGATGTTGGCAAGGGTTGTCTTGCCCAGCCCCGGCGGGCCGAACACCAGCGTGTGGTCCAGACTTTCCTCGCGCAGGCGGGCCGCGCCGATGAAAATTTCCAGCTGTTCGCGCACCCGGGGCTGGCCAACGTAGTCGACAAGACGTTTGGGGCGAATGGCATAGTCGATCCTGACTTCGCCCTGCTCCGGTTCAGCGGCAATCAGCCGGTCGTGCTCGATCATAAAAACGCTCTTGTCATGAAAGGTTCAGCTCGGGAAGCTATCCCCCTAGCGGCCCATCCGCCGGGTCAGCGCCGTTTTGATCAGCGCTTCGGTGGTGTCGCTACGGTCCAGGTCGGCGAGCATTTTCGCCGCTTCCGTGGGCTTGTAGCCCAGGCTGGTGAGGGCTGCCTCGGCCTCGGCGATGTTGTCCCGAAAAGGCTCGGCGGCGGCTTCCAGCGGCAGCGGCGTTTCGTCCTGCTGCCACTCGGGGAAACGATCGCGCATTTCGATGATCAGCCGCTCGGCGGTTTTCTTGCCCACCCCGGGCAGCTTGGTCAGCGCCTTGGTGTCATCATCGTGGACGCAGCGCATGAAGGCGTCTTCGTCCATTCCCGAAAGTATCGCCAGCGCAAGCTTGGGGCCCACGCCGTTGACCTTGATCAGCGCACGAAACAGCGCCCGCTCGCGCTCGCGGACAAAGCCGTAGAGCAGGTGGGCATCGTCGCGCACGGTCAGGTGCGTATACAGCACGGCGGTCTCGCCCACCGCGGGCAGCGCCACCAGCGTGGTCATTGACGCTTCAATTTCGTAGCCAACGCCGCTCACGTCAAGCAATAGCCAGGGCGGCTTTTTTTCCTGCAGCTGCCCGGTCAAACGTCCGATCATGGGGGAGTCCTGTTGTCACCAGTCTGCCTGCCGCTGGCCAGCGCCGGTCAACGGGCCGGGCGCAGCGAACGCACCTTACTATAATGCCCCTCTGTACGTCTGACCAGTGTATGCCGGCCTTCGCCTAGAGCCGCCAGCGGCCGCCGGCCCGGCGGCCGCGCCGGGTACCGGCACCGGGCAGCAGCCCGCTCTGCGCGTAGCCATGGGTCATGGCGATGGCAAGGGCGTCGGCGGCGTCTTCCTGGGGCGTGGCGGACAGGCGCAGCACCGCGGTGACCATGTGCTGCACCTGGACCTTGTCGGCGCCGCCCCGGCCGGTCACCGCCTGCTTGACCTGACGGGCGGCGTACTCGGCCACCGCCAGGCCGTGGTTGGCCAGGCTAACCATCGCCGCGCCCCGCGCCTGGCCAAGCTTCAGCGCCGAATCGGGGTTCTTGGCCAGAAACACTCGCTCAATGGCGGCGCCGTCGGGGCGATACTCCCCCGCCACTTCGGCAAGGCCCGCGTAAATCCGCGCCAGGCGCTGCTCGAGCTCGCCGCTGCCGGTACGAATGCAGCCGCTGGCCACGTAGCGCGGTTTTCCCTGGACTACCTCAATCACGCCGTAGCCGGTAATCCGCGAGCCGGGATCCACGCCGAGAATGCGCGTGGCCGTCGGGCTGACCTCTCCCATGATCGTGCTCCCCAAGACAAAAACACCGACGCCCGAAGGCGCCGGTGCAGGCGGTTGGCTGTCGCCATCCGGCGCGATTTATTCGCCGGCTTCTGTCGCCTTCTGAGCCTTTTGCCGCAGGCGAATGTTGAGCTCCCTGAGCTGCTCGGCGGTGACTTCGCCCGGCGCGTCGGTCATCAGGCAGGCCGCGCTCTGGGTCTTGGGGAAAGCGATGACTTCGCGGATGGTGTTCGCGCCGCTCATCAGCATCACCAAGCGGTCGAGGCCGAAAGCAAGCCCGCCGTGGGGCGGCGCGCCGTACTGCAGGGCGTCGAGCAGAAAGCCGAACTTTTCCTGCGCCTCCTCCTCGCCGATGCCGAGAATTTCCAGCACCGTGCGCTGCATCTGCTGGTCATGGATACGAATGGAACCGCCGCCGAGCTCGGTACCGTTGAGTACCATGTCGTACGCCCGGGACAGCGCGCTTGCCGGGTTAGCCCTGAACTCTTCCGGGGTGCAGGCCGGCGCGGTGAAGGGGTGGTGCAGCGGCGTCAGCCGATCGCTGCCGTCGATTTCGAACATGGGAAAGTCGACCACCCACAGCGGCGCCCAGTCCCTGGTGTAAAGCTCGAGGTCATCGCCCAGGCGTACGCGCAGCGCGCCGATGGCTTCGTTGACGACGTCGGTCTTGTCGGCGCCGAAGAAGATGATGTCGCCGTCCCTGGCGTCCAGGCGGTCGAGCAGGTCCTCAATGACGCCGTCCATGAACTTGACGATGGGCGACTGCAGCCCGTCAATGCCCCGGGCGCGGTCGTTGACCTTGATCCAGGCCAGGCCTTTGGCGCCGTAGATGCCCACAAAGTCGGTGTAGTCGTCGATGACCTTGCGCGACAGCGAGGCGCCGCCGGGCACCTTGAGCGCGGCAACGCGGCCGTCGGCGGCGTTGGCCGGTCCGGAGAACACCTTGAAGTCGACGTCTTTCATCAGGTCGTCAACGTCGGTGAGCTCCAGCGGGATGCGCAGATCGGGCTTGTCCGAGCCGAAGCGGCGCATGGCGTCGTGCCAGGTCATGCGCGGAAATTCGGGCAGCGAGACGTCCAGCACCTCGGTAAACAGCTGGCGAATCATGGACTCGGTGATCGCCATGATGTCGCGCTCCTCGACAAAGGAGGCCTCGATATCGATCTGGGTGAACTCCGGCTGGCGGTCGGCGCGCAGGTCCTCGTCGCGGAAGCACTTGGCGATCTGGTAGTAGCGGTCGAAGCCCGAGATCATCAAAAGCTGCTTGAATAGCTGGGGCGACTGGGGCAGCGCGAAGAACTCGCCCGGGTGCGTGCGGCTGGGAACCAGGTAGTCCCGGGCGCCTTCCGGCGTGGCCCGGGTGAGTATCGGGGTTTCGATATCAAGGAAGCCTTCCTGCTCGAGAAACGCCCGCACGCTGTGGGAAATCCGCGAGCGCAAGCGCAGCTTTTCGATCATGTCCGGCCGGCGCAGGTCGATATAGCGGTGCTTCAAGCGCACCTCCTCGCCTACCTTGCCGTGCTCGTCGAGCTGGAACGGCGGCGTGGCGGCGGTGTTCAGCACCTCGACTTCCCTGGCCAGCACCTCGATCATGCCGGTAGGCATGTCCGGGTTCTGCGTACCTGCCGGACGCAGGCGCACCTTGCCGGTAATACGCAGCACGTATTCGCTACGCGAACGATCGGCATTGGCAAAGGCCTCGGCGGTATCGGGATCGACCACGAACTGGGCAATGCCGTCGCGATCGCGCATGTCGAGGAAAATCACGCCGCCGTGATCACGGCGGCGATGCACCCACCCGCAAACGGTAACCGTTTGATCCACCAATGTTTCGTTCAGCTGGCCGCAATAATGGCTGCGCATGTCAAATCCTGTTGTGTTACGTGGCAAATAAACCTGTGGGCACCGGATACCGGCCAGGCGCAAGCGCGCCTCACGCTGGCCTGCCGTGCAGCCGGCAAGCGGTTCAGCGCCTGTTTTCAAGGCGGGCATTATACCCTTTTGTTACCCTTGGCGAGCAAGGCCGCCGGCATAAAACGCCCGGGGGCATCATCCAGGGGAGAAATATCATGACTCATGCCGTCCTGCTGGACGCACAAAGCCTGGGCGAGGCCGTGGATCTCGCGCCGCTGCGCGACCGGGTCGACCGCCTGACCGTCTATGACCAGAGCAACGCCCAGAACGCCGGCGACAGGCTCGCCGACGCCGACGTGGCCATCGTCAACAAGGTCGTGCTCGACGCCGAGACGCTCAGCGCCCTGCCCCGGCTCAAGCTGATCTGCGTGCTGGCCACCGGGCTCAACAACATCGCCGTGGACGCCGCCGAGGCCCGGGGCATCGCGGTGAAGAACGTCACCGGCTACGGGACCGGCAGCGTCTCCCAGCATGCCATGATGCTGATGCTGGCGCTGGCCAACCGGCTGCCCCGCTATCAGCGCGACGTGGCCGACGACCAGTGGCAGCAAAGCGACTTTTTCTGCCTGCAGCACCACCCCACGCTCGAGCTTGCCGGCAAGCACCTGGTCATCGTCGGCCAGGGGGAGCTGGGCAACGCCGTGGCCGGCCTCGCCGAAGCCTTCAGCATGCGCACAAGCTTTTGCGCGCGCCCGGGCAACGAGGCCGACGACCCGCGCCCGACGCTTGAGACGCTGCTGCCCGAGGCCGACGTGCTCAGCCTGCACTGCCCGCTGACCGAAGCCACCCGCCACCTGATCGACCGCGCGGCACTCAAGCGGGCCAGGCCGTCGCTGTTGCTGATCAACTGCGCCCGTGGCGGCATCATCGACGAGCACGCGGCCCTCGAGGCGCTGCGCGACGGCCGGCTCGGGGGACTGGGCGTTGACACCCTGCCGCACGAGCCGCCCCGGGACGGCCATGCCCTGCTCGAGGCCCTCGATGAGCCGCTGAACCTGATCGTCACCCCCCATAACGCCTGGATCACCCCGGAGGCGCGGCAAAAAATCGTGGCGCTGACCGCCGATAACCTCGCCGAGTGGCAGAGCCGGCGCTGAGCCGGCGCTCAGCGGGTGGTGAAATCTGCCGGCGTGTGCCCTTCGCTCGGCATTTCCAGCGGCTCGAGCCCGACGTGAGTCACATGGGCCGCGGGCGGGCCCTGCCATAGCCACTCGCACAGCTCGGCAAGCGCTTCGCGGCGGCCGTACATCACCACCTCGACGCGGCCGTCGGCCAGGTTCACCGCGTGGCCGGTAATCTGGCGTTTCAGCGCCTGTTCCCGGGCAGCCTGGCGAAAGCTTACGCCCTGCACCTTGCCGGTTACCATTGCCCTGTAGCACTGCGTCATGACAGTTCTCCTTTTTCCCCTGAATAAGCGGGATTTCCCTGAATAAGCGGGATCAGTCCTGCACCAGCTCGCGCTTGACCAGCACGGCGCTGTTGCGCGGTATCAGCGAATGCCCACGGCGCAGCAGCAGCGACCGGGTAAACGCCGCGCCAAACAAAAGAATGAGCGAAGAGTAATAAACCCACAAAAGAATCATCACCACCGACCCTGCCGCACCATAGGTGGACGCCGTGGCGGTGTACGCCAGATACATCGCGATAACGCTGCGCCCCAGGGTAAACAGGACCGCCGTCACCGCCGCTCCAATGAGGACGTCCTTCCACTTGAGCACCACGTCGGGCAGCACCTTGAAGATGGTGGCAAACAGCAGGACCACCACCACCAGCGATACCAGCGCTTCGGCCCCCTGGGTCAGCAACGCGGCATAGGGAAACAGGCTGTTGGCCGCGTGCAGCATGGTGCGCACGATGACGCCCAGCGCCAGCGACACCAGCAGAATAAAACCGATGGAGAGCACCACCGTCAGCGACAGCAGGCGGTTTTTTAAAAACACCAGCAGGCTGTTGGACGTCGGCTTGGCCGTCACGCCCCAGATGGTGTTGAGAGAAAACTGCATCTGGGCAAATACCGTCGTGGCCCCCACCAGCAGCGTGCCGACCCCCAGCAGCGTGGGCAAAATACCGGCTTCCTCGATTCGCGACTGGGCCACGGCCTGCTGGACGGCGTTTGCCGCTTCCTGGCCAAGCGTGCCCTGAAGCCTGGCCACAATCTGCCCCTGAGCGGCGTCAGCGCCCATTACCACGCCGATAACGGTGACCGCGATAATCACCGTCGGCGCTAGGGAAAACAGCGTGTAAAATGCCAGAGAACCGGCATAGCTGAAGGCGTTGCGCTCAAGCCATACGCTGACAGCGTCCTGCAACACTCTGAACCAGAATAGAATCGTGTTTTTCATTATTGACCTTCCCGTGGTGATGAGCTCGCTCTGGGTGGTTGTGGTTCGCGCCGGATGGTCCTGCGGGCGTTTTCAGCATACCTGACCCGGCCGCGTTTCGCCGAGTGGCTATCGCCCGGGGTTAAGCCGTCAACGGGTCGCCGGGTTACAGGCCCGGCCCCGGCTGCCATAATGAGCGGGTTCGGGCTGCCCTGCGCCTCAACCGGAAAGGAAATCGACATGCCTCAAGGACGCTCGGTCGCGACTCGCTTCGACTTTGACTGCCTGGTGTTCATCGGCCGCTTTCAGCCCCCGCATCTGGGCCACCTCGCGGTGATTCGCGAAGCGCTGAAGCGTGCCCGCCAGGTGATCGTGCTGGTGGGCTCGGCCTGGCAGGCGCGCTCGCTGCGCAACCCCTGGCGCTTCGACGAGCGCCTGGCCATGCTGCGCTCGGGCTTTGACGCCGCCGACAATCAGCGACTGGAAATCAGCCCGCTGCTGGACGCGCTGTATAACGACGACGTCTGGGTGCGCGACGTGCAAAGCCGCGTGCGCGACCTCACCGTTGCGCACAGCGCACGCCTGCCGCGCATTGGCTTGATCGGTGCCAGCCGCGGCCAGTCGAGCTACTATCTGTCGCTGTTTCCCCAATGGGAGTCGGTCAGCGTGCCGCTGGTAGAAGGTATCTCGGCAAGCCAGATCCGCGAGCGCGTGTTTCGTTCGCCGGAGTCCTGTGCCGACTACCTGAACACCGGCGCTTTCCACGAGCTGCCGCCGGGCGTGGTGGAGCGCATCGACGCCTTCTGCCGGACGCCGCCTTACCACAAGCTCATCGAAGAACAGCGCCTGCTGGATCAGTACCGCAAAGCCTGGGCCGATGCCCCCTACCCGCCGATTTTCGTTACCGTGAACGCCGTGGTGGTGCAGTCAGGCCATATTTTGCTGGTGCGCCGCACGGCGGCACCGGGCAAGGGCCTTTATGCGCTGCCCGGCGGCTTTATCAGCCCCCACGAGCGTCTTCTGGATGCCTGCCTGCGCGAACTGCGCGAGCGCATTCGCCTCAAGGTGCCCGAGCCCGTGTTAAAGGGCTCACTGCGCGGCCAGCAGCTGTTCGACGAGCCTCACCGCAGCTGGCGCGGACGTACCCTGGCCGAAGCCTTCTACTTTGCTCTGCGGCCGGACCAGCAGCTGCCGCGTCTGAAGCCGATAAAAGGGGGCGACCACGCCCGCTGGGTGGCGCTTGCCGACCTGGAGCCCGAAAGCCTGTTTGAAGATCACTTCTTCATCATCCAGAACTTTCTCGGCCTGCCCACCGACTTTGGCAACTATTAAAAAAAGCGCCCTCTGAGCGCAGCTGTCTTGCAGGCTTGACGCGGCTGGCCACCAGCCCTGGACTCAGGCCTGGAGAAAGTCCCGCGGCAGCTCCATCATCTGCCGCCAGAGCTTTTCCACGCCGGGCTTGTGCACCAGCGAGCAGCGGTACAGGCGGATTTCCAGCGGAATGTCCCAGGTCTCGTCGCCGGCACGTATCAAAGCGCCGTCCCTAAGCTCCTCGCGGATGCAAAAATCGGGGATCCAGGCCATGCCGAAGCCCTGCATCACCATGCCCTTGAGCCCTTCGGCGATGGCCGTTTCATAGACGGTGCGCAGCCGCAGGCGCAGCGGGTCGTTTTTCAGCAGCATGCGCACGCTACGCCCGAGAAACGCGCCCTGGGTATAGGTCAAGAAGGGGATCGGCCCGTCGCCGGAGAGCGAATGGCGCGGCGCCCCGCGGCTGTCGGGCAGCGTCACCGGCAGCATCTTGACCTCGCCGATGGAAAACGACGGGAACACGGCCTGGTCCAGCTGCATGGTGGCAAAGGGGTCGTAGTAGGCGAGCATCAGATCGCAGTTGCCTTCGCGCAGCACGTGGATGGCCTCGCCCACGTTCATGGCCATCAGGCGCGTGGGGAGCTCGCCGAGCCCTTTTTGCAGACGAGATATCCACGGCGGGAAAAAGCTAAGCGCCAACGAATGGGCGGCGACGATGTCCAGCGCCTCGTTGGCAATGGAAAGGCCGCGCAAATGGCCCAGCGATTCGTTGAGCTGCTCGACCAGGTGGCGCGCCGTCAGCAAAAACAGCTGCCCTTCGGAGGTCAGCCCGATGGGCGTGGTGGAGCGGTCGACAAGGGTAGCGCCGACGGCGTGCTCGAGCGCGCGGATGCGCCGGCTGAACGCCGGCTGGGTCACGTGGCGCTGGCGCGCCGATGCGGAAAAGCTGCGCGTATTGGCCAGGGCAACAAAATCTTCCATCCATTTCGTTTCCAGGTTCACCCTCGTCTCCTTTTGCCCCGGCAATATTCCCTGATGGCTGTCGGCTGTCGAACTCTGCCCTACCGGCAGCGGCTTTTGTGATGTCGGTGCTATTTTGCCATGCAGCCTACTGGATGGGCGATGTCAAATACGCCGCCCGGGAAATCACCTTTTTCCACATCGGCTGCCGGTACAGCTCGTCCAGGCTGACCTCGCGGCAGCGGCTGAAATCTTCGCGCAGCATGGCGTCCACGTCAGCGGCAAAGCTGGCGCTGGGAATAAAAGCGGTGATTTCGAAGTTGAGCCGAAACGAGCGGTTGTCCAGATTGACGGTTCCCACGCTCGCTGCGTTGTCGTCGACAAGGATGACTTTTTGGTGAAGAAAGCCGGGGAGATAACGGTATATTTTTATCCCTGCCTTAAGCATATCCGGCAGAAACGCCAGCGCCGAAAGATACACCAGCAGATGGTCCGGCCGTTCGGGCATCATCACGCGCACGTCGACTCCGCGCATGGCGGCCAGCCGCAGCGCATCCTGCACGCCCTGGTCGGGGACGAAATACGGGCTGGTAACCCACAGCCGCTCCCGGGCACTGTGGATCAGGTTTTGCACCAGCAGGCTCGCGGTGTCCTGCTGATCGGCCGGGCCCGACGGCACAATCACGACACGATGATCCGTCGTTCCGGCCGCTGCCGGCTGCCAGGCCAGCTCGATCACCTCGTCCGTGGCCCAGTGCCAGTCTTCCCAGAACGCCTCCTGGAGTCCCAGCACGCTGGGCCCTTCCAACGACAGGTGGGTGTCCCGCCAGGCGCCGTGGCGCTGGCTTTGCCCAAGGTACTCCACGCCCACGTTGAGTCCGCCGACCCAGCCTTTCTGGCCGTCGACCACGGTGATCTTGCGGTGGTTGCGAAAGTTGAGCTGAAAGCGATGGCGCACTCCCCGGGAGGAGCGAAAGGCGCTGACCGCTACGCCGGCGTCGGCCAGGTCGCGCAGGTAGCCTTCGCTCAGCGAGTGGCTGCCAATGCCGTCGTAGAGAAAATACACCCGGACGCCGCGCTCCACGGCCCTGATCAGGTGCCGCTGCACCCGACGCCCCAGCTCGTCGTCGCGCACGATGAAAAACTGCATCAGAATATAGTCCCGGGCGTTGTCCAGCCCGGCGCACAGGCTGTCGAACGTGGCCTCGCCGTCAACCAGCAGCTCGGCCCGATTCCCCCGGGTCAGGGGCATCATGGCGAGCTTTTCCACCGCCTGGATTTCGGCGCTGCCGGGCTCGGCCAGGTGCGGGGTTACTTTGTCGCGATAGCGCGAGAGCACCTGGCGCAGCACGCTGTCCCGCGCCCCCCGGGCCGAAACGTAGCCGTAAAAGCGCGGCCGGCCGAACATCCAGTAGGCCGGCACGGCCACGTAGGGAAAGGTCAAAATCGAGATGATCCACGCCACTGCCCCCTGGGAGGTGCGGCTCGACATCAGCGCCATGACCGCGGAGACAATGCCCAGCGCATAGCTCAGCGCAATGGCCAGACCCAGTAGCGAAGATGTCATAAAGGCTCCCTCAACAAGAATAGCGATGCCGCGAGGCAGTAAAAAGCCCCGTTATCCGGGGCTTCTGCCGCACAGCGCCTCGTCGTGACGCCGTGCCGTAGCGGCACTATACTACACTACGCCTTCGCCACGCTGTTTTACTGGCACGACGTTTACTGACCCTATGTTTACTGGCCCTATGTTTACTGGCCCTAGGCCTTTTCCGCAATGATCGCTTTCCATTTTGCCGGGCCGGTGTGGTGGATCGAGGTGCCCCGGGTATCCACCGCTACGGTAACGGGCATGTCTTCCACTTCGAATTCGTAGATGGCTTCCATGCCCAAATCCTCGAAGCCCACTACCCGGGAGTGCTTGATTGCCTGGGCGACCAGGTAGGCCGAGCCGCCCACCGCCATCAGATATACCGCCTGGTTGTCGCGAATGGCCTCGATCGCCGCCTCGCCCCGCTCGGCCTTGCCCACCATGCCCAAAAGGCCGGTGTCTTCCAGCAGGGTGCGGGTAAACTTGTCCATGCGCGTGGCGGTGGTCGGCCCTGCCGGCCCCACCACTTCGTCGCCTACCGGATCCACCGGCCCCACGTAGTAGATGAAGCGCCCTTTCAGGTCGACCGGCAGCGGCTCGCCGTTGGCCAGCATGTCGAGCATGCGCTTGTGGGCGGCGTCGCGGCCGGTCAGAAGCTTGCCGCTGAGCAGCAGCGTATCGCCCGGCGTCCAGTCCTTGACGTCGTCCGGGGTGATGCTGTCCAGGTTGACGCGCTTGACGTTATCCCCGGTTTCTCGGGTGATTTCCGGCCAGTCTTCCAGCCGGGGCGCGGGCAGCGCGGCCGGGCCCGAGCCGTCCAGCGTAAAGTGGGCGTGGCGGGTCGCGGCGCAGTTGGGAATGATTGCCACCGGTTTGTTGGCGGCGTGGGTGGGATAGTCCTTGACCTTGATATCCAGCACCGTGGTCAGCCCGCCCAGCCCCTGGGCGCCGATACCGCTGCGGTTGACCCTGTCAAAAAGCTCCAGGCGCAGCTCCTCGCTGCGGTTCTGCGCGCCCCGCTCGCGAAGCGCCTGGATGTCGATGGGGTCGAGCAGCGATTCCTTGGCCAGCAGCATGGCTTTTTCCGCCGTGCCGCCGATGCCGATGCCCAGCATCCCCGGCGGGCACCAGCCGGCCCCCATTTTGGGCAGCTGCTCCATCACCCAGTCGGCGACGCTGTCCGAAGGGGTCAGCATGGCGAACTTTGCCTTGGCTTCGCTGCCGCCGCCCTTGGCCGCGACGTGGATCTCGACGCTGTCGCCGGGCACCAGGTGGTGATGAATAATGGCCGGGGTGTTGTCCCGGGTGTTTTCCCGCTTGCCGTCCGGGTCGGCCAGCACCGAGGCGCGCAGTACGTTGTCGGGGAGCTGATAGGCCCGGCGCACGCCCTCGTTGACCATGTCGTCAAGGCTCATGCTGGCGTCGGCAAAGCGCACGTTCATGCCCACGTGGACGAATACCGTGACGATGCCGGTATCCTGGCAGATCGGCCGCTGGCCAAAAGCGCACATGCGCGAGTTGATCAGGATCTGGGCGATGGCATCTTTCGCCGCCGGGTTTTCCTCGCGCTCGTAGGCCTCGGCCATGGCGTCGATGAAATCCTTGGGGTGGTAGTAGGAAATGTACTGCAGCGCATCGGCGACGCTCTGTATCACGTCGTCCTGGGCAATGGCGGTCATGAAGAAACGGCTCCTGGCATAGCGGGTTATGCGCCGGTGGCAAGGCGGGCATCATCAGACCCGCGCCCCGGCGCCGCGCCATTATAGCGCATCGCTACCCCGCTCTGAAGCGAGGCGCCCCGGGCCCGGGGCTATCGCCATTAGCTCCGGCCAGCCGGGCTGAGTCGCCAGCAGATCTGCGAGGGGCACTATGAAGCTCTCCTCGGACGCTAACCTACGCCATCCGTGGCGTAGCCCCCTTCACATCTTCCCGGCTCCTTCAACCATGGACAGCTTGACTGCCTTTGTTATGGGTTTATCAGATGGAGCGGATGGAAGATAACGGTATAAATTCTTATGGAAGAAGCCACATGAACAAAGCGACGCGGCGCCGGCGCGGTCAGGGCGAGGGCTGGCACCGCGGGCAAAAATACAGCCGCCGGGCGCCCACCGACACGCGTTCGATGGGGGTGGCGCAGCGGTGGCAGCCAAGCCCTTCGCGCTCAAAAACGGCAAAGCGCCGCTGGCGCGGCGCCTCGCCCTGGCGCCTGGCCTTTTCTACCCATTCCGGGGCGTTGGTCGTGCCGGCGCTGCGGTAGGTTTGCCAGGTCAGCTCGAGGATATATCGCGCCAGCCGCTGGCGCGCGTCACCGCTCAGATCCCCGGGGCGGCGCTTGTGGTGCAGCCCGGCAAAGAACAGGATCTCGCTGCGCAGGTAGTTGCCCGGCCCGGCAACAAAGCCCTGGTCCAGCAGCAGCCCGCCAAGGCCCCGGCGGGAAAAGCGCTTGCTCGCCAGACGCTCGGCAATGTCGCCCACGGTGACCGTTTCGCTGAGCAGATCCGGTCCCTGCCGGGCGATGAACGGATGCGCTTCGATGGTAGCGTCGCGCCACATGCTCACGTCCGACGCGCTGTAGAGGCTGGCCGCGCGATCGCCGACTTCAAGCCGCACGCGAAGCGAACGCTTCGTCTCGGGCGGCGCCCCCGCCGGGTGCAGCTTCCACAGGCCGTACAGCTGGTTGTGGGAGTACAGCACCCGGCCGTCGTCAAAGCGCACGAGCATGGCCTTGCCCCGGGTGTCGACCCGCTCGACTCGCCGCCCGATGAGCGAGTCGGCGTGGGCTCTGAGGTCGGCAAAGGCGAACCAGGCCGCGTCGATGGGCCCGCCGGCCAGCTGTGCTTCCACGCGGTCCGCCGCGCGGCGGATTTCCGGTCCTTCGGGCATGCCTCACCTCCTGGGCTCAGCCCAGCTCCAGCTGTTTTTCCTTGAGCGCGTGGAGCTGGTCGCGAAGCTTGCCGGCCTGCTCGAACTCCAGATTGTGCGCCGCCTCGAACATGGCGTCTTCCATCTTGCCGATGGCCCTGGCCAGCTCCTCCGGGCTCATGCCCGCGGGATCGTAAATGGAGGCCTCCTCGGCCACCTTGCGCTCGCTGCCTCGGCGCTGGGTCTTTTTGCCGCCGGGGGCCTGGCCGGCTTCCATGATGTCGGCCACCGAGCGCGACACCGTCGTCGGCGTAATATCGTGAGCTTCGTTGTGGGCCATCTGCTTGGCGCGGCGACGCTCGGTCTCGTCGATGGTGCGCTGCATGGAATCCGTGACCCGATCACCGTAGAGAATCGCCTTGCCCTGGGCGTTGCGCGCTGCCCGGCCCACGGTCTGGATCAGCGAGCGCTCGTTGCGCAGAAACCCCTCCTTGTCGGCGTCAAGGATGGCCACCAGCGAGACTTCGGGAATGTCCAGCCCTTCGCGCAACAGGTTGATGCCCACCAGCACGTCGAACTTGCCAAGCCGAAGATCGCGGATGATCTCCACCCGCTCCACGGTGTCGATATCCGAGTGCAGGTAGCGCACCCGGACCTCGTGGTCGTCGAGGTATTCGGTCAGATCCTCGGCCATGCGCTTGGTCAACACCGTGACCAGCACCCGCTCGCTTGCCGCGGTGCGCCGGCGAATCTCGGAGAGCAGGTCGTCCACCTGGGTAGTCGCCGCGCGCACTTCCACCGCCGGATCGAGAAGCCCGGTGGGCCGCACCACCTGCTCCACCACCTGGCCGGCGTGCTCCGCCTCGTAGGGCCCCGGCGTAGCCGAGACGAACACCGTCTGCGGGCAGACGGCCTCCCACTCCGCAAACTTCATCGGCCGGTTGTCCAGCGCCGAGGGCAGACGGAAGCCGTACTCCACCAGGGTTTCCTTGCGCGAGCGGTCGCCCTTGTACATGCCGCCCACCTGGGGAACGCTGACGTGGGATTCGTCGATGAACACCAGGGCGTCGTCGGGCAGGTAGTCGAAAAACGTCGGCGGCGCTTCGCCCGGGTTGCGCCCGGACAGGTAGCGCGAGTAGTTCTCGATGCCGTTGCAGTACCCCAGCTCCAGCATCATTTCGATGTCGTAGAGCGTGCGCTGCTCCAGGCGCTGGGCCTCCACCAGCCGCTCTTCCTGGCGCAAGAACCTGAGCCGCTCGGCAAGCTCCTCCTTGATCGACTCCACGGCTTCGAGAATGGTCTCCCGGGGGGTGACGTAGTGCGACTTGGGGTAGATGGTCATCCGCGGCACCTGGCCGCGCACGTCGCCGGTGAGCGGGTCGAACAGGCGAATGCTGTCGATCTCGTCGTCGAACAGCTCCACCCGGACCGCCTCGTCCTCGGCATCGGCGGGAAAGATGTCGATGACGTCGCCGCGCACGCGATAGGTACCCCGGGTAAAATCCATGTCGTTGCGGGTATACTGAAGCTCCGCCAGGCGACGCAGGAAGGCACGCTGGTCGATCTCTTCCCCGCGGTTGAAGTGCAGGCGCATCTTCAGGTATTGATCCGGGTCGCCGAGACCGTAGATCGCCGACACCGAGACCACGATCAGCGCGTCCCGGCGCTCCAGCAGCGCCTTGGTGGCGGACAGGCGCATCTGCTCGATGTGATCGTTGATCGAGGCGTCCTTCTCGATGAAGGTATCCGACGACGGCACGTAGGCCTCGGGCTGGTAGTAGTCGTAGTAGGAAACGAAGTATTCGATGGCGTTATCGGGGAAGAACGCCTTGAACTCGCCGTAGAGCTGGGCCGCCAGGGTCTTGTTGGGCGCCATGACGATGGTCGGGCGCTGGAGCGTCTCGACGACGTTGGCCATGGTGAAGGTTTTGCCCGAGCCGGTCACGCCGAGCAGCGTCTGGTGGGCAAGCCCCGCTTCCAGACCCTTGACCAGCCCCTTGATAGCGCTTGGCTGGTCCCCCGCAGGGGAAAATGTCGACTCCAGGCGGAACGCTTTACTCATGTCGTCTCCCGAAAAGGCGGTGCGGCGGTTACGATATGCTGACACCCAGGTTGAGCGCTTCGACCGCGCGGATCAGCGCCTCGCGCCGAGCGCGCCCTTCCACTTCGGCGCCGTGGCGGCCGACTTCGGCGCTGTCCACGCCGTCAAGCATCATCAGCGCCGTAGTGATCCGGTTGACCTGGTCGGTACTGGTCACGCCCTTGAACGTCAGTGTGTGCTGCGCCATGCCCTTTCCTGTCCAAATACTATACATAAAATAAAATCATAAAGGTTGCGCCCAACCCCGGCGAGTGTAGCACAGCGCCGGTCGCCTGCCATTAAGCCGCTGCCGGGATACATGGTAGGCTCGGGGGCAGTTTTCAAGCGCTTTACGCAAGGATATGACATGACAACGCACGCCTCCCCCGTCACGCTCTCCGCCACGGCAACCCTCGAGCACCTGGCGGCCCTGGATATCCGCGGCGACGATGCCGAAGGCTTCCTGCAGGGGCAAACCAGCGCCCAGGTCAACCTGGCCGACGGCCATTTTGCCGCGCTTACCTGCTTCTGCACGCCCAAGGGGCGCATGCTGGCCAGCGGCCAGCTTGCGCGCATGGGCGAAGGCCACTACCGCCTGATAGTGCACGCCTCGCTGATCGAGCCGTTGATGGCGCACCTGAAAAAGTTCGCGCCGTTCTACAAGGTCAGCCTGGACGCCGCCGATGCCGTGCTGCTGGGCGCCAGCCGCCGCGACGCCGAGACCCTGGCCGATACTTTTGGCCTTGCGCTGCCAACGACGGCCTGGCAGCAAAGCCAGGCGGACAGCGACGCGGCCATCGCCGTTTGCTATCCGGAAGAAAGCGGCGCCAACAGCAACGGCTGGCGCTGGCTTTTCATTCTGCCCGCTGCCGAGGCAGAAAAACTCGACTGCCGGGGCGACGCCGCCCGCTGGCAGCTGGCCGACGTACGCCGGGGGCTTGTGTGGCTTGACGCCGACCAGCAGGACAGCTATCTGCCGCAGATGCTCAACTGGGAGGCGCTGGGCGGCATCAGCTTCAAGAAGGGCTGCTATACCGGCCAGGAAGTCGTCGCTCGGGCGCACTTTCGCGGCCAGGTAAAAAAGCGCCTGTCGCTGGGCTACCTGGACGCCGCCACGCCGCCGGCCAACGGCGCCGGGGTCACCACCGACGAGGGCAAGAACATCGGCGAAGTCGTCGCCAGCGCCCCGGCGGAAAACGACCAGACCGCGGTGCTCGCCGTACTCAATACCCGGCCGCTGGAAAAAGAGCCCGCGCTGGCTATCGAGGACGCAACGCTCACCCTTGCCGAACTGCCCTACGCTATCGAGCGCGTGGACCCGGAAGACCTGGCGTCCGGGGTAACGGCATAGCAACGACGGCATAGCAACGGTTAGCGGCTGCGCAGCCTGCTGAAGAGACCACGCCAGAAAGCGGTGCCGGCGACCAGCCACAGCCCCATACCCAGCTGCAACGCCTGCCCCGCCGGTCGCAGCAGCTGATGCCAGGCAAAGGTTTCAACGTAGGGTACAAACGCCAGCGCGTTGGGCAGTGCAGCCAGCGCGCTGACGACAAAGTAAAGCCCCAAAAGCTGAATCAATAGCGCTTGATCCCGCCGGCCAAGCGCCGTGGTCTCATCGGGCGCGGCCTCACCCACCCGGGCCAGCGCCGAGCGCGCCGCCCGGCTGATCGCCCACACCGCCAGCAGCCCAACCAGCAGGAAGCCGCCGTGATACAGCAAGAAAAGCGCCGGGGTGTCGCCGCCGGGCAAAGTCTCGGTGCTCTGCAGCAGCAGCGAAAGCGTCGGCAGGCTGAGTATCAGCTTGACCAGCAGCCACAGCGCCAACAGGCGCAGAGCGACGGCAGTAATCTGTTTGGACAGCACGAGAACTCCTTGAAAACAGCAAGCGTTACCGCCGGCGCCGGCTAAAGCGCCAATCCGAACAGCGCCCGGGCGCTGGCCGTGGCCCGGGCGGCAATCGTGGCCGCGCTTTCGCCGCGAAGATCGGCCACGTGCTCGCACACCCGGGCAACGTTGGCGGGCTCGTTGCGCTTGCCCTGCTCCCCGCATAGCGGCATGTCCGGGCTGTCGGTTTCCAACACGAAGCCGCTATCCGGCAGGCTTTTGACCACGCGGTGAAGCTTTTTCGCCCTGGGGTAGGTCAGCGCCCCGCCGAGCCCCAGGGTAAACCCCAGCTCGAGAAAGCGGCGCGCCTGCTCCGGCGAGCCGGCAAAGGCGTGGATCAGCCCGCCCTTGGGCAGTGCCAGCTGGCGCAGGCGCTTGGCGACCTCGTCGTTGGCGTGCACGCAGTGAACCACCACCGGCAGCTCAAGGTGCTTGGCCAGCCGCAGCTGGGCGTCAAACAGCGCCCACTGGGCCTCGAGCGTGTCGTCAAAGCGGGCGTCGATACCGCACTCGCCCACGGCGACCGCGTGGGGATTCTCCGCCAGCGAGGCCTCAAGCGCCCTGACATCGGCGTCGTCTTCCAGCCGGTGTTCATCCATGAAGTACGGGTGCAGCCCCAGGCACACGCTGACGTCCGCCCGCCTGCCCAGCGCCAGCACCCCCGGCCAGGCATCGCGGGTGGTGCCCGGCACCACAAAGTGGCGCACCCCCGCCTCCCGGGCGCGGTCAAACATCGCTTCGCGGTCGGCGTCGAAGTCGCTAAAGTCCAGATGGCAGTGGGCGTCAATCAGCACTGCGTCCCCCTCAAACATCAATCTCCGAATCAGCCTTACAGCGTGCGCCGGGGTAACGCTTCGCGAAGGCGCTGTGAATCCATCCCTGGAAGCTACTGATGCCATCCATGGCATCAAACCTTCGCTCCGGATACCCCGGCGCACGCTCCATCCGAAGCTATTAATGCTCCCGGGTCGGCCGGAAGCGCACCTCGGGCCAACGCTCCTGGGTCATCTGCAGATTGACCCGGGTAGGCGCAATGTAGGTCAGATAGCCACCGCCGTCGATGGCGAGGTTGGCGCTGGCCTTGCTCTTGAATTCCTCGAGCTTTTTGGCGTCGTCGCAGTACACCCAGCGGGCGGTGTGGACGTTAACGCCCTCGTAGATACAGTCGACCTTGTACTCTTCCTTCAGCCGGTGGGCGACCACGTCAAACTGCAGCGTGCCCACCGCGCCAAGGATCAGGTCGTTGTTGTCCAGCGGCATGAAGACCTGGGTCGCGCCCTCTTCGGAGAGCTGCTGCAGGCCTTTTTGCAGCGCCTTCATCCTCAGCGGATCCTTCAGACGTACGCGCTTGAACAACTCCGGGGCAAAGTGGGGAATGCCGGTAAAGCGCATGTCCTCGCCCTGGGTGAAGGTGTCGCCGATCTGGATGGTGCCGTGGTTGTGCAGGCCGATGATGTCCCCGGGCCAGGCCTCTTCCACGTGCGCCCGATCCGAGGCCATGAAGGTCAGGGCGTCGGCGATCTTGACGTCCTTGCCGATACGCACGTGGCGCATCTTCATGTTCTTGTCGTACTTACCCGAGCACACCCGCAAAAACGCAATGCGGTCGCGGTGCTTGGGGTCCATGTTGGCCTGGATCTTGAACACAAAGCCCGAGAAGCGCTCGTCGTCGGCGCTCACCTCTCGCTTGTCGGTCTCCCGGGGCTTGGGCGCCGGGGCGTATTCCACGAAGCCGTCGAGCATTTCGCGCACGCCGAAGTTGCCCATGGCGGTACCGAAGTACACCGGCGACAGCTCGCCGCGACGGTAGGCCTCGAGGTCAAACTCGTGGGACGCGCCGCGCACCAGCTCCACTTCCATGCGCAGCTCTTCGGCGGCGTCTTCGCCCAGCACCTCGTCCACCTCGGGATTGTCCAGCCCCTCGATGCGGTTATCGTCGGGGATACGATTCCCCTGCCCCTGGGTATAGAGGTGAATGACGTCGTTATACAGGTGGTAAACGCCCTTGAAGTGCCGCCCCATGCCGATGGGCCAGGTCATGGGCGCGCACTGGATGTTGAGCACGGTTTCGACTTCGTCCATCACCTCGATGGGGTCCCGGGTGTCGCGGTCCAGCTTGTTGATGAAGGTCAGAATCGGCGTGGTGCGCAAACGGCAGACCTCCATCAGCTTGATGGTGCGGTCTTCCACGCCCTTGGCCGCGTCGATCACCATCAGCGCCGAATCCACCGCGGTGAGCGTGCGGTAGGTATCCTCGGAAAAGTCCTCGTGGCCCGGGGTATCGAGCAGGTTGACGATCCGGCCGCCGTAGGGAAACTGCATCACCGAGGTAGTTACCGAGATACCGCGCTCCTGCTCCATCTTCATCCAGTCAGAGGTGGCGCTTCGGTCGTTGCGCTTGCTTTTCACCGAGCCCGCCATCTGGATGGCGTTGCCGAACAGCAGCATTTTCTCGGTAATGGTGGTTTTACCCGCGTCGGGGTGAGAGATAATCGCGAAAGTTCGGCGCAGATCGGCCTCCTGCGCGACTTGCTGGGCTTGACTCATCGTGCCTCGCTAATCCAGTGGGCCCGGCCTGGGTGCACCGGGCAGAGTAACGTTGGCACGAATTATACCCGCCCCGGCCGCGGCAGGGATAGGCAAGCGCATGATACGGGCAAACGGTCCTGAATTGCCGAGCCTGAACCATGGCAGCGGAAGCATGGGGGCATCACGCGCTCAAAAACGGTCGGCGCGGTAGGGGCGCATATCGACGCTGGGGGGCTCGCCGTCCATCATCGCGCCCAGCAGCTCGCCGGTAAGCGGGCCCAGGGTAAAGCCCTGATGGCCGTGGCCGAAGGCCAGCCACAGCCCGTCGTGGCGGGGAGCCGGACCGATGATCGGCTTCATGTCCGGCAGGCAGGGCCGCGCGCCCTTCCACACCTCGGCTTCCCGGCGCTCGCCCAGCGGTATCAGGGTCCGCGCCACCTTCTCCGCCGCCGCCAGCTGGTCCACATGGGCCGGCGCGTCCAGGTCGTCAAGCTCGGCGCCGGTGGTCAGGCGCACCCCGGCCTTCATCGGCGCCAGCAGATAGCCGACATCGGCATCCATGACCCAGTGGCGCAGCCGCCCCTGCCGCGCTTCGTCGTAGTGCATGTGATAGCCGCGCTTGACGAAGGTGGGGAAATGATAGCCCAGCGGCTTAAGCCAGCGGCTGGCCCAGGGCCCCAGCGCCATGACCACGTCATCGGCGTCCAGAGACTGTGTCGTCGTGGTCACGCGCCAGCCGCCCCGGGTCTGCGCCACGTCGGTAATCTCTTCCTGCAGGCACTGCCCGCCCTCTGCCTCGAACGCCCGAGCGTAAGCGGCGACCAGCTCGCCGGGATCGGTTGCCGTCCAGGAGTTGAGCCAGTGAATCGCCCCGATGATATCGTCGCTCAGGTCGGGTTCCCTGGCGGCAAGCGCTTCGCGGTCGAGCACCTCATAGCGCACGCCAAAGCGCTGGTAGTTTTCCTCGGCCTCGGCCTGACGCTGGGAGAAGTGGCGGCGGTTGCGCAGCAGTTCGAGAAAGCCGTCCTTGCGAACCAGATCTTCGGCGCCGGCGGCTTCGATCATCGGCGCATGAGTGTCCAGGCAGCGCATGATCAGCGCGGCGTACTCGGGGACGATACGCCGATAGGCCGCAGGCCCCGAGTTGTGCCAGTAGCGCAACAGCGGCGTGGCCGCGTGCAGCATGCCCACGGGGCGATAGCGGATATCCACCCGCTGGTTGGGCAAAACGCCCAGCAGCGTTTTCATATCGCGGGGAAACGCATAGGGTCGCACGGCCTCGCGCTGGATGATACCGGCGTTGCCAAATGAGGTTTCGCGCCCCGGCTCGCGGCGGTCGATCAGCACGACGTCGCGCCCGCGCCTTGCCAGATGCCAGGCGATGCTGACCCCGACCATACCTGCGCCCAGTACCAGGGTTCGACGCGCCATTTTTTGCTCCTTGATGCCCGCGCCCTGGGGCGCCGGCGATATCGTTGCGGCTGGCCGCGCACAGACGCTGCGCGGATACAGGTCAAAAATATCACCAAATACAGCGCTTTAACACAGACGTAAGGCCTAATTTAAAACGCCGATACAAAATAAAAAACTGCAAAAAAGCGATAGCAAGAATAAAAAACTAGAAATTCG
The DNA here is from genome assembly GCF_031886125.1 of Halomonas piscis. Taxonomy (NCBI): domain Bacteria; kingdom Pseudomonadati; phylum Pseudomonadota; class Gammaproteobacteria; order Oceanospirillales; family Halomonadaceae; genus Halomonas; species Halomonas piscis. The sequence continues at coordinate 1,838,729 of NZ_CP119391.1, forward strand.
CACCGCGGCAGAACGCCCGGCGTTTCATCCGCGCACGGCTGTCCACCGATACCGGCCAAAAAGCCCGCGGAAATCAGAAGAGGGGAAGACGCAAGAAGAGGAAAAGAAAGGAGTCGTGAAACATCGCAGACGGTTATGGGGTGGATGATGGGGATCGAACCCACGACCACCGGAGCCACAATCCGGGGCTCTACCACTGAGCTACATCCACCATAACTGCTTGCCCAAGCGCGCCGAAAGCGCTGCCTGGCTGATGTTTCCTGGCTGGCCTGCCTTGCTGGGGTGGATGATGGGGATCGAACCCACGACCACCGGAGCCACAATCCGGGGCTCTACCACTGAGCTACATCCACCGCTGTCAAAGCAAAAGCTGCCGATACAGGCCTGGCTTGAACGCCACGCCCCTTGTTTACCGCGCCGGGTTTGCAGCGCCTTTAATGGCGCGCCCAGCAGGAATTGAACCTGCAACCTACGGCTTAGAAGGCCGTTGCTCTATCCGGTTGAGCTATGAGCGCGCTGTCTGTTTGCCAAGACAAACCCTTTGCCGGAGCAAATCTGCCCGCCTGCATCGAGCCTCAACCCCGTCGAGCACCGGACACAAGCCCGGGTAAACAAGCGATCAACCGGCCGGCGACCTTGTCGATATGGTCGGGATGGAGGGATTCGAACCCCCGACATCCTGCTCCCAAAGCAGGCGCGCTACCAGACTGCGCTACATCCCGAATCGACGCTGCCTTACGGCCCGTCTCAAGCGAGGCATATACTACTGTTTTGTGTTTCAAAGTCAACTCTTGATAGCGCCTGGCGAGCCAGATCCCTGCCCGGCGCTTTGCCTTCCTGCCCCCGCATGCGAAAATCACCGCCGCAGCGACGCCCCGCGGCGCTCTTTCATCCATCGTTACTGCACAACGCGACTCAACACCACAAGGACCGCATTGATGACCGCTCAACTGATCGACGGCAAAGCCATTGCTGCTGACGTACGCCAACGAGTGGCGGAAAAAGCTCGGGCCCGGCTGGAGGCCGGCGCCCGGGCACCCGGGCTTGCGGTGGTGCTGGTCGGCGGCGATCCGGCCTCGCGGATTTACGTCAACAGCAAGCACCGCGCCTGCGAACAGGCCGGCATTGTCTCCTTTCAGCATGAGCTCCCCGCTGACACCGGCCAGCAGGCGCTGGAAGACCTGGTCGACCGGCTTAACGACGACCCCCGGGTCGACGGCATTCTGGTTCAGCTGCCACTCCCCGACCACCTCAACGCCCGGCCGATCCTCGAGCGCATTCTGCCGCACAAGGACGTCGACGGCTTTCATCCGTACAACCTTGGCCGGCTGGCCCAGCGCATCCCCGCACTCCGGCCCTGCACGCCCAAGGGCATCATGACGCTGCTGGAAAAAAGCGGCCTGGCGGTGCGCGGGCTGGACGCCACCGTAGTCGGCGCCTCCAATATCGTCGGCCGGCCCATGGCGCTGGAGCTGATGCTTGCCGGCTGCACCACCACGGTGTGCCACCGCTTCACGCAGAATCTCGAAGAGCACGTGCGCCGCGCCGACGTGCTGGTGGCCGCGGTGGGCAAGCCGGGGCTGATCAAGGGCGAGTGGACCAAGCCCGGCGCCATCGTCATCGACGTGGGCATCAGCCGCCAGGAAGACGGCAGGCTGACCGGCGACATCGAGTTTGACGTGGCCTCTCGCCTTGCCAGCCACATCACCCCGGTTCCCGGCGGCGTCGGCCCCATGACCGTGGCCACGCTGCTGGAAAACACCCTGGAAGCCGCCGAGCACCACGCCCCGTCCGGCACAGCCTGAAGCGTCTACGCTTCCCGCTTCTCCCAGGCCCTCGTTCAATCTCCCCCCAACCCAGGAGGTACCGCTTTGCAGCCTATCGGCATTATTGGCGCCATGGCGCAGGAAGTCAGCATTCTCGCCGGCCAGCTGGAATCCCACCAGCGCCACGAGCACGCCGGCGGCGTGTTTCATACCGGCCGCCGCCACGGCGTCGAGGTGGTCATACTGCAGTCGGGCATCGGCAAGGTGAACGCCGCGGTGGGCACCGCCACCCTGCTCGAACGCCACCGCCCCCGCGCCGTCATCAATACCGGCTCCGCCGGCGGCTTTGCCGACGACCTGCGCATCGGCGACGTCATCGTCTCCGACGAGGTGCGCCACCACGACGTCGACGCTACCGCCTTCGGCTACGAACTCGGCCAGGTACCGGGCATGCCCGCCGCCTTTGCCGCCGACGCCCATCTACGCCGGACCGCTCGCAGCGCCGTGGAGGCGCTGGGCGAAATGCGGGTGCGCGAAGGCATGATCGCCACCGGCGACAGCTTCATGGCCGACCCCGAACGCGTCAACGCCACCCGGGCGGCGTTTCCGGCCATGCTCGCAGCGGACATGGAGGCCGCCGCCATTGCCCAGGCCTGCCACCTGTTCGGCTGCCCCTTTGTGGTGGTGCGGGCGCTGTCCGACCTGCCCGGCGCCGGCGACAATCACCTCTCGTTCGACGAGTTTCTCGAGCTGGCCGCGCGGCGCTCGTCGCGCATGGTCGACCAGATGCTCAGGCAGCTGGCCGGCGCCTGAAGCGCTAGCCGGCCGCCAGCTTCCAGCCCAGGGTCTCGCCGGCCCCCATCGGCACAATGCGCCGGCCGTCGGCGTAGGCGTGGCTTTCCGGCAGCTGCCAATCGCGCCGCTCAAGGGTCACCGTATCGGCGTTGCGCGCCAGGCCGTAGAAATCGGCGCCGTTGTGGCTGGCGAAGGCTTCCAGCCGGTCCAGCGCGCCGGCCTGCTCGAACGCCGTGGCGTAGAGCTCCAGCGCCGCCGGGGCGCTGAACACCCCGGCGCAGCCGCAGGCGGACTCCTTGTCGCCCTGGGCGTGGGGCGCGCTGTCGGTCCCCAGAAAAAACTTCCGGCTGCCCGAGGTCACCGCTTTGATCAGCGCCCGGCGGTGGCGCTCGCGCTTGAGAATCGGCAGGCAGTAACGGTGCGGGCGAATGCCGCCCACCAGCATGTCGTTGCGGTTGAGCAGCAGGTGCTGGGGCGTCACGGTGGCGGCGACGTTATCGCCGGCGGCCAGCACAAAGTCCGCCGCCTGGGCGGTGGTGATATGCTCGCAGACCACACTGAGCCCGGGGTGGCGCTTGAGCAGCGGCTCCAGCACGCGCTCGAGAAACGCGGCTTCGCGGTCGAAAATGTCCACGTCCGCGTCGGTCACTTCGCCGTGAACCAGCAGCGGCATGCCGGACTCGGCAAGCGCCGCCAGGGTATTGTCACAGCGGGCAAGGTCGGTCACCCCGGACGCCGAGTTGGTGGTGGCGCCGGCCGGATAGAGCTTCACCGCCTTGACCACCCCGCTCTGCCGGGCGCGCTCGATCTCCTCGGGCGGCGTGGTGTCGGTCAGATACAGCGTCATCAGCGGCTCGAGCGCCACCCCTGCCGGCAGCGCGGCAAGAATGCGCTCGCGGTAGGCCTCGGCCTGTGCGGCGGTGGTCACCGGCGGCGTCAGGTTGGGCATGATAATGGCCCGGCCCATCTGCGCGGCGCTATGGCCGACGGTGGCCTCAAGGGCAGCGCCGTCGCGCAGGTGCAGGTGCCAGTCGTCCGGGCGAGTCAGGGTAATGGCGTCCACAGGCATTCCTCTCAGGCAGTCAGTGATCCGGTGAGCGGGCTTCGCGTGGCCGCAGTATAACCCATCGGCATTCCGGCGAAATGTGTCGTATCATGGGCAGCCGTTCGGGTCTCAGGAAGCATCTCATGCATAAAGTACGTCGCGCAGCGGACGTCGTTGCCGGGCTTGAAGGCCTTATGTGGCTGGGCCTGGGCTGGTCGATTTCGCTGTCGGTTTATCTGGGCAGGAACGAGCCGATTCTAGCCGCCGTGCTGCTGGCCGGCACCGTGATGCTGTTCGGCTGGGTTCATCGACCGCTGCGCTTTCTGCTGCGCCGCTTCCGGGTGCGCAAACGCCGTACGGACATGTGGATGCACCTGCTGGCGCTGCCGCTGCTTCTGGCCATGGCGCTGTACCTGATCATCGAGGCCGTGCTCGGCGATGCCTGGCTGCCGCCGAAAATGCTGCTGGTCAACGTGCTGGCCAGCGCCGGCTGGCTGACCTTTTTGCTGACCCTTTTCATCAAGTACGTCGCCCACGACCTGAAGTGCAAGCGCGCCAAAAAACAGAGCGCCAGAAACGCAGCCGCCGACAGCCACAACGACAGCCATAACGACAGCCGCACGAGTTGACCGCCATGCCCGCCGAGCTTCCCCTGCCGCTCTCCACGCCCAACCGCAACCTGGTGCGCCTGACCATTGTGCGCGGCATTACCTGGACGGGCTTTTTGCTCGCCGTCGTGGTCGGCGTGGAGCTGCTCGGTTTCAACATGACCGTGCCCGCGGTGGTCGGCGTGGTCATCGCCATGGGCGTCCTCAATATCGCCACCTGGTGGCGGCTGGGCCGCCCCCGGGACGTGGAGCACACCGAATACCTGCTCCACCTGCTGGCGGACATCGCCGGGCTGACGCTGCTTTTTTACTTTACCGGCGGCGCGACCAACCCGTTCATCACCTATTATCTGGTACCGGTGACCATTGCCGCGGCGACCCTGCCCTGGTGGCATACCTGGGTGATCGCCGCCTGCGCCATGGGCGGCTACAGCTTTCTGCTGTTCTACTACCACCCCATCCCCCAGCTGCACATGATCGGCAATACGTCGCTGAGTCTGCATATCCTCGGCATGTGGCTCAACTTCGGGCTCTCGGCGGGGCTGGTGACGTTTTTCATCTACAAGATGGCCCACGCCCTGCGCCGCCGGGACCGCGCGCTGTCGCGCACCCGGGAGGCCGCCCTGCGCAACGAGCAGGTGCTGGCCGTGGCCACCCAGGCCGCCGGCACCGCCCACGAGCTGGGCACGCCGCTTTCCACCATGGCGATTCTGCTCAAGGAAATGGAAGCCGAAACCGGGCCCGAAAGCCCCCTGCGCGAGGATATCGCCCTGCTGCGCCAGCAGGTCGGCCTGTGCAAGTCGCGCCTGCAGCATCTGGTGGAAAGCGCCGACCGCCGGCGCATGGCCGAACCCGAGGTGCGCGACGCCGCCAAATGGCTCGACGGCGTCGTGCAGCGCTGGCTGGTGCTGCGCCCGGACGTCAGCCACCGGCTGGACATTGCCGAGCGCCGGGGGCGCCCCTGGCTTGCCGTGGACGCCACCCTGGACCAGGCGCTGACCAACCTTCTGAACAACGCCGCCGACGCCAACCCCGAGGCCGTTACCGTCAGCCTGGACTGGCAGGACGACAGCGTAGTGATCGACATTCGCGACCACGGCCCCGGCGTGGAGCTGGCCATTGCCGACCAGCTGGGCGACACCTTTGTCTCCACCAAGAGCAAGGGCATGGGCATCGGGCTGTTTTTGACCCACGCCACCATCAACCGCTTCGGCGGCGGCGTCAGCCTGTATAATCATCCCGACGGCGGTACGCTGACCGAGGTGACGCTACCCCGCAGCAAACCGCCCGCGGCCTGACGCCCTCAGCCAGGGGCACCGCCAATCACAGCTGTCGAGGATTTTATGCCAACGCCTGCACAACGCCTGCTTATCATCGACGACGACGACATGTTCTGCCACGTGCTCAGCCGGGCGCTGGGCCGGCGCGGCTACGAAATCAGCGTCGCCCACGATCCTGACGAAGCGCTGGCGCTTGCCGTGGAGCACAAGCCGACCATGGCCACGCTGGATCTCAAGCTCGAACACAGCTCCGGGCTCAAGCTGTTGCCCGACCTGCTGGCCACGGCTCCCCAGTGCCGCGTGGTGGTGCTCACCGGCTATTCGAGCATCGCCACCGCCGTGGAGGCGATCAAGCTCGGCGCGGTCAACTACCTGTGCAAGCCCGCCGACGCCGACGACGTGATCAATGCCTTCGAGCAGCAGCAGGGCGACCCGGACACCGAGGTAGCCGACAACCCGCCCTCGGTCAACCGCATTACCTGGGAACACATCCAGAAGGTGCTCCAGGAGCACGACGGCAACATTTCCGCCACCGCCCGGGCGCTGGGCATGCACCGGCGCACCCTGCAGCGCAAGCTGCAAAAGCGCCCGGTGCGCCGCTAGGCATCGTCCGTGGGCGGCGTCGGCGGCTCAAACAGCCGGGTCATGAGCTGCTGGGCGAGCCGTGCCGCCTCCTCCATGCTGTCAAGCTCGCTCAGGTCGTCGAGAATGCGCCGCTGGTACCAGGACCGGCTGCCAAAGGCGTGGCGGTGCAGCCGATAGCTGCCGGAAGGCAGCGTCAGCAGATATTCATCCGTCGCGGCGTCGGCGGGCTCGTCGGGCCATAGCGCCACCAGCCACAGCGAGCAGGGGGTAATCAGAGCCCCCGCCAGCAGCGCCTCGCCGCCTTCGGGCGTCAGGCGCTGAAAGCACAGCGCGTCCACCCCCAGGCGAGGGTTATAGTGCGCAAGCCCCTTGAGCGCCACCAGGTGGACGTCGCGGTACTCCCGGGCCACGGCGGCCAGCATCGCGTAGTCGTCGCCGCTCGGCGTTGCGGTATGCATCAGCTTTTCTCCCTGCCGGACTGAAAAATGGTTGAGGAAACGGTTGAGGAAAACGGCTGCCATCATAACGCGACTTGATGGCGGGCGTAGCATGGACCTATTGGCCAGGCCGGTCGCCGCCGCGTCACAATGGGCTCGAACGAGCCCCCGTTTTATCGTTCATCCAAGAGGAGATTGTTATGTTCGTGGTGATTTACGGCCGCATGTCCTGCCCCTTCTGCGTTCAGGCCAGAATGCTCGCCGAAAAGCTTGAGGAAAGCGGGCGCATCGAGGGTGTCCGCTACGTCGACATGCCCTCGGAAGGCGTGACCAAGGAAGACATTGCCAAAACCGCCGGCGCGCCGGTGCACACGGTGCCGCAGATCTTTGTCGATCAGGAGCACATCGGCGGCTTCAGCGAGTTTCAGGCGTTTGTCAGCCGCCACCCCGCGCTCAGCGCCTGAGAGACACGCCCCCATGCCGATGATCACCGGGCTGGTCAGCGTTTTGCTGCTGATAGCCAACACGCTGTTCTGGGCGCTGCCGCTGATCGCGCTGACCCTTGTCAAGCTGGCCGCCCCGCGCCGCTGGCAGCCGGCGGTGCTCGACGGTCTCAACGCCATCGCGCTCAACTGGATCGGTTTCAACCTCTGGTGGATGCGCCGCTGGCTCAGGCCAACCCTGAAGGCTCGGGTGCCCGAGGGGCTGAGCCCGGACAAGTGGTGGCTGGTGATCGCCAACCACCGCAGCTGGACCGATATCTTCATGCTGCTCGCGGTGCTCCACCGCCGGGTGCCCATGCCGCGGTTTTTCCTCAAGACCCAGCTAATCTGGATTCCCGTGGTGGGGCTCGCGTTCTGGGCGCTGGAGTTTCCCTTCATGCGCCGCTATACCCGGGAGCAGATGGCGCACAACCCGCGGCTGGCCGAGATCGACCGCCGCGCCACCGAGCGCATGTGCCGGCGCGCCCGCCACCGCCCCATCACCATTTTCAACTTTGTCGAAGGCACCCGCTTCACCCCGGCCAAGCGCGACGCCAGCCCCAGCCCCTACCGCCACCTCTTGCGCCCCAGGGCCGGCGGCGTGGCCCAGGTGCTAAGCCTGCTCGGCGACCGCCTGGACGGCATGATAGACGTCACCCTTCACTACGCCGACCCCGACCCGAGCTTCTGGCGATTCTTGTGCGGCCGGGAAGGGCCGATTACGCTATCCGCCCGCAGGCTCGACATACCGGCATGGATGCACCGCGCGCCCTACCACGACGACCCGCAGCAAAAGGAACGCTTCCACTCATGGATCAACGCCCTCTGGCAGGACAAGGACCGCTGGCTGGACGCCGCCGAGCGCCGACACTGACCCTCATTCTGGCGCTGCTCCTGCTGCTGGCCGGCTGCGCCGGCAGCCCGGCAGAAGACGGCGATGCCGGCAGCGCCGGCGAGTGGGTGAGCATTCAGCGCGGCGACACCCTGGGCAAGCTTGCCCGGCGCGCCGAGGTGCCGCTCAAGCGCCTGGAGCGATTCAACCCCGGCGTGCGCGCCCGGCACCTGGAAATCGGCCAGCGCATTCTGATCCCCAGCCGCCAGGAGCGCGCGCCCTCGGGCGGGCCCTACCGCTACCGCATCCGCCAGGGCGACACCTACAGCGGCATTGCCCGACATTTCGGCACCCGGGCGAGCCGCATCCAGGCGGCCAACGCCGAGATCTCGGCCAGCGCGCTGCGCGTGGGCCAGCTGATCCAGGTGCCGCTCGGCGACGGCGCTGCCCCGGCCCGCCCGGCGTCAACGGCCTCGGCTAGTTCGGCCACCGGCAGCGCGCCGGACCTGCCCGCCTCCGCCGGCACCTGGCCCTGGCCGCTGGATGACTACCGCGTCATGCGCCCCTACGGCAAGGACGACCGCGGCCGGCTGCAGCCCATGCTGCTCGCCGCCCGCCAGGGCAAAACGGCCAGGGCCGTGGCCCCGGGCGAGGTCAGCTTTGCCGATACCATGCGCCAGCTGGGCCAGGTAGTGATTGTCCACCACGACAACAACCTGCAGAGCGTCTACGCGCTGTGCGAAACGGCAAGCGTCAGCGTCGGCGACTCGGTCAAGGCCGGCGAGGAGCTTTGTCGCCTGGCCGACGGCGACGACGGCCCGGTGCTGCTGTTTGACATGCGCCGCAACGGCAAGCCCCTGGACCCCGGCCGCCTGCTGAAATAGTCGCTCCTGGCGTCGATGAGCCCCAAACGTAACGCCGCCCCGCACGGCCTTGCGCACGGGGCGGCGTTTCGCTGCTGATCGCCGTCGGGCCTAACCGCGGTAGTGCCCCGGCGCCACGAACGGCATTTTGGTGACGATCATCGCACGTTTTTTGCCGCGCACCAGGGCGAACACCCGGGAATCCGGCGCTTCAAAATCGCGGTTGACGTAGCCCATGGCGATCGGCCTGCCCACGCTGGGGCCAAAGACGCCGGAGGTCACCACGCCGATTTCATGCGCCTCGTCGTCGACCAGCACCGCGCCCTCGCGCACCGGGGCCTTGCCCTCGGCAACCAGCCCCACGCGTTTGCGTTCGTGATCCCTGGCGTCTACCTGGTGCAGAATCACGTCCGCCCCGGGAAAGCCGCCCGGGCGCTCGCCGCCGCGGCGGCGAGGCTTGCTCACCGCCCAGATCAGCCCGGCCTCCACCGGCGTGGTCTCGGTGGTCATGTCGTTGCCGTAGAGGCACAGGCCGGCTTCCAGGCGCAGCGAATCCCGGGCTCCAAGGCCGATGGCCTCGACTTCGGGCTCGGCCAAAAGCCGACGGGCCATGGCGTCGGTGGCCTCGGCGCGGGTGGAAAGCTCAAAGCCGTCTTCGCCGGTGTAGCCGCAGCGGCTGATCCACACCTCTTCGCCGTCGATGTCAAAGCGCGCGTGCTGCATGAACAGAAGCTCGCAGGCTGCCGGGCATAGCCGCGCCATCACGGCGCTGGCGTCGGGCCCCTGGAGCGCCAGCAGGCCGCGGTCCAGGCTCTCGATAGTGTGGGTCTCGCCCAGGGTGGCGCGCAGGTGGGCCAGGTCCTGATCCTTGCACGCGGCGTTGACCACCAGATAGAAATGGTCTTCGGCGTTGACCAGCATCAGATCGTCGAGAATGCCGCCCTCGTTGTTGGTAAAGATGCCGTAGCGCTGGGCGCCGGGCGCAAGATCGACCAGGTTCGCCGGCATCAGGGTTTCCAGCGCCTCGGCGACGTCGTCGCCGGCCACGGTGAACTGGCCCATGTGCGAGACGTCGAACAGGCCGCAGCGGGCCCGGGTGTGCTCGTGCTCCTTTTTTACGCCCAGCGGGTACTGCACCGGCATCTCGTAGCCGGCAAAGGGCACCATCTTGGCCCCCAGCTCGCAGTGCAGGTCATACAGCGGCGTGTGTTTGGGATTATTCATGCGGCATCCTCATCTGGCACGGTTAAGCGTGATGCGTAAAAAGCCGGGCAGCCCTCGAGCGGCTCCCCGGCATCGGGCAGCGCACAGCATAACATCGCCGTGCGCCGCGGTTTACGACCTGTCGTGGTCCAGCTCTTCGCCGGGCTTGATATCTTCCCCGCTGAAGTAAGCTTTTGCCAGCTTGAACACCACCGGCGACAGCAGCGCCAGCGCAATCAGGTTGGGGATGGCCATCATGGCGTTGAAGGTGTCCGCCATCAGCCAGATAAGGCCCAGGTTGGCCACCGCCCCCAGCGGAATCGCCAGCACGAAGACCACCCGGTAGAGCGGAATCGAACGCGCGCCGAACAGAAACTGGCAGCACTTCTCGCCGTAGAACGCCCAGCCCAGAATGGTGGTAAAGGCAAACACCGACAGCACAATGGAAACGATCTCGTTGCCCAGGCCCGGCAGCGCCGCGTCGAACGACAGAGCGGTGAGCGAGGCGCCCTCCTCGCCGGTTTCCCACACGCTGGCAGTGAGAATCACCAGCGCCGTGATGGTGCACACCACCACGGTGTCGATGAAGGTGCCGAGCATCGCGATCAGACCCTGGCGCACGGGGTTTTTGGTTTTGGCCGCGGCGTGGGCGATGGGCGCGCTGCCCAGACCCGCCTCGTTGGAGAACACCCCCCGGGCCACGCCGAAGCGGATGGCCATGGTCACCGCCGCGCCGGCAAAGCCGCCCACCGCCGCGTGGGGGTTGAAGGCGTAGTAGACAATCATGCCCAGGGTACCCAGCAGCTGATCGGCGTTGATCACCAGCACCACGATCCCGCCGACGATGTAGGCAATGCCCATGATCGGCACCAGCCTGCCCGCCACCTGGGCGATGCGCTTGATGCCGCCGAGAATCACCGCCCCGGAAAGCCCCATGATCACCAGCCCGGTGAGCCAGGCGGGAATGCCGAAGGTGGAGCTCATGGCATCGGCCACGGAGTTCGACTGCACGGTATTGCCGATACCGAACGCCGCCACCGCGCCGAAGAAGGCAAAGGCGCCGCCCAGCCACAGCCATTTCCGTCCCAGGCCGTTCTTGATGTAGAACATCGGCCCGCCGACGTGGTAGCCGGTGCTGTCGGTTTCGCGAAAGCGCACCGCCAGCACCGCCTCGGCAAACTTGGTGGCCATGCCCACCAGGGCGGTGATCCACATCCAGAACACCGCCCCCGGGCCGCCCAGCGCAATGGCCGTGGCCACCCCGGCGATGTTGCCGGTGCCGATGGTCGCCGAGAGCGACGTCATCAGCGCGTTGAACGGCGAAATCTCGCCGTCTTCCTCACCTTTTTGGCGACCGCCGGGCGTACTCTTCGCATCTCGCCCCTGCCACAAAAGCGCCAGGCCCGTTCCCAGCTTGCGGATGGGCATCAGCTTGAGCCCGGCCTGGAGGTAAAGCCCCACCCCCAGCAGCAACAGCAGCATCAAGGGGCCCCATACGACCCCGTTTATCGCCTGAAACAGGCTGTTCAACGTTTCCATTTTGTTCTCCTTGGTGCCCGCTGGCTCGGCGCCCGGGGCGCTCTGGCGGCCCTGGCAGAACCAACGGGCATTTGGCGTTGGCATACGAGCGGCTAGCGCCGCCGAGGCGCGCTTATTCTGAGTGCCTGAGCCGGCGTTGTCACGCCCTGTGAGGCGCGATAACGGCTTGAATTGCCGCCTTTTAGACCTATGTCGCACGGGCAGGAAAAGCGGCGGGGTCCGGGCCGGCCTGCCGCCTTGTTTTCGGGGTCGCCGAGCAATTTGTTTCCACCGGCAAACGCGGTAACATGGTCGCTACCCTTAGCCGCACGCGGCGCGACGCTTCCAACGGCGACGCCACACGACCACTTCCACGACGAAAAACAGGAAAGAAAATGAGCCAGGTTCCCGAGACTCTCCACTACGCCGAAAGCCACGAATGGGTGCAGGACAACGGCGACGGCACCGTTACCGTGGGCATCTCCGACCATGCCCAGGAGTCCCTGGGCGACGTCGTTTTCGTCGAGCTGCCCGAGGTTGGCCAGGCGCTTGCCAAGGGCGACGAGTTCGGCGTGATCGAGTCGGTCAAGGCCGCCTCCGACCTTTACGCGCCGATCAGCGGCGAGGTGGTCGAGGTCAACGAAGACCTCGAAGACGCCCCGGAAAGCGTCAACGAATCGCCCTACGAGGACGGCTGGATCATGAAGGTGCGTATCGACGGCGATATCGAGGGCCTGATGGACGCCGATGCCTATCAGGCAAGCATCGAGACCGACGCCTAGCGCCCGTACGTCCGGCAAAGCCTGTACGTTCGCAAAGCCCTTATGGCTAAACGTACCGCGTGCCTGCCGCCGCGCAGGCACGCCTTCCTGCCCGGCTTTTCTTTTTTGTCTGGAACCGTTCTCTGGAAACCATCTCTGGAACCCCCCTTCTCTGGAACTATGCCCTATGTCCGAGTTTTCTGCATCGCGGCCTGATTCACAGCGCTCTCAGGCTACCCCTCGCCTGGCGCAGCTGGCCGACCACGACGCCTTTATCCAGCGGCACAACGGTCCCGATGCCGAGGACGCCAGCGCCATGCTCGACGCCCTTGGCCTGCCCGACATGGCCGCGCTGATCGACAGCGCGGTGCCCCGCGACATCCGCCTGGGCCGCGAGCTGGAGCTGGAAGCCCCGCGCAGCGAAGTCGAGGCGCTGGACTACCTTGCCGGGCTTGCCGACCAGAACCGCGTGGCGCGCAACTTCATCGGCCAGGGGTACTACGGCACCCATCTGCCCGCGGTGATCCAGCGCAACGTGCTGGAAAACCCCGGCTGGTACACCGCCTACACCCCCTACCAGCCGGAAATTTCCCAGGGCCGGCTCGAAGGCCTGCTGAACTTCCAGCAGACGGTGATGGACCTGACCGGCATGGCGCTTGCCAACGCCTCGCTGCTGGACGAAGCCACCGCCGCCGCCGAGGGCATGGCACTTTGCCGGCGGGCCAACAAAAAGCACAAGTCCAACGCCTTCTTCGTCGCCGACGACGTCTTCCCCCAGACCCTTGACGTGCTCAGAACCCGGGCCGAGTGCTTCGGCTTCGAGCTGATCGTCGCCCCGGCGGACAGCGTCGCCGACCACGACGTCTTCGGCGCGCTCTTGCAGTACCCGGGCAACGGCGGCGAAGTCCGCGACATCGCCCCGCTGATAAAGGCCGCTGCCGCGCGCGGCACCATGACCTGCGTCGCCGCCGATCTCTTAAGCCTGGTGCTGCTCAAGGAACCCGGCGCCATGGGCGCCGACATCGTGCTCGGCAGCGCCCAGCGCTTCGGCGTGCCCATGGGCTTCGGCGGCCCCCATGCGGCGTTTTTTGCCACCACCGACAAGCTCAAGCGCTCGATTCCCGGGCGCATCATCGGCGTGTCGAAGGACAGCCGCGGCGACACCGCCCTGCGCATGGCCATGCAAACCCGGGAGCAGCACATCCGCCGGGAGAAAGCCACCTCCAACATCTGCACCGCCCAGGCGCTTTTGGCCAATATTGCCGGCTTCTACGCCGTCTATCACGGCGCCGAGGGCCTTGAAAAAATCGCCGGGCGCGTCCACCGGCTGACGTCGATCCTCGCCCGGGGCCTGGAGCAGGCGGGGGTAACCCTTGCCCACTCGCATTTCTTCGACACCCTGCGCCTGACCGGCGTGGAAGCCGGCAGCGTTCACGGCCGGGCGCTGAGCGCCGGGGTCAACCTGCGCTACTTCACCAGGGACGGAAGCGGAGACGATAGCGGCGATATCGGCGTAAGCCTGGACGAAACCTCTACCGCCCGGGACGTCGCCCTGCTGTGGGACGTCATCCTGGGCGAGGATCACCACCTTTCGGTCAGCGCCCTGGACGAGGCCGTCGCCGCGGACGCCGAGGCCGGCAAGGGGGCCATCCCCGCCGCCTGCCGGCGCGAAAGCGACTTCCTCACCCACCCGACCTTCCGCCGCTACCGCAGCGAAACCGAAATGCTGCGCTACCTGAAGCGGCTGGAAAACAAGGATTTGTCGCTCACCCACGCGATGATCCCGCTGGGCTCTTGCACCATGAAGCTCAACGCCACCAGCGAGATGCTGCCCATCTCCTGGCCGGCGTTTGCCCACCTGCACCCCTTCGCCCCCCGCGAACAGGTCACCGGCTACCAGCAGATGATCGACGAGCTGGCGGCGTTTCTCGAAGAGATCACCGGCTACGACCACATCTCCATGCAGCCTAACTCCGGCGCCCAGGGCGAGTACGCCGGGCTGCTGGCCATCCGCCGCTACCAGGCGGCACAGGGCGAGGCGCACCGCGACGTCTGCCTGATTCCCAGCTCCGCCCACGGCACCAACCCCGCCTCGGCGGCGATGCTGGGCATGAAGGTGGTGGTAACCGAGTGCGACGCCGAGGGCAACGTCGATCTCGCCGATCTCACCGCCAAGGCCGAGGAGCACCGCGAGCGCCTGTCGGCGGTGATGCTCACCTACCCGTCCACCCACGGCGTGTTTGAAACCCACGTCCGCGCGGTGTGCGACGTCATCCACGCCAACGGCGGCCAGGTGTACGTCGACGGCGCCAACATGAACGCCCAGCTGGGCCTTTCCCGGCCCGGAGACTTCGGCGGCGACGTCTCGCACCTCAACCTGCACAAGACGTTCTGCATTCCCCACGGCGGCGGCGGCCCGGGCATGGGCCCCATCGGCGTCAAGGCGCACCTGGCGCCCTACGTGGCCAACCACTGCGTCACGCCCATCGACGGCGTGGACCCGGCAAGCACCGCCGTGGCCGCGGCCGCCTTCGGCAGCGCCTCGATCCTGCCGATCTCCTGGGCCTACATCAAGATGATGGGCGCCCGGGGGCTGCGCGAAGCCACCGAGCTTGCCATCCTCAACGCCAACTACATCGCCAGGCGGCTGGAAGAGTACTTCCCGGTCCTCTACCGCGGCGAGAACGGCACCGTGGCCCACGAATGCATCGTCGACGTGCGCCCGCTGAAAAACGCGTCGGGCATCAGCGAGGAAGACGTGGCCAAGCGCCTGATGGACTACGGCTTCCACGCCCCGACCATGTCCTTCCCGGTGCCCGGCACGCTGATGATCGAGCCTACCGAGTCCGAGTCGCGCTACGAGATCGATCGCTTCTGCGACGCCATGATCGCCATCCGCGAAGAAATTGGCCGCGTGGAATCCGGCGAATGGCCGGGCGACAACAACCCCCTGGTCAACGCCCCGCACACCATGGCCGACCTTGCCGAGGCCGACTGGGAGCGCCCTTACTCCCGCGAGCTTGCCGCCTTCCCCACGGAAGCGGTCAAGGCGGCCAAGTACTGGCCCGCGGTCAACCGGGTGGACAACGTCTTCGGCGACCGTCAGCTGATCTGCTCCTGCCCGCCCATCGACGAGTACCGCGACTGACCGATCGCCTTTCGCCAGGCGTCAGCCAGGCAGCAAAACGCCCCGCCGGCCCTCCATCGCGCCGGCGGGGCGTTTTTATACGTCTCTCTTTTCAGCTCCCCCATTTCCTCCGCGCTATGCCAGCCGCTGCGCCTTGAAACCGTCGAGCAGTTTGGTATAGCGCCGGGGAAGCGCAGCATCCCGGCGATGGACCAGATACAGCTGCTCGTCCACCGAGTGCTCGAGGCCAAGCTCCTTCACCTGGCGCTGCCAGGGCGAGGTTTCCAGCACCAGCCTGGATACCACGGTAAAGCCGAGCCTCCGGGCCACGGCATCGAGCACCATGCTCACCTCGTTGGTAAACCCCTGGTGGCGAAAGTGCGTCATCGAACGAAACGACTCCGGATAGTTCGCGCGCAGCAGCGCCGTGGCCTGATTGATGCCGTCGTAGTAGTTGATAAAGCCGATGCCCATGAGGTCGGACAGCGTGCTGCCGGCGAAGTCCGCCGGTACCACCAGGCACAGCGGTTCCCGGTGCCACAGGGCGCAGTCAAGCTCGGGGTTCTTCACCGCCTCGGTGACGATGCCGACGTCGTGGCGGCCGCTGATCAGGTCGGCGACGATTTCGTGATTGAAGGCGAAGCTGTAGTTCACCGTGAGGTTGGGGTGCATCTGCTGCTGACCCAGCATGTAGGGGTAAAGCATCAGCCCCACGCTTCCCGGCGAGGCCAGGCGGCACTCGCCGCTGTCCAGAGAGTCGTCGTCCAGGCCGTGGCGGAACTGCTCGTGCTCGGCAAAAAGCTTCAGCGCGTAGTCGTAGGTGCGCCGCCCCTGCTCGGTGAGAATAAAGCGCCGGCCGTGGCGCTCGAGCAGAGGCTTTTTCAGGTAGTCTTCCAGCTTGCGGATATGCTGGCTGACCCCGGGCTGGGTCATTTCCAGCCGCTCTGCCGTACGCGTGAAGCTTCCGGTCTCCACCAGCGTGATGTAGGTGCGGAAATAATGCGCGTTGAACATAACGATCCGGCCTGCCCAAATAGCGCCCATCCTAGCACAGCGCGCCTCGACTCACGCCGGCCCCGCGCCCTGTCACGCCCGGGGCGGCATGCTACCATGGCGCATTGACTTGCTAACGGACCGCCCCCACGATGATTCACGCCCCCCGCCAACGCTCGACGATCACCAGCATCATCTCGCCGGAAGGCAGCCTGGAAGTGCTCTCCCAGCACGAAGTCAACCGGCTGAAGCGCACTTCGAAAACCGGGCTGCACGACCTTTTGCGCCGCTGTTCGCTGGCCGTGCTCAACAGCGGCATGCCCACCGACGACAGCATCGCCCTGCTCGAAGCCTACAAGGACTTCGACATCGAAGTGCTGCAGCAGGACCGCGGCATCCGTCTGAAGCTCACCAACGCCCCGGCCGAAGCCTTTGTCGACGGCCGCATGATCCGCGGCATCCGCGAGCATCTCTCGGCGGTGATTCGCGATATCGTCTACGTCTACAACGAGATCCAGCAGCACAACCGCTTCGACCTCTCCACCGCCGAAGGCACCACCAACGCCGTGTTCCATATCCTGCGCAAGGCCGGCGCCTTCCAGCCCAGCCGCGACCCCAGCCTGGTGGTGTGCTGGGGCGGGCACTCCATCTCCCGGGAAGAATACGACTACACCAAGGACGTCGGCTACCAATTGGGCCTGCGCGACCTGGACATCTGCACCGGCTGCGGCCCGGGGGCCATGAAAGGCCCGATGAAAGGCGCCAACCTCGCCCACGCCAAGCAGCGCCGCAGCGACAGCCGCTATCTGGGCATCTCCGAGCCCGGCATCATCGCCGCCGAGGCGCCCAACCCCATCGTCAACGAGCTGGTGGTGATGCCGGATATCGAAAAGCGCCTGGAAGCCTTCGTGCGCCTGGGCCACGGCATCATCGTCTTCCCCGGCGGGGTGGGTACCACCGAAGAGATCCTCTATCTGCTGGGCATTCTGCTCCACCCGGACAACGCCGACATCCCCTATCCGCTGATTCTCACCGGGCCGGCAAGCTCGGCGGACTACTTCAACACCATCGACGAGTTTCTGGTATACACCCTGGGCGAAGAGGTGCGCCGCTACTACACCATCATCACCGGCCACCCGGCCGACGTCGCCCGGCACATGCGCCAGGGCGTCGACGACATCACCGAGTTTCGCCGCTACCATCAGGACGCCTTCTACTACAACTGGCGGCTCAAAGTGGCGCGCGACTTCCAGGCCCCCTTCGAGCCCACTCACGCCGCCATGAAAGACCTGGCGCTGCACCGCAACCAGCCCACCCACGAGCTTGCCGCCCATCTGCGCCGGGCGTTTTCCGGCATCGTCGCGGGCAACGTCAAGGAAGACGGCATCCACGCCATCGCCGCCCACGGCCCCTTCGAGCTTTCCGCCGAACCCGAGCTGATGCAAAAGCTCGACGCCCTGCTCACCTCCTTTGTCGCCCAGGGCCGGATGAAGCTTGACGGCCAGCCCTACACGCCCTGCTACGTGCTCAAGTAGCGGGTAGCGCAACGACAAAAGGGCGGCCAGGCCGCCCTTTTGCATGCGCGGGTCAATGCCCGCCGGTGCCTGCGCTACCTCAGTCGTCGTGCTTTAGCCGCCCGAAGTAGAACAGGCCCGAGCCAAGCCCCAGCACTACTAGCGCGAGCATGGCGGCAAACAGCGGCCAGGGGCCGAAATTGTAGATGATGGGCAGCGCCAGGCCGGTGATCAGGCCGCCGCCGAAGAACGGCTCGAACACCATCTGCTTGTAGCCGAAGGCCTCGTAGGCCGGGGTTCTGTTGTCCGGGTCGGCAATCTTCATCAGAATCAGGCCGGTGGCGGTCACGCCCATGGACTGGCCGATATCGCCGATACCGCGCTCGAACCAGTACTTGGGAATGAAGCGCGGCGCCAGCCACAGGAACATGCCGATGTTCCAGGCCACGCCGGCCACGCCCAGCAGCAGGAAGGCGACGAAGTGATCGGCGATCACGGTCAGCGACAGGCTGGCGATAGCGGCCGCAATGAGTATATCCAGCGCGAAGCCCTGAATGCGCAGCATCAGATCGCGATCGAGCAGGTTGTTCTTGTCGAAGCGGGTGAGCACCTGCTGGACAACCAGCCCGCCGATCATCGCCAGCGGGAACAGCGGCACCGCGCCCAGCAGCTCCACGCCGTTGTCGCCGGCGCCCCAGGTCACGCTTTCGACCCAGGCCATGGCCTCGAGAATCCCCAGGCCGACAAGAATCGCCATGGCAATAAAGGCAAAATGCAGCGTCAGCGGCTCGATGGACTCGGCGCGCACGGTCATGTTGCCCGCCGGCACCGGGCGGTTTTCCTGGGCCACCAGGCCGCGGCGCTGGTCGTGGGGGATGCTGCCCACGCTCTGGTCGAGCACTGCGCTCTTGCCCCGGCGCACGCCCCAGTTGATGAGCACGATGCCGAACACGATGCCGGACACCACCCCGACCGTGGCCATGCCCACGGCCAGATCGGCGCCGTCGGCAAACCCCAGCTCGCCGAAGGTCTCCTGCAGGCCGGCGGCGGTGCCGTGGCCGCCTTCAAAGCCGATCTCGATGAGCGCGCCGGCCATCAGCGGCACGCCGAAGAACGGCCCCAGTATAAGCGCCACGATCAAAATGCCGATGACGTACTGGCCGGCGCCCAGGGTGACGCCAAACGCCAGCTGCGGCCCGGCCAGATTCCACACTCGCTTGAAGTTGGGCAGCGGCACGCCGAGCAGCAGCGTGGCAAAGACCACGTTGATCAAAAGGCCCGGCAGCTTGCTCCAGGTGTCGAGCATGGTTTGTGGAATCACGCCCTGAGAAAGCGGCGCCCCCTCGCCGCCGATCAGGCGCGCAAGCGCCCCGAGCACGTCGGGGCCCAGCAGCAGGCCCACGGCGCCGGCCAGTATCGACGCCGGCAGGAACAGCTGCTGCGCCGGGCGCCAGTGCATGCGTACCCATTTGCCGACGTACAGCAGTACCGCCAGCATGAGCAGAGAAAAACCAACCTGTTCGGCGCTCATCGTCACTCCCTCAACGTTGGAAACCACCGGCCGCAGTGTGCGGATGTTGGCGCCATGGTAATCGCGGCGCCGGCAGAATGCACGGCCCGGTTTTTCCGTGGAAAGCCGCGCCAATCGCACGCTCTCAGCCCGCGGGCGCCATCGCCCCGTGTGCCACGAACGTCGCATATACGCCGCCTGGTGATTACCTAGAGTAAAGGGTGAAAAGCTCACCGTTTGCCTGAACCAATAACGATAACAGCCTCAGGAGTCATCCCATGAAAGCGCCTTGCCTCAAACCCCTGGCAGCCGCCGCGCTGCTGACCCCGCTACTGGCCACCGCTCAGGCCGCGACCACCGTCGACTTGAGCTATAACGGCGCGCCCGACCCGGACAAAAACGCCGTGCACGCCTTTGCGACCCATCTGCAAACCCTGGTGAAGGAAAAGACCGACGGCGAGATCGAGCTCAAGCTCTACCCCAACAGCATGCTCGGCGAGGAGCAGGAGCGCATGGAGCAAACCATGAACAGCCCCTCGCTGAACGTGGCCTCCTTTGCCGGCATGTCGCCGGTGGTACCGGAAATCTTCGTCAGCGCCATTCCCTTCCTGTTTGACGACTTCGAGGACGCCCGGCGCTTCTTCGACGAAGGGGAGTACTGGCAGCAGGTGGAAGAGGACCTGCGCGAACGTGCCGGCCTCGAGCTGCTCGCGGTGGTGGAGGAAGGCGGCTTTCTGGCGTTTACCAACAACAAGCGTCCGATCGCCTCGCCTGAGGACTTCGAGGGCCTGCGCTTTCGCGCCATGGACCCAAGCCAGGTAGCGCTCTATGAAGCCTTTGGCGCCTCCGGCACGCCGATTCCCTGGACCGACACCTACATGGGGCTGAAAACCGGGGTGGCGGACGGCCAGATGAACCCGCCGATGTACATCATCCTTGGCAGCCTCAACGAAGTGCAGGACTACCTGACGCTGGCCAACATCCAGTACTCCGACCAGTTTTTGGTGGGCAACGCCGCGATGATCGACGGCTGGGACGACGAGCTGCGCCAGGCCTTCCTTGACGCCGTGGAAGAAGCCAACGACAGAGCCCGGGAATACAACGAAAGCAAAGTGGAGGAGCGCATCGCCTACCTCGCCGACAACGGCATGGAGGTAATCCGCCCGAATGACGACCAGCTGGCCGCCTTCCGCGAGCTTGGCCAGCCCGCCTACCTGGACTGGCTGAAAGAGCAGGACATCGACCCGAACTACATCGACACGGCCCTGGAAGACGCCGGCTTTGACGATGGCGACGTTGACGACAACGACGACAGCGATAGCCGATGAGGGGGCTGCTGCGCCGGCCGGCCGCCTGGGTTCGGCAGTGCTCCCTGTGGGCGGCCAGCGGCATGCTCGCCGTCAACCTTGTTGCCATCCTCTACGGCGTGTTCACGCGCTACGTCGCCGGCGGCGCGCCGATCTGGACCGACGAGCTGGGCCGCTACCTGATCATCGGCACGGTCATGCTCGCCACGGGAGCCGTGTGGATTGAAGGCAGCCACATGCGCGTTGCGCTCATCGAGCGGCTGTTGCCCCACCGCCTAGCCCGGCTGCTGTCCTGGTACCAGTGGCTGCTGACGCTTTTCCTTGCCCTGGCCGGCGCCTGGCTCGGCTATCGCTACGCGCTGTCGGTGGCGATGTTCACCAGCCAGGGGCTCGGCATCAGCCGCACCATCCCGGTGATGTCGCTGCCCGTGGGCTTTGCCCTGCTGGCGCTGCTGGCCGCCTGCCACGGCCCCCGGCCGCTGCCCACGCCCCACGAAGAGCCCCACGCCTCGTCTCCTTCCGACCCGGAGAGCGCGCCATGACGCTGACCATGCTCGCGGTGTTTCTGGTCCACGTGCTGCTCGGGCTGCCGCTGTTCGTCGCGCTTCTGACCACCGCCGCGGTCGGCTTTTTCTTCGTCGACCCGGGCATGATCCCGCGGATGATGCCGCAGCAGTTCTTCGGCGGTATCAACGCCTTTTCGCTGATGGCCATTCCGCTGTTTATCCTGGCCGGCAACCTGATGAACGCCAGCAAGCTGACCGACCGACTGATGGCCCTGGCGCGGCTCTTGGTAGGCCATTTGCACGGCGGCATCGGCCACGTCAACGTGGTCTCCAGCGTGTTCTTTGCCGGCGTCAACGGCTCGGCGGTAGCCGACACCTCGGCGCTGGGCTCGCTGCTGGTGCCGGCCATGCGCAAGGAAGGCTATACCACCGCCTTTGCCGCCGGGCTGACCGCCGGCAGCTCGCTGATCGGCCCCATTATTCCGCCGAGCATCTTCATGATCCTCTACGCCTCGCTGACCAACACCTCGGTGGGGGATCTGTTTCTGGCCGGCGTGATTCCCGGCCTGCTGCTGGGAGGCGCGTTCATGACCATGAATGCCCTATACGCCTGGCGCGTTCGCCTGCCCAGGCGCGCCGGCTTGCCCGGTACGCGGAAGCTCAGGCGCGCTTTTCTACGGGCGCTGCCGGCGCTGATTGCCCCCTTCATTATCGTGGCCGGCATCGTCATGGGGCTGGTCACGCCGACGGAGTCCGGCGCCCTGACCGCCCTTTACGTGGCGCTTTTCGGCGTGGCGGCGGGCCAGCTGACCGCTGCCGGACTGTGGAAGGCCATCGTTGACACCACCCGGCTGACCGCGGCCATCTTCGTCATCATGGCCGCCTCCAGCACCGTGAGCTGGCTGCTGTCCTACGCCCAGGTGCCCAGCCAGCTGGTCGAGCTGCTCACGCCCTATAGCAACAGCCCGGTGACCATTCTGCTCCTGCTGAGCCTGATCACCTTCATCACCGGCATGTTCATGGAAGAGGTCTCCGCGCTGATGCTGCTCACGCCGATCTTCGTCCCCGTTGCCGAGCTTGCCGGTATCGACATGGTTCACCTGGGGATTATCATCACCCTGAACATCACCATTGCGCTGATCACGCCGCCCATGGGGGCCTGCGTGTTTGTCGCGGCAGCCGTGAGTCAGCTGGAGATCACCGCGCTGTTTCGTACCATCTGGCCCTTTGTCGCCACCGCCATCGTCGTGCTGATCGCGTTGATTGTGCTCCCCTCGCTGGCCCTGTGGCTGCCCGCTCTTCTTGGATAACGTCATGCTTGAACCCGCCACCCGGCACACCACGCCCATTCCCTCGATGAAAGAGCCCGACTGGGCGACGCTGACCCATATTCCGATCACCGGCTCGTCGGAGCGGCTGGTGCCCGTTAGCCTGGCGCCGCCGCCGGTCCGGGTATTTCCCGCCTACGCGCGGATGGGCGTTCCCGGGGCGGTCAACGAGTGCTACCTGCGCGAAGGCGTCTACCGTCGCCTGCTGGCCGTGGCCCGCTCGCTGCCCGCCGGGCTGACGCTGCTGGTGCTCGACGGCTGGCGACCCTGGCGAGTGCAGCAATACCTGTTCGAAACGCTCTCCGAGGCCATCCGCGACGCCCACCCGGGTATCGACGAAGAGGCGCTGACCCGACGCACCCGGGAGTTCGTCTCGCTGCCCAGCACCTCGCTCGAGGCGCCAAGCCCCCACCTCACCGGCGGCGCGGTGGACGTCACCCTGTGCGACGCCGCCGACGGCCTGCCGCTGGACATGGGCACGCGATTCGACGAAGCCGTGCCCGCCTCCCACGCTGCCGCCCTGGAAAGCCGGCCGCCCTCCACCGCCCGGGACAACCGCCGGCTGCTCTACCACGCCATGCGCGCCCAGGGCTTCACCAATCTGCCCAGCGAATGGTGGCACTTCGACTACGGCGACCAGCTCTGGGCCCACTACCGCGGCGAGAGCCAGGCCCTGTACGGCCCGGCAGAGCTCGAAAGCATCGAAAACCGCTGGCGGCAGTCGCTGCGGCAAGGCCGGTGAGAAAAAACCGGCCGGCAAATCAGGGAGGTGCCGAGGCAAAGCCAGGCGCCGGGTTGTGCCCGGCTAGCCCAGAATCCGATAGGTCTCCGGCGGGCCATTGTTCTCGCCGGCCGGCCTGGCCTGTTGCTCCAGACGCTCCCGCAGGGCGCGGGTCCGGGCCTGTTTCTGCGCCTCCAGGGTTTGGCGAAGGCGGCTTGCCAGCGCGTTCCAGCCGTCGTGCAGCTCGTCTTCCATGGCCGGGCGGTACTTCGCTTCCTCTCGCTTAAGGGCGATATATTCGGCTCCGGCCGTGGCTGCGACCCCAATGCCCGTGGCCACCGCGCCGCCAATGGGCGTTGCCACCGCGGAGGCGCCGGCCCCCACGGCGGCCGAGCGGGTGGCCTGGATTCCCACCCTGACGGCAAAGCGGCGCAGCAGCCGGCGCGCGCTCTGCATGGCTTTCCCGGCCAGCAGGCGCCTGGCAGCGAGGCCGGCTACCGCGCCCGCCGGCAGGCTGGCACCATGGGACGGCAGGGCATTCGACAGGTCAAACGGGCCCTGGGCGCGCTGCATCATCCGGTCCAGATTCACGGTGGGTATGGCCTCGTCTGCCGGCGCCACGTCAGCGGAGGTGGCGTAGCGTTGCTGCAGTGCATCCAGCGTCTTTTGCTGCCACGCCTGCTCCGCGCTGGCCACCCTGGCCCGATGCTGCCGGCTTAGCGCCTGCAGAGAGGTTTTCAGATCCAGGGGGCGAACAAGGCGCTCCTCCAGCTGGGTCTGCATCCACGCATCCAGATCGCCGCTCAGCGCGATGAACAGCCGGGAGTAGGATCCCGGGGCGGAGAAGTACCAGTCAAGATAGGCGTCGGCCGCCGCATGATAGTCCGCTTCCAGCCTGGCCAGAGCGGCGCCCTGCCACAACCGGGTGCCGTACTGCAGCGTGGTTTCCAGCACGGCCAGCCGCTCAAGCAGATCCGCCTGCAGCTTGGCCTGGTCAGCCGCATCGAGCACCAGAGGCTCGCCGTTGATAATGAACCGTAGCGCCTCGTTGTCGCTCTGGCGCAAACCGTAGTAGAACAGGCTGGCCGCCAGCGGTATCGCCACCACCAGCGACACCACAAAGAGCCTGTAGGCCGGGCGCCGCCACCGTACGGAATCGACCAGCGCGGACGCAGAAGCGGATGGCTGTGCCATGCTATTCACTCCAGGGTAGCGGGCGGAGCTCGGCGCTCTCCTCGGGGCTGGCACAACGGGCGTGCAGCGCCGCGATACCGGCCAGCAAGCGCGACAACGACCAGGCCAGCGTGGCCTGCATCAGCAGCATTATCGCCCAGGCGAGCAGGGAGATACTCTGACTGACATCAAACCGGCCGAGCGTATTTTGCATCAGCCAGAAGCCGGTCAGCTCCATGGCGCTGGCAAGCCGCTCAAGGCTGCCCAGCAGCGTCGGGCCGGTAGCCGCCACGGCATGCGATGAAATCGCCGTTTGCCAGGCCGTATCCACCATGTAGGGCTGGGGCTGCCACAGCCTGACAAGCACCAGCCCCAGAGACAGCACCGCCGCGACGCCAAACACGCAGAGCCGCCGAACCAGCGCAGGGCGATACCTTTCAATGATATGCGAGTGCAGGCGCGCATCCAGGCAGCGCTGGCACAGGCTGAACAGGCCCGGCGCCAGCGTCAGCAGCGCGATATCAGCGGTGCCGAGCCGGCGCAGCGAAACCAGCAGCACCAGCGCCAGAAAGGCGCTTGTCAGCTGCACCCGGCCGATCATGAAGGCGCCGCCCCCAAGCCGGCGATGCCACGGCGAGGCGGGCTTCAAATACTGCCCCAGCCAGGCGTGGCGCCGTAAGCGGGCGGACTCCAGCGCACCGGTGTAAATCACCTGCGTGGCAGCCACCCAAAGCGGCCAGAACAGCACCCCCGCCGGGGTTGCCGGCACCCGCTGCCAGCCAAAAAGCGCCCCCGCCGCTGCCAGCGTGCCCAACAGCAGCCGCCAGCGCCGGCGTCGAGGCAAGGGGAAACGACGCATGGGGAAACAACGCATGACGGTAGTATACTTCGCTTCGGTGAGCCCGGAGGAGCTGCCCCGCTGACTGATGCGCCTTTTTACTGTTTCGCCCTGTCGCTATCGCTCCCTTGCCAGGCGCAGTTGCCCAGAAACGCGTCCTCGCCGAGCTCCTCACGGCTCGCCAGCAGGGTCTCGCCGTCGCGGCACACCACCCGATGATCGCCGAGCCCGGCAATATCGGTCAGTACCTGGTCCCAGTGGCGGTACTGCACGGTGTGCCCCTGCCCCGGGTACACCGTGGCCCGCGCCACGTTGGGCAGCGCTTCCTTCCAGTGCTCCATCACCTTCACCGGCACCGTGGTGTCTTCTTCGCCCCAGTAGAGGTAGGTCGGCGCGGTGATGCGCTCGGCATCCACCACCGCCTCATCCGCACAGGGCCGCCGGTACTCTGCCGCCAGCGCCGAAGGATCGCCCATCTGGCCGTTCACATAAAACGCGCGCGTGGCATCGCCGTAGGCCGCAGCCTGCCAGCCCGGAATGGCCTGAACCGGCGAGCCGGGCACGCCCCACCAGTCCTTGGGGTGATGCGTATACCGGCTCACCTCCTCCTTCATTTCCGCCAGGGAGGTGTCGCAGTCGGGGGCGTCCCGCGTGGGCAAAGTGCTGGACACGGCTGCCGCCGCGTGCAGCGACAGCACACGGTCAGGCACCGCCGCGGCCAGCTGCGCGGCGTAGGCCCCGCCGCCGGAAATGGCCACGATGGCAAACTCATCAACGCCCAGATGGTCCAGAACGCCAAGCACCTCGTCGGTATAGTCGCTGTAGCCAAGCTCGGGGTCGAAGGGCGATTCGCCAAAGCCGTTGCGCTCGACCGAGATCATCCGCAGGCCCAGCTCAAGGCGCAATGAGCGATTGAACTCGGAGAGCTGAAAGGCCGCCAGGCTCGTCCCCTGCCCGCCGATAAACACCACCGGCCGCCCCTCGGCGGGGCCGTCATCGAGATAAAACACCGGGCGGTCGTCGATCTCGATGCGGTGGACGTCGGCGCCGATGTGGTCAAAGCCGCTGTCAATCTCGACCGCCGCCGGATCGGGCACCGTGGATGGCGGCGCGGCGTCGGCCTGGGCGCCCATGGCCGTGCCGCCGAAGAGAAAAACCAGGGCCGTCCCGGCCAGCGTCTGCGATGGGTGCATCGGATATCCTTTTGTATGGCTTTCATGAGTGTCGAGCCGTTCTACCCGGCCTTCCGGCCTTGACGGCCAGCTCGTAAAAGCGACATTACCGGCTTGCCGATGGCCGGGCAATCGCACGTCGGAAATCAGACGGTGGCGATCTCACGGATGCGGGGCACCGGCGGCCAAACCCGAGATGGCCACGCTTCGCTCGCCATGACGCGGCGAGTACGGTGGCGCTTGCCATGGCGCGGGCGGGAATCGGAGTTGATCCCACTACCGGTCATCGCGAGGCGCGTAAGCAACGTGGCGATCTCGTGGGTGCGGGGGCACCGGCGACCAAACCCGAGATGGCCACGCTGCGCTCGCCATGACGCGGCGAGTACGGTGGCGCTTGCCATGGCGCGGGAAGGAAGCGGGGATCGTGAATATCCCGCTACTCGGTGGGAAGCACCCCAAGGG
This sequence comes from Halomonas piscis, assembly GCF_031886125.1. Taxonomy (NCBI): domain Bacteria; kingdom Pseudomonadati; phylum Pseudomonadota; class Gammaproteobacteria; order Oceanospirillales; family Halomonadaceae; genus Halomonas; species Halomonas piscis. The sequence continues at coordinate 1,865,555 of NZ_CP119391.1, forward strand.
CGGGCATAAAGTGACTTGATCAGCGCTGAATGAGTCCCCAAATACGGTAGGATTCTCACTACCTGGTGGGAGCTGACTTTAGTCAGCGACGGTAAAGCCACAAGCCTGCGGCAGGCCTCGCGGCCCGCTTTCGCGCACTGAAGTGCGCTTATATGGACCCGTCCTGTTGTGCAAGCTAGAAGCAACCACGCATAAAGGTGAGGACTGCACGCTTATATCCGGCCTGTTGGTGGCACCTGCGGTGCCTGGCCCTGATGGAATACGCGCTCTCTGCTCTGATCTCCCACTCGGCCTCGCCATGGGCCTGCGCACTTCACAGAGTGACAGAGAGTCGGTCTGACCCGTTATGCCATCGAAGCATCTCGCCTGCGCAACCTCGGGGTTGGGTAACTTATCGTATGCTGAACGATCTCGCCTGTTTATTCGGTATCATTAAGCGGCCTCCTGCGGCTGGTAGCGGCGCTCATGGGCCAATAGCGACCAGCAAATCCGCGCCATCTTGTTTGCCAGGGCCACAATGGCCTTGCGTTGTCCAAGACGCGCCGCTAATGAGCAGGCCCAGCGGGACAGCCGGTCGGGCTGTTCCTGGCGCTGAAACTGGCGTAATGCCGCGCGGGCACCGTGCACCAGCTGCCGTCGAACCTCGCCATTGCCGCGTTTGGTGATACCCATTAACTGATGGCGGCCACCACTGGAATGCTGGCGTGGCACTAGGGTGTGTTAACAATCATTAGTTTCGTTTAAACTGATTTAGTATTCATAGATTTTGGTGGGCCATGAGTCGGTTGAAGTTACGCGATGATCAGTGGGAGCGAATCGAGCACCTGCTCCCCGGCAAAGCCTCAGACTGTGGGGTAACTGCCAAGGACAATCGCCTGTTCGTGGAAGCCGTGCTCTGGATCGCTCGGACCGGCGCCCCGTGGCGTGATCTTCCCGAATCTTTTGGGCGCTGGCACACCGTCTACATGCGGTATAACCGTTGGTCACGAAAGGGCGTTTGGCAGCGTATTTTTGACACAGTAGCCGACGATCCCGATCTAGAGCAGCTGATGATCGACGGTAGCATCGTCAGGGTGCACCAGCATGGAGCGTCAAAAAAAACACGCAAGACGTCGAAGCCATGGGCAAATCTCGAGGCGGATTGAGCACCAAAATTCATGCCGCAGTCGATGCGTTAGGTAACCCAGTACGATTGGTTCTCACACCGGGCCAGGCGTCGGAGTATGGTGCTGCTCCCGCTCTACTGGAAGGTTTTTCCCCGCAAGCAGTGCTGGGCGACAAGGGGTATGACTCCACTGCTCTGCGGGACATGATTCAGGCCGCAGGTGCCGAGTCGGTGATTCCTCCGAAAAAGAATCGTTTGGCGCGCATTGAAGTAGACTGGCACTGTTACCAAGATCGCAATCTGGTGGAGAGGTTCTTTCAGAAAATCAAGAAGTTCCGGCGGTTATCTACACGCTATGAGCGACTGGCAAGAAACTACCAGTCACTCCTCTGCCTCGTGTCAGCCGCCATATGGCTGGCCTAATTGTTAACGCCCCCTAGCCCTAACGAGGCGCTGAACTGACGCCCGTTGGGAAACCGTGCCGGATCGCCCAGGTGGCTGAACAACAGCGTGGCGTTGATCGGGCCGATGCCGGGCAGACTCATCAGCCGCTGCATGTCGGCTGACGCTTTGGCCTGTCGCTGCAGCCGCTTGTCATAGCGCGCGATCCGCGCATCGTTCTCGAGCCACTGGTCGAGCAGGTCGTTCAGCAGGGTGTAGAGCTCTTCACCCAGCCGCGCCCGTTGCTCGTCCAGGCGTTCACGGATCACACCTTGGCGTATTACCGCATGCCCTTGCGACACGATCAGGCCAAACTCTCCCAGTAGGCCGCGCAGCTCATTGCCGATGGCAGTGCGCTCGCGCACTAACCGGCTGCGCACCCGGTGCACCGCTTGCAGGGATTGTTGCGCTTCTGTCTTGATCGTCACCCGAGGCGTCGCCGGGCGTGCTGCGGCCTCGGCGATAGCCGCGGCATCGCGTGCATCATTCTTGTGGCCCAGCACGAAGGGCTTGACCGCCTGCGGCGGCAGTAGTTCTGCCTCATGGCCCAGGGCGCGAATTTCGCGTGCCCAATAATGGGCCGAGCCGCACGCCTCCATGGCGATGCGGCAAGGCGGCAGCTGGGCCAGCGTGAGCCGCAGCTGATCACGCTTAACCTGCTTGTTAAAGATGTTATGGCCGCGCGCATCGGCGGCGTGCAACTGAAAAACGTGTTTGGCCAGGTCAATGCCGACAATGCTAATCTGTTTCATGGATGGGCCCTCCTTTCAGATGCCGTCAGTGTTCTGTGCACTGCTAGCTAGATGTCATATCCAGCTTGGCACAGAAGGACGGGTCCATCCCATTTCCCACCCTTTCCCCGGCCCTTTCGGAAAGATTGGGCCACAACAAAAACGGCCGCTTCGAGCATACGCCCTAAGCAGCCGTTTCACGATATTTCTCATTAGCTCGACAAGGCATGAAACAAAGCCCTGCGCTACTCACTCTCTTGAGAATCCGTGCTCTCCGTCTTAGCGTAATCTCGCCTGCTCAAAACGAATATTCCCGACAATACCGCGATTTCAGCAAACACGATGGCGACACCGTATCCTGACGCGCCGACAGAAAATGCGAAACACGCCACGAGCAATGCCCCCAGGGCAATACAGGTCCCGGCTACCTGCCCGATACGTTGAGTTATTGACGAGGTTCTCAGTTCATCCTTGAGATATTCATGGGCCCGCTCATCCCCTCTATGTCGAAAGTCTTGTTCGCGCTCTGCCATCTGCAAGATGCGCTCAGCTGCCCCCGGTACAATTCGGTCATAGTCTGCCATGACTCCTGGAGGCGGAAGAGGACCGCTAAACTGAGACACCTCTACTCGCTCAATCCCCTTCTTCACATCGGTCCGATATGTGTCGAGCAGCTCATTACGCAGATTAATCTCGTCAGACGTCAAGTCCGACGATTTCCGGCTCAATAAAGACTCCAGTTTCTCCAGGTCTTCAGCCTTGCGTTCCTGAGCTTCCTGCCTTGTCTCAAGCTCCCCAGCCTGACGCGGCTCACCCCCCTGCTGAGTCTTTTCATCCGAAGCCCTTTGCTCGGAAGATTCAGGAGCGGCATCCGGGCTGGTCATTCCCATAGCTCCTTATGGCACGTTTAAGCTGCTCACCGACACCCTTCCAGTCGCCTTGCAGCTGCCGAGCGTCCGTGTTGGACGCAGCACTGCGCGCGCGGGCACGCTGATAGCGTGCTCGCGCAGTCTGCTGGCGTCTGGGGTACACCTCAAGAATGCTACTGACCCCCAGCAAGAGATCTTGCTTGTTAAATCTGGTACGAGCAGTCATGAATTCCCCCGGCTATCTGATTTATCTTTCCATCCAATATATGCCAGCCTAAAAGATGATAAGTCGCATACATTGTATCAGACTATTTCACCTTCGCCATGACGCGGCGCGTAGGCGACGCGTCGATCTTGTGGGGGCGGGAGCATCGGTGCTCCCGAGCGCGCGTCGCCTGCGCTTGTAAAAACAGAAAAGAAAGCCCCTCACGCCGGCGCCTCGCTCATGGGACGGGCCAGGCCGTGCTTTTCCATCAGGCGATAGATTGTGACCCGCGAAACGTCCAGCTCTCGGGCCGCCGCCTGAACCCTGTGCGCGTTGCGCTCCAGCGCGGCGACCAGGGCATCCCGCTCCGCCTCGTCCCGGGCCTGGCAGAGGGACAGGCCGGAGGCCGGGCCCTGGCGCCGCTCGATGCCCAGATCCTCGGGCTGAATAAGGCGGTTGTCGCACATGACCATTGCCCGACGCACGCGGTTGATCAGCTCCCGAATGTTCCCCGGCCAGGAGTAGTCGCGCATGGCTTGCAGGGCGTCGCGAGAAAACCCCTTCAGGCGACCGGGCTTTTCGCGAATGAAACGCTCGAAGAAATAGCGGGCAAGAATCTCGATATCCTCCGGATGGTCCCGCAGGGCCGGCACCTTGACCTGCAGCACGTTCAGGCGGTGGTAAAGGTCCTCGCGGAACCGCCCCTCCCGGACCGCCTCCTCGAGGTTGACGTGGGTCGCCGCCAGGATGCGCACATCGACGGCGATCTCGCTCAGTCCTCCCACCCGCTGGATCCGTCGGGTCTCGAGAAAACGCAGCAGGTTAACCTGCTGCTCCAGCGGCAAGTCGCCTATCTCGTCGAGAAACAGCGTCCCGGCGTCGGCCGCTTCGATACGGCCGATCTTGCGCTGGGCGGCGCCGGTAAAGGCGCCCTTCTCATGGCCGAAGAGCTCCGACTGAATCAGCTGGTCCGGCAAGGCGCCGCAGTTGATGGCGTGAAACACGCCGGAGACGCGGGGCGAGCGCTCGTGGATCGCCACGGCGGTCAGCTCCTTGCCCGTGCCCGATTCGCCGTTGATAAGCACCGGGGCATCCACGGCCGCCACCTTGCGAATCGTCTGGAACAGCGTGCGCATGGCCGGCGCCGTGCCGACCATCTCGTATTCGGCGATATCGGCCGACAAAGGGGCCGTACGGCGATGCAGCGCCAGCTCCTGCCGCTGAAGCTGTACCAGCGCCGCCGCGCGCCTCATCAGATAGCCCAGCTCCGCGCCGTCAACGCCCGGCTCGATAAAGCCGTGGCAGAGCGTTGCCACCAGGCTGCGCCTGGCGGCATCTTCCAGGGCGTCGTCCGGCAGGATGGCAAACCACAGACAGCGGCTGTGCAGGAGCAGCGACTCCAGCTGGCGCAGCGGGTCGCCTGTCATACCGTCGAGCTGAACCAGGCCCACAAGGCACGCCTCGTCATCCTCAAGACAGCGGCTGGTGAACGGCGCCTTCGGCCGAGTTACCGTCCAGCCGAGCGCCTCGAGCCGGGCCACCAGCGACCCGAGCTTTTCCGGCGCCTCGGCCACCAGCCAGCAACGTTGATCCCGTTCCATTGCTACTCACCTCATCTTTACGATCGGCGGCGGGTCAGCAAGGCCCTGGCTGGAACCGTCGCCGGGTCCCCCATGCCATAACGCTGGCGCCAATGGCGGCCGCCGAGCCTATGGCTCAGTCTTGTTATTTGGGCCTTGCCATGATAATGGCAGAGGCGGCAGCGCTTGCGCGCCCTTCGTTTAGACGGGACGGGCGACATTGGCAGTGCATGGGGGCGGGGGCACCGGCGGTAAAACCCGAGATGGCCACGCATCGCTCGCCATGACGCGGCGGGGACGGTGGCGCTTGCCATGGCGCGGGCGGGAAGCGGTGTTGATCCCACTACCGTCATCGCGAGGCGCGTAAGCAACGCGGCGATCTCGTGGGGGCGGGGCACCGGCGGTAAAACCCGAGATGGCCGCGCTTCGCTCGCCATGACGCGACGGGGACGGTGGCGCTTGCCATGACGCGGGCGGGAAGCGGGGTTGATCCCACTACCGGTCATCGCGCGGCGCGTAAGCAACGCGGCGATCTCGTGGGTACGGGGCTCCGGCGGTAAAACCCGAGATGGCAACGCTTCGCTCGCCATGACGCGGCGGGGACGGTGGCGCTTGCCATGACGCGGGCGGGGACGGTGGCGCTTGCGGCCTGCTTTCGCGCACTAAAGTGCGCTTATATGGACCCGTCCTGTTGTGCAAGCCAGAAGCAACAACGCATAAGAGTGAGGACTGCACGCTTATATCCGGCCTATTGATGGCACTTGCCGTGCCTGGCCCTGATGGAATACGCGCTCTCTGCTCTGATCTCCCACTCGGCCTCGTGATGGGCCTGCGCACTTTACAGAGTGACAGAAAGCCGGTCTGACCCGTTATGCCATCGAAGCATCTTGCCTGCGCAACCTCGGGGTTGGGTAACTTATCGCATGCTAAGCTATATTCCCTGTTTGTTCGGTATCATCAAGCGGCCTCCTGCGGCTGATAGCGCCGTTCATGGGCCAATAGCGACCAGCAAATCCGCGCCATCTTGTTCGCCAGGGCCACAATGGCCTTGCGTTGCCCAAGACGCGCCGCTAACGAGCAGGCCCAACGGGACAGCCGGTCGGGATGTTCCTGACGTTGGAACTGGCGTAATGCCGCGCGGGCACCGTGCACCAACTGCTTTCGAACCTCGCCATTGCCGCGTTTGGTGATCCCCATCAACTGGTTGCGACCCCCGCTGGAATGCTGGCGTGGCACTAGCCCCAACGAGGCGCTGAACTGACGTCCGTTTATATGGACCCGTCCTGTTGTGCAAGCCAGAAGCAACAACGCATAAGAGTGAGGACTGCACGCTTATATCCGGCCTATTGATGGCACTTGCCGTGCCTGGCCCTGATGGAATACGCGCTCTCTGCTCTGATCTCCCACTCGGCCTCGTGATGGGCCTGCGCACTTTACAGAGTGACAGAAAGCCGGTCTGACCCGTTATGCCATCGAAGCATCTTGCCTGCGCAACCTCGGGGTTGGGTAACTTATCGCATGCTAAGCTATATTCCCTGTTTGTTCGGTATCATCAAGCGGCCTCCTGCGGCTGATAGCGCCGTTCATGGGCCAATAGCGACCAGCAAATCCGCGCCATCTTGTTCGCCAGGGCCACAATGGCCTTGCGTTGCCCAAGACGCGCCGCTAACGAGCAGGCCCAACGGGACAGCCGGTCGGGATGTTCCTGACGTTGGAACTGGCGTAATGCCGCGCGGGCACCGTGCACCAACTGCTTTCGAACCTCGCCATTGCCGCGTTTGGTGATCCCCATCAACTGGTTGCGACCCCCGCTGGAATGCTGGCGTGGCACTAGCCCCAACGAGGCGCTGAACTGACGTCCGTTTATATGGACCCGTCCTGTTGTGCAAGCCAGAAGCAACAACGCATAAGAGTGAGGACTGCACGCTTATATCCGGCCTATTGATGGCACTTGCCGTGCCTGGCCCTGATGGAATACGCGCTCTCTGCTCTGATCTCCCACTCGGCCTCGTGATGGGCCTGCGCACTTTACAGAGTGACAGAAAGCCGGTCTGACCCGTTATGCCATCGAAGCATCTTGCCTGCGCAACCTCGGGGTTGGGTAACTTATCGCATGCTAAGCTATATTCCCTGTTTGTTCGGTATCATCAAGCGGCCTCCTGCGGCTGATAGCGCCGTTCATGGGCCAATAGCGACCAGCAAATCCGCGCCATCTTGTTCGCCAGGGCCACAATGGCCTTGCGTTGCCCAAGACGCGCCGCTAACGAGCAGGCCCAACGGGACAGCCGGTCGGGATGTTCCTGACGTTGGAACTGGCGTAATGCCGCGCGGGCACCGTGCACCAACTGCTTTCGAACCTCGCCATTGCCGCGTTTGGTGATCCCCATCAACTGGTTGCGACCCCCGCTGGAATGCTGGCGTGGCACTAGCCCCAACGAGGCGCTGAACTGACGTCCGTTGGGGAATCGCGCCGGATCGCCCAGATGGCTGAACAACAGCGTCGCATTGATCGGGCCGATGCCGGGCAGACTCATCAGCCGCTGCATGTCATCTGATGCCCTGGCCAGACGCTGCAGACGCTTGTCATAGCGCGCGATCCGGGCATCGTTCTCGAGCCATTGATCGAGCAGGTCGTTCAGCAGGGTGTAGAGTTCTTCCCCCAGCCGCGCCCGTTGCTCGTCCAGCCGCTCACGAATAACGCCCTGGCGTATCACCGCGTGCCCCTGCGACACGATTAGACCAAACTCGCCCAGCAGGCCGCGCAGCTCGTTGCCGACGGCGGTGCGTTCGCGCACTAACCGACTGCGTACTCGGTGCACTGCTTGCAGGGACTGTTGTGCTTCCGTCTTGATCGTCACTCGAGGCGTGGCCGGGCGCGCCGCAGCCTCGGCGATAGCCGCGGCATCGCGCGCATCGTTCTTGTGGCCCAGCACGAAGGGCTTGACCGCCTGCGGTGGCAGTAGCTCGGCCTCATGGCCCAGCGTGCCAATGTCTCTCGCCCAGTAATGAGCGGAGCCGCACGCTTCCATGGCGACGTGGCAAGGCGGAATTTGGGCCAGCGTCAAGCGTAACTTCTCTCGCCGGACTTGCTTGCTGAATACTTTGTGACCGTGCGCATCCACGGCATGCAGTTGAAAAACGTGTTTCGCCAGGTCAATGCCTATAATGCTAATCTGTTTCATGGATGGATCCTCCTTCACCGATGCCGTCAGTGTTCTGTGCACTGCTGGCTAGATGTTATATCCAGCTTGGCACAGAAGGACGGGTCCATCCCATTTCCCACCCTTTCCTCAGCCCTTTCGGGAGGGTTGGGGCACCACAAAAAAACGGCCACCCAGCGAATACGCCAAGTGGCCGTTTTCTCTACATATTTCTGGTCGGAGCGACAGGATTCGAACCTGCGACCTTTGCAACCCCATTGCAACGCGCTACCAAGCTGCGCCACGCTCCGGCTCTTTGGGCTCGTCCCGGGCCTTGGCTCCAGGACGAGGCGTATAATAGCGCGTTTGGCCGCAGATGAAAAGCTTTTTTTGCGCTTTTTTTCAGGCGCTTGGCCGGGCGGCGCTATTCCTCGCAGCCCGACGGCAGCCAGCTTGTGCTGGTGGTGCCATCACGCCAGGTGCACTACCAGCCGTTGCTCAAGTCGCTGCCTTTGGGGGCAATCTCCATGGTGGCGCCGTCGAGAATACTCTCGCTTTTTTCCTTGAACCTGGCCACGATCGTCGCGTCGGCGTAGCTGACGCTTTTGACATAGCAGCCGGCAAAGCCATCCAGCGTTTTGGTGCCATCCGCCGCGGTGGTGGAAGTAAAGTTTACCGCCATCGGCATGGTGCGCGTCAGCGAAAACTGCTCATTGATGTTGTTACGCAGATCAGCCGTGATCGTCAGCGCTTCGCTGGCCTGTGCCGGGCCACGTGGCCTCGATACCGGGGAATGGCCACGGCGGCCAGCACGCCGATAATGGCAACAACGATCATCAGCTCGATCAGGGTAAAGCCGCGCTGCCTGGATTGCATAACCCCTCCGATATAAGAAAGGGGCCAAAGGCCCCTATCTTCCACGTCTGCTTAACTACTCCTTAAGAATCATCTGCTTTGCAGCCGGATGGCAACAAGCTCTTATCAGCATCACTACCACTACTCCATGAACACTCCCAACCGTTGCTGGGGTCAGAATTGACAGGTTTAATATACATCCTTGACCCATTAAGGGAGCTATTTTTCTTAAATTTTGCCTCAATGGCGTTATCAGCACTATAAATTACTTTCTTGATGTATTTCCCTGATATATCTCCTTCTGCAATTTCCACATTTTCACCAGGCATTTCCCCGTGAAGCGCATAATATTCGCCAATATCGGCACGCACGCCAGAGGTAATCGTCAGCGCTTCGCTGGCCTGGGAGCGGGCGACGTAGTTCTGGTACTGCGGGATGGCGATCGCCGCCAGCACGCCGATAATGGCGACGACGATCATCAGCTCGATCAGAGTAAAACCGCCCTGCCTCTGGGCTTGTGCGGAGGTAGCGTTGTTCATGAAAAGCTCCTTGAGTTTGTTCGGCCCGGGCGGCGTTCGCTTCGGGTACACTTCGTTACACTATATTACGATCGGCGACGGCGCAACCTTTTTTTACATTCTTTTTCTTGTTTTCTCCCCGACGGTGCTCGGCGGATGCCGGGGGCGGGCGGAGTATGGTACAAGTGGGGCGCACCGCGACCAGTCACCAACCGAGTAGCGCATGAGCCAACCCCCTTACGAGTCCATGCTGAGCCACGCCGCGGCCCGGGGCGGGCGGCGCGGCATCGCCGAACGGCTGGTGCGCCAGGGACTTTTGAGCGACACCGGCCTCGCCGCCGCCGAAGCCGCGGCCGCCCGGGAGGACACCGAGCTTCTGCGCTACGTGGTGGAAGAAGGCCTGGTCGCCCCGGCCCCGGCGGCGGTGGCCGCGGGCCGGGAGTACGGCCTGCCGGTGCTCGATCTCGACGCCGTCAACCCCGAGGCGCTGCCCCCGGCCCGGGAATACCCGGCGCGAATCCTGCGCGAGCTGCAGGTGCTGCCGCTGGCCCGGCGCGGCCGGCTGCTCACCGTGGCCATTCCCTACCCCGCCACGCTCACCCAGCTCGACGAGCTGCAGTTTGCCACCGGGCTGCGGGTGGAGGGGGTGCTGGCGCCGGTGGACCAGCTCGCCGGCACCCTGCAGCGCTACATCGCCCAGAACGAGCGCAGCATGCTGGAAAGCCTGGGCCAGATCGACGACGCCATTTCGTCGCTGGAAACCGAGGACGACGAGTACCACCCGGAGCTTGACGACGACACCGACGACGCCCCGATCATCAAGTTCGTCAACAAGATACTTCTCGACGCGGCCAACTCCGACGCCTCGGACATCCACTTCGAGCCCTACGAGCACCTCTTCCGGGTGCGCTTCCGGGTGGACGGCATCCTCGCCGAGGTGGCGCAGCCGCCGTTTTCCCTGCGCGACCGCATCGCCGCCCGGCTCAAGGTGATGGCGCGGCTGGACGTCTCCGAGCGCCGCCTGCCCCAGGACGGCAACATCCGCCTGCGGCTGTCGCGCACCCGCTCGCTGGACTTTCGCGTCAACTCGCTGCCCACCGTCTACGGCGAGAAGCTGGTGCTGCGCCTGCTCGATCCCGCCGCCGCGCAGATGGGCATCGACGAGCTGGGCTTCAGCGAGGTGCAGCGCCGCCAGTACGAAAAGGCGCTGGACAAGCCCCAGGGCATGGTGCTGGTGACCGGCCCCACGGGCAGCGGCAAAACGGTGACGCTCTACACCGGACTCAACATCCTCAACCAGGTCGAGCGCAACATCTGCACCGCCGAAGACCCGGTGGAAATCCGCCTGCCCGGGGTCAACCAGGTCAACGTCAAGCCGCGCATCGGGCTCGACTTTGCCAGCGCCCTGCGGGCCTTTCTGCGCCAGGACCCGGACGTGGTGATGGTGGGCGAAGTCCGCGACCTGGAAACCGCGGAGAACGCCGTCAAGGCCTCGCAGACCGGCCACCTGGTGCTTTCCACCCTGCACACCAACTCGGCGGCGGAAACCCTGGTACGCCTGTCGAACATCGGCGTGACGGCGTTCAACATCGCCAGTTCGGTGAACCTGATCATCGCCCAGCGGCTGGTGCGCAAACTCTGCCCGGCCTGTAAAATGCCCGCGGAGATTCCCCCCGAGGCGCTGGCGGCGATGGGCCTTGCCGAGGCCGACACCGCCGGGGCCACGCTCTACCGCGCGGCGGGCTGCAAGAAGTGCACCCAGGGCTACAAGGGCCGAACCGGCGTCTACGAGGTACTTCCGGTCAGCGAAACCATGCGCGGGCTGATCATGCGCAACGCCAGCGCCATGGAGATCGACGCCCTGGCTCGGGAGGAAGGCTACGTCAGCCTCTACCACAGCGGCGTGCAGAAGGTGCTGGCCGGTATCACCAGCCTCGAGGAACTCAACCGGGTCACCAAGGAGTAAGCGACCATGGCCTACGCCCCCCGCCGGCGCTCGGAGGTAGCCGACACCCTGTACCGCTGGAAGTGGACCGGCACCGACGCCGCCGGGCGTCGGGTGCGCGGCCACACGGTAAGCGCCAGCCGCCCCGAGGTGAGCGCCGAGCTGCGCCGCCAGGAGATCAGCGCCAAACGGATCCGCAAAACCTTCGGCGGCCCGGGCCGGGTCAAAGCGGCGGACATCACCCTGTTCGCTCGCCAGATGGCGACCATGATCCGCGCCGGCATTCCGCTGTTGCAGGCGCTGCAGGTGGTCCGCGAGAGCACCGAGAAGCCGGCCACGGTGCGCCTGGTGCGCCAGATCACCGCCGAGGTGACGGCGGGGGCGAGCTTTTCGGAAACCCTGGCCCGCTACCCGGCGCACTTCGACCGGCTCTTTGTCAATCTGGTCCACGTGGGCGAGCAGACCGGCGCCCTGGACGAGGTGCTTGTGCGCATTGCGGCGCACAAGGAGCAGGTGGAGTCGCTCAAGGGGCGGGTGAAAAAGGCCATGTGGTACCCGGCGGCGGTGCTGCTGGTGGGGATCGGCGTGACCATCATGCTGCTGGTCAAGGTGGTACCGCAGTTCGAGAGCATGTTCCAGAGCTTTGACGCCGAGCTCCCCGCCATCACCCAGGCGACCCTGCACCTTTCCGCGCTGGTGCAGCAGTACTGGCTGCGCGCGCTGGGGGCGCTGGCGCTGGCGGCGGTGGCGTTTCGCTATCTGCGCAAGCGCTCGGAAACGCTGGCCTACCGCACGGACGCCTGGCTGTTGCGGCTGCCGGTGGTCGGCGGCATTCTGCAGATGTCGGCGGTGGCGCGCTTCTCGCGGACGCTCGCCACCACCTTTACCTCGGGCATTCCGCTCACCGAGGGGCTTGGCATCTCCGCCGGGGCCACGGGCAACCGCGTTTACGAGGCGGCCGTGCTTCAGGCCCGGGACGACGTCACCACCGGCCGGCCGCTCAACTTTGCCGTCCGCATGACCAACGCCTTCCCCACCCAGGTGGTGCAGATGGTCAGCATCGGCGAGGAGTCCGGCGCCCTGGACGCCATGCTCAACCGGGTGGCGGACCACTACGAAGAGCAGGTGAGCAACCGGGTGGAGGCGCTGACCTCGCTCATGGAGCCGTTTATCATCGTCATTCTGGGGGCGCTGGTGGGCGGCGTGGTCATCGCCATGTACATGCCCATCATCACCCTAGGCACGGCGCTGTAGCGTTTACCGCCCTTCACCCCCCGCTATCGCAAGGATCGATTTCAAGGACATGGCAATTCCCGTCTTACTGCTGGCCGCCCTGCTCGGCCTGTGCCTGGGCAGCTTTCTCAACGTGGTCATCACCCGGCTGCCGGTGATGCTGATGCGCCGCTGGCGGGCCGAGGCCCGGGCGGCGCTGGCGCTGCCCGACGAAACCCCGCCGCGCTTCAACCTGGCAACGCCGCCCTCCCTCTGCCCGGCCTGCGAGGCGCCCATCCGCTGGCACGACAACGTGCCGCTGCTCGGCTGGCTCAAGCGGCGCGGGCGCTGCGCGACCTGCCGGGCGCGGATCAGCGTGCAGTACCCAGCGGTGGAGCTCGCCGGCGGCGCGCTCGCCGTGGCGGCGGTGGCGCTTTACGGCGTTGGCTGGCAGGCGGGCTTTATTCTCGCCGCCTGCCTTGCGCTGCTCGCCATGGCGGTGATCGACCTTCGCACCCAGCTGCTGCCCGACGCGCTGACGCTGCCGCTTCTGTGGGCCGGGCTCTTGTACCAGCTGCTATTCCAGCCGGCGATGCTCGCCCCGGCGGTGATCGGCGCCATGGCGGGGTATCTGGTGCTCTGGAGCCTTTACTGGCTGTTCAGGCTGGTGACCGGCAAGGAAGGCATGGGCTACGGCGACTTCAAGCTGCTCGCCGCGCTGGGCGCCTGGCTGGGGTGGAGCCTGCTGCCGCTGGTGCTGATGCTCGCCGCCGGGTTCGGCGCGCTCGTCGGCCTGGCGCTGCAGGCCAACCCCCGGCGCCGGGGCCTGCCCATGCCCTTCGGCCCGTTTCTGGCCATGGCGGGCTGGGCCGGCCTGCTGGCGGGCAACGAGCTGATGGCCACCTACCTGAGGATAATGACATGATTATCGGGCTGACCGGCGGTATCGGCTCGGGGAAGTCGACCGTGGCGCGCATGTTCGCCGAGCGCGGCGCGGCCTGGGTGGACGCCGACGACGTCGCCCGGGAGATCGTCGCCCCGGGCGAGCCGGCGCTGGCCGCCATCGCCGAGCGCCACGGCAGCGACATATTGAAGGCGGACGGCAGCCTTGACCGCGCTGCCCTGCGCGCGCGGGTCTTTGCCGACCCGGCCGAGCGCGAATGGCTCGAGGGCGTTACCCATCCCCGGGTGCGCGAGCGTTTGACCGCGCATTTGCAACGCCTGGCGGCCGGCCCCGCGCCCTACGCGCTGCTGGTCTCGCCGCTGCTGTTTGAGACCGGCCAGGACGCGCTGACCGAGCGCTGCCTGGTCGTCGACGTGCCCGAGGCCACCCAGTACGCGCGCACCCTGGCCCGGGACGGCGTGGGCCGGGAGCAGGTCGAGGCGATCATGGCCGCCCAGCTTTCGCGCCGGCAGCGGCTTTCCCGGGGCTGCGATGTGGTCGATAATAGCCGCAGCCACGCCTTTAGCGCCGCCCAGGTGGGCGCGCTCGACGCCTGCTACCGCCTGCTGGCCCGGCGCTGACCCCGGCGTCAGGCGCGGCTTTTACCCGAGTCCATCAGGAGTTTTTCATGTCTGCCAATACGTGGTCTTCGTCATCCGCCGGCTCGTCGCCGGTGACGCTGCCCTGCCCCCAGTGCGGCAGGCGCGTCGTCTGGGCGCCGGAAAGCGCCTACCGGCCGTTTTGCAGCCGCCGCTGCCAGCTTCTGGACCTGGGCGCCTGGGCCGACGAGAGCCACCGCATCAGCGGCGAAGACGCCATGGACGAGGCGGATATCGACGCGCTGCTGCGCGACGCCGACCGCGACGCCCCGCTTTCCTGACGGCCCGCTTTCGCGCACTGCGCTTTTCATTGGCCAGGAGGATATCCCCATGCCCGGCTCTTCGGCCCCTTCGGTGGACTATCGGCTGCTGCACCGGCTGGACGGCGCCTTTGACGACGTGCTGGCCGCGCTCGAGGCGGTCATGGATCAGGCCCGGCGCAGCGCCCCGGGGATCTGGGCGCTGAACGACGCCGCCGCGGATGCCGGCTGGCTGGAAGCGGCGCTGTTCGACATGTGGCACACCCCGGGCCAGGACGGCCGGCAAACGCGCAACTACGTGGGGCTGGTGGCCGCCGACGAGGCGCTTCTCGCCGCGGTGACCCGGGCCAACGCCGCCAAGAGCGCCTTCAGCGAGTGCTTGCAAGCCATCAAGCAGCAGGCGCCGGCGCTTCTCAGCGAGGGCCGGGAGCACCTGCCCCGGCGCCACCCGGGGGTGGAAAAGGTGCTCGAACAGAACGGCCTGGCGCGGCTGCACCTCAAGCAGTGCTGGCGCCACCTGCCGGTGGCCGAGGCGCCGGTGTCCCGGGTGCGCTTTGCCTGGTACAGCAGCGGGCGCTCGATCAAGCGGCTGAGCGTGCAGGAAGCGGAACAGAAGCTTCTGGCGCTGGACAGCGACGCCCCTCACGTGCGCATTCAGCTGCGCCGGCTGGCGGGCATTCCCTCCTCCGAGCCGCTGGCCCAGGTGCAGCCCCAGGCGCCGCTGATGCGCGCCAACCTGTTCTTTCCCGAGCCCGTCTTTACCCCGACCGCGCCCGACGGCCACAGCCGCCGGGCGCTGAACGTGGCCATGCCGATCTTTGTGCCCGCCCCCGAGGGGCGGCTGCCGCACACCAACCGTCCGCCCGCCGCGCCGCCGGAAAAGCGCACCCGGGCCCGGCGCCGGGACGAGAAGCTCGAGCACGAGCCCTTCCTTCCGAGCCTGCGGGTCTACCGCTACCGCTGAGCGCCGGGCTTGTCGGCCCAGACGCCGCACTCGAGCAGCGTGCCGATCAGCTCGGTGAGCACGGCGGGGGTCATGCGGTACTCCTCCATCAGCGCCTCCAGACGCTGGCTGAACGCCCGCTCGCGGGCCCGGGCGTCTTCTTCCTTCGCCTGGGCCTGGGCCGAGCGTACCGGCGGGCCGGTGGGGATGTCAGGCCGGGCATCCGGGTCGTCCAGTTCCTGCAGCGCTTTGGCGAACGCGTCATCCAGTTCCTGGAACTGCCTGAGCTTTTCCCGTCCGTTATTTGGCCTGGCTGCGTTGCGATGTTTCATTATCGTTCCATTTTCACCTTGTAATGCGCCTGTATGAAAGGCCGGCCAGAGTCAGGCCGTCGTGAAGTGTCAATCAAAAGGCTGTCCGGATGAAAAAACGGCCGGACAGACAAAGCCGGATCGCCGTCAGAAACGGCCCGGTAAACGGCGGCGAATATCGCTTTATTAACGATACGCCAGAGGTCCAGATCAGTCCCCTGACCAACGGCGTATTCACCAGGGGAACAGCGCTATTGAAGTCGCGATGTCTTTAAAAGATCGTCCTTAAAACACAGTCCTTAAAACACGCTCTTTAAAACACCGTCTTTAAAAACACCGAGCGCCGTCCGCTTTGACAGTGCCGATCGGCCACTAGGGATCGTGTCGTGAAAGGCCGGCGGGGAAGCCGCTACCGGCAGGCCCGTGAGACAAGGCGGCCGGTGCTTGCGCTGCTGCTGCTATTGCGATGCCGCTATTACGCAGCTGCGATTATGCGACTGCCGTTACCATTGCCGTTATCGGCAGTCGTTATCAACGGCCGCTAACAATGACCGCTAACAACGGACGCTATCAACGCCGCTGTCCAGGGTCGTTATCGGCGGGCGTTGAACACATCGTCAATTCTATCATACGGCGGGCCGGCACTGCGCGGATGGCAATGCCGGCCGGGGAAGCGCTTAGTCTTCGGTGCGTACGACCCAGGACTCGACGGTCTTGTCGCCGTACTCGCTCTTCCAGGCGCGCAGCTCTTTGTGGTTGCCGCCGCGGGTCTTGATCACATCACCGGTGTGGGGGTTTTCATAAACCTTCAGGCGGCGCCTGCGGCGGCCGGTGCTGGTAGTGGCCGGCTTGCTGGGCTGCTCGGGGCTCAGCAGCGCAATGACGTCTGCCGGGCGCTTGGAGAACTCTTCCATCAGGCTTTCGAGCTTTTTCTTGAACTCGAGCTCGCTTTGCAGGCGCTGGTCGGCTTCCAGGCGCTCCATTTCTTCCTGGAGCTGCTTGAGCTGCTGCTCTTTCTGCACGTATTGATTAAGTAGTGACATTTTGACTCCTGTAGCCAATGCGGAAAATAACGTCTGTCGCTTGCTTTATAACGCTGCGCTGCAGACCGTGGAAAATACGGTGCCTTGTTTTTCCCGCGCCGATGCACAAAGCAATATGGCGGAAACGTATTGGCGGCGGACGCGAAACGGTAGCAGCAGCGCTGGCGAACCCGGTACCGACGAGCAGCTCTTGGCGAACCGCTCTCGACGAACAAGTATCGGCAAACACGTATCGACGAACAGCTTTCGGCGAACGACTCTCGACGAACGACTCTCGGCGAACGACTCTTGACACACAAGTGTCGGCGAAGAGCGCTGCCCGGCCTTGTTTGCTATCCTGCGACTCTTTGAACGCCCGGCGCTGCTGTCACCTTCGGATCGAATTCCGATTTGCGTTAACAGCGACAGCATTCGCTTCGCTTATCCAACACGCCCCAAGCATAATGCACCGGCGGCGGCGTTTACCGGTTCCGCACATTATTACTGCAACAAGGCAAACTCGCAAGCATAAATAAAGACAGTTTTCCCTATAATCGGGTTAATAAGGTAAAGGCATGATGTTGATCAAACTCTTAAGCCTGTTTTCAGGAGCGTTATAGCGTTTGCGTCCCTGTACGATTCTTCCGAGCACGGAAAGCACGTATAAAAAAACGCCGCCCCGAAGGGCGGCGTTGGCAGGTATCAATAACTCTTGGCGCCTGGGCGCAAGGGCTTAGTCCTGCCCCATCTGCTGCTTGATCAGATCGCCGATGGTGGTGGCGCCGCTGCCGCTTTCCTGCTCGTCGCGCAGCTTCTTCATGTTCTGGCGCGTGTCGTCCTGATCCTTGGCCTTGATCGAGAGGTTGATCTGGCGGCTCTTGCGGTCGACGCTGACGATGCGCGCCTCGACGCTGTCGCCTTCGCTGAGCACGTTGCGCGCGTCTTCCACGCGGTCGGCGCTGATTTCGGAGGCCTTGAGCACGGCGACCACGTCGGTGGCCAGCTCCACCTGGGCTTCCTTGGCGTCAACCTCGACCACGCGGCCGGTGACCACGGTGCCCTTGTCGTTCACCGAGAGGAACTCGGCGACCGGGTCGGTATCCATCTGCTTGATACCCAGCGAGATGCGCTCGCGCTCGGGGTCGATGGAGAGGATGACGGCTTCGGCTTCGTCGCCCTTCTTGAACTGGCGCACGGCTTCTTCGCCGGGCTCGGTCCAGGAAATGTCGGACAGGTGAACCAGGCCGTCGATGCCGCCTTCCAGGCCGATGAAGATACCGAAGTCGGTGATCGACTTGATGGTGCCGGAAACGCGGTCGCCCTTGTTGTGCTCGGCGTTGAAGGTTTCCCAGGGGTTCGGCGTGCACTGCTTGATACCCAGGGAGATACGACGCCGCTCTTCGTCGATGTCGAGCACCATGACGTCGACGTCGTCACCCACCTGCACCACCTTGGAGGGGTGGATGTTCTTGTTGGTCCAGTCCATTTCGGAGACGTGAACCAGCCCCTCGACGCCCTCTTCCAGCTCGGCAAAGCAGCCGTAGTCGGTGAGGTTGGTGACGTTGGCGTGGACCTTGGTGCCTTCCGGGTAGCGATCCTTGATGTTGACCCACGGATCCTCGCCCAGCTGCTTGAGACCCAGCGATACGCGGTTGCGCT
Organism: Halomonas piscis; assembly: GCF_031886125.1. Taxonomy (NCBI): domain Bacteria; kingdom Pseudomonadati; phylum Pseudomonadota; class Gammaproteobacteria; order Oceanospirillales; family Halomonadaceae; genus Halomonas; species Halomonas piscis. Next base: position 1,883,893 of record NZ_CP119391.1, read on the forward strand.
CGCGGTCGAACTTGAGCACCTTGACGTTGATCTCGTCGCCCACGGAGACGATCTCGGACGGATGCTTGATGCGCTTCCAGGCCATGTCGGTGATGTGCAGCAGGCCGTCGACGCCGCCGAGGTCGACGAAGGCGCCGTAGTCGGTCAGGTTCTTGACGATACCCTTGATCTGCTGGCCTTCCTGAAGCGTGGCGAGCAGCGCTTCGCGCTCGGCGCTGTTTTCCGCCTCGAGCACCGCGCGGCGGGATACCACGACGTTGTTGCGCTTGGGGTCGAGCTTGATGACCTTGAAGTCCAGCTCCTTGTTTTCCAGGTGCGTGGTGTCGCGCACCGGGCGCACGTCAACCAGCGAGCCGGGCAGGAAGGCACGGATGGAGTCGACGTCGACGGTGAAACCGCCCTTGACCTTGCCGTTGATCACGCCCTTGACGATTTCGTCATCCTCGAAGGCGGCTTCCAGCACCTTCCACGCCTCGGCGCGCTTGGCCTTCTCCCGGGACAGGCGGGTGGCGCCGAAACCGTCTTCCACGGCTTCCAGGGCGACGTGCACGTCGTCGCCGACGGCAATGGCGAGCTCGCCGTTTTCGTCGAGAAACTGCGACGCGGGGATCTGGCCTTCGGACTTCAGGCCGGCGTTGACGGTAACCCAGTCACCGTCAATATCGACAACCTGGGCCGCGACGATGGCGCCCGGCTCCATGTTGATGTCGTTAAGAGACTGTTCAAACAGTTCAGCAAAGCTTTCGCTCATGGTGTTCCTACGTGATCAACGTTGTTTGAGGCACGGTGTGCCTTCTCCGTACCACCAGCAAGTACGGGCCTAATGTCACTCTGCCTTTGCGGGCGTTAGCGCTGGTTAGACATCACCGGGCTGGCAGTGTGAAAAATCGCCCGATCATGCCGTGACGCCGCAGCAAAGGCGCCGCAAGGGAGAATCAAACGCCGGACGCCATGCCCCGCCGGGCCAGCAGTTCGGTCAGCTGTTCCACCACTTCCGGTATACTCAGGCGCGTGGTGTCAAGGGTCACGGCATCGTCTGCCGGCTTGAGCGGGGCCACGCTGCGCTGCGTGTCGCGTGCATCGCGTGCCTGAATCTCCTGCAAAAGACTCGCAAGACTAGCATCTTCGCCGGCCTGGCGCAACTGCGCATGGCGCCGGCGGGCGCGTTCTTCGGCGCTGGCGGTGAGAAAAATCTTGAGCCCGGCATCGGGAAACACCACCGTGCCCATGTCGCGGCCGTCGGCCACCAGCCCCGGGGTCTTGGCAAAATCGCGCTGGCGCTGCAAAAGTGCCTCGCGCACCGCGGGCACCGCGGCCACTCGGGAGGCGCGCTCGCCGGCCTGCTCGGTGCGGATCGCCCGGGATACGTCTTGGCCCTCGAGCAGGGTCTGCACCGCGCCGCCTGTTACCGGAAAGGCGACGTCGAGATTGGCGGCCACCCGGGCCAGGCCGGCCTCGTCGTCAAGGTCGACGCCGTGCTTGCCGGCGGCGTAGGCGGTCAGGCGGTAAAGGGCGCCGCTGTCCAGCAGGTGCCAGCCCTGGCGCTCGGCGATCAGGCTGCTGACCGTGCCCTTGCCGGCGCCGCCGGGGCCGTCGACGGTCAGTACCGGCGCGGCGGAGGCGTTATGGCTCATGATGACTCTCCGTTTCCGGCCCCTGGACTTCCAGGCCCATGCCGATGCGACGGGCAAGCTCGGTGAAGTTGGGGAAGGAGGTGGCGACGTTGGCGCAGTTGTCGATGACGACCTCTTCGCCCGCGCGCAGCGCGGCCACGGCGAAGGCCATGGCGATGCGATGATCGCCGAGGCTGTCGATGCGCCCGCCGCCGTAGCTCGGGCCCTCTGCCCCGCCGCGGCCGACGATGTCGATGCCGTCGTCATGAAGGCTGTGCTCGACGCCAATCGTGGCAAAGCCGTCGGCCATGGCGGCCAGGCGGTCGGACTCTTTCACCCGCAGCTCGGCGGCGCCGCGCAGACGGGTGGTGCCGGCGGCGTTGGCCGCGGCGATGAACAGCGCGGGGAACTCGTCGATGGCCAGCGCCACCTGCTCTGCGGGGATGTCGATGCCGGTCAGCGGCGCGTAGCGCACGCGCACCTCGGCCACCGGCTCGCCGCCCACTTCGCGCTCGTCGATCAGCTCGAGGTCGGCGCCCATCAGCTTGAGGACGTTGATCACGCCGGTGCGGGTGGGGTTGATGCCCACGTGCTCGAGCGTCAGGTCGCTTCCCGGGGTAATGGCAGCGGCGACCATGAAAAACGCCGCCGAGGAAATGTCCGCGGGCACGTCGATGGGGCTTGCGGTCAGGCGCCTGCCGCCTTCAAGCCAGCAGGTGTCGCCGTCGCGCGCGACCGGGTAGCCAAAGCCGCCGAGCATGCGCTCGGTGTGATCCCGGGTAGGCGCCGGCTCGCGCACCCGGGTTTCGCCCTCGGCGTAGAGCCCGGCGAGCAGCAGGCAGGACTTGACCTGGGCGCTGGCCACGGGCATGTCGTAGTACAGGCCGGCAAGCGGGGTGCCGCCGTGAATGGTCAGCGGCGGCCGGCCGCCCTCGGCGGTGTCGATCAAAGCGCCCATGGCGCGCAGCGGCTCGGCCACGCGGTTCATCGGGCGCTTCGTCAGCGAATCGTCCCCGGCAAGCTCGCTGGTAAACGACTGCCCGGCCAGAAGCCCGGCAAAGAGGCGCATAGCGGTGCCGGAGTTGCCCACGTAGATAGGCCCCGAGGGCGCCTTGAGGCCGTGAAGGCCCACGCCGTGGATGACCACCCGGCCCTGGCTGGGGCCTTCGATGGCCACGCCCATCTCGCGAAACGCCTGCAGCGTGGCCAGGCTGTCTTCGCCTTCGAGAAAGCCGGTCACGGTGGTCACGCCCTCGGCCAGGGCGCCGAGCATGATCGAGCGGTGGGAAATCGACTTGTCGCCGGGAACGCGCACGCGCCCCCGGGCGCTGCCGCCCGGACGCACCCGGTACGTCACCTGACTCTGTGATTGCATGGCATATTCCGTCTGGTAGCTGGTCTTGTTCAGCAGGGATTCAAAATAGCGGCGCGCGTGGCTGGCGCGGCCGAAGGCGGCGAGCATGGCGTCGCCGTCGCCGGCCTCCACCGCGGCGCGCAGCCGGGCCAGGCCGGCCTCGAAGTCGTCCAGCGAGGCGAGCACGGCGTCGCGGTTGGCGGTGAAGATGTCCCGCCACATCACCGGGTCGCTGCCGGCAATGCGGGTGAAGTCGCGAAAGCCGCCGGCAGCGTAGCGAAAGATGTCCAGCCGCGCGTCCTGGCGGGCGAGGGTGTCCACCAGCGAGAACGCCAGCAGGTGCGGCAGGTGGCTGGTCTGGGCGAGCACCGCGTCGTGACGCTCGACGTCCATTTCCAGCACCCTGGCGCCGCAGGCCTGCCACAGCGCCCGCACCCGGGCCAGGGCCTCGGCGTCGGTGTCGGCCTCGGGGGTGAGGAGGACGTTGTGGCCGGCGTAAAGCTCGGGATCGGCCGCGGCCACGCCGCTTTTTTCCGAGCCGGCGATGGGGTGCCCCAGCACCAGCGTCGGCGGCACCCGGCCGAACACCCGGCGCGCGGCGTCGCGCACGGTGGCCTTGGTGCTGCCGACGTCGGTCACCGCCTGGCCTTTCAGCCCGGGGTTGAGCGCGTCAAGCTCGGCAAGCAGGCCTTCCATGGCGAGCACCGGCACGGCGAGCACGATCACGTCCGCCGCCGGCGCCAGCTCGGCCAGGCGGGTGCTGCCGGCGTCGATCAGGCCCATGTCCAGGCCGCGGCGAAGCTCGCCGGCGTCGGGGTCGCAGGCGGTGATGCGCCCACCGAAGCCCGACGCCCGCAGGCCGGCGGCGAGCGAGCCGCCGATCAGCCCCAGCCCGACAATCAGCAGGCCGGGCGGCGCTTCTGCGCGCGCTGTCGTCGCCTCGGCGTCGGTCACAGCACGCCCTGGGGGTAGGAGCCGAGCACCTTGAGGTCGGCGGCGCGCAGGCGGACTTCGTCCAGCATGGCGGCGATGTGGGGCTCGTCGTGGTGGCCGACGAAGTCGATGAAGAAGACGTAGTTCCACACGCCGCTGCGCGAGGGCCGGGTCTCCAGCCGGGTCATGTCGATACGGTGGCGGTGGAACGGCTCCAGCAGGTCGTGGAGCGCGCCGGGCTGGTTGCGCATGGCCACCACCAGCGAGGTCTTGTCGCTGCCGGAGAACGGCGCGTCGCGGTTGCCGATGATCAGAAAGCGGGTGGAGTTGTCCGGGCGGTCCTCGACCTTTTCGTGGATCACTTCCAGATCGTAGAGCTTGCCCGCCATGTCGCCGGCGATGGCGGCGCTGTGCCACTCGGTCTTGACCAGCCTCGAGGCCTCGGCGTTGGAGGCCACGGCCACGCGCTCGGCGTGGGGGTAGTGGGCGTCCAGCCACTTGCGGCACTGGGCGAACGACTGCGGGTGGGAGTAGATCCGCGAGATCTTGTCGCGGCGGGTGTTCTCGCCCACCAGCAGGTGGTGGTGAATGCGCAGCACCACCTCGCCGGCGATGCGGATCGAGGATTCCAGGAACGTATCCAGAGTGTGGTTGACCACGCCTTCGGTGGAGTTTTCCACCGGCACCACGCCGTAGTTCACCGCGCCGGCCTCTACCTCGCGGAAGACTTCGTCGATGGCGGCCATGGGCAGGCTCACGGCGCTCTCGCCGAAGTGCTTGAGCGCGGCCTGCTGGGTGAAGGTGCCCTCGGGGCCAAGGTAGGCCACCTTGACCGGCTGCTCCAGCGCCAGGCAGGCGGACATTACCTCGCGAAACAGCCGCGCCATTTCCTCGTCGGACAGCGGGCCCTTGTTCATGGCCATGATCCGGCGCAGCACCTGGGCCTCGCGCTCGGGGCGGTAGAACCGCGTGCCGGGGTCTTCGTCGAGCTTGACCTCGGCGACTTCCTGGGCGCAGCGGGCGCGCTCGCTGATCAGGTGGAGGATATCGTTGTCCAGCTGGTCGATGCGCTCTCGCAACGCGTCCAGGCTGGCTGCCGCATCAGAAGACATGGTCTATTAGCCTTTTCGTTGTTCAAAATCGGCCATGAACGCGGTGAGCGCGTCCACGGCGGCTTCGGGCACGGCGTTGTAGAGGCTGGCGCGCATGCCGCCCACGCTGCGGTGGCCCTTGAGGTTCAAAAGCCCGGCGGCGTCGGCTTCCTTGAGGAATTCGCCGTCCAGCCGGCTATCCGCCAGGGTAAAGGGTACGTTCATCCGCGAGCGGTTGAGCGGCGCGATGGGGTTGGCGTAAAACTCGCTTTGATCGATGGCGGCGTAGAGCCTGTTGGCCTTGCGCTGGTTGATCGCGTCCATGGCGGCCAGCCCGCCGACGTCGTCTTTCAGCCACTCGAACACCAGCCCGGCCAGATACCAGGCGTAGGTGGGCGGGGTATTGATCATGGAGCCGGCCCTGGCCATGGCGTCGTAGCGGAAAAGTCCCGGCATCGCCGCCTGGGCCTGGTCGAGCAGGTCGTCGCGGACGATCACCAGGGTCAGCCCCGCCGGGCCGATGTTTTTCTGCGCGCCGGCGTAGATGATGCCGAACTGGGAGACGTCGAGCGGCCCGGAAAGCAGGCTCGACGACATGTCGCAGACCACCGGCACCTCGGCGCCGTCGGCCCGGCGCCCCCGGGGCACGTAGTCGAACGCCAGCCCGCCGATGGTTTCGTTGGCGGCGTAGTGCAGGTAGGCGGCGTCGTCGCTGATGTCGAGCTCGTTGGGGCGCGGCACGGCGACGTTGCCCTCGGGCTCGGTGTTGGCCGCCACGTGCCAGGCCGCGCCCAGGTTCTGGGCTTCCGCCAGCGCCTTGGTGCTCCAGATGCCGGTCTGGACGAAGTTGGCGCGCCCGCCGTTGCCCAGCAAGTTCATGGGCAGCATGGAAAACTGCAGCGTCGCCCCGCCCTGGAAGAACAGCACCCGGTAGTTGTCGGGCACGGCCAGAAGCTCGCGCAGGTCGGCCTCGGCGCGCTCGGCGATGGCGACGAAGTCGGCGCTTCGGTGGCTCATTTCCATGGGGGAAAGGCCAAGCCCCCGGTAGTCGAGCATCTCGTCCCGGGCGCGTTCGAGCACCGGCGTGGGCAGCGCCGCCGGCCCGGCGCAAAAGTTATACTGACGGGTCATCTTCCCCCTCCGTTGGTTCGTGGTGGGTATCGGCCGCGGCGGCGCTGCCCTCGTCTCCCGCGCTTTCCTCGTCCTCGTCGTCGGGCTCGTCCACGCGCACGGTCTTCACCAGGTGCTCTTCGCGGCCCAGGCGGATGAGCATCACGCCCTGGGTGTTGCGCGAGGTGGTGGAGACCTCGTCGACGTGGGTGCGTACCAGAGTGCCGCGGTCGGTGATCAGCATCATTTCGTCGCTGTCGTAGACCTGCATGCCGGCCACCAGCGCGCCGTTGCGCGCGCTGGTCTGCATGGCGATCACGCCCTGGCCGCCGCGCCCGCGCAGCGGAAACTCGCCAAGCGGCGTGCGCTTGCCGTAGCCGTTCTCGCTGGCGGTGAGGATGTAGATCGGCGACGCGGCCGCTTCGCCGGTTTCGGCGTCGGCGCCCGCGTCCTCGGCGTCGATCTGCTGGTGCTGGGGGATCACCAGGCTGATGACCTCGGCGCCCTCGGTCAGGCGCATGCCGCGCACGCCCCGGGCGGTGCGGCCCATGGCGCGAACGTCGCTTTCCTCGAAGCGGATGGCCTTGCCGTTGGACGACAGCAGCATGGCGTGGTCGCTGCCTGAAGTGATCTTGGCGCCCACCAGGCGGTCGCCTTCCTCGAGCTCGATGGCGATCAGCCCGACGCTGCGCGGCCGGGAGAACTGCTCGAGGCTGGTACGCTTGACCGTGCCCCTGGCGGTGGCGAAGAAGATGTAGTGGTCGGGGTCGTAGTCGCGCACCGGCATGATGGCGTTGATCGACTCGCCCTCCTCCAGCGGCAGCATATTGACCAGCGGCTTGCCCCGGGAGCCGCGGCTGGCGTTGGGCATCTCGTAGACCTTGAGCCAGTAGACCTTGCCGCGGTTGGAAAAGAGCAGCACGGTGTCGTGGGTCGAGGCCACCAGCAGGTGCTCGATGACGTCCTCGTCCTTCATCGCCGTGGCCGACTTGCCCCGGCCGCCGCGGCGCTGAGCGTGGTAGTCGGAGAGCGGCTGGGTCTTGGCGTAGCCCGAGCGCGACACCGTGACCACCATGTCCTCCTCGGCGATCAGATCCTCGATGGACAGATCCAGGTGGCTGGCCTGGATGTCGGTGCGCCGAGACTCGCCGTACTGGTCGCGTACGGCGGTAAGCTCGTCGCGGATGACCTCCATCAGCCGGTCCGGCGAGGCGAGGATCTCGGAAAGCTCGGCGATGCGCTCGAGAATGGTCAGGTATTCGTTGAGCAGCTTTTCGGTCTCGAGCCCGGTCAGGCGGTGCAGGCGCAGCTCGAGAATCGCCTGGGCCTGGGCCGGCGACAGCCGGTAGGCGGTGGCCGCGGGGTTCAGGCCGTAGCCTTCGTCGAGGTCCTCGGGCTTGCACGAGGTGGCCCCGGCGCGCTCGAGCATGTCGGTGACCTGGCCCGGCTGCCAGGTGGCGTCGAGCAGCTTTTCCCGGGCGGCGGCGGCGTTGGGAGAGGCCTTGATCAGCTCGATGACGTCGTCGATGTTGGAAATGGCGACGGTCAGACCTTCAAGAATGTGGCCGCGCTCCCGGGCCTTTTTCAGCTCGAAAAGCGTGCGTCGGGTGACCACTTCCCGGCGGTGGCGGACGAAGGCTTCCAAAAGCTCCTTGAGGTTGAGCGTGTAGGGCTGGCCGTTTTCCAGCGCCACCATGTTGATGCCGAAGACGTTCTGCAGCTGGGTCTGGGCGAAGAGGTTGTTGACCAGCACCTCGCCGGACTCGCCGCGCTTGACCTCGATCACCACCCGCAGGCCTTCCTTGTCGGACTCGTCGCGCAGCTCGGCGATGCCCTCGATGCGCTTGTCCTTGACCAGCTCGGCGATCTTCTCGATCAGCCGGGCCTTGTTCACCTGGTAGGGAAGCTCGGTGATGATGATGTGGTCGCGGCCGGTCTTGTCGTCGTGCTCGATGGTGTGGCGCGCGCGCACGTAGACCCGCCCGCGGCCGGTGCGGTAGGCGTCGAGAATGCCCGCGCGGCCGTTGATGATGCCGCCGGTGGGAAAGTCCGGCCCCGGCACGTAGTCCATCAGCTCGTCGACGGACAGGGTGTAGTCGTCGATCAGCGCCAGGCAGGCGTCGATGACCTCGTTCATGTTGTGCGGCGGGATGTTGGTCGCCATGCCCACGGCGATGCCCGAGGAGCCGTTGATCAAAAGGTTGGGCACCCGCGTCGGCAGCACGTCGGGAATGCGTTCGGTGCCGTCGTAGTTGTCGACCCAGTCGACGGTGTCCTTTTCCAGGTCGGCCAAAAGCTCGTGGGAGAGCCTGGCCATGCGCACCTCGGTGTAGCGCATGGCGGCGGCGTTGTCGCCGTCGATGGAGCCGAAGTTGCCCTGGCCGTCCACCAGCACGTGACGCATGGAGAAGTCCTGGGCCATGCGCACGATGGTGTCGTAGACCGCGCTGTCGCCGTGGGGGTGGTACTTACCGATGACATCGCCGACCACGCGTGCCGATTTCTTGTACGGTTTGTTCCAGTCGTTACCCAGCTCGTGCATGGCAAACAGCACGCGGCGATGCACGGGCTTGAGCCCGTCGCGCACGTCGGGCAGCGCGCGGCCGATGATAACGCTCATGGCATAGTCGAGGTACGACTGCTTGAGCTCTTCTTCTATGTTGACGGGCAGAATGTCTTTGGCGGTGTCACCCATGAAAGTCAGATCCTTTGCACTGCATTGGCACTGCGTAGAGTGGTAAGCGCGAACACCGGACAACGGCGCGCAAATATCGCGCTATCATACCATTGCCGGCGCCTCATGGGCAGCCGCTTGCGCCGCTCCTGCAGCGCGGCTACTCGTCTTCGGCGACAAACGCCTCCGGCGGCACGACCAGGGCGTTGAGGGTGTCGCGCACCGCCCCCTCGATGGCGGCGGCCCGGCCGGCGGCCAGGTCCAGCAGCACGAAGGTCAGATCCGCCCGGGCCACCAGGGCACCGTCGCCCCGGCGCACAAGGCGGTGGTGGCACTTGGCGCTGCGCTCGCCCACGCTGACAATGCCGGTGAGCACGTCAAGATCGTCGCCGAGCACCGCCGCGGCGCGGTAGTCGACGTTGAGGTTGACCACGGCAAAGCCCAGGCCGTTGTCGTGCAGCCCGGCAATGAGCTGCGGGTGGAGGTCGAAAAACGCCCAGCGGCCCTCTTCCATGAACTCCAGATAGCGGGCGTTGTTGACGTGGCCGTAGCCGTCCAGGTGGTACCCGCGTACCCGCAGGCAGGTACGCGACAGCAAATCGCTCATGGCGAAGCCTCCTTGTTGAATCGGGTGCCGGCATGGCGCCGGCGAGGGTGGCAATGCCCGGCCATGCTGGCAGGACGCAGACGCTTTCGCCATAATGTGCGCTTTTCTCCTCCGCAGTTCTCACAAGGACGGGCGACATGTGGTTTAAAAACCTGCTGCTCTACCGCCTGCACGGCGCCCCCGAGATTGACCACGCCACCTTTGACCAGGTGCTCGATGACCACGCCGCCGTGGCGCTGGGCAGCGCCGACGCTCGGCGGCTGGGCTGGACGCCGCCGGCCGGCCGCGCCGGCAACGGCCAGTACGTCCACGAAGCCCAGGGCCATCGGCTGCTCTCGGCGCTGCGCCAGGAGCGCCTGCTGCCGGCGGCGGTGGTCCGCGAGGAAGTCGAGGAGCGCGTGGCCGATATCGAGCAGACTGAAGGCCGCCGCGTCACGCGCAAGGAAAAGACCGCGCTCAAGGAAGAGATCACCGAGGCGCTTTTGCCCCAGGCCTTCGTCCGCCGGCAGAAGATCGACCTCTGGTGGGACACCCGCCGGGGGCTTTTGGGCATCAACGCCGCCTCCCGGGCCCGGGCCGACGAGATTCTCGACCTGCTGCGCGAAACCCTGGGCAGCCTGAAAGTCACCCCGCTCACCGCGCAGACGCTGCCCATCCGCGCCATGACCGAGTGGCTCGGCGATCCGGGCAGCCGCCCGGCGGACATGGTGCTGGGCGACCAGGTGGAGCTCAAGGCCAAGGGCGACGACGGCGTGCTGCGCGCCCGCCAGGTCGACCTCGACGGCGACGACATCCAGCAGCTTTTGGAAAGCGGCCGCCAGGCCAGCAAGCTGGCGCTTTCCATCGAGGGCCGGCTGCAGTTCGTGCTCACCGACGAGCTGGCGCTGAAGTCCCTGCGCTTCGGCGACGCCCTGATCGAGGAGGCCGACCACGCCGACGACGGCGACGACGCCCTGGCCCGGCTGGAGACCGACTTCATCCTCATGGCCCAGGCGCTTGCCGAGGATGCGGAACGCCTGCTGGAATGGCTGGGCGGCGAAGCCCGGACCGGCGACGCCGTCTGACACCGCCCGCCGCCCACGCTCTGGCTGCCCCATTTGCACTGCCGACGGAACGGACCCCATGACAGACCACAACGCAAGCCCCCCCGCCGCTTCCGACCCCTGGGCGGACATTCGCCCCTACGCCGACGCCGAGGTCGAAGACGTACTCAGGCGCCTGGCCCACGACAACGAGCTGCTCAACGCGCTGACCCAGTTTCGCCTGCCGCGCCTGGCCCGCCTCGCCCCGCCGCTGGCGCGGCTGCTGGCCAGCCGAGCGGTCAAGCGCGAGGTGCAAGGGGTACGCGACGTGCGCGCCTTTCAGCAGCGCATCGCCGGCTACATGGACCGCATGATCCGCCAAAGCACCGACGCCTTCGACGTTACGGGGCTTGACCGGCTCGACCCGGAGACGGCCTATCTGTTCATCGGCAACCACCGGGATATTTCGCTGGACCCGGCGTTCGTCAACTACGCGCTCTACCGCGCCGAGCGCAACACCGTGCGCATCGCCATCGGCGACAACCTGCTGAAAAAGCCCTACGTCACCGACCTGATGCGTCTCAACAAGAGCTTCATCGTGCCGCGCAGCGCCCGGGGCAAGCGCGCCATGCTCGCCGCCTACCAGAATCTGTCGGAGTACATCCGCCATTCGATCACCGTGGACAACCACTCGATTTGGATGGCCCAGCGCGAAGGCCGGGCGAAGAACGGCATCGACCTCACGGGGCCGGCGATCATCAAGATGCTGACCATGGCCCGGCGCCGGGCGGACAAGGACGCCGGCACCGGCGAGGCGATCAAGGAGCTGCGCATCGTACCGGTATCGATCAGCTACGAGCTCGACCCCTGCGACGTGCAGAAGGCCCAGGAGCTTTTTGATCTGGATACCCGGGGCGGCTACGACAAGACCGAATTCGAGGACATCCAGTCCATCGTCGCCGGCATTACCGGCGACAAGGGCCGGGTGCAGCTGCACTTCGGCACGCCGCTGGGCGCCGACGCCGGCACCGCCGAGGAGGTGGCCGCCGAGATCGACCGCCAGGTCATCGGCGGCTACCGGCTTTTCCCCACCCATTACCTGGCCCTGGAGGCGCTGGGGGACGCGCCGGAGCTGGTATCGCACCGGGCGATCACCGCCAGGGATCGCGAGCGCTTCGACAAGCGCCTGGCCACGGTGCCCGAGGCCCTGCGCCCCTACTGGCTGGCCCAGTACGCCAACCCGGTCAAACACAAGGCCGGCCGGCTGGCGCTGTGAGCCCCGGGTGAAAAAATGCTAAGGTCCGCAGGAACGGCGCCGCCCGCCCGGCCGCGTCCTCAAGCGTACACAGGAGAGCCTTTATGTCCGCTTCAGAAATTCAGAAAACGCGCATCATCAACGAGCTGCAGGGGTTTATCCGCAAGCTGTTGCAGGACCCCAGGATTCTCGAGCAGTCGCTGGCCGTGGCTCGCCGGGAGCTCGACAACGGCGGCAGCGCCGACAGCATGGTGCGCATAGCCAACGAGATCACCGACACCACGAGCATTCACATTCCGGAAGATCCCGAGGAGCACTCCGAGGCCGACAAGCTGTTTCTCGCGCTCTTGCGCGAGGTGATTCTCGAGGAGCAGGCGCTGTACTGAGCCGACCCCGGCACGCGCTCTTTTTTATCCAAGCCCGCATACCCCAAGCCCGACGTTAACGGAAGCCTCATTCCCCATGCCTAACACCGCCACGCGCAAGATCCTGGTCACCAGCGCGCTCCCCTATGCCAATGGCGCCATCCATCTGGGCCATCTGCTCGAGTACATCCAGACCGACATCTGGGTGCGCTTCCAGAAAAGCCGCGGCCAGCAGTGCCACTACGTCTGCGCCGACGACGCCCACGGCACCGCCATCATGCTGCGCGCCGAGCAGGAAGGCATTTCCCCGGAGGCGCTGATCGAGCGCGTCTCCCAAGAGCACCAGGAAGACTTTGCCCGGTTCGGCGTGGCGTTTGACAACTACTACACCACCCACTCGGCAGAAAACCGCCGCTTCAGCGAGCTGATCTACACCCGTCTGCGCGACGCCGGCCACATCGCCACCCGGGAGATCGAGCAGATGTTCGACCCCGAGCGCGGGCTGTTTCTCGCCGATCGCTTTATCAAGGGCACCTGCCCCAAGTGCCGCAAGGACGGCCAGTACGGCGACAACTGCGAGGCCTGCGGCGCGACCTATACTCCGGCAGACCTGATCGACCCGGTCTCGACGGTGTCCGGCGCCACCCCGGAGGTTCGCAGCTCCACCCACTACTTCTTCAAGCTGCCGGACTTTGCCGACTTCATGCAACGCTGGATCAACGACGACCGCGTCCAGCCGCAGATTCGCAACAAGCTGATGGAGTGGTTCGAGGACGGCTTCAACGAGTGGGACATCTCCCGGGACGCGCCCTACTTCGGCTTCGAGATTCCCGACGCCCCGGGCAAATACTTCTACGTCTGGCTGGACGCGCCCATCGGCTACCTGGCGAGCTTCCAAAACCTCTGCGAGCGCGAGGGGCTCGACTTCGACGACTACTGGCAGCCGGATTCCGACGCCGAGGTGTACCACTTCATCGGCAAGGACATCGTCTACTTCCACGCGCTGTTCTGGCCGGCGATGCTCCACGGCGCCGGCTTTCGCACCCCCACGGCGGTGAACTGCCACGGCTTTGTGACGGTAGACGGCGCCAAGATGTCCAAGTCCCGGGGCACCTTCGTCAAGGCGACCACCTACGCCGAGCACCTGAACCCGGAATACCTGCGCTACTACTTCGCCGCCAAGCTGACCTCGGGCATCGACGACCTGGACCTCAACCTGGACGACTTTGCCGCCCGGGTGAACGCCGACCTCGTGGGCAAGGTGGTCAACATCGCCAGCCGCTGCGCGGGCTTCGTCAAGAAGATCGGCGGCGGCACGCTGTCTTCGCACTGCGCGGAGCCGGCCATGGTGTCGCGCTTCATCGCCGCCGGCGACGACATCGCCGAGCACTACGAGAACCGCGAGTTTGCCCGCGCCATGCGCCGGGTCATGGAGCTTGCCGACGAGGCCAACACCTACATCGCCGAGGCCGAGCCCTGGGTGCTGGCCAAGCAGCACGGCCGCGACCAGGAAGTGCTCGACATCTGCTCGGTGGGGATCAACCTCTTCCGCCAGCTGATGGTCTACCTGGCCCCGGTGGTGCCGGCCATGGCCAATGAGGCCCGGGCGTTTCTCAACCTCGACACCCTCGACTGGGCGAGCCGCCACCAGGTGCTGACCGAGCACGCCATCAACAAATTCAAGCCGTTGATGACGCGCATCGAGCGCTCGAGCATCGACGCCATGCTCGAAGCGTCGAAGGAAGACCTCGCCGCGGAGCAGAAGCTCAAGGAGGCGCCCAAAGGCCCGCTGGTGGACGATCCCATCGCCGAGGAAATCAGCTTTGACGACTTCGCCAGGGTCGATCTGCGCATTGCCCGGATTGCCCGTGCCGACTACGTCAAGGGCGCCGACAGGCTCTTGCAGCTGACCCTGGATATCGGCGGCGAAACCCGCAACGTCTTCTCCGGCATCCGCTCGGCCTACGCCCCGGAGGCGCTCGAGGGCCGGCTGACGATCATGGTCGCCAACCTGGCGCCGCGCAGGATGCGCTTCGGCGTCTCCGAAGGCATGGTGCTGGCGTCCGCCGACGACGCGGGTATCTACCTGCTCTCGCCGGACGACGGCGCCGAGCCCGGCCAGCGCGTTACCTGAGCGGTGGGTTCATGAGTCGCCACGCTTCGCTGATCGAGGCCGTCGATGCGCTGCTGCCGCAGACCCAGTGCGGCAAGTGCGGCTTCGACGGCTGTTTGCCCTACGCCCGGGCCATCGCCGAGGGCGAGCCGGTCAACCGCTGCCCGCCGGGCGGCGAGGCGACCCTTGCCGCGCTGGTTGAGCTGACCGGCCAGCCGTACCGGCCGCTTGCCGAGCCGGCCCAGCCGCCCCTTGCCGCGGTGATCCGCGAAGACGAGTGCATCGGCTGCACCAAGTGCATCGACGCCTGCCCGGTGGACGCCATACTCGGCGCGGCCAAGCGCATGCACACGGTGATTACCGACGAATGCACCGGCTGCGAGCTGTGCGTGGCGCCCTGCCCGGTGGACTGCATCGACATGGTCGCCCACCCCGCCTGGCAGGCCGCCAAAAGCGAAGCGGAGCAAGAGGCCTACCTCGAGCGCCGCGCCGCCCTTGGCCGGGAGCGCCACCGGGCGCGCCAGGCGCGCCTGGAGCGCGACGCCCGGGAGAAGCGTCAGGAACGCCGCCGGCGGCGGCTGCAAAAGCGCCAGGCTCCCGCCGCCGGGGGCCAGGCGTCCCGGGCCGCGGCGCAGCGCCAGAAAAGGCTCGCCGTCCGGGCCGCGGAGCAGGCGCTCAGGCGCGTGGAGCAGCAGCTGGAAAGCGCGCAGCGCCGCCGGGACGCCGAGGCCGAAGCCACCGCCCGGGAGCAGCTTCCCGAAGCCGAACGCCTGCTGGCCGAGGCGCGCCAGGCGCTGGAAAACACAAGCAAGGAAGACAGCACGCCATGAACGCGCACAAGCGCTACGAGATCTTTGCCCGGCTGCGGGCGGAAAACCCGCACCCGCAAACCGAGCTCAACTGGACCACGCCGTTCGAGCTTCTCACCGCGGTGCTGCTTTCCGCCCAGGCCACGGACGTCGGCGTCAACAAGGCTACCGCGCGGCTCTTCCCGGCGGCCAACACGCCGCAAGCGATCCTTGATCTGGGCCTCGACGGCCTGAAGGCGCACATCAGGACCATCGGCCTTTACAACACCAAGGCCGAGAACCTGATGAAAACCTGCCGCTTGCTGGTGGAAAAACACGGCGGCGAGGTGCCCCGCACCCGCAAGGCGCTGGAAGCGCTGCCCGGCGTGGGGCGCAAAACCGCCAACGTCATCCTCAACACCGCCTTTGGCATGCCCACCATCGCCGTGGACACCCATATCTTCCGCGTGGCCAACCGCACCGGCATGGCGCCGGGCAAGAACGTGGTGGAGGTCGAGCAGAAACTGCTGCGCCACGTCCCCGCCGAGTTCAAGCGCGACGCCCACCACTGGCTGATTCTGCACGGCCGCTATACCTGCATCGCGCGCCGGCCCCGCTGCGGCAGCTGTGTCATCGAAGACCTCTGCGACTATTCACACAAGACCGAGCCCCACTAGACCGAGCCCCACTAGACCGAGCCCCACTGGACCGAGCCGCAACGCGCTCGGCCCTCCCGGGAAGAGAACATCAAGCGTCGTCGCTCCGCGCGGCGCGAGATACGGGTTTTCCAAGCACTTCGTCAACGGCTGCTTGGCATTCCTTCGCCCTTTCCACCGGCGCTTTCGTCACCAGGCTGACCCCCACAAACAGCACGCTTGCCACGATAATCCCCCAGATGCCGGCGGGCAGCCCCAGCAGGGAGTTGCCGGCGGCATAAAGCGCCAGCACGAAAAGCGTAGTGCCGATCACGCTGGCAAGAGCGCCGGCGCCGGTGCCGCCTTGCCAGTAAAAAGCGCCGATCATCGCCGGTACCACGGCGACCAGGCCCGAGGAGGCGGCCACGGAGAGCACCGCGATCAAATCCAGCTGCAGCTGCGCAAAGCCCAGCGCCAGCAGCGCGATCAGCGGAACCACGACCTTGCCCATCCGCAGCTGCCGGCGCTCGCTGACGTCCGGCTTGAGATTGGCATACAGATCCCGGGAAAGCATGGAAGACAGCGCCAGCATGATCGAATCGATGGTCGAGACGGCGGCGGCCAGGATGGCGATCAGCACGATCACGCCCAGCCAGGGCGGCACGTAGTCGGAGCCAAGCAGCCTCGGCGCGGCCAGGTCCGCATTCTCGAGCCCGGGAAAGGCAACCAGTGCCGAGAAGCCCCAGAGCACCGAGACAAGCGTATAGATGAAGCCGAAAACCAGAAAGCCCAGCAGCATGCGCCGCATCGCCCCGAGAGAGGCGGGCATGAACAGCCGCTGGCTGACCTGGGGGTTGGAGAGGCTGAAGAAAAACCAGGGAAGGGTCAGCCCCAGAAAGGTGGTCAGGCTGAACAGGCCGCTCCCGGGCACCGTCAGGGCTTGCGGCCGCTCCGTGGCCAGCCTGTCGAAGAGCGTCGGGAATCCGCCAAGCCCCTGAACCACCAGGAAGACCACCAGGGTCGAGGCCAGCATCATCACGATGGCCTGCAGGGAGTCGGTCCACATCACCGAGCGGATTCCCGCGATATAAGCAAACAGGAGGGCGATGGCCGTGGCCAGAAATATGCCGACGTTATAGGAAATGGCGCCGTCCGTGGTGCCCTGCAGAAGATAGCCGACCCCGGTGAGCTGTACCGCGGCGTAGGGGATCAGAAAGATACAGTTCGAGACGGCGATGACCGTCGCCACGTGTCTGTTGGCATAGCGGTAGCCGAGCATCTCGCTGGGCGTGACGAAACCGAAGCGCTTGCCCAGGGCCCAAAGCCGGGGCCCGAAGACCGCCACCAGGGAAACCCCGGCGAAATAGATGATCTCGAAGCCCAGAGCGCCGACCCCGCCGGCGTAGGTGAGCCCCGCCAGGCCGACCATCATGAAGGCGCTGTAGGTGGTAGCGCTGTAGCTGAGCGCGGATACCAGGCCGCTCATCTGCCGATTGCCCAGAAAATACCCCGACATCCGCGTCGCGGGCTTCTTCTGCCGGGACAAAAACCCGACCAGGGTGGCGATAATCAGATAGATCGCTACCGACCACCAGATAAGGGATGCGCTCATCCGTTGCCTCTTGTTATTTTCCCTTGAAGTCCTTGGTCATGACGATGTTGAGTGCGATCACCGCCAGTCCCACGAGGGTCCAGAAGAGAAAGCTTCCGTACCAGGCCTGGACCCGAGTCAATAGAGTATAGGGAATCAGGTAGCTCAACAGCACCAGGCCCCATACTGCCCATATCCATCGGCTTCTCGGCATTCGCGCTCTCCTGTCGTCCGTTTTAATCTGCTGCAAGCGTATCATGATGAGACGCCGTTCATGACGAGGTAGCCATGCCGTCACACCGTCTACCCCTCTGGCTCAAGCTGGCTTTCACCGTCTGGATCGCCATCTGGGCGCCGAGCTATTTCGCCAGGGTGGGCTGGCAAAATTTCCTGTGGCTGTGCGATCTGGCCAGCCTGCTGATCCTCGTCGCGCTGTGGACCGAGAGTCGCCTGCTGATGTCGGCCCAGTGGCTCGCAGTGCTGCTGGTGGGCATACTGTGGAGCCTGGATGTCGGGGGCGCCTTGCTGTTCGGCGTTCACCCCATCGGCGGCACCGAATACATGTTCGATGCCCAGGTGACGCTGTCCTTCCGCCTGCTTTCGCTCTTCCATGTGGTGCTGCCGGTAGTCACCAGCTATGCGGTGTTCAGGCTGGGCTATGACCGACGCGGCCTGTGGCTGCAGACGGCGCTGACCTGGCTGGTACTGCCCCTGAGCCTGTGGCTCACCGATGCGGAGCGTCACATCAACTGGGTGCACGGGCTATTCGGCCAGCACCAGACGCTGCTCGATCCGCTCGTCTATCTCTTGGGCCTGATGCTCGGCTGGCCGATCGTGCTGTATCTGCCCTCACATTTACTGGCCATCGCGCTGCAGCGTCGGCAGGCAAGATGATTCCGCCCCATAGCCGCACTTTCTCGCCCATTCGCGGCGTCGACGCCTGCCCTTTCGATCGCGATCATCGGGGTGGCGCCCGACGCATCCGATCGCCGGCGGTATCGCCCGGGGCGTTCGGAAAGCACCCGAGCGCCTCGACCCCCGGCCCGAGCACCGACTACACTCGGCCTGGACTACCTCTGTGTCTTGTCTAAGGAGAAAAGGCCATGAACCAAGTCTGCGCCATCATCGGTATCGGTCCGGGTAACGGCCTGGCACTGACACGCCGTTTCGCCCGGGAAGGGTATCAGGTCGCCATGCTGTCCCGGGATATCGACAAGCTCAAGGAGTGGGAGCAAGACATTGCCGGCGCCCATGCCTATCAATATGACGCCACCGATGGCGATCAGGCAAGGGAGGTCTTCGCCCGCATTCGCGAGGAGCTCGGCCCCGTCTCGGTGCTGCTCTACAACGCCGGCGCCGGCGTATTCAAGCGTGCCGACGAAACCACCCTGGACGAGTTCGAGGCGACCTGGCGGGTCAACTGCCATGGGCTGCTGGCGGCCACCCAGGCGGTGCTTGCGCAGTTGCGCGAGCATGATCAGGCGAGTCTCGTCGTCACCGGCGCCTCAGCGGCGCTGCGCGGTCGCGCCGGCACGGCGCCCTTCGCCTCGGCCAAGGCGGCCCAGCGCAGCCTGGCGCAGTCCCTGGCCCGTCAGCTCGGCCCCGAGAACATCCACGTTGCCTACGTGGTGATCGACGGCGTGGTCGATCTGCCGCGCACCCGGGAAGCGATGCCGGACAAGCCCGACAGTTTCTTCCTCGATGCGGATGCCATCGCCGACAGTATCTGGTTCCTTACCCGGCAGCAGCGCTCCGCCTGGACCTTCGAACTCGATCTGCGGCCCTTTGGCGAAACCTGGTAAGCCCGGCCCTGGCGGGCAAGAAGCATAGCCCCGGTACGCACCCGGCCGCCCCCGCCCGAACCGGCACCCCCTACTCGGCTTTCCTCTCGGTATTCGGCCAAGGTCGCCTTGGCCGCCGGCGCCCCGGGTGCCTAGACTGCGATAAACGCAGAGCCATGAGCTGCGCTGAGCTGGCCTCAGCGCTGGCCTGGCAATAACGCAGGCCCTGGCACAACGCTGGCCCCAGAACAACGAAAACGCCGCAGGAGAACGCCATGTCTCGGGTACTGGTGGTGGACGACGAACCCAACATTGTGCTTTCGCTCGAGTTTTTAATGCAGCAGGCGGGCTTTGAGGTGCTGACCGCCGAGGACGGCGAGGGGGCGCTTGCGCACATCGACGCCGGCCCGCCGGATCTTTTGCTGCTTGACATCAGCCTGCCCGGCATCAGCGGCTTTGACGTGCTTGAACGGCTGCGCGCCGACGACGCCACCCGGGCGCTGCCGATCATCATGCTCACCGCCCACGGCCGCGAGGTCGAGCGCGAAAAGGGCATGGCGCTGGGCGCCGACGACTACGTCACCAAGCCGTTTTCCACCCGGGCGCTGGTCGACAAGGTCACCGCGCTGCTGGCCGAGGCCAACCATGACTCGCCGTGAACGCCGGGGGCTGCCCAGGCGCCAGCGGCTGGTGGGCCTGTGGCTTCTCCTGAGCGGGGTCAGCCTGGCCGGCGGCGCGCTGTTCGCCGCCTGGCTGGACAGCCGCCTGGGCGCTGCCGGCTGGGAGCGCGCCGCGCTGTGGCTGGGGTGCTTCTCCGGCGGGGCCACCATTCTGCTCGCCGGGCTGGTGCTCGAGCGCATGCTCTTTACGCCGCTGCGCCACCTCCAGGCCCAGCTGGCGCGGCTGGTGGCCAGCCCCGACGCCCACGACGAGCGCCCGCCCCGGGGCTGGCTGACCGGGCTGGGGCCGGATCTGGCCCGGGTGCGGGAAGGCTGGCGCGCCGACCGCGCGCGCCTGGCCGGCGCCCGGGAAGAAGGCGCCCGCGAGGCCGCGGACACTCGCCAGCGGCTGGAGGCGCTGCTGCAGACCCTGCACACGCCGCTGCTGCTGTGCGACCGCCATCGCCGTATTCTGCTGTTCAACGCCGCCGCCGAGCGCTTTTTCGACGGCGAGCCGGCGCCGGGGCTGGGCAAGCGGCTGGACACGCTGCTGCCGGCGGCAAGCCTGCAAAGCACCCTCGACCGGCTGCCCGACGACGGCACCCCTCGGGAACTCCTGCTTCCCTGCGGCGAGCGCTGGCTCAAGGCCGCGCTGCGCCGGGTGGGGCAAAGCGACGGCGAAAGCCTGGTGACCCTCGAGGACGCCACCCGGGCCTGGCGCACCGAAGTGGGCGTGCGCGCCGAGCTTGCCACCGGGCTTGGCGACCTGCGCCGCCGCGCCGCCAGCCTTGCCGGCGCCGCCGACGCGCTCAAGGCCCTGGGCACCGCCGACAGCCCCCTGCGTCAGCGGCTGGCCGGCGCCATCGACGAAGACGGCCCGGCGCTTAGCGACAGCATCGCCCGGCTGGGCCGGCTGGTCGACGACATGCAGCGCCAGGGCGAGCAGCTCTCGCCCATCTGGTCCAACGATTTCTGGCAGGCGCTGGACGAGCGCCTCGACCCTTCGCGCCGACTGATCACGCCTGTGGGCATGCCGTCCTGGTTCAAGGGCGACGCCCCGGCGCTGATCGCGCTGCTCGACTCGCTGCTGAGCTACCTTGAAACGCGTCAACCGGCGGGCGGAGCGGATATCGGCGGCCCCGGCGGCGAATACTTTGAAGGCGAAATCACCCTGGGCAACAAGCAGGTATATCTCGACCTGATCTGGCACGGTAAGGCCATCCCCGACGGCGACCTGGCCCGCTGGCAGCGTCTGCCGCTGGATACCCTGCCGCTGGCGCCCACCGCGGCCGAAGTGCTGCGCCAGCACGCCAGCGACATCTGGAGCCTCACCGACGACGGCGGCAAGCGCGCCCGCCTGCGCCTGCCGCTGCCCGCCGTCGCCCGAGCCGGCCCGCCGGCCCGAGCCGTGCCGCCGCGGCCGGAGTTTCACGACTTCGGCATTGCCGGACTGCCCTCGCCGGACGAGCCCCGGGCCGGGCTGGCTCTGGCCAGCCTGGACATCGTCGCCTTCGACACCGAAACCACCGGGCTTGCCCTGCGCCAGGGCGACACCGTGGTCAGCCTGGGGGCGTGCCGCATCGTCAACGCCCGGGTGCTGGCCGACGACACCTTCGCCCAGCGGGTCAACCCCGGCCGTCCGATCTCGCCGGAAAGCACCGCCATCCACGGCATCACCGACGCCGACGTCAGCGACGCGCCGCCGCTGAGCGAGGTGCTCACCGACTTTCGCCACTATCTCGGCGACGCCGTCTTGCTGGCGCACAACGCCTCCTTCGACATGCTCGCCATCAGCCACCAGGGCGTCGAGTTCGCCATGCCGGTGCTGGACACCCTGCTGATCTCACGGGCGCTGGACGAAGCCCTGGACGGCCACGACCTGGACAGCCTGGCCGCACGCTACGCCATCGCCTTTCCCCCGGGCACCCGGCATACGGCGCTGGGCGACGCCCGAGTCACCGCCGCCTTGTGGCTTGCGCTGCTGCCGCGCCTGGAGGCCCGCGGCATCGATACCCTGGATACGCTGCTGGCCCTGCAGGCCAACGCCATCGACACGGAGGACGCCACCGCGCCATGACCACGCCGCTACGCCATCGTGCCCGCCACAGCGAGCGCCTGACCGCGCTAATCGTCACCGCGGCGGTGCTGTTCTGCCCGCCGCTGCTGCTGGTCATCGACCGGCTGCCCTCGGCCACCGGCATCTGGCTTTTGCTCTATCTGTTTATCGCCTGGGCGGTGGTGATCGGCCTTGCCGCCTGGCTGCAGGAAAGCCGCAGGGCCTCCGGGAAAGGCAGGCGCTAGGCCGTGCGCAACGATATCGTCGTTCTCGCCGTCGCCTTCGGCTACCTGGCGCTGCTGTTCGTGGTGGCCGCCTGGGGCGACCGCCGCGCCGAGGTCGGCCGTTCGGCCATCGGCTCGCCGACGGTGTACGCGCTGTCCATCGCGGTGTACTGCACCGCCTGGACGTTTTACGGCAGCGTCGGGCGAGCCTCGGCCCAGGGGCCGCATTTCCTGCTGATCTATCTGGGGCCGACGCTTGCCATGCTCGCCGCGCCCTTTGTCATCCGCAAGATGGTGCGCATCGCCGCCCGCCAGCGGATCACCTCGATTGCCGACTTTATCAGCGCCCGCTACGGCAAGAGCGCCGGGCTCGGCGCCGTGGTCGCGCTGATGGCGCTGATCAGCAGCACGCCCTACATCGCCCTGCAGCTCAAGGCCATTACCGTCAGCCACGCGGTGCTGATGAACTACCCCGCCTCCGCGGACCTGGCCGTGGAAGAGGCGCACTTCTGGATCGACAAGTCGTTCTGGGTAGCGCTGGTGCTGGCGGTGTTCATCATCCTCTTCGGCACCCGCCACCTGGACGCCAGCGAGCGCCACGAAGGCATGGTCGCGGCCATCGCGCTTGAGTCGCTGGTCAAGCTGGTGGCGTTTCTCGCCGTGGGCATCTTCGTGGTGTTCGTGATGTTCCAGGGTCCCCTGGACCTGCTCGGCCGGGTGGCCAATACGCCGGAGCTCTCCCGGGTGCTGGGGCTCGAGCAGGTGCCGGGGGGCGCCACCGGCTGGGTGGGCGTGCTGATTCTTGCGGTGCTGGCGTTTCTCACCCTGCCGCGGCAGTTTCAGGTGCTGGTGGTGGAAAACGTCGACGAAACCCATATCGACCGCGCCAGCTGGGTGTTCCCGCTGTACCTGCTGCTGATCAACCTCTTCGTGGTGCCCATTGCCCTTGCCGGGCTGCTGCTGGGCAGCGAGGGTGCCGATCCGGACAGCTTCGTGCTGACCCTGCCGCTATCCGCGGGCGCCGAGGCGCTGCCGCTATTGGTGTTCATCGGCGGGCTCTCCGCGGCCACTGGGATGATGATCGTCGAGACCATTGCGCTGTCGACCATGGTCAGCAACCAGCTGATCATGCCTTTGCTGCTGCGCTTTGACCGCCTGCACCTGAGCGGCTCGGGCCGGCTTGCCGCCTGGCTTCTGGGCATTCGCCGGGTGGCCATCGTGGCGATTCTGCTGCTGGGCTACGTGTATCACGCGCTGATCGGCGACGCCTACACCCTGGTGACCATTGGCCTGGTGTCCTTTGTCGGCGCGGCGCAGTTCGCCCCGGCGCTGCTGATCGGCCTCTACTGGCGCGTCGCCACCCGGGCGGGGGCGCTCTGGGGGCTCGTGGCCGGCTTTTTCCTCTGGGGCTACACCCTGCTGCTGCCGGGCTTTGCCCAGTCCGGCTGGATCGACATCGCGCTGATCGAACAGGGCCCCTGGGGCCTTGGCTGGCTCAACCCCTACGCGCTGTTTGGCCTGGACGGCTGGGACATCTACACCCACGGGCTGCTCTGGAGCCTGCTGGCCAACGTGGGGCTATACGTCGGGATATCGCTCTTTACCCGGCCCACGGCGCTGGAGCAGACCCAGGCGGCGCTGTTCACCGAGGCGCTGCATCCCAACCTCCCCAGCGCCTCGCTGTGGCAGGGGCAAACCACCCAGGGGGAGCTTGGCGAACTGCTGCGCCGCTACCTGGGCGAAGCCGCCATCCGCCGGGTGTTCGCCGACGCCGGCGACGGCCACGCCGGCGACAGCCGGGAAGCCTCGCACCGGCTGATCACCCGCGCCGAGCAGGCGCTCGCCGGGTCGCTGGGCAACGCCTCGGCCAGGGTGCTGATCAATTCCGTGGTGCGCGGCGAAGCGCTGGACATGGCGTCCATTCTCAGCATTCTCGACACCACCTCCCAGGCGCTGGAGTATAACCGCCGGCTGGAACAGAAGTCCGCCGAGCTGGAGCGCGCCAGCGCCGCCCTGCGCCGGGCCAACGCGCGCCTGCGCGAGCTCGACCGGCTCAAGGACGAGTTCATCGCCATGGTCAGCCACGAGCTGCGCACGCCGCTGACCTCGATCCGCGCCTTCGCCGAAATCCTCAACGACGAGGACGCCATGGACGCCGACAAGCGCCGCCACTTTCTCGGCGTCATCGTCCACGAAAGCCAGCGGCTATCGCGCCTGATCGAGGAAATCCTCGATCTCGCCCGGCTGGAAAGCGGGCGGCTGACGCTCAACCCCGAACGGCTGGACCTCGCGCTTTTGGCCCGGCGCAGCGTGGACGCCGTGACCCAGCTGCACCGCGAACAGGGCATTGCGCTGACAACGGAGCTGGACAGCGGCCCGGCCATGGTCACAGGCGACGCCGACCGGCTGGAGCAGGTCATCATCAACCTGCTGGATAACGCCGGCAAGTTTGCCGACCGCGAAGCCCCTCGGGTGCTGATACGCCTGGCGCCGCATAAGGATCGCTACCGCCTGAGCGTGGAAGACAACGGCCCGGGCATCGGCCCCGAGGAGCGCGAGCGGGTATTCGACAAGTTCCACCAGCTCGAACGCGGCGGCGACGCCCTTGGCCGCCCCCGGGGCAGCGGGCTGGGGCTGGCCATCAGCCGGGGGATCATCGCCCACCTGGGCGGCCGGCTGTGGGCCGACGAAAGCCGGCACCTGGGCGGCGCCTGCCTGACCCTGGAGCTACCCGGCAGCGCCGACGAGGCGCCTGCCGAAGCGCCCGCCTCTCACTGATCGTCGGTAGCGTCGCGGCGGGAGTCAGGCCCGAACATGGCCTCGCCGGTTTCGTCGATAAAGCGCTGCGCCTTGCTCACCATCATGGCATCGCAGGCCTCGCGGTCGGGCAGCACGTCGGAGCGCTCGAAGCCGTGTTCGAGCGCTTCGCCCTCTTCCCGGGGCAGCTGGATCACGCCGCTGACGCGAAACCGGCCGTCCTCGACCACGGGTCGGGAAATGATCCGGTAGCCCCGGTACTCGACCGGCTCGGCGGGCGCCGGGCCGGTCGACTGACCCGCACGCTCGGCGCTGCCGAACAGGCCGGAAAACAGTTTTTTCAGCATGACTCCCTCCCGCCTGACGGGCGCCGTGACTAGCCCTGCTTGCGGCCCTTGCCGGCGGCGATGCGCAGGCGCAGGGCGTTGAGCTTGATAAAGCCTTCGGCGTCTTTCTGGTCGTAGGCGCCGGCGTCGTCTTCAAACGTCGCAATGGACTCGTCGAACAGCGAGTCGTCGGACTTGCGGCCCACCACGGTGGCGCTGCCCTTGTAGAGCTTCATGCGCACCACGCCGTTGACGTTGCCCTGGGTCTCGTCGATGGCCGCCTGCAGCATGCGCCGCTCCGGGCTCCACCAGTAGCCGTTGTAGACCACTTCGGCGTACTTGGGCATCAGCTGGTCTTTCATGTGCGCCTCTTCGCGGTCCAGGGTCAAGGACTCCATGGCGCGGTGGGCGCTTAGCATGATGGTGCCGCCGGGGGTTTCGTAGCAGCCCCGGGACTTCATGCCCACGTAGCGGTTCTCGACGATGTCCAGCCGGCCGATGCCGTTGTCGCCGCCGAGCCTGTTGAGCTTCGACAGCACGTCGTGGGGGGGCAGCGACTCGCCGTCGATGGCGACGATGTCGCCCTGCTCAAAGGTCAGCTCGATGTAGGTGGGGGTATCCGGCGCCGCCTCCGGGGAAACGCTCCAGCGCCACATGTCTTCTTCGGCCTCGGCCCAGGGGTCTTCGAGAATGCCGCCCTCGTAGGAGATGTGCAAAAGGTTGGCGTCCATGGAGTACGGCGACTTTTTCTTCTGGCCGGAGAAGTCCACCGGGATCTGATGCGCTTCGCAATAGGCCATGAGCTTTTCCCGGGAGTTCAGATCCCACTCGCGCCAGGGGGCGATGACCTGGACGCCGGGCTTGAGGGCGTAGGCGCCAAGCTCGAAGCGCACCTGGTCGTTGCCCTTGCCGGTGGCGCCGTGGGAGATGGCGTCGGCGCCGGTCTCGTTGGCGATCTCGACCAGCCGCTTGGCGATCAGCGGGCGGGCAATGGAGGTGCCCAGCAGGTATTCGCCTTCGTAGACGGTGTTGGCGCGGAACATGGGATAGACGTAGTCGCGGACGAACTCTTCGCGCAGATCTTCGATGTAGATTTCCTTGATGCCCAGCGCCCTGGCCTTTTCCCGGGCCGGCTCGACCTCTTCGCCCTGGCCGATATCAGCGGTAAAGGTGACCACCTCGCAGCCGTAGGTTTCCTGCAGCCATTTGACGATAACGGACGTATCCAGGCCGCCGGAATAGGCCAGCACTACCTTGTTGACATCGGACATCGTGTGCTCCTCGTGAAAAACGGATCAAGACAAACCCCAAGTATAGCGCCCCGGGCCGCCTGCGAATACCACCGGCGGCCTGCGTATAAAGCGCCGGGAAAAAGCTGCTAGAATCGGCCTGTTTCGATCCGCCACCGTCGCCGGTTTGCGGCTTGGTGTCACCCGCCATTCACCCCGCTACCCATCTGCCAATCAGGAGTACTGCATGAGCGAGGCTATTGCTCGCGATTTGATGTCCCGGCGTTTTCGCAGCTATTTGCCGGTCGTGGTCGACCTGGAAACCGGCGGCTTTGACGCCACAGGCGATGCGCTGCTGGAAATCGCGGCGGTAACGCTCACCATGGATCCGGACGGCAACCTCTTGCCCGAAGCGACCTACGCCCACCATATTCGCCCCTTCGAGGGGGCCAACGTGGAACAGGCGGCGCTGGATTTCACCGGCATTCGCCTCGACGACCCGCTGCGCCAGCAGGTGGCCATGGAAGAATGCCAGGCGCTGGGCGACATTTTTCGTCCGATTCGCAAGTCGATCAAGTCGCACGGCTGCACCCGGGCGATTCTCGTCGGCCACAACGCCGCCTTTGACCACGGCTTTTTGAACGCCGCGGTCAACCGCTGCGGCATCAAGCGCAACCCCTTTCACCCGTTCTCCAGCTTCGATACGGCGTCCCTGGCGGGCCTGGTCTACGGCCAGACGGTCCTGGCCCGCGCCTGCCGGGCGGCGGGTATCGAGTTCGACAACAAGTCGGCCCATTCGGCGCGCTACGACACCGAGCGCACCGCGGAGCTGTTCTGCGCCATGGTCAACCGCTACAAGGATCTGGGCGGCTGGCGGCTGGCCCAGCAGGAGCAGGACATGGACACGGACAGCGCCGAGTAGGCCCGCGGGGCGGATGCAGCCGCCGGCGCTTTGCGCTAGAATTCGCCACCGTTAATTAATGTTGCCGTCTCCGGGGAGCCTTGCCGCCCCGGCGTTTTTTCGTCTCGCTTCAGGAGTTCCACCGTTTCCATGGCCCAGCACAACGCTTTTTACGCCCAGTCCGGAGGCGTCACCGCCGTCATCAACGCCAGCGCCTGCGGCGTGATCGAAGCCTGCCGCGAAGCGCCGGAGCACATCGGCAAGGTCTACGCCGGGCGTAACGGCATCATCGGCGCGCTGACCGAGGATCTGATCGACGTCAGCCAGGAAAGCGACGAAACCATCGCCGCGCTGCGCCATACCCCGGGCGGCGCCTTCGGCTCCTGCCGCTACAAGCTCAAGGATATCGACACCCACCGCGCCCAGTACGAGCGGCTGATCGAGGTGTTCAAGGCCCACGACATCCGCTACTTCTTCTACAACGGCGGCGGCGACAGCGCCGATACCTGCCTCAAGGTCTCCCAGCTCTCCGAGAAGATGGGCTACCCGCTGACCGCCATCCACGTGCCCAAGACCGTGGACAACGACCTGCCGATTACCGACTGCTCGCCGGGCTTTGGCAGCGTGGCCAAGTACATTGCCACCTCGACCCTGGAAGCGTCGCTGGACATCGCCTCCATGTGCGCCACCTCGACCAAGGTGTTCGTGCTCGAGGTCATGGGCCGCCACGCCGGCTGGATCGCCGCCGCCGGCGGGCTTGCCGGCCAGGGCGAAGGCGAACCGCCGCACGTCATCATCTTCCCCGAGATCGCCTTCGACCGCGAGGCGGTGATGGCCAGGGTGGAGTACTGCGTCAGAGAATACGGCTACTGCGTGATGGTGGTCTCCGAAGGCGCGCGCTACGAAGACGGCACTTTCCTCGCCGATGCCGGCAACACCGACGCCTTCGGCCACCGCCAGCTCGGCGGCGTGGCGCCGACGGTGGCGGGCATGGTCAAGCAGGACCTGGGCTACAAGTATCACTGGGCCGTGGCCGACTATCTTCAGCGCGCCGCCCGCCATCTGGCGTCCAAGACCGACGTCGAGCAGGCCTACGCCGTGGGCCGCGAGGCGGTGGCCCTGGCGCTGGCGGGCAAGAACTCAATGATGCCGGCGATTCGCCGCCTCTCGCCGTCGCCCTACCAGTGGGACGTCATCTCGGCCCCGCTCGCCAAGATTGCCAACCGGGAAACCTTCATGCCCCGGGATTTCATCAGCGAGAACGGCTTTGGCATCACCCAGGCCTGCCGCGATCATCTCTCGCCGCTGATTCAGGGCGAGGACTTCCCCCCGTTCAAAAACGGCCTGCCCGTGGTGGCCAAACCCCGGCTGGAAAAGGTGGATAAGCGCCTGCCCGAGTTTACGCTGTAACACAGGCCAGGCGGGCCTGCGGCCCGCATCGCCCGGCAAAGCCGGCCTCCCACAAAACCCTGCATAGCCGGCCACGGCGGGCATATCGCTGACGCTCGCCGATAACCGACAGCGGGGTGCCCCCCTGTGTCATTGCGTATAGGGACTCCTCCCCGGTTGCAAGCCTCGAAAGCCTGAAAAACACAGCCGATGCGTGCGTATAGTCGGTCTTTATACGGGGTCGCTATCCCCTGACCCTGATGAACGTCGCGCACCTTCTCTCCTCAACGAGCATTAGGCCTTTCAGCCATCGCAATGATCAGGTTTTGAGAAGGTCGGTCTGACCTGTTTTTCATCCCTCGTGGCTCGGCAACAAGGTGATGGCACTAGCGTGCCAGCATCCCCTGTACTGGTGGCCAACCGGCCATCAGCACTGGAATTCGGTGTCTACATAATCCGCCCGGTACGTCGTGTTGCCGTGCAGCAGCGCCCAGGCCACTCGCACGGTTTTGTTGGCCAGGGCAACGGCCGCCTTGTTCTTGCCCACGCGGTCGACCAGCGCTCTCAGCCAGTGGCTTTTGCTGTCCTGCTTGTCGCCCAGCCGCTGGATTACCGAATGCGCCCCGCGGATCAGCGCGGCCTTGAGGGAGAGCTGGCCGGTTCGGCCTATCCCCGTCATGGCCACCTTGCCGCCGCTGCTGAACTGGCGCGGTGTCAGGCCCAGGTAGGCCGACGCCTGTCGTCCTTTGCTGAACGCCTTGCCGTTACCCAGGGCGCTGTAGAGCTGGGTGGCAACGACGGGGCCGACGCCTTCCACGGCCTGCAGCCGCTGACACGCCGGAATGGCGCGGCTCAGCTGCTCCATTTGCTTGTCCAGGCGGTGAATGCGCTCATTTTGATGGTCCAGCTCGGCCATTTGGTCGGCCAGCAGCTCGCGTATCGTGAACGTCAGTTCGTTCTCCGCGTCCTCCAGCACACGCCACAGGGTCCGCTTCAGGGCCGCCTGACCGCGCCCGGAGACAATGCCGTATTCCTGCAGCAGGCCATGTACCTGGTTGATCAGCTGGGTGCGCTGTTTGATGTAACGATCTCGGATGCGATGCAGGCTCTGCAGGTCCTGCTGCTCCAGGTTTTTCTGAGGCACAAAACGCATGTGGGGTCGCAACCCGGCCTCCACGATCGCCAGCGCATCGTTGGCATCGGTCTTATGCCCCTTGCGAAACGGGGTGACAAACTGCGGTGCAATAAGCCGTACCTCATGCCCCATGGCCTGGAACTGCCGCGACCAGTGATGCGAGCCGCCGCAGGCCTCCATGAAGACGCGACAGCTTGGCTGACGCCGCAGGTAATCCAGCAGCTCCGCGCGCTTCAGCACTTTGTTGGTACGAACGCGTTGTTGACGGGTATTCACGATGCACACCTGAAACGCCTGCTTTGCCAAATCAATGCCAATCGCCGTATGCTGGTTCATGACTCTTCCCCCTCTTTTGGTGGTCTCAACGCCATTCTGCCCGATGAGGCATCGGAGTGGGGAGGAGTCCCTTTCATTGAGCGTAGCGAAGCAATCTCGGGGTTTCCCGCTACCCGCCGATTAAAACCGAGATCGCTTCGCTGGCGCTCGCGATGACGCCTGGCGAGAAGCAGCGTCATATCCCCTACCGCAGCACCCAGGAAAGCACCAAAAGCAGCAGCAGAATGCCCGCCACGCCCTGCCAGAAGCGCCGGGCGTCGGCGCGCTGGGCGGCGTCCGGCGGCGAAGTGTGGCGGCGCACTTGCAGCTCGTGCACCAGCTCCGACAGCCTGCGAAAGCGCAGCGCGCGCTGGGGGTCCAGGGCCCGGCGCAGGGTATCGTCCAGCGCCGGGGTAATCTCGGGGTTGGCAGCGCGCGCGCTGCGGTAGCTGAGGGCTTCCAGGTCGGTGTGGTTGCAAAGCCTGTCCGGGGTCAGCCGGTACGGCAGCTGGCCGGTGAGCAGCCAGTAGACCGTGGAAGCATAGCCGTACTGATCGCTGCGCTGGCCGATGCTGTCGCCCAGGGCGTATTCCGGCGCGGTGTGCGGAGTAAAGCCGATGGGCCGGAGGATTTCGCCGGACCGGCGGTGGCCGTCGGCATCGCGCAGATGGCAGGCGCTGAAGTCAGTGAGCACCACCTTGCCGTGCTCGTCGACCAGGACGTTATTCGGGTTGATCTGCTGATGCAGCACCCCGCGGTGGTGCAGCGCCTGTACCGCATGGCCCAGCTGACCGGCCATTTCCAACCGCTGGGCAAGCGTTGCCTGGGGGTGGCGCTCGGCCCACGCGCGCAGGGTCTCGCCGCGTATGCTGGACAGCAGATAGTAGAGATAGTGGCGCGGCCGCGAGGGCTCGACCACCCGCACCACAAACGGCGACGATACCCGCTCCACTACCCACTGCTGCAGCAGGAAATGCTCCAGGTAGGCATTGCGCAGGGAAAGCTCGGGGCTCGGCGCCTTCATCACCACCTCGGCCCCGGTATTCACGTCCTTCACCCGGTACACCCGTGACTGCGCCGTGCGCGCCAGCACTTCGATCACTTCCAGCCCGTCCAGCCGCTCCCCCGGCGAGAGCTCCGGCGGAATCGGCAGGTCGCCGTAAAGCTGGCCGGGGTCGTCGCTTTGCCCCTCGGGCAGCTCGTCGATGCGCGCCAGCTGAAAGCAGAACGGATCCACGGCGTAGCCGCGCTCCCGGGCCCGAGCGCTGGCTTCGTTCACCAGGCGCTCGCAGGCGGCGTTAAGGTCGCTTGCGTCCTGGCGTATCAGCCGCACGTAGTCCGAGGGCAGAAGCGTCCCCACCGCCGCCCGGGTGGTGAAGAGGAAAATATCGCCCTGCTTGAGCGGGAAGCGGACGTAGTCGATGTCCACGCTGTTGTCCATGCCCAGCGCCCGGGACGGATAGCGATAGCCGCCCAGGGCGGTCACGTGCTCGGCGCTGAGCTGCTCGAACTCTGCGCCGCGCAGGCGAAACACCAGGGTGTCGCCGATGTGAAACAGATGGGCGCTTTGCCCGCGAAACACCAGCGTCGACAGCGAGGCGACGAAGCTTTCGGCCGCCGGCTGACGGCTCTGGCCGTGGCACCATCCGTTCAGCGCGCGGAGCACCCGAGTGGCCGAGGTCTTGACGCTCCAGTGGTCGGGCGTGGAAAAGTAGTCCGCGACGAAGGAGCGCACACCAAGCTCCGCGGCCCGGCTTGCCTGGGCGCCGGACGCTACCGAATCGCCGATCACCGCACAGCCGCCCTTGGCGTGCATCAGCGGCTTTTCCGGCAGGTAGACCGCCATCGCGCTTAGCTGGTAACGCCGGGGGGCCGTCACCTGCGCCTGGCCGTAACTGATCAGCAACTGTGCGTGCGCCACCTTTCCTCCCGGCGTTTCTTCCCGGCTTTTTCTCCCGACCCTTCCGCGGCCGGCAAAGCCCTGTGGGACAGGGGTAAACAGGCGCAAATCATACATGCCGCTTGCCGTGTTCCACCATGCGACTTATTGCATACGCCGGGCGCTTGCCAAGAAGGCTTAGTGCATTTTTCGTCGGATTGGTAATCTTTTCGCCTTGTTCGTATAATCCGGTACCCGAATGTTCGGCACCAGCTGTGCTGCCCTGCCTCAACGATTTGCCACACGCCCATGCTCCAAGGAGCCCACGATGAACTTTGACAACATCCCCGCCGGCAAGGCGCTGCCCAACGATATCTACGTGGCCATTGAGGTCCCGGCCAATCACGCGCCGGTCAAATACGAGATCGACGAAGACATGGGCGCGCTGATGGTCGACCGCTTTCTGGCCACGCCGATGTTCTACCCGGCCAACTACGGCTACATTCCGCGTACCCTGGCCGACGACGGCGACGCCCTCGATGCCTTGGTGGTCACCCCGCACCCGGTAGGAGCAGGCAGCATCATCCGCGCCCGGCCGGTGGGCGTGCTCAACATGACCGATGAGGCCGGCGAGGATGCCAAGCTGGTGTGTGTGCCCCATGCCAAGCTGACCGCGCTTTACAACGACATCAACGAGGCCACCGACCTCCCCGAGCTGCTGCGCCAGCAAATCGCCCATTTCTTTGAAAACTACAAGGATCTGGAAAAGGGCAAGTGGGTCAAGGTCGAATCCTGGGACAACGCCGAAGCCGCCCACCGGGCCATCGAAAAAGCCGTCGATGCCTATGAAAAAGCCTGACGGCCGCTTGTGCCTCACCAGCGAACGGGTCGCCTTCGGGCGGCCCGTTTGCGTTTACGGCGAAGATTAACGCGCCATGAAGCCCGCAAGGCCGCTTGCGCATCGGCGCTTTTGAATTCTCAGCCACTAAGGACGATTCCGTGCTATTCCATTTCCGCCTGCCCGCCGCGCTGCGGTACCGTCAAGCCCTTTGGCTTGTGGCCGCGCTGCTTGTCTTGCTGCCTCCGGGGCTTGCCCAGGCCCAGTGGTTTTCCGGCGATGACCAGGGTGACTTTCTGCCCGTGCGCGAGGCCTTTCAGCCCAGCGCCTGGCACGACGGCGACACGCTCTATATCGGCGTCGAGGCAGCCGAAGACCACTACCTCTATCGCCATCAGTTTGCCGTCGAGAGCCAGTCCCCCGACGTCAGCCTCGGCGAGCCGGAGCTGCCGCCGGGCACCTTCATGACCGACGAATACCTCGGCGAGGTCTACACCTTCCGCGATACCGTGGTCTTCGAAACGCCCCTGGAAGAGGCGCATAACGGCCCCTTTGACGTCGAGCTGACCTTTCAGGGCTGCGCCGACGCCGGGCTTTGCTACCCCCCCGAACGCATGTCCCTCGAAGCCGCCGAGAGCGGGCCTCCGGCGGCCTTTGCCGATGCCGGCGAAGCCAGCGGCCAGGCCTCGCCCATCGAAGAAACCTCCCCTGCCGGCAAATCGTCGCCGGCGGCCAGCGACGCCGCTTCTTTCCCCAGCGGCGATGCGCCTGATAACGAAGCGCCGGCCAGCGAAGCAGCCGTCGGCGAAACCCCGGCGAGCGATGTCGCCGAAGCCGACAGCGACGCGGCGGATGCCGGCTTCAGCGGCCCGCAAAGCGAAGACCGCCGCTTTGCTACCCTGCTCGACGATGCCAGCCTGCCGCTGTCGCTGGGGCTTTTCTTCCTCGCCGGGCTGGGGCTGACGTTTACCCCCTGCGTGCTGCCGATGCTGCCGATCATGTCGTCGATCATCGTCGGCCAGAACCCCACCCGCCCCCGGGCCTTTGTGCTCTCGGCCAGCTACGTGCTGGGCATGGCGCTGACCTATGCCCTGGTCGGCGTGCTGATGGGGCTGTTTGGCGCGGGCCTGAACCTCCAGGCGCACCTGCAGTCGGCGCCGGTGCTGATCACCTTTGCGGTGCTGTTCACGCTCTTTGCGCTGGCCATGTTCGGCGCTTTCGACCTGCGCCTGTCGCCGCGCCTCGCCTCCCGGATAGACGCCTGGCAAAACCGCGCCCAGCAAAGCGGCCCGCTGGGGATTGCCGTGGCCGGGGCGCTCTCGGTGCTGGTGGTTTCGCCCTGCGTCACCGCGCCGCTGGCCGGCGCCATGGTGTTCATTTCGTCCACCGGCGACGGCGTGCTGGGCGGCGCGGTGCTGTTTGCGCTGGGGCTGGGCATGGGCGTGCCGCTGCTGCTGGTCGGCACCTTTGGTGCCACGCTGCTGCCGCGCTCCGGCGCCTGGATGAACGGCGTCAAGATCGCCTTCGGCCTTTTGCTGCTGGGGGTCGCCATCTGGATGGTCGAGCGGCTGGTGGCCGCGCCCGTGGCGCTGATGCTGTGGGCAGCGCTGGCCGTGGGCTCGGCGCTGGCGCTGGGGGCGCTGCAGTTCAACCAGCCCCAGGGCTGGGGCCGGGCCCGCCAGGCGCTGGGCATTCTGCTGCTGGCCTGGGGTATCGCCCTGCTGCTGGGCGCCGCCCAAGGCAACAGCAACCCGCTGCGTCCGCTGCAGAGCACCCAGCAGATGGGCGCCAGCGGCGGTACGCCGACAGCGGCGGCCGAGCCCAGGTTCACCCGGGTGGATACCCTGGCAGGGCTCAACGACGCGCTGGACGACGCCGCCGCCAAAGGCGAGCCGGCGTTTGTCGACTTTACCGCCGAGTGGTGCATTTCGTGCAAGGTCATGGAGCGCGAGGTGTATCCCGACCCCAGGGTCGCCAGCGCGCTTGCCGACTATAGGCTGATCCAGGCCGACGTCACCGAGACCGATGACAGCACCCGGGAGCTGCTGGAAGCCTTTGACCTGTTCGGCCCGCCGAGCCTTCTGTTCTTTGCCGACGGCAAGGAAATTGCCCAGGCGCGCATCCAGGGCGAGGTGAACGCCGACCAGTTCAGCGCCCATCTGGAAAAGCTGGGCCAGTGGCTCGATAGCCGCGCCGGCTAAGCCTGCCCGCCTGCTCGCCTGCCGGCCGGTGCGCTTTTGCCATCCGGCCGGCGTTCGGCAGCGCTAGACAGGCTGCCTTTTTTTCGGCAAACTTCGCCTGCACGCGAGCCCGGTGCGCGGTTTGGGGCGCCAACACAGCCGCAACGTTCACCAACGTGCCGCGTTCTCGGTTTTTTGCTTTCAGGTTTACTGCGGCAGGTAACGCCTGCCAGGCGTGCGTGCTGCGCCGTTTGAGCGCGCCCCGCAGGCGCTACTTAAACGCCGCCGTCCGCCATGTCCGTTTTGCCCGGGTGCGGCACCGCTGCGCGCCGCCGGTGTCCGGGAACTATATCGCTTACGCCTTTTGTCGTTTTCATTTTCAAAGAGTATGGAACCCCCGCATGGATATTCGTAAAGTCAAAAAGCTGATCGAGCTGCTGGAAGAGTCCAACATCAGCGAGATCGAGATTCAGGAAGGCGAAGAGTCGGTACGCATCAGCCGCCACCCCGACGGCACTCCCTACGCCCCCCAGCCCATGGCCCAGTTTGCCCCCCACCCGTATCCCACCCAGGCGCCCGACCCCGCCGCGCCCGGCACCGCCACGCCGACGCCGGAAGAAGCGCCGGCGGCGCCGACCTACCGCGGCGAGGCGGTCAGCTCGCCCATGGTCGGCACCTTCTACCGCAGCCCGGCGCCGGGCGCCACGCCCTTTGTCGAAGTGGGCGCCAGCGTGAAGAAAGGCGAAACCGTGTGCATCGTCGAAGCCATGAAGATGATGAACCAGATCGAAGCCGACCGTGACGGCGTCATCGAAGCCATTCTGGTGGAAGACGGCGAGCCGGTCGAGTTCGATCAGCCCATGGTCATCATCGCCTGATCATTCATTTTCGACACGGGTGGAACCTCCCATGCTGGACAAGGTACTGATCGCCAACCGCGGCGAAATCGCCCTGCGCATCCTGCGCGCGTGCAAGGAGCTGGGCATCAAGACGGTCGCGGTGCACTCCCAGGCCGATCGCGAGCTCATGCACGTGCGCCTGGCCGACGAGGTGGTATGCATTGGCCCGGCGCCGTCGGCCCAGTCGTATCTGCATATCCCCGCGCTTATCAGCGCCGCCGAAGTCACCGACGCAAGCGCCATTCATCCCGGCTACGGCTTCCTGTCGGAAAACGCCGATTTTGCCGAGCAGGTCGAGCGCTCGGGCTTTCGATTCATCGGCCCCCGGGCGGAGACCATCCGCCTGATGGGCGACAAGGTCAGCGCCATCAGGGCGATGAAGGCCGCCGGCGTGCCCACCGTGCCCGGCTCCAACGGGCCGCTTGGCGACGACGACGATACCAACCTGGCCACTGCCCGGCGCATCGGCTATCCGGTCATCATCAAGGCCGCTTCCGGCGGCGGCGGGCGCGGTATGCGCGTGGTGCACACCGAAGGCTACCTGCTGTCGGCCATCAGCATCACCCGCACCGAGGCGCACTCGGCGTTCGGCGACGGCACGGTCTATATGGAAAAGTTCCTGGAAAAGCCGCGCCACGTCGAGGTTCAGGTACTGGCCGACGGCCAGGGCAACGCCATCCACCTCTATGATCGCGACTGCTCGCTGCAGCGCCGCCACCAGAAGGTGCTGGAAGAAGCGCCGGCGCCGGGCATCGACCCCGACGCCCGGGCGCAGGTGCTCGAGGCCTGCCGCAACGCCTGCATCGACATCAACTACCGCGGCGCCGGCACCTTCGAGTTTCTCTACGAAAACGGCGAGTTCTTCTTTATCGAGATGAACACCCGGGTACAGGTCGAGCATCCGGTCACGGAAATGGTCACCGGCGTGGACATTGTCAAGGAACAGCTGCGCATTGCCTCGGGCTGGCCGCTTTCCATCACCCAGGATGACGTCAAGCTCGACGGCCACGCCTTCGAATGCCGCATCAACGCCGAAGACGCCCGCACCTTCATGCCCTCGCCGGGCCGGGTCACGCTGTTTCACCCGCCGGGCGGCCTTGGCGTACGCATGGACTCGCACATGTACACCGGCTACAGCGTACCGCCCCACTACGACTCGCTGATCGGCAAGCTGATCACCTGGGGCGAAGATCGCGACATTGCCCTGACGCGGATGCGCAACGCCCTGGACGAGCTGCTGGTGGAAGGCATCAAGACCAACATCGACCTGCACAAGGATCTGGTGCGGGACAGCTACTTCCGCCAGGGCGAAGTCACCATCCACTACCTGGAAAAGAAGCTGGAATCCTGACGCTCGGTTAGCACACGCCGCGGGGAGCCACCGACTGCCCCGCGTTTTTCCCCCACCGTGCGGAGCCCCCATGCCCTGGCTACAGCTTAAAGCCCACGTTCCCCCGGAGCACGCCGAACAGCTCGAGGAGCTGCTGCTCGACGAAGGCGCCACCGCCATCAGCCTGCAGGACGCCGACGACGACCCGGTGTTCGAGCCCGAGCGCGGCACGACGCCGCTGTGGCAGGACACCGTGCTCACTGGCC
The DNA here is from genome assembly GCF_031886125.1 of Halomonas piscis. NCBI lineage: Bacteria > Pseudomonadati > Pseudomonadota > Gammaproteobacteria > Oceanospirillales > Halomonadaceae > Halomonas > Halomonas piscis. The sequence continues at coordinate 1,921,208 of NZ_CP119391.1, forward strand.
TTTACGATGACCTGGAAGGCGTGAGCGCCATGCTCGAGCGCATTCACGCCGCCTGGGCCGAGCGGCTGCCCGGCGAGCCCTGCCCCGCGATCGACTACGAGCTGGTGGCCGACCGCGACTGGGAGCGCGAGTGGATGGACGCCTTCGAGCCGCTCAGGATGGGCGAGCGGCTGTGGATCGTGCCCAGCTGGCACGAACCGCCGGCGTCGGATGCGGTCAACCTGATCCTCGACCCCGGCCTTGCCTTCGGTACCGGCACCCACCCCACCACGGCGCTGTGCCTTGGCTGGCTGGACGAGCTGGCCGTGGCCGGCGAGCTTGCCGGCGCCCGGGTGCTGGACGTGGGCTGCGGCTCGGGGATTTTGGCCATCGCCGCGCTGAAACTCGGCGCGCGCCGCGCCACGGGCACCGATATCGACCCCCAGGCGCTCCAGGCCAGCCGCGACAACGCCGAACGCAACGCCGTAAGGGACGCCGACCTGGCGCTTTACTACCCCGAGGCGCTCGACCTTGAGCACCCCGAGACCGGCTACCCCGTCGTGGTGGCCAACATCCTCGCCGGTCCGCTGGTGGAGCTGGCCCCGGCCGTTGCCGGGCGCGTGGCCGCCGGCGGCCGACTGGCGCTGTCGGGCATTCTCGAGCACCAGGCCGACGAAGTGCTCGACGCCTACCGGGCCCAAGGGCTTATCATGGACGAGCCGGCGCACCGCGAAGGCTGGGTGCGCCTGACCGGCATACGCCCGGAGTAAACGCGCGGATCGACTATGACACCACCTTTGACTTCTGTCTCCATCGGCCCCTATACGCTGCCCAACCGCACGCTGCTGGCACCCATGGCCGGCGTCACCGACCGCCCCTTCCGCCAGCTGTGCCGGCGGCTGGGTGCCGGCTGGGTAGTGGGGGAAATGGTCACGTCCGATCCCTCGCTGTGGCACACGCGCAAGTCCCGCCAGCGCATGGATCATAGCGGCGAGCCCGCCCCTCGGGTGGTGCAGATTGCCGGCGGCGACGCCGAGATGCTCGCCAAGGCCGCCCGCCTGAACGCCGAGCTTGGGGCCGAAGTCATCGACATCAACATGGGCTGCCCGGCGAAAAAAGTCTGCAACAAGGCCGCCGGCTCCGCGCTGATGCGCGACGAGCGCCTGGTCGCCGAGATCGTCAACGCCGTGGTGGCCGCGGTAGATATCCCGGTGACGCTGAAAATCCGTACCGGCTGGTGCGCCGACAGCAACAACGCCGTGCGCGTGGCAGGCATCGCCGAAGACGCCGGCATCCGGGCGCTTGCCGTGCACGGCCGCCACCGCCAGCAGCGCTACGCGGGAGAGGCCGAATACGACACCATCGCCGCGGTGAAGTCCCGGGTGGGGCTGCCGGTATTTGCCAACGGCGATATCGATACCCCCGAAAAAGCGGCCCAAGTGCTGGACTACACCCGAGCCGACGCGCTGATGATCGGCCGCGGCGCCCAGGGCAACCCCTGGATATTTCAGCAGATCAACCACTATCTCGACCACGGCACGCCGCTGGCCGCCCCCACGCCCGGCGAGCGCGCCCGGGTACTGGGCGAACACCTGGCCGCGCTGCACGCATTTTACGGCGACTACATGGGCGTGCGCATCGCGCGCAAGCACCTGGGCTGGTACCTCGCCGCCGATACGCGCTTTACGCCGGCGCAGCAGCGCGCCCTGAAACAGCAGTTCAACGCCCTGGAGACCCCGGCGGCGCAGTTTGCCTGGATGGAGACTTTAACGGTGCCGGATGCCGCCGTACGCCTGTCAGCCAAAGGAGGCCACGCCGCATGACGGATCGCAACCCGATGCCCACCCGCCCGGACACCGCCGCGCTCGACAAAACGCCGCCAGAGGCGCCGCCCAAACCCCTGCGCGACGCCGTGGAAGCCTCCATGCGGCGCTATTTCGAGCACCTTGACGGCGGCGAAACCAGCGACCTTTACGCCATGGTCATGGCCGAGGTGGAAACGCCCTTGCTGGCCGCCGTGCTGGAGTATACTCACGGCAACCAGACCCGCGCTGCCAAGGTGCTGGGGCTGAACCGCGGCACCCTGCGCAAGAAGCTCAAGCATTACGGACTTATCGACAGCGCACCCTGAGCCTTCAGGCTCAGGCTTTGCTGTTTTCTATCAGACCCACTGCCTACGAGAGTGTGATGGCTACTACCGCGTCCCCCGTTCGCCGCGCTCTGCTGAGCGTCTCCGATAAAACCGGCATCGTCGACTTTGCCCGCGGCCTGCGCGAGCACGGCGTCGAGCTTTTGTCCACCGGCGGCACCTTCCGGCTGCTCAAGGAAAACGACCTCCCGGTCAGAGAGGTTTCCGAACACACCGGCTTTCCGGAAATCATGGACGGGCGGGTCAAGACCCTGCATCCCAAAATCCACGGCGGCATTCTTGCCCGCCGGGGGCAGGACGACGCGGTCATGGCGGAAAACGATATTGCGCCCATCGACATGGTGGTGGTCAACCTCTACCCCTTTGCCGACACCGTCGCCAACCCCGAGTGCACGCTCGAAGACGCCGTCGAAAACATCGACATCGGCGGGCCGGCCATGCTGCGCGCCTGCGCCAAGAACCACGCCCACACTACCGTGGTGGTCAACGCCGGCGACTATCCCCGAGTGCTGGACGAGCTGGCCGCTCGAAACGGCAGCATCGGCGCCATCGCGCGCTTTGACCTCGCGGTCAAGGCGTTCGAGCACTCGGCGGGCTACGACGGCGCCATCGCCGACTACCTGGGCCGCCGGGTGAGCGCCGAGGACGCCAACTTCCCGCGCACCTTCAACCTGCAGCTGGCCAAAAAGCAGGACATGCGCTACGGCGAGAACCCCCACCAGAACGCCGCCTTCTACGTCGAGCCCGAGGCCTTACAGCCCGGGGTGGCCACCGCGCAAAGCCGCCAGGGCAAGCCGCTGTCGTTCAACAACATCGCCGACACCGACGCTGCCTTTGAGTGCGTGAAGGCCTTTGACGACACCGCCTGCGTGATCGTCAAGCACGCCAACCCCTGCGGCGCGGCCGTGGGCCAAAACGCGGCCGAAGCCTACGATCGCGCCTTTGCCACCGATCCTACCAGCGCCTTCGGCGGCATTATTGCGTTCAACGTGACGCTCGACGCCGAAACGGCGCGGCGTATCATCGACCGCCAGTTCGTCGAGGTGATCATCGCCCCGGGGATCGACGACGACGCCGCGGCCATCGTCGCGAAGAAGCCCAACGTGCGCCTGCTCGACGCCGGCGCCGGCGCCGGCTGGCCGGGCGGCCAGGCAGCGCCGGCGCTTGACTACAAGCGCGTCAACGGCGGGCTTCTGGTGCAGGAGCGCGACAGCGGCACGGTAAGCCGGAACGACCTCAGAGTGGTCAGCGAGCGCGCGCCGTCGGAGCAGGAGCTTGATGATCTGCTCTTTGCCTGGCGGGTGGCCAAGTTTGTCAAGTCCAACGCCATCGTCTACGCCAGCCAAGGCCAGACCGTGGGCGTGGGCGCGGGGCAGATGAGCCGCGTCTATTCGGCCAAAATCGCCGGCATCAAGGCCGCGGACGAGGCCCTGCCGGTGCCGGGCTCGGTGATGGCCTCGGACGCCTTCTTCCCCTTCCGCGACGGCATCGACGCCGCCAGCGAAGCCGGCATCACCGCCGTCATTCAGCCCGGCGGCTCGGTGCGCGACCAGGAAGTCATCGACGCCGCCAACGAGGCCGGCATTGCCATGGTGTTCACCGGCATGCGCCACTTTCGTCACTGATCTTTCGCGGCTGTCCTTCCGCCACCGGTACGCCAGGCCGTCACTGACGCCCAGCCGTAAAAAAACCCCGGCGGCCGCGCAGTCCGCCGGGGTTGTACCCGGATGATTCGGCGTTAGCTGATGTCCATGCACAGGTACTTGGTTTCGAGGTACTCCTCCAGGCCCTGGTGGCCGCCTTCGCGCCCCAGTCCCGAAGCTTTCATGCCGCCAAAGGGCGCGGCGGCGTTGGAGATCGCCCCGGTGTTGATCCCCACCATGCCGTACTCCAGCGCGTCGGCCACCCGCCAGGTGCGCGCCAGGTCCCGGGAATAGAAATACGAGGCCAGGCCGTAGCGGGTATCGTTGGCCATGGCCACGGCGGTTTCCTCGTCATCGAAGGGAAAGACCGCCGCCAGCGGGCCGAAGGTTTCTTCCTCGGCCACGCGCATGTCCGAGCTGGCCGCGCTGATCAGCGTCGGCGAGAAAAAGTTGCCCCCCAGCGGATGCGGATGGCCGCCCAGCAACAGCTCGGCGCCCTTGTCCACGGCGTCCTGAACGTGCTCGGTGACCTTGGAGACCGCCGCCTCGTCGATCAGCGGGCCGATGTTGTTGCTGGGTTCCTCGCCGTCGCCCACGTGGAGTTCGCTGTTCATGGCCACCGCGAGCTTTTCGCAGAAAGCGTTGACCACGCTTGTCTGCACCAGAAAGCGATTGGTGCAGATGCAGGTTTGCCCGGTGTTGCGGAACTTGGCGGCCATGGCACCTTCCACGGCGGCGTCCAGATCGGCGTCTTCAAAGACGATAAAGGGCGCGTTGCCGCCGAGCTCCAGAGAAATTTTCTGCACGTGTTCGGCGGCCTGGGTCATCAGCTGGCTGCCGACCTCGGTAGAGCCGGTGAAGGTAATCTTGCGCACCTTGGGCGAATGGGTCAGCGCCCGACCGATATCACCGGCGCTGCCGGGCACTACGTTGAAGACGCCCCGGGGGATGCCCGCGCGCTCGGCCAGCAGCGCCAGAGCCGTGGCCGAAAACGGCGTCTGGCTGGCAGGCTTGATCACAATGGTACAGCCCGCCGCCAGGGCCGCGGCGGCCTTGCGCGTGATCATCGCCGCGGGGAAGTTCCACGGGGTGATGGCCCCCACCACGCCCACCGGCTGCTTGGTCACCACAATGCGCTGATTGGCCTTGGCCGCGGGAACGGTTTCGCCGTAGGCGCGCCGCCCCTCTTCGGCGAACCAGCGCAGAAAGCTTGCCGCGTAGGCAATCTCGCCCTCGGCTTCCTTGAGCGGCTTGCCCTGCTCGTGGGTCATCAGCATGGCCAGGTCCTGCTGGTGCTCGAGCATCAGCTCGTACCACTTGAGCAGCAGATCGCCGCGCTCCAGGGCCGTCATGCCGCTCCAGGCGGGCATGGCGGCGTCGGCGGCGTCGATGGCGCGCCGGGTTTCGTCTTCGCCAAGGCGCGGCACGTTGCCGATGATATCCCCGGTGGCCGGGTTGTAGACGCTGATTTGCTCGCCGCTGTCAGCGGCTACCCAGCTGCCGTCAATGTAGGCAAAGGGACAGTAAAGCTGGGTCTCTTTTAGCGATTCCATGAGTGCTCCAGACCAGATCGTGGCGTTAGGCATGAAAGACCGTCGCCTTCATGCTAAGACGAAATACCCCTCATGACCAAAAAAACCGGCCCGCCACTACTCAGCTGATCAGCGTCAAGAACTCCTGGCGAGTGGACTGGTTGCTGCGGAAGGCGCCGAGCATCACCGATGACGACATGCTCGAGTTCTGCTTTTCCACGCCGCGCATCATCATGCACAGGTGCTGGGCTTCGATCACCACCGCCACGCCGCGGGCTGCGGTCACCTCCTGAACCGCTTCGGCAATCTGTAGCGTCAGGTTTTCCTGGATTTGCAGGCGACGGGCGAACATATCGGTAATCCGGGCGAACTTGGAGAGTCCCAGCACCTTGCCGTTGGGCATATAGGCCACGTGACACTTGCCGATAAACGGCAGCAAATGGTGCTCGCAGATGGAATAGAGCTCAATATCCTTGACCAGCACCATTTCGTCGCTCTGGGAGTCGAACACCGCGCCGTTGACTATCTCTTCAAGCGTCTGATGATAGCCCGCGGTCAAGAACTGCATGGCCTTGGCCGTGCGTTCAGGGGTGTCCCTGAGCCCTTCGCGGTCAGGGTCTTCTCCCAGCAGCGCCATGATCTGGCGGTAGTGCCGGGCAATGTCATCGGTCTCATCGGTCATCAATAGGGCCTCGTTGCTTATTTGGCGTGTGTCATCCCGGGGCGCCGGCCTGGCGAACACGCCGGGAACGGGCAAGACTATACAGCAGGCAGACGGCAATGTTGTCCTGAAGATGGCATCCGGGTGGCTCGCCCGGGGGGGGCGCCGGGCCATCGGCAACATCTCATGCTGTGATATAATCACCCGCATTATCGACCCGTCACTTCGTAGCTACCCAATACGCGAGACACTGCCATGCCTTCCACCAACATGCCTTTCTTCTCCGCCCGCGCGGGCGCCAGCGTTCTGCTAGCGGCGCTGCTGGCCGCGCCGGCCGGCGCCTTCGCCGCCACGCTCAGCCTGCCCGCTGACGCCACCGTGGGGGTTGAAGTCGTCGATACCATCAGCTTTGCCGGCGGCGAGTCCCGCCAGGAAGGTATTTTATTAAGGCCGGCTGATATTAGCCAGGCCTCGGCCACCCTGCCCGAATACTGCGTCATCGTCGGCGATGCCCAGCGCGACGATGACCGCATGCGTATCACCGCCCACGACGTCACCTGCATCGAAACCGACAGCGCCGCAAGCTCGATTTTTTCCGGCGAAATCGAGGCTTCGGCCTACGACAGCGACGGCCAGTACGGTATTCACTGCGAAGGCAACGACTGCCGCCTGCCCGCCGGGCACGCCTTTGCCCTGACCCTGGGCGCGCCGCTTGATATCACCGAGCAGGCCAACCCCTCGGAAGAAATCAACAAGCAGCGCCGCGAGGCCAGCGGCGAGGGCGTGGCCAACCCCATTCCTTCAGAGCGGCCCGACCCCGAAGACAGCCAGAGCGCCGAGGACTGAGCGGCCCGTTGCCTTAGCCGCGTGGAATCGGCACTCCTGTTTCTGCTTCCCCCGGCTCGCCTGCCTTCAGGCGAGCCAGCGCGTTGACTCCAGCCGTACCCGCTGCTGCTCCAGCTGGCGGATATGCTCATCCCAATAGCCGCTCTCGCCAAGCCAGGGGAAAGCCCGGGGGAAAGCGGGATCTTCCCAGCGCGCTGCCAGCCAGGCGCTGTGGCGCACCATGCGGTGGCTGCGCAGCGGCTCGATCAGCTCAAGCTGCTCGTGGGGAAACGCCCGCTCTTCTTCGTAGCCTTCGCTGATTTCGCTCAGCTGGGCGCGCCAGGCGTCGGGATCCCCGGTGGGCAGCAGCATCCAGATATCGTGGATAGCCGGCGCCATCAGGCAGTCATCGAAGTCCACCAGGGTAAAAGCCTCGTCGCGCCCGAGGATATTGCCCAGATGGCAGTCGCCGTGACAGCGCGTCAGCGCCGGCATGGAATAATCTTCAAGCGCCTTCACCAAACGGGTGGTTATTGCCTCGTAGGCGCGCCGCTGCTGCTTGCCCAGCCAGCCGCCGGCCAGCACCTCGGCGCTGGCCCGGGCAATATCCGCCGCCGGAGAAAGCTGCGGCCGATGGCTGAAGACGCTGCGGCCGGCAACGTGGTGCAACCGTCCGATAAGCCCGCCCAGCGCAAACAGGTGGGCGGGGTTGTCAAGCTCCGGCGCCTGCCCCGGCTGCTGGGGAAACAGCGCGAAGGCAAAGCCGTCGAACCGGTGCAGCGTTTTCCCGCCGGCCAGGCGCACCGGCGCCGCCACGCTGACGCCAGCGGCGCGAAGCTCGAGCAAGTAGTCGTGCTCTTCCTGAATGACGTCTGCGCTCCAGCGCCCCGGGCGGTAGAACTTGACCACCCAGCGCTTGCCTTCATCGTCGCCGAACATCAGCACGCGGTTTTCGTAGCTGTTCAGCGCAAAGGGTTCGCCGGCCGGGTACACACCGACCGACTCGATGGCCGCCATGACGACGGACGGCGATAAGGCGCTAAAGGCGTGGTTCATGGAAGGCTCCGCCGGACAAAAGGCCATGGTATCAGGACGCGCCGAGCGATGTGCGCGCCAGCGCATAGACCTCCACTTCCCGGGCGCCGGCTTGGCGAGCGGCCAGCGCCAGGGCGTTGACCGTGGCCCCGGTGGTCATGACAACATCCAAAACTTAAGTTGTCTAACCATAAACCCATGATTTTAGATCATTTTTTTAAAAAACCTCTTGTCCACTTACCTAAGGAACAACTCTGGCTTCAGGACCACAGGGACAACTCTGCACATTGATGGCTGGCCGTCTCCCACCAAGAGAGCTCAAGCCATCTTCTAATGCTATAGATTCTACTTTAGGTTAATCATGAATCTTGAAATTGACCCTAATCATATTATGACCTAATTTAACCTTTCTTTGAGGACAAGGAGCTAGGGAAAACGTCTATAAAAACGGAAAACGTTGGGAACAGGCAATGATTAGAATAGCAATATCCTTATTTAGCATGATGCTTCTCGCGGGATGTATGACCGTAACAGGGGCTCCTAGAGAAGAGAATGTTGTCTACAACGAAACAAGCACAGAGCAGGCAGGCTCCGCACTGTCAGATTCGGTCTCACTGGGAGAAGTTAGTGAATTCCCCGGCATGAGTGTTATTACATTGTCATTCAAAACAAACCCAAACCTTGATGATGATGAATTCAAAGAATTCCTGAGACAAAGCTTAGATAATGCTGGCCTTTTAGGTGAGGGTTACGTGCTGGATGCCAAACTTGTTGACAGCGACAATTGGGGACTTGGGCTTGATCTTGGACTAGGCGAGCTAACTAGGAACCTAGCTGTCGAATACACACTTAAAAATCCAGATAACGAAGTAGTATATTCAGAAGTAATCGTTGGCGATGGTGAAATCACTAATTACAACTTCTTCTGGCCTTACCACTTGATTGAAAGGGAGGCTGCTGAGAAAGGATACAAAGATAATATCAGGCAGCTAATTGAAGAGTTAAAATCATACGAAACTTAATATTTAGCCCCGCAAGTGCGGGGCTTTTTTTCACTAATGTATTTTAACATCATACCCAAGAGCTCGTAGCCCCTTACTCGTTCTACCATTTCGAGGCGGACAAAGCTCTGGTCTTGCCCAACCAGTCATTTCGGATATCTGGTTGATACCAAAATGGGGAAACTTCCGCTTCTCGCTATATGCTGCCTCAAATAGCCTATCTACAATATCTTCGGGTTTACCTGTATCCATGACATAAACCAGCAAGTCTTTAATGGTTTGGCCTGACTGATTCTTCCTTGCCCACAACCATTCAGCAAAGGCTTCAACCCGCTGTTCCATTGGAACACGAGCCTCGTCAATACCCAATGTCTCCAACCGCATACGTTTAACGTGGTCAGCGGTGGAGTGGTTCGCTTTGCAGATCTCAGCAAAGCCCTCAACCGTTAAGTCGCCTATGTTCTCTTTTGACAGCAACTCATGGATTACAGGAGCTCTCTCATGGCAGTTATGGTCTTCATCGGATGGGGGCTCTGGCAGTCGTGACCACCACTTCAAGCCAGCCTCTAAGGCTTTCGCTGGATCTGCCTTATTTTGGGCATGGAAGTCTTCGTAGGGATGCTTTGCACCATCCTTCACTTCATTGTAATAGTAGGCATGTAAGAATTGATCAGCCTGCCACTCTGCGGGAACACTCTCGTTGAGCCATGCAGGACGATACTGTGGAGCCTGTCTGGCGATGTTTCGGAGATAAGATAGTCCATCGCCCCACTCCCTGATAAAGCGGGTTCTGTGGGCATCATAGGCTTTCTCAGGGGTCGTATGAGTCGCTGGACCTTCCCATACTCCATGCTTCCTCTTCTTCAGGCTGGCCTCGTCAATTTGTCGCAACTGACTTCTTCTCATCTCGTATAGAGCTTCTTGCTCTAGGATAACCTCTTCCGTCAGTGGGAATATTTCCTCATACGTAGACAAATTCTCAAAAAACAACTCTAACTGGCCTAATGAGTCATCGGCAGATAGCTCTTCTTCACTAAGAAACACTCCAAACTCAATATTGGTAAGCCAAGCCCGCCCTGTCAGGTTAGCTGAACCGATATAAGCTCCATACCCCTTCCACCAAATCACTTTAGAGTGAAGAACATCAGGAACTAAGTTACAGAAAATATTATTCCCTACATTTTCCAACAACTTTCTTAGTAAGTTTGGCGACACTGGAACAGTATGGTCATACCGCATCCAGACATCTAGGCGAAGCTTATTTTTCAAACAATTTTCGATCAGAGTGGTTGCATCGCTCCCATAGGCAATAGCTGCCTTCACAAGCTCAACATCGTCATCACTCGATGGCAACACATCACGAAGGTATGAGCCGTTGACCTTGTTTCCATAAAACTTCATAAGTCTCCTTCTCCCTTTGCATCCATCCAGAACTCGACTACCGTGCCTGTATCACAGGCTTATCATCGTAATGAATCATGTGATCGGGCTCATTGGCTATCCATACTTTAGTGCCCCATGCTATTTGGTCAGCCACCTCGGCAAAATCATGCCTGTCAGAGAACACTGTGATTAAACTTACCCCAAGCCTGCACAACCGTAGTGACTCATCAAGAAGCTTCTTTTTATTTTCAGTGATAACACCACCAACTTCATTGAATACAACTAAGTCAAGATTTTCATTAGATCGATCAAGTAACACTAGGCCAAGAAAGCTAGGGTGTGTTAACAATCATTAGTTTCGTTTAAACTGATTTAGTATTCATAGATTTTGGTGGGCCATGAGTCGGTTGAAGTTACGCGATGATCAGTGGGAGCGAATCGAGCACCTGCTCCCCGGCAAAGCCTCAGACTGTGGGGTAACTGCCAAGGACAATCGCCTGTTCGTGGAAGCCGTGCTCTGGATCGCTCGGACCGGCGCCCCGTGGCGTGATCTTCCCGAATCTTTTGGGCGCTGGCACACCGTCTACATGCGGTATAACCGTTGGTCACGAAAGGGCGTTTGGCAGCGTATTTTTGACACAGTAGCCGACGATCCCGATCTAGAGCAGCTGATGATCGACGGTAGCATCGTCAGGGTGCACCAGCATGGAGCGTCAAAAAAAACACGCAAGACGTCGAAGCCATGGGCAAATCTCGAGGCGGATTGAGCACCAAAATTCATGCCGCAGTCGATGCGTTAGGTAACCCAGTACGATTGGTTCTCACACCGGGCCAGGCGTCGGAGTATGGTGCTGCTCCCGCTCTACTGGAAGGTTTTTCCCCGCAAGCGGTGCTGGGCGACAAGGGGTATGACTCCACTGCTCTGCGGGACATGATTCAGGCCGCAGGTGCCGAGCCGGTGATTCCTCCGAAAAAGAATCGTTTGGCGCGCATTGAAGTCTGAGGAATCCCCATGAAATGGGTAATAAAATCAGCATGATAGGATTGAAAAAGCCTGCATGAGTCATGCATGTTGTGAGTTACGACACACAACAACATGCGAAGGAGACCCATGCAGGCCCCTCGATTCTTGCATAACTTGCTGACGTCTTCACTCTCCGTGATCCATGCCAAGCGGCTACAGACCGTCCTCGATACCGTTGGCGCTCTGCTGGGCGAGCGACGTCTGGGATTAACGGCCATTGGCCGTGCGTTGCCGAGCTCGACGGATGCCAAGCACGCCATCAAACGAGTCGATCGACTATTAGGCAACCCTCACCTTCATCAGGAACGACCGCTGTTCTATTGGCTCATGGCCTCGCTGCTGATCGGCCATACAACGCGCCCACTGATTCTGGTGGACTGGTCGCCGATTGATGACCGCGGCAGGCATTTCCTGCTGCGTGCGGCGGTGCCCTTCGCCGGGCGATCGCTGCCCATCTTCGAGAAGGTTCATCACAAGGAAGGATGCCCATACTGTGAAGCCTATCTGCTGGATGCGCTGGCAAGGATCCTGCCCGACAAGGCCACGCCGATCCTGGTGACCGATGCCGGCTTTCGTAACCCGTGGTTTCGGGCCGTTGAAGCGCGCGGCTGGTATATCGTTGGACGGGTCCGTCAGCCCGCCCGTTACCAGGCGTCAGGCGAAGCATGGCAACCCGTGAAGACCCTGTTTCAACACGCGACATCGGAACCGCAGGCGTGGGGCTCCGTCCGGATCGCCGAAAACCATCCGTTCCGCGCTCAGATGGTGCTCTATTATCGACCGCCACGGGGACGTAAGCATCGCAATAAACAAGGCCGGATCTCTCGGGACGGCGGCAGCCGGACGATCGCCCGGCGTCAGCAGGAGCCCTGGGTGCTGGTCAGCAATCTGCCGGACCGCTCAACGCTGGCGAATAAAGTGGTAACGATCTACCGACAGCGCATGCAGATTGAGGAAGGGTTCCGCGATGTCAAAAGTCCCTTGTTCGGGCTGGGCTTCGGCATGCATCAGTCTCGCCAGGGCAAGCGCATCGAGGTCCTGCTGCTGATCGCCATGTTGGCGAACGTGGCCATGATGGTGGCCGGCCTGGATGTCCGAGCCCGGGGGCAACAGCGGCGCTATCAGAGCAACAGTATCCGGCACCGGAGCGTGCTTTCCGTGTGGCGCCTGGGCTTGGAATGTCTTCGTCGTCATCAACCCGACGCCGTGCCTTGGCCTGCTTGGACAACCCTCCGAGCACGACTTCGCGAGGAAGTCAGGGAGCAGAGCCTATGCGGCGAGTAGCAACATATTCGTGGGGATTCGTCAGCATTGAAGTAGACTGGCACTGTTACCAAGATCGCAATCTGGTGGAGAGGTTCTTTCAGAAAATCAAGAAGTTCCGGCGGTTATCTACACGCTATGAGCGACTGGCAAGAAACTACCAGTCACTCCTCTGCCTCGTGTCAGCCGCCATATGGCTGGCCTAATTGTTAACGCCCCCTAGAAACATCAGAGGAATGCAGACCTATATTATTCAAAGCATATTCATCAATAAATCTCGACTGCTCCATTACATCTGAAAGCCCGAAAAATACAACCTTATAATTTTTAGGGAACAAGCCGAATCTATAGCGGTTCAAAAACCCAGAAACCACAGAAGCCCGATGGCTTCCCAAAAGGGCAGGACTAATAAAATCTGACAACAAAATTTCATCAACCCTCATTTCATCTGCCCCGCCATAAACATCCATTTAAAATAAAAATCAAATAGGAACCTTTATCTTATCTCTTGCCACACATACACCTTCGACTACAGCATAACACTCTACAAAGTGATCGCCAGAAAAGGAAGTGCTCTCACTATGCTTACCATCTGCATTACCTTGTCTTATCTGCCCCCGTATCTGATCTCTTGCTACAGCCCACTCTCCTTTATTTCTTACTTTCCAATAATAGGTAACGGACTTAGGGATTTTGTCAATACATTTAACATAGAAATTCAATCTTTTTCCGGTAGGTATCTTAAAATCAAAAACTTTTGACAGCTTCTCTTTGAGCAATCCTTCCGCATTTATCTCACAATCAATGACAATTTTATACTTAATATTAACCGGAAACAGGTCCTCTATGAATTGCTCGGTATCAGTGTAAGAAACAGCACGATCCGATTTTTCCACATTTTCCGTTAAATTACTCTCAAGAGGAAACGACCTACCAAAAACAGCTCGCCACTTTTTGTCAGGACTGTCATCATCAAGAGCTTCCTCACACCGCCTTAAAGCTTTTTTGGCTTTCGGATGAAAATTTGCCTTTTTATACACATGAGAACCACTACCTGGTGCTCTCCAGTATTCTTTATCTTGGTCTTGATCGACTAAAAAACCGAAAAAATCACGAACCATGTGTTTGTATGAGCTATAAGAAGAAGAATCATAATCACTAGTAGATCGAATAAAATGATAGCCTAAAGTATCTACTAGTATGCCACTCATTGGCACACCATGCTCGTTTTTCCATGCACGAACCATCTTACACAACACCCTCAAGTTTTTGTTCTTTGAATCATTCACCTCTTTCATTTTTATCTGCTCTGCAACAGGGTCACACTCTCGCCACCTCCCCCCGTCTCCTGTGTCTGGATACTTATAACTTCCGTTGGCATACCGGAATGCTGGAACCAACTCAATAACATGACCTTTAGTAAACTTTACTGCAACAATTTGCCCATCGACCTTTATATCTGAGTTTCTATACGTATCTTTTAAAGCATTGCATACTTTTGAGAGAAGCTTGTATTGTTTATTTCCAGAATACCCTTGCACTTCATCATGAAGTGACCAAGGCAATTCGAATATCATATCCAGATCACTTACACCATTGATTGCGGTGTAACGTCCGTATGAGCCAACTTGACGACAGTGGACAAAATCTGAATCTGTATCCCAGAACCTCTTATTAAGCGACTTTGTTATTCTCTTATAGCTCGTCGAAATACTCTCAGCATTTTTGACGGATAAATTTTCACGAAACTGAGAAAACAACTTACTACTCATCAGCAAACTTCAAACAGGATAGCTAAAAGGCTCATTAAGATAAGCACACAAGCCACGTAAGCAGAAAGAGGTATTTTATCTCTCCAGAAAGAAAATGACCTGTATTGTTCTATCCAGCTTGTCTGCATTTGCCAAAAGAACTTATAGTGAGCATATGCATCGCTGATAAAAATCTGCTTACTAATAGCCACCCCTTGGAACTCTCTATCAATATCTTTCAATTCATTGATGTAGCCACCTAATGACCCACTTGCATCATGCTCAACCCTTGCACAAAGCCCCTTTAAATCATGAAAGTATCCAGTCAGCTTCTTACCCACCGCCTCATACTCCTCTTTATGATTGCGATAAGGCTCTATATACAAAGCTGAAATACCAAATATTATTAGAAGGGCAGACGATAGAGAGTTTAGCTCAAACTCAGTAGCTAGAGCTATGATACCGATAGCTATTGAAAGAAATGAAATCCAGCCAGGAGCTTTGCAGATAATATCATAAGTTGCTAAGTGTTTTTTAGCACCAAACCCAACATCATACCCTTTTTCTGCAATTTGTTTCAGCAAGTCTTCCTTTTCCATTCAGTCCCCCTGCGATATAGCTAATTTAAAATTATATAACATACTGGCATATTTACATGAAAATTCATATGTGCTGGATTCCGTGTGATTGACTTTCTATCCGGTTTCCCGTGGGGTCGCAGAAGGATAAAGACAGTCAGGGTGTGAGCAATTCTTTGGCTCAACATGGCTATATCACCTTTGTTGA